>JAYOZP010000010.1:0-10968 GCA_038154245.1 Nitrospinales bacterium | reverse complement strand
GTAATTACCAATGTTGATTGTAACGCTGTTTCGGATGGGGAAGTGGCAAGAGATTCTTTAGTTCGTCAAGTTTGTTCGCCTGTGAGATGGACTGAAACGATGGCTCATTTTGTGAATGAAAAAATAGAAAGAGTTATCGAGTTTGGACCTGGTAAAGTCTTGAGCGGATTATTTAAACGGTATGATAAATCGATACAATGCATTCCCATTGGTGATATAGACTCGCTCAATAAAGCGGTTTCGATATTAAAGGAATCTTAATTGATATAGTTTTTTTGAATTAAAACTTTAAATTTATTTGGAAATATATTTTGGAGTTATAAATGGGATTAAATGGTAAAATAGCCCTGGTTACTGGTGGAGCGCAAGGAATCGGTTTGGCTATTGCCAAAAGGTTAGCGGGAGATGGAGCGCATGTTGTTTTAGCTGATATACAGTTAGAAGCCGCTGAAAAATCTTCCGAAGAAATAAAAAGTTCTGGTGGGTTGGCGTCTGCTAAACGTTTAGACGTTACCAATTTGACAGAAATTCAATCGGTTTTTGATTCTATATCTAAAGAACAAAAGCCGGTGGATATCTTAGTAAATAATGCCGGCATAACGCGTGATGGATTGTTGGTTCGCATGAAAGAAAGCGATTGGGATGCAGTTTTATCCACGAACCTAAAAGGGTGTTTTTTGTGCACCCAGCAAGCCACAAAGCAAATGATGAAGCAAAGATCGGGTTCTATTGTGAATATTGCTTCTATAGTTGGAGTGATGGGTAACTTTGGGCAGGCAAACTATTCCGCCGCCAAAGCGGGTTTGATTGGCCTCACTAAAACTACCGCTAGGGAAGTAGCTTCGCGTGGCGTAACTGTCAATGCGGTCGCCCCTGGTTTTATAGATACAGAAATGACTCAAAAGTTAGACGAAAAAGTTCGAAACTCTATGTTGGAACAAATTCCTTTAGGAAAATTTGGATCTCCAGAAGATGTTGCAGATAGCGTCGCTTTTTTGGTTTCAGATCAAGCAAAATACATTACAGGTCAAGTAATAAATATTAATGGTGGAATGTTGATGTAGTTCCTTTTTTTTCAGGAGACAAAAATGTCAGTTGAGGATAGAGTTAAGGAAATCATTATCGATCAATTGGGAGTAGAAGAAAAACAAGTGAATAGCGACGCTTCGTTTATTGACGATTTGGGAGCTGATTCCTTAGATACCGTTGAATTGGTTATGGCATTAGAAGAAGAATTTGATATTGAAATTCCCGACGAAGAAGCGGAGAAAATCGCAACGGTTCAAAACGCTGTCGATTATATTAAAGACCATATAAATTAACAGGTAAAATTTACGGAGATTCATGAAAAGGCGTGTTGTTGTTACCGGCACTGGAATGGTTTCCCCATTAGGGGTTGGAGTCGACGAAAATTGGGACTCCATTTGTAAAGGGAAGTCGGGTATTGGAGAAATAACCCGATTTGATGTAACGGATTTTCCAGTAAAAATAGCTGGCGAAGTGAAAGATTTTGAAGTATCCGACTACATTGAGCACAAAGAGCAAAAGAAGATGGACCGTTTCATCCATTTTGCGATTGCAAGCGCTAAAATGGCGGCAGATCAATCTGGAATTGAAATTACGGAAGAAAACGCTGAAAGAGTAGGTGTTCTTATCGGCGTTGGCTTATGTGGTTTACCAGCCATAGAAAAGTATTACGACGTTTATAAAGAGCGGGGGGTAAGAAAAATAACTCCTTTCTTTATCCCAATGCTCATTTCAAACCTCGCGTCGGGACAAGTTTCTATCCTCTTTGGAGCAAAAGGTCCCAATACATGTGTTGTCACCGCTTGCGCTACCGGAACCCATTCAATAGGCGACGCCGCTCGGTTAATTCAGTACGGCGACGCAGATATTATGTTTGCGGGCGGAACGGAATCTGTTATTACTCCATTAGCTATTGGCGGTTTCCATGCGGCAAAAGCTTTATCTACTAGGAACGATTCTCCACAGGAAGCAAGTCGTCCTTATAATATAGACCGCGATGGTTTTGTTATGGGCGAAGGAAGTGGAATTGTTATTTTAGAAGAATTGGAGCATGCAAAAAAACGCAATGCAAATATCTTAGCCGAAGTAGTTGGCTATGGATTAAATTCCGACGCTTACCATATAACGGCAACAACTCCCGATGGCGAAGGAGCCGCTCGTTGTATGAATATGGCTTTAAAAAGCGGAAGGATAAATAAAGAAGATATTGGTTATATAAATGCTCATGGCACCTCTACCGCTGCGGATGCGACTGAGACCCAAGCCATTAAAACAGTTTTTGGCAACGATACAAAAATTGCCGTGAGTTCGACCAAATCTATGACAGGGCACCTTTTAGGCGCAGCGGGTGGAATTGAAGCAATCTTTTCAATATTGGCTTTGCATCGCGGTGTTTTACCCCCTACGATTAATTATTCCAATCCCGATCCCGAATGCGATTTAGATTATGTTCCTAACCAACCTAGGGAACAGAATATCGACTACGCCATATCAAACTCTTTTGGTTTTGGCGGCACTAATGGGGTTCTGATTTTTAAACGTTTCGTCGGCTGATATGGTTTCTGAAGAAAGGCGGGCGCAACTAGCGACCTTAGAACTAACGCTTGGTTATAAGTTTAACGATCCCTTCCTCTTAAATAAGGCGCTAACTCATAAGTCATACACTAATGAGCAAGGCGGCGGTTTGAAAAATAACGAACGCTTTGAGTTTTTAGGCGACGCCGTTTTAGATTTGATTGTTAGCGATTACTCCATCCAAGCTTTTCTTGATAGTTCTGAAGGCGCTTTATCTAAAATTAGGGCGGCCGTGGTTAAGGAAACTTGTTTAGCTATGGTTGCTCGCGATTTAAAGCTAGGCGATTATTTGATGCTTGGAAAAGGGGAGGAGTATTCAGGCGGAAGGAATAAAAGCTCCTTGTTGGCGAATGCATTTGAAGCGGTTGCTGGAGCTATATATAAAGACGGCGGCTTGAACTCCGCAAATAAAGTTTTTTTGCCATTGTTAAAAGAAGAAATAAATAAAATGGCGGCTACTAGCGAGTTTCGCGATTATAAAAGCGAACTTCAGGAATTAACTCAAAATAAATTTAATTGTATCCCGTCTTATAAAGTCGTTGGCGAAAAGGGTCCCGACCATCAAAAAACTTTTGAAGTTTCCGTATTTGTTAAGCAAAAGCAATTGGGCGCGGGTATTGGAAAAAATAAAAAACAAGCCGAACAAGCGGCCGCACAAGAAGCTCTTTTTGCGTATAGCGCAAGCGAAGCCCCAAAATAATTATGGCTCTGAATCGATTAATTATTCCAATTTTTATTCCCCACCAAGGTTGTCCTTACCGTTGTTCCTTCTGCGATCAAAAAAATATTTCAGGCGCTAAAACTAGAGCGGATAAGGAATTAGTAGAAACAACCATCGATCAATATTTAAAAAGCTCGGAATTGAATGTTCGTTCCAAAGTTTGTGAAGTCGCTTTTTATGGCGGTAGTTTTACGGGCTTGCCGTTAGAAAGACAGAATTCTTTATTATCCTTCGTACAGCCTTATTTAAAAGAGGGTAAAGTTCAAAATATCCGCTTATCAACCCACCCGCTATTTATAAATGAAACGATATTGAAAAATTTGATTAGCTTTGGAGTTAAAACGGTTGAACTAGGTATTCAATCGACCGACCAAAATGTATTAAGGCTCTCAGGTAGAGAATGTTCTTGGGCTGCGATGGATGAGGCCGTAAAACAAATTCGCAAGTTTGGTTTTAATTTAGGGTTGCAAATGATGTCTGGATTGCCAGGAGATACGGAAGAAACCTTTGCGCAAACGGTTGACGACGTTTTGAATTGGAATCCAGACTTTACAAGAATTTATCCCACATTGATTATAAAAAATACTGAAATTCACGAAATGTATTTGCAAAAAACTTTTGTGCCGTGGAGTTTAGAAAAAACTATAGACGCTTTAAAAGAGGCTGTTTTAAAATTCCGCAGTCGTGATATTCCAATTATTCGATTAGGGTTGCATTCCGAAGCTAGTATGTTAGAAAATTTTGTTACAGGACCTTATCACCCGTCAATTAGATATCTTATAGATTGTAGGATTGGGTTTGACGAACTATCTGCTATTGTGAGCGAACTGCCTAAATCGCAAAAATCGATTAGTTTTCATGTTCCGATGAGAAAGCTTTCAGTTTATAAGGGCCATAAATTAGAAAATATTCGTAAATTAAAAGAAGATTTCAACTTAAACGAAGTAACGGTTAATCCTTTAGATGGAATAGAATATCCTCAAGCGGTTGCCGCATAATTTTTGAAGGAGAATAACAATGGTTACGATTGGCATGAATTATAAAATGATTCCCGGTAAAGAAAAAGTATTCGAAGACGTTTTTGCGAACGTGTTAAAGGTAATGGAAGAAATGGAAGGACATGACGAATCGTTTCTTTATAAAGACGTTAACGACCCACAATCGTATTTAATTGTTTCCGCTTGGAACTCAAAAGACGCTTTCGATGTGTTTATGGGATCGCAAAAATTTAAAGATGTTGCCAACTGGGGCAAAGAAAATATTTTAGCGGGAAGGCCAAAGCATACAGTCTATACAAGTTAATTCTTATCAAGTTTAGGCGTGTATTCCATTTCACCGTGTTTAATACTTTTAGCCACTTTTGCGTAAAAGTGTTCGGTGTCATGATGGAGTTGTCCTTCCATTCTCCATCGAATAAGAACGATCTTACCGTTAGGGTGTGGAATAATTTTTAAAATTTCCCCGGTGTTATTAGAAATAGGTTCGTAAAGAGCGTCGCCGGGTTGTAATTTAATTTTCATAGTAAGCGTAAAACCTGAAAAGGCTGTTCAAAAAAGAACTAAATTTTTATTTTATTCAAAAAATAAATTTGGTTTTATATAAAAAGATTATTTCGACGTCATTCTTGAGGAGCTTCAAAGAAGCGACGAAGAATCTAGGTTAATATTTCAAGAATTTAACCTTTGTTTTCTTAAGAAAACATTAATTCAATAAATTAAAATTGTATCTTAAGTATTGATAGAGTTAAAACTTTTATTTCTTCAACAACAGATCGGAGCGGTAGTAATGGCAGAAAATGAGGAAGAGGAATTCGATCCTTATATATATATGGAAGAAATGTATCCTACGATGGAAACAGGAAAAGTTGAAAAATATTTAGTTGGACCTGGAGATACCGTTAAAAAAGGTCAACCTGTCGCAGAACTTGTTGCCGAAGGATATTGGACCTTAACCGCTCCCGAAGATGGAGTTATTGAAGAAATATATATTGACGAAGAAGAGTATGTCGAAGTTGGCACCCCTTTGATGGAATTCAAGCTTCTCGAAAAATAAGATTTGTACTTACTTTGGATGGCCTAATAGAGTAGGGATAGATAGTATTTTTACACCAATAGTCCACACAATATAAACTGCTTTTACTCTTTCTTTTTTAAAAAGAGTAAAAATGGCAGCTATCAAAGCGATTAATGCTCCACCTCCAAACATAATTGTTATCGCGGCAACCATATGACCTAGTGCGAGATGAGTAATGGACCAAATATTTTTTGCGTACCTTAGCTCTGAACTATTAGTAAAGAGTTGAAAGAGTCCAACAAGACTACAATAACCCATCAATGAAAGCATCCAAACTTTTCTAGTTTTCCAATCTAGCATCAAAATCTTTTATAACGTTTGAATAAAAACTTCATCCCGTAAGGATGAAGATGAGCACGATGAAGTCGGAACGCTTATAATAAAAACTTGATGGTTAGAAGTAGTTTTTAGGTTCAACCAAACCAGTGCCAAGAAGAGAAACAATAAATGTACTAATAGTCCAAACTATAAAAACCAATTTTGTTTTTTCTTTTTTGAAAAGATTAATTATTGCCGCAATTAAAGCGACTACCCCTCCCATTCCAAACATTCCTATGGCTCTTCCCATCACCAATCCGCTATTAGTCATGTTTTGGCCACTAGGATCAATAAAGCCCATTAAATAACAGTATGCAAATAAACAGCTCAACCAAATTCGTTTAGTTTTAGAATCAACCATTAAAATTCCTTCTTCAAAAATTATCACATGCCAAAATATCGATTTTGAAAGGGTTTTTCAAGTAGTTTTTAATTTGAATTTGCTTCTGTCAAAAACTTGATTATTAAATCCATTCTTTCTTGATGGATTTCTTGACTAGAATCCATAAAAGGATGGGCGAAACGTTCTCCGTGAATTGTTTTAGCCCCTTTTTTACTCGCGATCTCTCTAAGTTCCTGAGTCATGTCATCGCCTAATACCTGATCTCTTTTTCCAGTTATTACAAATAGCTTGCTTGAATCTTTTGGAAGATTTTCTGTGGGGTCGACTCTTAATGGACATCCATGAGTTGAAAGACGGCTGGGACTTGAATCTATTATGGCTTTGTCAAAATCAATTCCCGATCCTATAACGTTTGAAATAAAAACCCCTCCAAGCGATATTCCATAAAAGAATTTTTTTTCATAGATTTTGTTGAGCGATAGAGCGATTTCTTTATAGTCTTCGATAATGGCATTTAGTCGTCGTTTTCCTTCTGAATTTCCATACCCTCTGTAGTCGTATATATAAACGTCCAAACCACTTTGTGCGAATTGTATGAAACTCGTTATCATTCGGTCGGCTATCATGGCATTTCCTAAAGCGACCAATAGATAACCTTTGGCTTTTGTTTTTTCGCCTTGAGTGTTGTGTGAATTATATTTATAACCAACAAGCTTCTTATTATCGGCAGTGATGAAACTGGTAGGCTCTATATTTTTGAATTGAGAAACAAGGCTAGGATCAGGGGAGGGAGCATTCATACTCCACATCCAGAAGTAGAATCGCTCTTTGACCGGTCCGCAAATTGTAGCTTCCCGATCTGCCGCATCGGCATTACTTATAGAGGCTGCAATAGCGATCATAAATATTATCATCCCATCCATATTCATATCATAATCTCGATTTACCGGTTATTCTTTGGTATATTCGAATTAGAAGATTTTCAGCATTTTAAGCTTGTTGCGTTATTTTTTTTAAATGCTTCCAAGCGGACAAGTTTATGATGGAATCCTCGTTCTTCAAAAGATTTTGAAAACTCATTTCTATCTTTCATAGTAAATCCTAATACATTTTAATAATTCTGATTGTATATCCAATGTTTACCAGATGGAAAAATTAAAAAAAAGAAACGACATCTTTAATTTTTTATTAAAGATTTTTCTAGCGGCGCTTTTTAATTTTCTATCAGTTTATATTGTTTTGGAGTTGGAATGGCGGCAGGGAGAATTCATTTATTCTTTTTTTAAGACAAAAATGTATTATGGTCTATATAATAAAGTGGTTTATCCATTATATTACTGGGCCTTGCTGGGTATAGTTTGTCTCATTGGCGCTCGATTAGATTCTCAAAAAAGGTTAAAAAATTATTCTAGAAAATTTATCGAAATTGGTTTATTCATTCATGTGTTTTTGTTATTGATAACCAAATTTGAGGAAACGGTTCCCGATTTTACTCTAACTCCTCTGCTTTTTAATCCCCCTCCATTTATTTCTATTTACGAGCAAGCTTTTTTTGTATTAGCTTTCACTTCCTTTTATTTTTTTGTCGCTGGCCGAGTCGCTAAAATCGTCTATTCCAAAATAGAATTAGTTACAACTCCAAACTTAATGGTGTGTTTCTCTCTCTTGGTTATTCCCTTTTTTGTTAATAACAAAAGCGCTTTATTTCAATATATGAGCTTAGGTTTTGTATTATTCCAATTTGTAAAATATTTTAAAAATTCAAATTATTTTAAAGTTTTTAGGAATAGTTTTATTAATAACAACCTTCCTCTTTTTACAATAATCTTAATAGGCGTTTTTTTTAGATTGTGGTATGCCCAATACTTTGTGTCTTTGGGAGAAAAGTCAATAGGTATAGGAGCTGATGGCCCGGCGTATTACCAATCAGCTTTGGCCTTTTCTGAATGGAATTTAAAAGGAGCTGATTTTTGGCATTCTCCTTTGTACACGCTATATCTTGGGTTCTTTTTGTTTCTATTTGGAAAAGATTTCGGAACGATTTTTTATTGCCAAGCTTTAATTGGAGCGAGTGTTCCCGTTATTGTGTATTTAATGGCCAAACATTTATGGGGAAATAGAGTTGGTTTTTTAGCGGGAATTTTGACGGCTGTTTCTAATTTATCCATCCATTATTCCGTGGTCATAAATCGAGCTTCTCTATTAGCGGTAATTTTGCCTTTGATTTTACTGGTTTCTTTAAAGTTGGGGAAAACTAAAAACTTTTTATCCTTAGTCGTATTAGGTTTTCTTACTGCAAATTCCTTTTACATAGGTCCCGAATCTTTTTTAGCTTTGTTAGGCATCCTGATTTTTATTGTTTTAAAGCGAGGAGGCGAATCTATTTACTCAATAATCGGATTGGGTAAATGGGTAATAGTTGGCGCTATGATTGTTATCTTACCAATTAATTTAATTTCATTTCAGGCCAACGATCGTTTTATTTTATCTGGGAGAGATTCAACGACTTCAGATAGGGTTGCTTTCACCTATGGTCAAAGTCCTTCGGCGTTAAAAATGAATGAAATGGGATTTAATCCAGTAAACGATTTTAAAGATAGTATGAAAGTGTTTTTTGAGTTCCCAGGGAAGATTTCAGTTTTATTAATGGAAAAATTAAAAGACGAGCTACCCGGTTTTTTATTCGACCCTGGAGGAAGGTTTTTAATGCCGTTACATATTACGCTGAATAGTTTTTATGGGGCAAATTTACAATTCTATATATATCTATTCACAGGGTTAGGTTTCCTGATTCTATTGAAGGATCGACGTATTATTTGGCAAAACAAGGGTTTGATTGTTGGAGCAATAATACTTTACGGATTATTTTCTTCGTTAGTGGTTTTTGGTACATTTCGGTTCCGAGCTGTAATAAGCCCAATTAATATGATTTTTATTGCTTTGGCTTTAGATAGTATTTTTTTAAAAAGAGAAAGATTCGAAAGCGATGAAAATTTTAAATTGAATGGTATTAGACCTCGTTTTTTCAAATTTAGTTTAGCGTTAGTTATTTTTGGTGTTTTTATTTTTAGTTTAAAAAATCAAATTAATGACCAACCTTATAAAACTCTAAAATTAACTCGCTGGAATACATTTAAGAAAAAAATTACTGAAACGGATATTCTTACAATAAATTCGAATGCGTTTGTTCACTATGATTTTAAAAATATAGATTTAAATAAAAATTCTAATTTTAGAATTTCTTTTAAAATTTGTAGAGACCTTATGCCAAATAGAAAGCCATTTTATAGGTTGTTTTTTGATGGCGAATTTTTAGGGAAGGCAAAAAAAATACCCCCAGGTTGTTCTCAAATAATCGAGGCTTTTGAACCTAAGTATTATAAAGGCGTTATTGGTATCGTCGCCTATATATCTGATAGTGGGGAGACTGAAAAAACCGTCCCATTTACAATAAAAGAAAATACCGAAAACGGGAAAACCATTTCGATCCCCGTTGTTCAAAATTTAGAGGCATTTGAGAATAATGAATTAAAGGAATTTAACAAACTTTTTTTAGATTACTCCAGAGGCCTAATGAAAATTTCAAGTTCTGAAATTTTGTACAATTAAAATCAAAAATATAGAAAACCAGTAATCGATACTTAACACAACTTATTTGTCTAATAGTTGTTCTATCAAATTTCCTCTTTTTCTTTGTAGTGAAATCACTACGGAGCCCCTTGTTTTCTCTAAAAAAAAATAAAGATATCAGGGGCAGTTTTTCCTTCCCCTATTAACTATAATTCGGTTTATGAAATTAAAAAATGAATAAGTTTAACTCTTAAAATTGGTGATTGAAAAATGTTTAATGACGCCGAAATTTTAAATGTGGACGATAATTCCTTATATAGCCTTCATTTAAAGACTCAATTGGAAGGAAAGGGGTACTCAAAAGTTGAGATTACGCATAAAGTAAAAGGAGTTTTATCTTGCTTGGAAAATAAAAATTATCATTTAGTGATATGCCCCAATGATCTTCCAGAAATGACTTCCGATGAATTGATTCTGAGAGTCAGGTTTGGAGTGGCTAGGGCACAACCTTGCTTTTTATTTTTAGCTGATAGTTTGGATTTTGAGCCAATGATTTTTAATCACGTTTCTTGTTACTCGAAATGCCCGATTGATATAGATAGCTTTGAAAAAGCAATTCGGAACTTGTTACTTGGAAAAATTTCAGGTGTTGGAACTTTTAACTAAAATTATTTTTTGATTTTTCCCCTCATTTCTTTTTAAATTTCGATTAATGCTGTAAGTAGTAAATTCCTCTTCAAGACGCCATTTCCTCTGAAAATTATTTTTTTTGAATAAATACTTTAAAACGAAAATTTACTTGTTGCATAAAATAACATTTACTCCTATAGTGGTTTTTATTGTGACAATTGTGAAATAGTTATTATTTGTAGTTTCACCCCTTAATATGTTTCGGTTTAATGAACTTTTAAACTCTTTAAACTATGCAACAAATAGATAAAGACATTATTGGGTTAATAAATTGCTCTTGTTTAGTGTTCCTAATGCAAGGAGGTTTTTGCTTATTAGAAAGTGGGCTAGTTAGAAAAAAGAACCATTTGAATGTCGCTATTAAAAACTTTGTAGATCTTTGTTTTGCATTAGCGATGTTTTGGGGAGTTGGGTTTGCTCTTATGTTTGGCAATTCCTTGGGTGGGTTCATTGGTACTACTGGATTTTTTATGGAAGGAATAAATGATCCGTGGGTTCAAACTTTTTCCATTTATGAAATGCTATTTTGTGGAACGGCAGTAACGATTGTTTCGGGCGCTGTTGCAGAACGTATTCGGTTCTCAGGTTATTTGATTATTACTTTAGAGGACCTCTAAAAATCGGAATAAATTTTTAAAAGTTTGTTTTGTTA
>JAYOZP010000009.1:60058-81517 GCA_038154245.1 Nitrospinales bacterium | reverse complement strand
GTTCTATATACCTTAAGGGTTTATGGAGATTATGTTTTGTCCATTTTTTTTCCAATAAAGCTTTCTCCATATTACCATTATATTTATTTAGATTTAGAAAGCGTAAAAACCTTAATTTGTTATATTGCAGTTCCGGGAATTATTTATTGGTCTATAAGATCTTGGAAAGAGCGTCCATTAATAGCTTTTGGCGTCGGTTGGTTTGTATTGTGGTTGGCTCCCGTTTCAAACCTTATTCCTCTAAATACCTTGCGGCAGGACCGGTACCTTTACTTGCCCGCTATCGCTATTTTGGCGTTTTTTGCTTCGGTAATTTGTAGTAGTCGGTTTTTAAATCAAAGAAAATTCTTTTTTTATGCGCTGGTATTTGTTGTTGGGGTTAGTTTTACCGGAGTAACGTTAAAATATATGAAAGTTTTTAAAGGCGGTAATTCTTATTGGTTGCGTGTCGCGGACGTATGCCCCAATTGGGCGGAAGCGCTGTTTGAAGCTGGTTTGGCAGAGAGGAACGTTGGACGTATTAAGTCTTCGATTCAATTTTATAGAAGAGCGTTTATTAAAAAGCCTACTTTGACAAGAGCGTTAAACAATTATGGCGCTACATTGATAGATCTAGGAAAATACTCGACGGCGAAAAATTATCTAGAAAGGGCGCGGGAATTGGATTCTTCAAACCCTGACCTTTATTATAATTTGGCGGTGATTGAATCAAAAACTGAAAACGATGAAAAAAGAATAAAGGATTTGCTTAAACTCCATGTTGCCGCGAAAGAAAAAATAAAAACCAAAGATTACAATTTAACTCCCACACATTGATTACCAAAAATAATTAACGACTGTTTCATTTATGCATGCGTCTACATTAGGAGAGTTTTTCTCTTATCCAAATATTAATATTCTGTTTTTGACTATTTTGGCTTGTATTGCCAACGTCTTTATCGGCGTCAGTATTTTGCCTAAGGATAAGAGGAAAAAAGGGTATTTAGCGCACAAAATTGGTTTTTGGTGTGTACTGGTTTTATACGGCGTTTTTTTATTTTATAACCATAGGTTGTTGGGGAATAATTATTTTGATTGGTTTGTATTCTTTTATTTTGCCGTTGTGGTTCAATGGAGTAGAAAGATTAACGTGACCTTACACGCGGTTATCGCTTCCATTGGTTTAGTTATGTTGATGGTTGTTATATGCTTTAGCGTCTTCTAACGGATTTTTAAGAGGACCTCTAATAATTAACCTATATACTGGTTTGCTATCGCCTAGCTCATAGCTTTAAGAGCGAGGCTCTTTGCAACTTTGAGTTTTTAGAGATTCTCTTAATTTTATAAAGTAATGAAAAAATTTGATATTGCTATTATCGGCGGCGGTCAATCTGGATATTCTGCCGCAAGCCAAGCGGCCGACTTGGGCGCTAAAGTTTGTCTAATCGAGAAAGAAAACCTTGGGGGAACTTTTTTAAACTCAGGGATTTTCGCGCTAAGAAAAATTCTGAACACTTTGGGGTTCTATCCTTCCTCACCTGCAAAGGATTTGATTGAGGCTAACAACGGATTTGACGTTCAAAAAGCTTTTGAAGGAGCGAGTACTTTAAGGAAAACCTACTCGGAAAAATGGGCGGCTGATTTGAAAGAAAAAGGCGTCCATATTGAGCAAGGAGAGGGGAGTTTAATTGGCTCTAATAAAATTGAAATCAAAACCTCAAATCAAACAGATCTCATTTCTTCCGAAAAAATTATTATAGCCGCCGGTTCCGAAGCCAAGCACCCAGAAACGATACCTTTTGACGAAGAAATGATTCGCCCTTTAGAAAGTTTAGGCGAGTTTCGGGAACTTCCAGAAAAAGTTCTAATCGTTGACGGAGGAACTCAAGGAGCGGAATTCGCTTCAATCGTTAGAGTATTGGGGTGTAAACCGTTTTTGTGCGAACAGAATTCTCGGGTTTTATATGACGAAGACCCTGAAATAATGGATTTTTATGAAGAACAAGTCAGGAAAAAGAAGTTAAAGATAATTTTAAATAAGAAAATCTTATCTATATATAAGAAGGATTCAGAAATAGACGTTTCCCTAGATGGAGGCATCAAGTTTCCCATTTCAAAAATCTTTTTTGGAGGTATTAGGGCTCCAAGGTCAAAAGCTCTAAATATTAATACATCTGATATTAGATTAGGGGAATATGGGGAGATTCTTGCAGATGAAAAAATGGAGACCAGTTTGCAAGGGGTTTTTGCAATAGGGAGTATAACCAGGCGCGAGAGGATAGCGAATCGCAATTATGACGAAGCAAAAGTCGCTGTTTATAATTGTTTAGGGAAGTCCAGGTCTCTAAAAGTTGACAAAATACCTTCCATAATTTACTCAGACCCTCAATTTGCGTCGATCGGTTGTCATTTTGAAAACGCTCATCATAAAGGTTTTCGGGCGGTTGGAGGAAGCGCAATAATTGACGGCCCAGATGGAAATGGAGCCATAATCCAAAAAGGTTTGTTGAAGTTGACGATAGATAAAGAAACAAAAAAAATGATAGGAGCTCAAGTTGTGGCTCAAAACGCTTCTGAGATAATGTCGGTATTGCATTTGGCTTTTAAAAAAGGATTGACTTTAAAAGACTTATCGAATATTTCAGGGAGCGAGGGGGGGCTGGTTGAACCAATAATCAAAGCTTCTAAAAAAATCTTAACCGACTTGAAAAGCGCTCGTTAAACAGTTATTTTATTTAAAATATATCTTTTCTTGACTCGTTTTTTTATATATGTTAAAACCCTTTTTTCTTGTGAATATAGGGTTTTTTACGTCCCATAATCAAATATAAGAAATCCATTTATAGAAAATTTGGGAGTAGTCAATGGCAGAAGGCGAAGAAAAAAAAGCAGAAGGATCGGCCGCTAAATCCAAAACCGATAGTAAGAAGAAAAAGAAAGAGGAAAGCGGAGATACTTTATGGTCTCGGCGAGACTTCTTCTCTTTAGCGGGATGGGCTGGTTTTATGGCTTCTTTAGGTTTATCCGGGGCATTTTTTACTCGATTGTTATTTCCTCGGGTTTTGTTTGAACCATCCCCTGTTTTCAAGGCGGGTCGCCCTGGCGACTATACCCTTGGAGAAGTAAGCACCAAATGGGTAAAGGATCAACGAGTTTGGATTGTGCGTGAAGAAGCTGGAATTTACGCGATTTTCGCTTTGTGTACCCATCTAGGTTGCACTCCCAAATGGCTGCGTACTGAAAGTAAATACAAATGTCCTTGTCATGGAAGCGGTTTTACTATGACGGGCGTTAACTTTGAAGGTCCTGCTCCTAGGGCTTTGGAAAGACTAAAAATTTCATTAGGTCCCGATGGGCTTATCCAAATCGATAAAAGTAAAAAATTCCTTTTAGAAAAGGGCGAATGGGGTAAACCTGGATCTATACTGGCTGTCTAAAACTTTCTAAGTTATTCATTATAAATAGTTTATTTGAAATAAATTGCGCTAAATTTTTGTTTTTAGCTTTGGAGGAAATACGTTTTGGCAAACAAGACTCAAGGCATTCCCGGCATCACCGATTTGGTCGATAAGATCAAAAGCGGGGAAATATGGAAGGAATTAGCCAAGGCTGTAACCGACTCGCAAATTTGGACGTCTTCTTTTAGGCATGGTTACGCGGACACACCAAGAAACCGGGTATTGCAAATTGCTAGTAACGTTTGGTTGCACTTGCATCCGGTTAAGATTTCTCGTCATGCTTTAAGGATTCGTTTTACTTGGTGCATGGGCGGAATCACTTTCCTTTTATTCCTGTCTACCGTAGTTACCGGTATCATATTGATGTTTTACTATCGTCCCGTAGGCGAATACGCTTACTTTGATATGAAATACCTTCAGTATGACGTTCCCTTTGGTATGTTGATGAGGAATATGCACAGGTGGGCGGCTCATTCCATGGTTATTACGGTTTGGTTGCACATGTTTAGAGTTTTTCTAAGCGGTTCCTATAAGCCTCCAAGAGAGTTTAACTGGGTTATTGGGGTATTCCTGGTAACGTTTACTTTGTTATTAAGCTTTACAGGCTACTTATTGCCTTGGGATCAATTGGCTATGTGGGCTGTTACTGTTGGAACGAACATGGCTCGTGCGACTCCATTTTTAGGGCACGAAGGACCCTTTGCGGAGTTTGTAGGCGTGACTCAGAGATATGACGCCAGGTCCGTGCTTATTGGGGGAAGTATCGTTGGGCCCCCCGCTTTGTTACGGTTTTACGTTTTACACTGTATCTT
Organism: Nitrospinales bacterium; assembly: GCA_038154245.1. Classification (GTDB taxonomy): domain Bacteria; phylum Nitrospinota; class Nitrospinia; order Nitrospinales; family JAJDAT01; genus JAJDAT01. Next base: position 77,268 of record JAYOZP010000009.1, on the reverse strand, counting down.
TATCCCTTTGGTTGCCGGAGCTTTGATGATAGTCCACTTCTGGCGTATACGAAAAGACGGTGGAATTTCTGGTCCGCTTTAAACTGATTTAACGTTAAGGATATTCAAAGGTAAAAAACATGGCAGAGGAAATAAAGAAAAAGGGGGCCGAGATTACTCACGATAAGGTTCACGTTTGGCCTTATCTTGTTCGTTTGGAATTTTTATGTTCCATTCTCGTAATTGTTGGTTTGACCGCTTGGTCCATTGTTATTGACGCTCCTCTTGAAGAGGCGGCTAACCCAACCAAAACCCCAAATCCTTCTAAAGCTCCCTGGTACTTTCTAGGATTACAAGATATTTTAGTTTACTTTGACCCTTGGTTTGCAGGTGTTGTGGCTCCCGTACTGATTATTGTCGGGTTAATGCTCATCCCATACTTAGACGTAAATCCAAAGGGTAACGGCTACTATACGTACACTGAAAGAAAAACCGCCATTTGGGTGTATTCTTTTGGCTTTTTAGTTTTGTGGATTGCTTTGATTATTATGGGCGTTTTCCTTCGAGGCCCGGGTTGGAACTTATTCATGCCTTGGCAATATTGGGACCCTCATAAAGTGGTAGCTCTGACTAGCGTTGATTTACCTTATGCGTTTGGCGTCCGGTCATATTGGATGGCCTCTCTATTTGGGGGGGTAGTCGTTTTAGGCTACTTTGCGGTGGGGACCGCCGCTTACATGTTTATGGAAAGAAAAGCCATAAAAAATGTAGGCATTACGCGGATGTTGATCAAAGTAAACTTGTATTTAATCATGGTTGGTATCGTGGTTAAAATTGTTCTTCGTTTGGGTTTTAACATAAAGTATATATGGGTAACCCCTTGGTTTAACGTTTAGCTAGTAAGGCCTTTTCTCTTGGATACTCCAGAAAAAACAACACCAGAAGAAGATACCGAGGAATATATCCCGGTAGAAGAAGTTTCCTATAGTTTCCTTTTCTTTTTGATGTCTGGCGCTTTTTTAGTCGTCACCCTATGGTCGTTTTGGGATGACGAGTATGCGCGTCGAGGTTATAAGCAATATCAAGAACAGTATTATAAAGAAGAGTTTGCTAAAACCAAAGAAGAATGGAAAAAGGTTAACGAAGAAATTGCGGCAAAAGAAGAAGAAATTAGAGAAAACCTGGAACAAGAAGGGCAAAAGCTCGATGGTTCTTCTGAGTTTAGGCAACTGGCCGACGAGGTTTTGGAAGCTAAGATTCATTTAGACGAAACAGTTGAGCAGAAAAAGTTTGCGGGAAGTAGGCTTGACGAAGCTTATTACTATTATAAGAAAGCTCAACACGAAGGCGAGAATTTTGCCGTTCAAAAAGCTACATGGGAAAACACCCAAAAAGAAATCGACGCTTTTGGTCCGGTCATTGAGAAATTACAAGCAAAATACGACGAACTTGAGGGAAGACTTCTAGAGAAAAAAGCTCAGTCGTTGAATCTGGAAAAGGAGCTTCAGAAGCTTACTAGTAAGAGGGATGGCTTGGTCCGAACTATGGACTTTTATAAGCCGTTTCCTTTCTTTTGGAAGCCCGCTGAAATCAAACAAACCGTTATTCCCGGGGCGAGACTCAATAAGTTTAAAGAAATTACTTATAAAGTTGATCGATGCATGACTTGTCATATTGCTTATAACAAACCTGGTTATGAAGATCATATTGAGCCGTTAAAAACCCATCCGGGTCAAGAAATAATAATTGGAAAACATCCTCCTGAAAAAACAGGTTGTACATGGTGTCATAAAGGACAAGGCGCAGCTACGGCTCCAGCGGAAGACGCTCATGGATCTCACCATGAAATGGATCAATCCGCTGGAATTAACGAGCCTATAGTTCATGAACAATTCATGGAATCTATGTGCATGAATTGTCATTCGGAAGTCATTCGCCTTGAAGGCGCCGACGAACTTTCTCATGGCCGAGAATTGTTTTTGAAATTAGGTTGTCATGGTTGTCATCTGGCGGATGGATTTCAAGACGCTAAGAAAGTTGGCCCTGGTCTGTTGAGACTGGCTTCTAAGGTAAACGCTACCTGGTTGTACAAGTGGGTTAAAAATCCTAAAGAATACCTTCCTAAAACCAGGATGCCGAACTTTGGCCTTGATAATAAAGACGCTTTAGCCATTACGGCTTATTTAATGGCCACCTCCGAAAAAGGATATAAGGTCGCTCATAAGTTTAAAGGCGGCGACGCTGAAAATGGTAAAAATCTTTTTGAGACAGTTGGTTGTCAAGCTTGTCATTCTGTAAATGGAAAAGGTGAAGAATTTGCTCCCGATCTTTCAAATATTGGCAATAAAGTCAATGCAGATTGGTTGGTCAGTTGGATCGAAAACCCAGCTCATTATAATCCAAATAGCAAAATGCCTAATTTGAGAATTGGAATTGAAAACGCCTCGGATATAGCGGCTTATTTGATTCAATTTGGTAAACCCAAACACATTAAGGGCATTGAGGCGAGGATTCGATCAGAAGAGTTCATTGCGCATGGCGAAACTGTAGTGAGAAGAAGAGGTTGCTTTGCTTGTCATGAAATTAAAGGCATGGAGAAAGAAGGCCGAATTGCTCCAGAGCTTTCCTCATTTGGCGGTAAGCAAACATGGGAATTAGAGTTTGGAGACACTCATATACCTCATACTTGGAAGTCATGGGCGTCTACAAAACTTAAAAAGCCAGACTCATTTCGTACCGAACGCGTTTTGGATAAAATGCCGAACTTTGGCTTAACCGATAAAGAGATTCACTCTTTATTGGTTCTTCTCAAAGGTTGGAGTGGATTGAACATTCCGAAAAAATATAAGCACCATTTAAGTCCGAAGGCAAAGGCTTTAGAAACAGGAAGAAGAATTATAGACCGATATAATTGTCGCGGTTGCCATATAGTCGAAGGTACTGGCGGAATTATTCAAAAATACATTCAAGCCAAGTCTATGTACCCTCCTCCATTAGAAAGAGGAGACTATCATGTTGCCGAAAGAATTAAATCTTCCTGGATTTTCTCTTTCTTAAAACATCCAACTCCAGTGCGTACCTGGCTTAAAGTTAAGATGCCGACCTTTAATTTCACTGAAGAGGAAGCGATGGCTTTGACGGCTTATTTTGAAGCTTTAGTTCCAGGTGAAAAAGAGCATAAATATGAGTCGGGACAAAATGTTAAAAAGCCGCAAGAGTTTATTAATACAGGCGTAAAAATGGCTAACTATATGGATTGCGGAAATTGTCATGACGAAGGAAATAAGGGAATTGACTTCTCTATAGCAAGCGCTCGATTGAAACACGCTTGGATTCCTAAATGGCTTAAGAATACTCGCGACTTGATTCCAGAAACTAAAATGCCTTCGCATTGGCCGAAGGAGGGCGATACTTATGTGATCAGCTCTAAATTTAGCGACTTGGAACAAGTTGAAGAAGGAAATGTTGACCGTCAAGTTGAGCGTCTTACCGATTATATCGTTTCTTATAATACCGCCGATATCAACTTCGACTTAGCTTTTGGCGAAGAGGAAAGCGAAGGCGGTGAAGGAGGCGAAGACGGCGAGGGTGGTGAAGATTCTGAAGAAGGCGGCGATGATGAAGGCGAAGGAGACGAAGACGAGGACGAATAAAAAATTTAAGTTGTCGTTTTTATATTTTTAATTAATTTGAACATTGAGAAGATAAATTAAAATGGAAAATTCTGCTCTTCAAAACTTTCTATTGATTGCAACTAAGCCTGATAATATTCCTATCGGGGCTATGTTGGGTATCGTTTTTTTCCTTTTTTGGATCGCTATTAAAGAAATGATTAAGCACGATAAGTTGATTAAAGCGGGTAAAAAGGAAAAAGTTTACGACGAAATGATTAAGTAGTGGGGATTTTTGCCATTGCCTTCGCGGGCATAATAATTGGCCTTATCCTAATTTTGTTGTTAAAGAATACCGCTCCCCCTCCTCCTAGAGAACGGTTAGGCGAAGAAGTACAAGACGACCGTCCACTCTTCCTTACGGAAAAAAATGAGTTCAAAGAAAAGTGCTTGGCTTTTTTCTCAAAATTCAATCTAGATTACGAACATTCTGTTTGGGCTGAAGATAACGAACTTGAAGTATCGTTAAGGGACGAAACTCCCGTTGTCGGCGGTTTATATTTAGGGCTCTGTGTATTTGAACCCGCAAATAATTTAATTCCTGGAACTATGGTAACCGGCTTTTTGGATACTGTTAGAGGAGAGGGCGCCGCTAAGGGGATAATGATTACAACGGGATATTTTTCAGATGAAGCTCGTCAGATCGTTAAAGAAGAGGCTATAGAGCTTGTAGATGTAGCCGACTTTGTGAAATACCTCAAAAAATTTGAAATTTACGAATAATTTCAAATCCTCCTTCTAAAAAACTCAACAAAGCTAAATAAGAATTACTGACGCGTGTCGTATTGGCAGGCGAAACATTCCATATTGTGTTCTTTGACGCTGTTTAGGAAATTGACCGGGGCAAAGTCGTCGGTAAAAGAGCGTAAGTTTTGATCTACAGATTGCACGGGAAAATAACTTTCAGCGATATATTTGAAGTCAAAATTGAACTTCTTTTCGTCCATTAGTTTTTTTGCGGCCTCCATCATATCGGCGTCTTTTAGATCGGCGGCCTTGTCGTTTCCTGCAATCAAAATAGAATTTCCCTGACCTTTGAAAGAATATAGTTTTTCGTACACTTCGCTAAATGTTTTTAGGTCGTATGGGTAAAGGGCCGATCCGATAAATAGGTTAGAGGCGACCACTCCATTGGGTGTTAGTTTCTTTTTTATTTCTTCATAAAATTCTTTGGTCTTAAGATGGAAAGGGACAAAGCTGCCTCTAAAGGCGTCTAAAAAAACGATATCGTATTTTTTCTTGGTTCTTTTAACGAAGACCCTGCCGTCTTGAACGTGGACTTTTGTAGATTTAGATTCCCTCATTCCAAAGTACTCTCTTGAGATTTTAACGACGTCTTCATCTATCTCAATCATGTCTATATTTGTTTTCGGATAGTAACTTTGAAGGAAGTTGGACATCGCTCCCGCTCCCAATCCGATTATCAATACGTTTTTAGGCTCGGGAACAAAGAATAAAGTCGACATAAAGAGCCGAGTGTATTCAATTGTTAAATTTGTTGGGTTGGCTAAGTCAATTTCGGTTTCGCTATATATCGACCCTTTGCTTTTAAATCCCATGACTAGTTTGTCTATGTCGGAATAGTAAACGACGATGTGGTTATAAATAGATTCTTTGTCAAGAATAGTTTTATACCTGATCTCGATAGAGTAGGGAGGAATAGCTATAGCATTTTGCAAGTTAACGAAAAGCAGAAAAATAAAAACTGAAATATAAATTGAGAACTTTGAGATAGAGTGTTTCAAGACGTTATTTTGAAAGTGAATTAAGAGTTCTTGAGAAGCGGTTAGCCGTATAGAGTTTTTGAAGTAATAAGCTCTGCTTATAGGTTGTATAGGGCTTTTGCGTTAATTAGTATATCTAAGTGTAGATAATACTTAACTCTTTATCAAGTCCCAATCGTAAGTCAAAATTAGACAAGGTGTTTTTCTTAGTGGGAGGAACCTCGCCTTAATGGTGGAACTGATTCTCGAAAATTTATATGATACTCATAGAGAAACTAAGACAGCTATTATTGAACGCCCGAAGTTTTTTATAATGGGCTGCGTTGTCATTTAGATAGGGAGATTGCAATGTCCATAGAAGCAAATAAAGATTTGGAAATCATTGAGACGCTGCTCAACGACCAGTCTTATCATATAGAGTTTAACGGATTCTTAACGAACCATTCTAAGCAAGGGGTTGTCGCTCTTAAAGGTCTTGAGGCGTCTACTCAAAGGATCAAAGAGTATTACAACCATTACGCAAAGTACACGACTTATGGCTTTGGCTTGGAACCTCCGAAAGTCTCGGAGCGTACAATCACTCAAGACAACTGGCAGGTTTATTTTGGAAAGCATTGTAGTTTCACTTCCTATTGTCAGTTTTTTGATCAGAAGGAAAACGAACTGGGAATGGAACGACTACTGGAAGAATACGTTCCAAGTCTTTTACCAGGGTGTGTTGGTTCGCTCATGCATGGCGCCATACACCTTGGTTGGGCGTTAGATTCTGGCAACCGCTGGATGATTATCGAGGGTTTAGCATACATGGCGTTCTCGTATGTTTCTTGCCAGCCCGATAAAACTTTTTCCTATACTCTAGGATCGGATGCGGACAAGTCTGTATTCAGCTCGCTTCTTCATATTGCCGAAGCGTGGGAAACGAATGGAGAAGAGCTAAACGCTTGGCGATAAGCGACTCTTGCCAATGAAAAGTACAGCGCATCTTCCGGGTTTCATCCCGAACTCGCTATAACAGGGTTTCAAAACGATATCGCAAAGGTACTGGCGGAGGGACATCCTCTAATCCACACAACTCCGGCCTGGATAGAAAATCTGGATATGGAAAGCTTATGGAAAGAGCTTTATGAAGGTTTGACTTTGTTTTACCTGGCTAAACCGGGAGATTTTCTAGTTCTTCATTTGATAACTTCGTTGTACGGGATGGAACAGATCGCAAACCGAATTTCTCCCAGTCAACAGAAACGGGCCATCAAATGTTATTGGACAGCCATGCTTGGAGTTGTGTTTTCCGACGATGAAGTTCCAACCCGAGCGACTCTTGAAGCGCTTCACTCAAAATACAAAGACGCCGTTGATCGCGACGACGATCAAAATGAAGGGGAAACTTGGGAGGAGATTGTCGCCCGAGCGATTATAGAGAATGAGGAACACAATCCCAAGTTAGTTTATGTTCAGCGTTTGTTATGGAGGCGATTTGGTCGTCGTTCTCTGTTCCGCATTGCGGCGAGTAATTTCACCACAACGCCGGAAGTAAGTAAAATAGAAGATGGGATAGTTAAAGGCGCCGACCGTCCTTGTTAACTTCGTGGAAGGATGGCGTACTTAAAAGTTATTGTGTATTTTTTAAGGAAAATTTCGAGTAGATAAATATCAGTCCGCTAGATAAAAGAAGAGTCAGGCCAAGTAAATTAATTATTAATTTAGTTCCGATGGTGGGGATTAAGTAAAACGAAGTGAACAAGGTGCCGAAGATATTTCCTATCGTTGAAATAGCGGAAATGTTGCCGGACACGTTGCCTAACGTTTCAATAGAAGTGGCGCTCATTTTAACGGCAAATGGCGAGACGGCGCCCATTAAAATACTTGGCAGTAAAAAAAGTATACAAGAGGCGATTAGAGGACTGATCTTCATTCCAAGATTATAATTAAAAACAGCGTTGTTGACCGGTTCTTGAATGAAGGGAATGATGAAAATAAGTAATCCCGATCCAAAAATAATTGCGCTAAGAATTTTGGGGTTGGGTTTTTTGTCCGCTATTTTCCCTCCCAGTTTATCAACTACGATTAGCGATATTAATAAAAGGTATATTAGGCTCGACCAAACAAAGACGGAGTTTCCAAAGAACGGCGAAAGAACCCGGCTTCCAACTATTTCTAGAGCCATTAAAACGGCTCCACAAATAAATACGATTAATTTAAGTAATGTCATCGCCGATAGAATTCAAATAATAAGTTTAGATTATTGAAGGTTTTGAGGAAGCAGGCTATAAGATAGGAAGTTATAAGGCTTAGGGATAAAGCGCTTATGAATCATGTGACGGTCAATTCTTTTTTTCTTTAAATTTAAACTCGCCTACAAGCGCGTTCAACATTTTAGAAGATTTGGCTAAGTTGTCCGTGATTGAACTTGTTTGTTTAATCGCTGAAAATGTTTCGTGAATGCCTTGTTGAATTTCTTTTAAAGCTACAAAAACTTGGCTTGTCGCGTTCTTTTGTTGTTTCGTTGAATATGAAATTTGATCGGCTTCTTCATTTGTAGATTGAGCGCCGTTAACCAGCTTCTCTAACTTAGCAAGCGTTACCGTGGCTAACTCAGCTCCTTCGTCTACGCGTTTTGCTCCTCTTTCCGAGTTGATTACTAACCGGTTAATTGCTTGTTGAGTTTCCTCGACTTTATTTTCTATTTCTCGAGTAGCTCTCATAACGTTTTCGGCCAGTTGTCGTATTTCTACGGCGACCACTCCAAATCTTTTTCCAGCTTCACCAGCGCTGGCGGCTTCAATGGCGGCGTTAAAGGCGATCAATTTGGTTTGATCGGCAATGTCGTTGATGATTTCCATGACTCGGCCAATCTCTTTAGATTTTTGCCCTAGCTCCACAATTTCATGAACGCTGTTTTCATTTTCTTCGGCGATTTGAGCCATCTTTTTATTAATTTCTAAAATAGAATTCATTCCTTCCTTAGATTGCTCTAAGGCTTCCGCCGAGATTTGGACAACTGAATTTGAATTGTCCGCAATCTGCGATGAAGTGGTTGTTAGGCTTTCTAAGGTAGCGGTTATTTCCGTAATGGAGGCGGACTGTTGAGCCATGATTGCCGACTGTTGTTGCACGGCGGTTGAAATTTCTGTGGAAGACCCAAACAGGGTTTTGGCTACATCTTTAATAGAAAAAATATTTTTGCGTAAAGTATCCGCCATCTTATCGAATGTGCCGGCAAGAATACCAATTTCGTCTTTAGATGTGTAATTGAGTCTGGCTACTTCCAATTCGCCGTCGGAAATTGAATTGGCAAGCCTAACCACTTTCTGTAATGGACGCGTTAAATTGTCGCCGAAAAACATTGCGGCAAAAACGACAATTGCCACTACGGTCAAAATGATAAAGATGAATCGCGTTCTGAATTGAGTTATAGACTGTAAAACGTCTTCCTTTTTTTGACTTAATATCCCTACCCAAAAATCTGAAGTGTCTTGCGGGTTAAACGAAATTTTCTGAAAAGATAAGATTTCTTCCGAATGGTCGCTAATTAGTCCTGATTTTTGTTTAAATATTTTGGAAATTAATTGTTGGTCGATGAAATGCCTGAGTTTTTCGTCTTTATCATGCAAAACCCAATCGTCTCTAATTTGAGAATCCGGATGACTGATTAAAAAACCATCGGCATCTGATAACAAGATCGTTCCATTTGCGATGTCCGAAAAGGTCTCTATTAAAGGATTTGCAAAAGCGGTAAGAACCAGCACTCCCACTTTTTGAGATCCGGGAGTGAATAGGGGCATTCCAAATCTAATCACTGGGCCTCGGAAGTTTTCTTTCGAGACCTTTGTGTCAAAAGCCATAAGCGGCAGAACGGCATATTGGCCTTCGCCTAGAGAGCGAATGGTTTCAAAAAAAGATTGTCCATTAATGGAGGGCAAATCTGGAGTATCTACTAGATTAGATTCTTTGCCGTCAAAGTTAATATGGATTATTTCTTGCCCTTCTATTCTTGCTAATTGAATGACATTGTATCTCTGACGTATTTTTGCAAACCTTGAAAAATCTTCTTGGACGGGTTCTAGCCAAAACTCGATCTCTTCTTCATCTTGAGTGGGAATAGCTTCTATAAGGTTCTGTAAAGTAAATCTTCGTGAAATTTCCTTTAAATCAAACCGAATTTCTTGCAGATATGTGTTTACCTCAAGGAGCTTTTGCGACAAAAGCTTTTGCTGGGATTGAATAGCTTCTTGCTCAAGCGTTTCGGATTGTTGTTTGATTGCATAAGCGCCTATCCCAATGGCAGGTAGCGAACCAATGAGCACAAACCAGAAAATAATTTTGAATTTAATGGAATTCATTCCGTAGATTTTTAATTTATTGGAAGAATCTTGGCTATTTATTATTGCCATCTAAAATACACAACTTATTGAAACTATTAGCTATCAAATTGCGAAATTAAGTATAAACGGCAACAGAGCGCTTTACAACTAATATCAAATAAAGGCCTTTAGAGAAATAGTTGCTGGCTAGGAGGCAGAGTTGATGATCCGTTTTTTTAAATATTTGCTATGTGTGAGGGGTGTTTTTTTTGATTTTAGGAATCGTTATCATAATTGTGTCGAAAAGGTTTGGTTGAATTAATTAATTTCCTTTACGACCTGTTTTCCCATAAATGTTTGAAATGAATGCCTCGGTTTAGTGGGCTTGTAGTAACTCTCCTACAAAATTTATCAAGTTTTTATTCCAAGACATTCGTTCTTATAACGATTTTTTAAATAGTTTTACTTTTCTATACTCCAAAAAGAATTTGAATAAGTGGAATAAAGGTAGGGGGAGGACATATCTTTATTAGTGAGGGGAATTTCCAAATACATTTTGAAGGGGAGGAGAGATGAGCCAAAAAAAAGAGCGAGGACTTTGGGAACTTTATTTAAACGATCCCGAAAAAGCGGACGCCGAAATTTGGGGCAGGAAAACAGATCCTTTCTCAAGACGTGGTTTTTTGAAAAGAACCGGATTAACTGCTATGGCTCTTACCATTGGATCTTGTATTCCTTTTTTTAAAAGCATGCCGAGCGGATTGATTCCTCTCACGATTGCCGAAGCCGACGAAGAAAAAATATTAAAAGGTAAGGAAGGCATAACCGTATTAAACGATAGGCCCGTAAATGCGGAACCTCCCGCCCATTTATTGGACGATCATTTTACGCCAAAAGAAAAGCACTTTGTCAGGAATAACGGGTTGCCTCCAGAGATTGCGGAAGATCCAAATCAATGGACCATTTCCATTGAAGGCGAGGTCCATAAGCCGCTGAAGCTTAATTTAGAAGACATAAAAAATAAATTTAAACATCATACCTATGCGTTGCAGTTGGAGTGTGGCGGTAATGGAAGAGCGGGTTACTTTCCGTCGGCTAAGGGCAACCAATGGAAGTTCGGGGCGGTGGGTTGCGCAAAATATACAGGCGTGAGATTGAGGGATGTTCTAGAAGCGGCAGGTTTAAAAAGCTCCGCCATTTATACGGGATATTATGGCGCCGACCTTCATCTTTCTGGAGATCCTGAAAAAATTTCAATTTCTCGTGGGACTCCCATCGCAAAAGCATTAGACGACCATACCCTTATCGCATGGGAGATGAATTCCGAACCGCTGCCTCATTTACACGGATTCCCATTACGGATAGTGACTCCCGGTTGGCCGGCTTCAACTTCTCCAAAATGGCTCAAAAAAATATCGATCAGAGATCAAATTCACGACGGTCAAAAGATGGATCGTTATCGGGTACCCAAATATTCGGTAAAGCCCGGTTCTAAGGTTCCTCTAGAGGATATGGCGATTATTGAATCGATGCCTGTCAAATCTTTGATAACCAACCCTCAAACCGGCGGTTCTATTCAACAGAACGTTCCATTAAATATTAGAGGCCATGCTTGGGCTGGCGATCGATATGTGAAAGAGGTTCATATTTCTTACGATTTTGGAGCTACCTGGCAAAAGGCCAAACTCGAAGATCCAGTCAACCGGTACGCATGGCAAAACTGGAACGCGACTATTCGTTTTCCTCAAAAAGGTTATTACGAGGTTTGGGCGAGAGCGACCGATAGCGAGGGAGTTATGCAACCGATGGTGGTTCCGGGTTGGAATCCTTCGGGATATTTAAATAACGCGATGCATCGCATTGCGGTTACCGCGCTTTAAGTGAGATGAAAAAATGTTAGCGATTAAACTGAATCTAAAAAAGGCATTCCTAATATTTTGCTTTGCCGCTTATTTTTTGAGTTTGAGTTCCTTACTTAGAGCCGAAGAAGTTGTTTTATCTCAAAGTTTAGTAGAAGCCCCGGGCAAAGAATTGGTGGTTGGTAATTGCACCGTCTGCCATTCCGAATCCATAATTTTACAAAACCATATGGATAGGAGAGGATGGGACGAAACAATCGATTGGATGCAAAAGGAACAAGGGATGTGGGAATTAGAGAAAAAGGATAGGAATATAATTCTTAATTACCTCTCTAAATACCAGAATGTTGTTAGTGGAAAAGGAGCGAAACAAAATTCCAAAAGAAGAAACCAAATGTTTGAATTTGACTATAAACCAAATCCATTATGAACAAGGATTTGTTGGGAGGAGAAAAATGAAAAGAACATTTTTATTATTGGCTGGAGGATTGTTGCTATTTGCCTTCTTCATTAATCCGGTAGCGGCAGACGAGAGCGCGACTAAAAATTTGATAGACGGTCAATGCGCTGCCTGCCATAAGTTTGAAGGGAAACCTGAGTCCAAGTTTAACTTAAAGGGACCGGATCTTATGTGGGCGGGTAATAAGTATCAGCGTCCTTGGTTAATCCGATGGTTAACGGGTAAGGAAGAAAATCTTTATCCGAACGGCTATAGATGGGATTTGGGATCTTCACAAATAAAACATCCGACGCTCTCGGAAGCTAACGCGAATTCCGTGGCGGATTATTTTGAGAAACATTTTCTGGATTCCAGAATCAAAAAAAGTTTTGTCGATCTTTCGACGTTAACTTTGCGTGAAGCCGAATTTGGAGCGGAAATTTATAAAAACTTTTCGTGCCTGGGTTGTCATCAGATTAAGGAGGACGACAAGCTGATAGGCGGTCCTATCAGCCTTAACCTTTACGATGCCGGTAATCGATATAACTTGGATTGGTGGTCGCGCTTTGCAGAGAATCCTCAAGATTTCACGCCTCATAGCGGCGAATACTTGGCGGATCTCAGCATGTTGGGAGCGCGGTACATTATCGGTTATTTAATGACTCTTGGAGTTGAAGATTTTAAATACTACGAACCTTGGACTAGCGAAGCTTTTCAAAAAGCCGACGCAAAACGAGGAGAACCTGTTTATAAAGTTTACTGCGCTCAGTGTCATGGAGCCGAAGGGAAGGGCGATGGGCCTGGAGCGGCTGGGTTGGATCCGAAACCTGCGGTTCACTCGGAGTTGCCTTTAAGCGATTACCCAGACGATTATTTATATAATTTGATCTACTATGGCGGTAAGAGCGTCGGTAAATCTCCTAATATGCCGGATTGGGGTATGACTATTCCCGAACAGGATTTGGCCGACCTCATTGCCTATTTGAAAAAAACCTTTAAAGGCGAATAATAATCGATCATGTCTAAAAAAAGAGTTCTCATTGTCGGCGGGGTGGCGGGCGGCGCTACCGCCGCCGCGCATGCACGCAGGATTTGCGAAAAATCTGAAATCGTCATATTCGAGCGCGGTCCATATGTTTCTTTCGCTAACTGTGGACTTCCTTATTATATAGGAGGAGAGATTGCTGAAAAAGGCGACTTGCTTGTTCAAACTCCGGAAGGTCTCCGATCTCGATTCAATTTAGACGTTCGCGTGATGTCTCAGGTGTTGGAAATAGATTCTGGCAGAAAGCGAATTTCAGTTTTAGATCGAGCGTCTGGAAATAAATATTGGGAAGCGTACGACGATCTTATTTTATCAATCGGTTCTAAACCGTTATTACCTCCTATTCCAGGAATTGATTTGCCGGGGCATTTTACCGTTCGAGGAATTCCCGACGTCGAAGCGATCAACGAATGGATTTCAAAACACAACGTTCGCAATGCGGTGGTTGTTGGAGGCGGTTTTATTGGACTGGAAATGGTTGTGCAGCTTTGTAATAGGAATTTTAACGTTGTCGTGCTTGAAGCTCTTAATCAAGTGATGGCTCCCTTTGATCCGGAAATGGCCGCTTGGCTTCATCAGGAACTTATAGCTCAGGGCGTGGATATTTTTCTAGAAAACCCAGTTAGCCGATTTGATAAGCCAAAAAATAAAGAACAGGCTTGCGCTTCTATCATCGAATTAAAGAATGGAATAAGCTTGCCCGCTGATTTGGTTATATTAGGGTTGGGGGTTCGCCCGGAAACAACCTTGGCTAAAACGGGAGGTATAAAAATTGGGGAAAAAGGAGGGATTAAAGTCGACGCGCACCTTAGGACCAATAAACCCAATATTTGGGCCATTGGAGACGCGATTGAAGTTAAAGATTGCGTCACCAAGGAATCGACTTTAATGCCGCTTGCGGGACCCGCTAATCGACAAGGTAGAATCGTTGCCGAAAATGTCTTCGGCGATTCTATTAAGTATCCAGGAACTTGGGGTACGTCTATATTAAGATTGTTTGATTTAACCGCAGGTTGTACGGGAGCGAATGAAAAGAATCTACGCCGACTCAAAATCCCACATGATTCAGTTTATTTACATCCCGCGTCGCATGCGACTTATTATCCAGATGCGCATCGTATTGCGATGAAAGTTTTATTTGATCCAACGACCGGAAAGCTATTAGGCGCGCAAGCAGTTGGCAGGGATGGAGTCGATAAGCGTATAGATGTTTTTGCGACGGCTTTAAAAGCGGGAATGACAGTCCATGAAATTGAAGATATAGAATTGGCCTATGCGCCGCCGTTTGGTTCCGCTAAAGATCCTGTTAATTTAGCTGGAATGGTCGCTCAACACGTTGTGCATAAGGATGTTCAAAACCTAAAATGGGACGAGGTTAGTCGGCTCGACTTCGAAAAAACAATTTTGTTAGACGTTCGGGATGAAAATGAAAGAAAAGAAGGTTATATTCCAAACTCTCTTCACATTCCGTTGCCGGAGCTTAGAGAGCGGTATAGCGAGTTGCCTATAGAAAAGGAAATTATTGTTTATTGTCAAACCGGCCAACGTTCTTATTTTGCAGATCGGTTTTTAGCGCAGAAGGGTTATAAGGTTAAAAACCTTTCAGGGTCTTACCTTACCTGGAAAACCGCTCAAAAAGAATTTTGATTTTTAAACGTTTATTTTTTCTTTAAAAGATTTCTCATTTATTTTTTAACCAATTCATAAACGGTTTGGCCGCCAAAACCTTTGACCAGATCAAGGTCTCCAATATATTTACAGGTAAATTGTTTTGCGGATTTATTTTTTGTCTTAGATTTTGCAGATTGATGGACAGTTAGTAACGCAGCAAATTGCTCGGAAACGTAAATACGGCCTGGAGGAGTTGCAGGTTCCAATCTAGCGGCTCGATTTACATGACAACCATAATAATTATCTCTGTTAGTGATTGGATCTTTTTCTAGGTAAACAGGTCCCGCGTGAAGAGCTATTCGAATATTCAACTGAGATAATTTTCCAACACTCGCTTTATCGACTGCATCTAATAACTTAAAAGCATATTCTGCCATAGCGATTACGTTGTCTTCTGGCATGGCCGCAAAAATAGCGTCTCCCCAAGTGTTAATAAATACTGGTTTGGGACGAAAGGGTTCTATTTTTTTTGATATTTTTTGAAGAAAATCGTGAACAAAGTTCGGATAGTGCCGTTCTTCAAGTTTACTGAACCCAACAATGTCCGAAAACAGCATGTTTCTTATTAGGCGAGGGCTATTTTTTGAGGAGGTATTTGGTTTATTATTGGGTTTTGTTTTTCCACCTTTTGTTTTGGATGGTTTTATATTGCGCGCTTTAAGCAAAGGATTAATATCAATCGAAGTATGATTTTCTGGGGTGGACCATTTTTTTATGATGTGCGCCGTGCCTCCTGGTAAATTGGAGGGTACTTTATCCCAAAGAGATAATAGTTCTGGTTCCGACTCCTCCCTAATAGCTCTCAATCTTCCATAGCCTTGGAAAATAGTTCCCCCAAAACCAAAGAGGATTTTGTCCTTTAAGAAATCTTCTTTAGTGACGTACTTAATATTTACTTGAGGTTTAATTTTTTCAAAAAGTTTGATCCATTTGGATCCGCCAAAATTAACGCTTTGTTCCAGAAAGTCTTTTTCCGAAAAAGGTAAGAAAACATTTACCTCGGCATGGCGTTGAAGCATTTCTTCGATAAAAATAAGATCTCCCCCGCAGGCGGCTCCGCTATAGCCAATTTAAGGATTGATATCTTCTAGTTTATTTTTAATCTCTTGCCGCACAAGATTTTCAAGTTCTTGCGGGAACCTTGTTTTGCCCGATCCTTTTTTGTCTAACATATGGCCCGCAAATAAAACTACTTTATGAGGTTTGAATTTTTTTAAGATTTCATCAGGTACTTTAATGTTATGTTGCTGAAGAATTCTTAATTGTCTGGACGACGAAGATAAAGGCTGGAATTTAAGGCCTTTCATTTTTTCATACAATTTATACGCTGCGTCGTAATATTTAATGGCTTGTTTCTGATCCCCGCTTAACAAATAAGCTTCTCCCAGCGTTGCGGTAGCCCAATAGCGTTCTTTGTGTTCTTTAATTCCTGCTCGGAGCTTTCTTTGAACTGAGGCAATTGCGCTTTTAGTGTATTTTATTGATTTTGCCTTTTGCCCAATCACTGCGAACATAGTCGCCGCATTGATTCCAGTCCAATATCCTTTAGTTCTTTGAAAACCTTTTTCATAGCAATAAGCCGCTTCTTTGGCTAAATCCTTGTCTCCCTTTTGAAGCCAAAGTCCTTTATAAGCGCTTGCTAAATTCCCCAGAGTTTCCTCTAGAGGCGCCCCTGGAGGATGTTTTGCATCCCTTAGGGGATATAGGAGGTTGATGGTGTCTTCATACGCCTCAATCTTATTTGAGACCAGGGAGGAAAGTTGTTTTATAGCAAAACTGTCGGAAAGTTTTTTTAGATGATCAATTTCTGAAAATTCTTTCAGCTTTCTTGAAATATAATTATGGGCTTCAAAATGTTGACCTTCGTCGTAATATTCTTTTCCTTCTCTTAAAATAGTATCTTGTTCTCTTTTTAGTTTAATTTTTTGCGCCTTATTCATTATCGTTTCCCTCCCTCGCTATAGCGTTAGCCATAATAATTTTGGTTTACGATAACAGATTTTTTGTATGGATAAAACTTAAAAATTGAGGTATCGCTATTATTTGTATTACGTTATCGAATATTTATTTAAGTTTATTAATGGGGTTGTTCGCTTAGAATTCTTATTTCTGGAGGGAGGCGAAGAAATGAGCAGTGCATTGGTCTTGATTTAAATAATGAAGACCTGCATTTAGCCGAGTCGGGAAAAAACAATATTTCCCGAAATAAATAGTCTCAAATAAGATCTAATAAGAAGTGCGCCAAAGTTCTTGGGACGAGCGGGTTTTAAAAATCTCGCCAATCTTTTTAGTGAATTCTTCGTCGGAAAATGCGCGGCTGTATTCTGCGCCGTTGCTGCCGCCGGGAAATCGATAAGGATTCCAAGCCATCACCAGACGTTCGATAAACATTTCATCCAGTTCTACCTGGGATATTTTTTTGACGACCCCTGTTTCTTCATCCACTAGAACGGCGGCCATGACATAGTCTTCTTTTGCGTATAGGGCTTCGCAAAAACCGGGAGACTCTTGTTCGATGACA
>JAYOZP010000009.1:18697-60048 GCA_038154245.1 Nitrospinales bacterium | reverse complement strand
TAGGAGCTTCCAAGATCCAATCTTCTCCTTCGCCAATGGCAAATATTGGGATGGAAGGGAACTCGGATTCCTGGACTAACTTGGCGCGCCAAGGTTCGCTCCAAGACTTGATTTGGGCTTCGCTGGGACTGGCAATGGCGCCAATCAATAACATATCGCCATTGGGAGAGAAGGAGAGACCTCCGCCGGCGCCTTTTATTCTAACGGGACAAATTTGTCCCTCTTCAAAACGAATAGAATCTGACATAGTTGCTTTCTCAATAAGGTGGTTATTTTTTTATCTATTTTGTGCAACTGGTTAAGGCTTGTCAACGATAAATCCTTGAGATTTTTATCAACCTTCGATATTATCCCACGATTCCACTAACTTAAAGGCCGCTTCCATTTATAATAGCCTTTCTTAAAAGCGTAAGCCATGATTCGAACGACACTTATTTCGCACGCCTGTTTATTGATTCAAACATCCGACTTAACCATCATGACCGATCCTGTTTTTTTCGATCCGTTGTGGGAGGAAGTCAATGTTCTTTGTCCGCAAAGGTCCATCAATTTTGACAAGTTTCCCAAAGTCGACCTTTTGTATATTTCGCATCGGCATCAGGATCATTTCGACGTTCGAACGCTGGTGTTTTTAAAAAGCGCTTCTATTTTGAAAGACGACTTTATTCTTGTCGCTCCCAACGATCCTATTTTACTGGAAGTGTTGAAGGAGTTGGAATATCCAGAGCCAAGACTGTCGGAAGATTTCGAATCGTTTCGCGTAAAGGGAGCCGTATTAACTCCGACGCCATCGTTGATCCAGGCGAATTTCCCGGAACACGGGTTGTTAGTGCATGACGGCGAAACAACGATATGGAACGAGGTCGATACCATTGTCAGTCCGGAAATTATTCAATACCTCAAACAATTGTATCCAAGAGTCGATTTGGTGCATTCTCGTTTTTTACCCTTGTTGGAAGGTAATTTTAGTTTTCATCAAGCGGTGGAATTACCTTTCGACGAATACAGTTCGTTTATCAAGGTCGTGGACGCTATAGCGCCAAGGTTTGTCGTTCCAGGGTCGGCGGGGTTTAAGTATAAAGAGGAATTCGCTTTTTTAAACCAACAATCGTTTCCGACAACGCAGGAACAGTTTTTACGAGATTTAAAAACATTCAGCCCACAAATAGAAAGCAGCGTTTTTAATCCTGGCGACGTTGTGGAAGTAAGGCCCGACAATGTGCAGGTATTTTCGCAAGCGTCCGATTTTGTCAAAACGATAGTTAACGACAGTTATGAAATAGAATTTAAACCTGTTTCTCAAGTCGCTCCAATAGCGTTTATTGAAAACGGACAAAGTCCGGAAGAAGAATGGAAACACGCCGAGGATTTTATATTGAATGATATGGCGGGTCGGTTGCAAAGAAACGAAATGGTAGAAGCTTGGAAGAGCTGGAAAATAGTTTATCAGTTAGAGCTATTTGGTCCCGGCGAATCTAAAATCTGGACCCTCGATTTTGGCGGCGAGATGAAATTTAATTCTGGAAGATTAGACAAGATCAATTTATATGAAGGGATTGGGTTATCGGAATTCAATCAATTCATTCGCGGCGAAACCAGTTGGGATTTTGCGGGCGTGGCCGCTCAATACAGAACGTTTCATAACATCTACCGAGTAGAGCAGGGACGATTTGAAATGTTTCCGCAAAAAAATAAGTTCCCCCGACCTTTAGAGCAACTTTTTCCAGACGGACCCGAAATGGACCGACAAAAGTTTATGAAAGACGTCCACCGCTGGAAGGGTTGGAAGCCTTAAGGTTATTAAGGTAGCGTTGTTTTTATAACAAACTTCGACCCTGGATCAAATATTTTTTGCTGTCATCCTGGAGTCCTTCCGGAGGAAGGGCGAAGGATCTAGGTAATTTCTCAATCTTCTTTTCCAAAATCAGTTATTCCTCAAATAGTCCAATGTGTTTTTGGCCATTAAGTTTTTCGGATGGACCTTCAAAATAGACTCAAACGAGTCTATGGCTTTTTCTTTATCTCCCATTTTCAAGTAAGCGCCTCCCAGCCCTGAGAGAATTTCCACATTATTAGGAAGCAATTGGTCGGCGGTCTTAAATTCCACTAACGCCTCTTCAAACCGGTTTCTGAAGAAAAGCATTTGAGCGTAGTACAAGTGGTTGCCGTAATTAGTATTAGAATGTGCGATCGCCATTTTGAAAAGCTCTTCCGCTTGAATAAAATGGTTTAAATTGAAAAAAGATTTTGCCAGTAACGAATAAACTGCGTCGGTAACGGGAACGCCAGCCTTGAAAGCTCTATGAACAAACAATATCGTATTGTTGAAATCTTCCTTTAAAAAATAGAGCCGACTTAAATGCCACAGAGGTCTTTTGTCGTTTGGTTTCTTTTCCAGCGTTAGTTTTAAAAACTTTTCCGCCAGGTCGTATTTCTTTTGATTGAGATAAATAATTCCTTTCACAAAAGAATCATGACCTTTTTCAACCATTAGGGAATCGACACGCGCGTTGCGTTTTTTTATCGCTTCAATCGCAGGCAAGCTTTCAAGATCAATCGAAGACGGTGTGGATTGATTCCAAGAAATCGTTTTGTTTTGAATCAAATGGTTGAACGTTATCGCCGCCGCGCCATAGTGTCCGGAAGGCGACCAGTGGATAACTTCCGGAAAGTTGAACGGGGTCAAAGTGGAATGTTGTAATTCCGTCAAAGGTTCCAAAAAGTTCAAAATTTGAAAACCCTCTTGCGGGAAAATTTGAAAAGGATTAAAACTTTCGGAAAGATCTTCCAACTTTAAAATTTCTTTTGGCGAAGGAATGATCAGAAAAAGCAGATTGGAGTTGTGTTCCTGCAAAAGTTCGAAGAATCTTTGCAAACCGACGCTATAAATCACCGAAGCCTTTTGGTTATACGGTGATCCTTTTATGTCGCCATAGTCGGTTTTCCAATCGATCAAGTCCCCCGCTTTTAAATCCCAGGTCTTCATGGCTACATCTAAGTTTTGCCTAGACGACTTTTTAGATTCGGTTACTTTCAAGACTAAGTTTTTTCGGGCCCAGGCTTCTAAAGCTCTCAGCGCGTGAGCATGCTCAAAAATGAAATCGTAAAACGGGAGAGCGTGGATAGACTTTAAGATAAATACAGCCGTTGAATTTAAATTCTCGGTAACACCGATCCCTCTAATCTCTATCGATACTTTATCTTTTGATATTCGCTTAAAGGCGATTTTATCCGCTTCGAACTCGGTAAAGTTCATAGTGGTCAATTCGCCAGTGTGCACATAGACGATGGTTAAATCTGGATTGTATTTGTAACCTTCGTTTTTAAAGAAAGTAAAATAGTCGGCCAACTCCCAAGTATTTTTACCGGCGTTAATGGTTTCAAACTTACCGCTTTCAAGTTGTTCATCCAGCAACGTATTTAAGTAATAAGAAAATGTCTCGTCGTTATTGACTCCCGAGGCCGCGAAAATAGACCCGCCAATGCATAGGATTCGATTAACAGAATTCGGTTTTCCGTAAGGAACTTCGCGAACATTTCTCAAGCCGCGCGACGTTGAGCTAATGTTGTAAGGAAACCCCTTATATGAAAGGTCGACGTTTAGGTTAGGTTTAAAAGCCGACGGTATTCCAAAGGAAGCCGTTGTGTAATTTTCGAAAACAGGTTGAGGGTTGAATGTTCTTATATATGCCTCGGCGGCGGAAAAGACAACGGCTAAAAAAAAGAGAGCGATCAGCGTCAGTCTCTTTGAGTTAGATTTGTTGGAAGGCTTCATTTTGGCGGGTTTTATGAGTGGAACAAGTGCGTTTGTTTAGACGCTAAATTTTATCCTAGTCGGGTAGTATTGAAAAGCCAAATCCTTTTTACAGCGCGGAGGATAGGTCATAAAATTCTATTGAACCGCAGAGGACGCCCTTCGACTTCGCTCAGGATAAACTCCGAGCGCAAAGAATTAAATGAAGTTATTTTTTGAATCGAGGCGACCCTTCGACGTTGCTCAGGGTGACCACTGCTTTTAATACTTAAAGTGAAGCTTCACCGAACCTAAAGGCTCGCTTCAGAATGACGTGTGATGGGTACTTTGTGACCATAGCTTTTCCTTTGCGTTCTTAGCGCCTCTGCGGTGAGCCAAACGCTTTCACTTCAATTTTAAAAACGTATCGTAATAACTTTGGATTCTTTCGCCATATTGAGCGGCTTGTCCGGAGCCGTTGTAATGACTGGCGAATGCGGTGAAGTCTTTTAATCGAAGCGCCTGAAGCATTCGTGAAACGGTTCCCTCGCCTCGAATAAAATCAAACAATCCTAAAATATGAAACCGGATGTCTTTTGAAAAGTTATCAAACATCTCGTTCACAGAATCATAGCCAATCGTATGACAATTAAATCCCATCACTTGAGGAGCTCCCATACTTATGGACGACATTGCCGCGTCGCTATCTAAATCCCGAGCAAACTCAAACGCTTCCCACTCTTTAGCTTGATTCACATGTAACTTTTCAAACGGACCGTTTACGTCCTTTCGGAATTGGTGTCCTAACCATTTTTTCTTAGGGTCGAATCTAAAATGTAGATCGAATTTATCCATGTGTTTTTTACCATATAGTCGATAAAACTTATGATTCTCAAACCGAATGATCATCCTTCCATCCGATCCAAAGCCTTTCCCTCCAGACTCGACACAAAGAACGGCGATTGAACAAGCGGGTTCTATCTCAACCATTTCACTGAGCAAAGACAGCAAACCTCCAAACCGATTCCACGTTCTTGCTATCAATTTTTCTTTATAATTAAAATTAGGTTGAGTTTTGATTTGACTCGTTTCCGCAGCTTCCAATTCCGCTTCAACTAAATCCTCTTGCTCGAATAAAAACGGAGACACTGGATCGGGATTTTGAACAGTCACATATTTTCCGCTCACGTAACCGACGCCCTTTGGCGACTCTATTTTGTGCCAACCGTTATTGGTTTCTAAAATAGCCACTAGATCGCCTCGTTTGAGTTGATCGATTGGCGGGTTTTGCGTTGAAGGCGTTGATCTTAGATTTAAACTTGTTGCGGTAATGATTCCATGGATTTGACTCATCGCGACCTCTTGACGAATTTACTTTCATAATTTGTTATGATCTTCAATAAAGGTTGCTCGCAACGTAATAGCAAGTTTTGAGAAATAAAATATGCCTCTTTATATCCGTAACGAATCGCGTCGATTTAAAATCGACTCAAGAAAACTGAAAAAACAATTTAAAACCGTTCTTCAACGCCTTTCGATTGAAGAAAAAGAATTGAGCGTGTTGCTGGTCAACGACCGAAAAATCAAAAGCCTTAATCAATCGTTTCGCGATAAAAACGCGCCCACGGATGTCCTTTCTTTTCCGCAGTTTGAAGAGGAAGAAGGATTCGATTCCATTTTGTTGGGGGATGTTGTAGTATCTCTGGAAACGGCAGAGAGGCAGGCTAAAGAGCACGGTTTGACCTTTGACGAAGAAGTTGTTTTGTTAATGACGCATGGATTGCTGCACCTTCTTGGCTACGATCACGAGATTTCCGCCAAAGAAGAAAAGCGTATGCAAAAGAAAACGTTGGAATTGTTTCAGCTTGTTTTCCCTCATAGGGAGTCAACTGGGGATAATAATTTTTGAATTTTAAAAAGGTGGTCATACTTCGATAGCCTCAGCAAGGCAATTAGTTTAATCGAGGCGAGATCCTTCGCCGATACTATCGTATCGCCTCAGGATGACACGCGAAGGGATATTGATTAACCTAACTATTCATCGTTTTTTATTTTTAAAGCTAATCGTTAAAAATCATGAAAAAACTTTGGACTCCCTGGAGATTAGAATACATTAAGTCGCCGAAGTCTGGCTCTTGCATATTTTGCGATCTTCCGGAAGCTCATCTTGATAAAGAGAATCGTATCCTATATCGCGGCAAACATTGCTTCGTTATCATGAACGCTTATCCCTACAGCAATGGTCATTTGATGGTGACTCCATTCAGACACCTGGCCTGCGTTACGGCAATCAACGACGAGGAAACGGAAGAACTTTGGCGTCTCACAAAACATTGCGTGTCTGTGCTTCGTAAAACGTATTCCGCTCAAGGGTTTAACATCGGTCTCAATCTCGGCAAAGCCGGAGGAGCAGGTTACGAAGAACACCTTCACAATCATGTTGTTCCACGCTGGGAAGGCGACACCAACTTCATGCCGGTTTTAGCCGACGTCAAAGCGATGCCGGAACATCTTTCCGCCGGTTACGATATGCTTTTACCTCAGTTCCAGAATATTTCTTCTTAAATTAAGTATCCAGTTTCATGCCGCCATCAATTAAAGGCCCCGCTATTTCCGAAGACGAAACTCCCATGATGCGTCAGTATTTTGGGATCAAAGAAAATCACCCCGATTCGATTTTGTTCTTCCGCATGGGTGATTTTTATGAAATGTTTCACGACGACGCGGTAGTGGCTTCGGAAATTTTGGACATCGCTCTCACCTCTCGCAATAAAAATAAAGCCAACGCAATTCCCATGTGCGGCATTCCGTTTCATTCAGTTAATCAATACATTGCCAAATTAATCAAGGACGGAAAAAAAATCGCCGTTTGCGAACAGGTTGAAGATCCAAAAACCGCTAAGGGGTTGGTCAAGCGAGAAGTCACCAAAATAATCACTCCAGGCACTGTCTTGGACGACGCTCTGCTGGACCCAAAAAGTAATCACTTCATCGTTTCGCTTTTTCTCGATTCAAAGGGGGGTATCGGTCTATCGGCTTTGGATCACTCTGCGGGTATTTTTAAAACAGCGGAGATCGACGCAAAGAATTCCATTTCTTTATTACGCGACGAGTTAGAAAAACTGGAACCTAAAGAAATTTTATTGCCGGACTCGTTTTTAAACAACGGTTCTAAACCAGACTGGCTAACCGACTTACCGTGCCGGTTACAACCTTCCGACGACAGAAACTTTTCCGACAGACAAGCGCGAAAAACTTTGCAGACTCATTTTGAAACTTCTTCCTTAGAAGGTTTTGGATGCGAACGATTGAGCCGCGCCGTTTGCTCGGCGGGAGCTTTGTTGCAATACGTTAAGGAAACGCAAAACTCCGACTTAGCCCATATAAATTCTCTTTCAACTTACAATCCACACAGCTACATGGCGCTGGACCAGGCGACTATTCGCAGTTTGGAACTTGTGCAAAATGCCGACGGTAAACGATCCGGCACGTTGCTCAATCTTTTAGACGCCACCAAAACTCCTATGGGAGCTAGAAAACTAAAGGATTGGATTCTCAAACCTCTATTGGATTCTAACTTAATCAATCAGAGGTTGCAGATCGTCGAAGAACTTCGTAAAAACGTCATACTTAAAGACGAGTTGCGAACTGAACTTAAAAAGATTTTCGATTTGGAAAGACTGGCCGCAAAGATATCGTTAGCCGCTTGCGGAGCGCGCGACTTGGCTAACCTAACTTCCAGCCTTGCGGTTTTGCCAAATGTTCAAGAGATGGCGACCAAGCTACCCCCGGAAATTGTTTCGCAAATTTTGGAAGATTGGGACAACCTGGATAACGTTCGCCAATTGATAGACGACAACCTTTCCGATAACCCGCCTCTCAACATCAAAGACGGCAACACCATTAAAAAAGGCGTCGACCCTGAACTGGATCGACTGAGAGGACTCGCTACTCAAGGTAAAAGCTGGATCGCATCTTTAGAAACGAAGGAAAAAGAGCGCACCGGAATTTCGGTTTTAAAAATTGGCTACAATAAAATTTACGGTTACTACATTGAAGTCACCAAAAAACATCTGGACCAAGTTCCCGAAGAATACATTCGTAAACAGTCTTTGGTAAACGCAGAACGTTATATCTCGCCCGAGTTAAAAAAGTACGAGGCGGATATTTCCGGAGCCGAAGAAAAAATTCAAGAGTTAGAATTGAGATTGTTCCGCGAACTGCGAGAAAAAGTTGCGGCGGAAAACGTTCGCATCCAAAAGATGGCGGACAAGATCAGCGAAATCGACGTGCTAGCTGCGTTTGCCGAAACGGCGCGAGAGCATAACTACTGCCTGCCCAAAGTGAGCGGAAACTCCAACTTAATTATCGAAAACGGTCGGCATCCTTTAGTCGAACAAATTGGCCCTAAAAACCAATTCATTCCTAACGATACTTTGCTAGATTGCGGCGACAACCAAATCATGGTTGTCACCGGCCCAAACATGGCGGGTAAATCCACTTATCTCCGGCAAGTCGCTTTAATCGCTTTGATGGCGCAACTTGGAAGTTTTGTTCCAGCTGATAAAGCGGAAGTGGGAACCGTCGATCGCATATTCTCCCGCGTGGGAGCGCATGATAATTTGCTAAAAGGTCAGTCGACTTTTATGGTAGAAATGAACGAAACCGCCAACATCTTGAACAATGCAACTTCAAGAAGTTTGATCGTTCTGGACGAAGTGGGAAGGGGAACTAGCACCTTCGACGGCATCAGTATTGCCTGGTCGTTAGTAGAGTTCTTACACGGACCGGAAAATATCGGCGCAAAAACCATTTTTGCGACGCATTATCATGAGTTGGTAGACTTAGCGGCTTTATTGCCAGGAGTGAATAACTTCAACGTTCAAGTAAAAGAATGGAACGACGAAATAATTTTTCTAAGGAAGATAGCGGCGGGAGGAGCGGACAAAAGTTACGGCATTCAGGTAGCCCGATTAGCGGGTTTGCCCGATAAATTGTTGCAAAGAGCGCGAGAGGTGTTGTCTAATCTAGAAAAAAACGAGTTCGACGAAGTGGGCTGGCCCAAAATTGGCGAATCTGCGGAGCTGCCGCCAATGGAAGCGCCGCGTCAGCTCAACTTATTCAGCGAACCGCCGAACCCGGTTAACCTTAAATTGAAAGATATAGATCCTAACGATTTGACCCCCAAGCAAGCATTAGACCTCATATACGAATTGCGCCAATTACTACAAGGAATGGATGAATGAAAATTTTAGTGACCGGCGGCGCCGGTTTCATAGGATCTCATATTACAGATGCTTACATTAAAGCAGGCCATGAAGTTGTCATCGTCGACAACCTCTCATCGGGACGCAAAGAAAATATTAATCCGAGCGCCAAATTTTATGAGCTAGATCTTCTCGATCCCAAAATTGAGAATGTTCTCAAAAATGAGAATGTCCAGGTGATAAATCACCACGCCGCCCAAAGTTCTGTCGAACGGTCAGTGTCAAATCCCGTAAGCGACGCAAATTCAAACATCATTGCTACTTTACAATTGTTACAACTTGCTGTAACCTATCGTATTGAAAACTTTATTTTTGCCTCGACGGGGGGCGCTATTTATGGAGATCAGGCTCCGGTTCCAGCTTCAGAGGAATCGCCTTGCAATCCATCGAGCCCTTATGCAATTTCCAAACTTAGCGTCGAGCATTACTTAAAGTTTTACGAAAAGGTTCATAATTTAAATTGCGTCACTTTACGGTATAGCAACGTTTTTGGCCCTCGTCAGGATCCGTATGGGGAATCGGGGGTAATCGCCATATTTTGCAACCGGTTAATTCAAGATACGCCGCCTCGAATTTTTGGGGACGGAAAACAAACAAGAGACTTTGTTTCGGTATTCGACGTTGTTTCTGCTAACTTGTTAGCCTTAGATTCAAAAAATAGCTCCGGAATTTTTAACGTAGGAACAGGGGTAGAAACAAGTATTCTTTCCCTAACGGAAGCTTTGGTTCGACTTTCGGGAAAAAATCTCGATATCGAGTTTGGTCCGCCGCGACAAGGCGAACCCCGAAGAAGCGCTATTAAATATGACAAATTTAAAAAACATTTCGGTTGGGAACCCAACATCAACTTTGACTCGGTTTTGCTGGAGACTTACAAAAGTTTCTCTTAAACCCGTTCATCTAGTTCCCTTTCTAGCCGTATTCATTTTCCTACTTTTTCCAAACCAAAACCTTTTCGCTTCTCCGTCAATCGCCAACATCAGCGTTTCCTCCAAGGATAACTCGGTAACCATGGGAGCCGATTTAGTAGACGGATTTAATAACGACATCATTCAAACGATTAAAAAAGGGGTTCCAATCACCTTTACCTACGATATTGAATTGGTAAAAATAGTTCCCTTTTGGGCTGATAAAGTAATCAGTTCTAATACCGTAAGCAACACCATTCATTACGATTCCTTGAAGAAGGCCTATCGTTTTTCGTCCATTGGCAGAAATGTTCAAAGGAAAGTTCTAACAAGGAACCAAGACCGTTACCAAAAAATGGCGGCTAGCCTTCGGGAAATTCCAATCGCTTCAATTAGCAAATTAGATCCCGATCAAAAGTATTATATTAGGGTTAAAGCGGGCGTTGAAACCGACCGTTTTTGGTTTCCCTTTAACTACATCTTCTTTTTTGGCCCATTCAACGACTTCAAAACTTCCTGGACCGAATCGTCGCCCTTAGTGTGGAAGAACGAAATAGAAACGGCGTCTTCGCCATTTCCTAGAAGACAGTCCCGCAGCAAGCGAAATACAAAAACCAGGATACCTAGCAATGGAGCCGTCCGAACCTTTAATCAGTAATCCTCCTAAAGCCGGTCGCCCCAGCGAAGACCAAATCGGCCAAAAGAGAAAAAAAACCTGGCAAATAATTGTCGCCGTTTTTTTCTCCGTAATTTTTCTGACACGCCTTGAAGACTACTTCCTGGAACAAGGAACCACACAAAACATAACCGTATTAGCGCTGTTCAACATTTTGCTGATACTGCTGTTCGTTTTGCTCATCTTGATCACTAGAAACCTGGTCAAGCTATACAACGAACGCAAAAGCAAAATAATTGGTTCCAAGTTTCAAACGAAACTTATATTTGCCTTTTTAACGCTGGTTTTAGTCCCTTCTTTATTACTGTTTTTTGTCGCCAGTAAACTATTTAGCTACAGCATAGGCAATTGGTTTAGCCTGCAAGTTGAGCAATCCCTTAAACAAACCGTCGAGGTTGCCGGAGAGTACTACGCCTTATTGGAAGAAGACGCTTTTTATAAAGCCCGCGCCGTAGAAAATTTAATCAACTTAAACGAACTCTATCGTAAAGAAAACCGAGCCTTGCTCGAGCAGTTTGTTTCCGAAAAATTTCTCGAACATCGGTTGCATGGTTTAATCGTATTAGACAATTTACTCACAACGGTCGTTATGAAAGTGAACCAGACACTAACGACCAACCCGCGAGACCTTGATTTTTCAGACTTGATTAAAAAAAGCGTCGAGGGAGAAGGCGTTTCCGAAATCCGCAAAATTAATGGCAAACAAGTATTGACCGTAGTTTTGCCTCTAGCCCAAAAGATAGGCAAAAAAGTTTCCATTTGGGGATACGTTGTCACCCTTTCCCAAATTCCAGGCACCACAGCCATCAAAATAGGAAAAATCCGCAAAACGTTTGAAGACTATCAAGAACAATCGTTACTGAAAGTACCTGTTACCGCAAATTACTACATCACGTTTTTAATGATCACACTGTTGATTTTATTTTCAGCCATATGGCTCGGTTTTTATATGGCCCGCGGTATTACGGTGCCCATCCAACAGCTTGCGGAAGGGACCCGAAGAATCGCCGGAGGCGATTTAAACGTTAAAATTGCCGTACAAGCTACCGATGAAATTTCTCTTCTAGTCGATTCCTTCAACAAAATGATGGTCGAGCTAAACTACAGCCGTCAAGAAATTCAAAAAGGTAACGAAGAATTAAAATTTACCAATATCGAATTAGATAGCCGACGTAACCACATCGAAACCATTTTGGAAAATATTGGGGCGGGAGTAATTTCTATTAACAAAAAAGGAAGAATATCTACTCTCAATAAAGCGGCGGTCGAAATTTTAAAAATTGAAAATCCCGACATCAAAGGAAGAAGCTACCGCGACGCGTTTGACCAGTCTTATCACGATCCAATTAGAGACATGATCCGGCGTTTAAGCCAGGACAATAAAGACACCATCGAAGAACAAATCGAATTGCGAGTGGGCGATTCAAACAAAACTTTATTAGTTAAAATTAACGCGTTAAAAGATCCCGGCAAAAAATATTTAGGTCTCGTCGTCGTGTTCGAAGACCTAACCCATATGATCAAAACTCAGAAACTAGCGGCATGGAGAGAAGTTGCGCAAGGTATCGCCCATGAAATAAAAAACCCGCTGACCCCCATTCAACTCAACACTCAACGCTTAAGGAAAAAGTTCCGCGAAAATAAAGAAGACTTTGGTCGAATATTTAATGAAAGTATTCAGATCATCGATCAAGAAGTTGAAGGAATGAAAGAACTGTTAGAACAGTTTCTAAGGTTCTCGCGATTACCCGCTCCAAACCCTCAACCCAACTCCCTGCATAAAATTATCGACAACGTTGCGGCATTGTATGCAGACATAAACAAAAATACGTTTATCAAAACAAATTTTGATCCTAACTTGAATCAGATAAATATTGATTCCGAACAATTTCGCCGAGTTTTCATCAACCTGTTCGACAACGCAAAAGACGCCATTGGCGAAGAAGGAACTATTGAAGTAAAAACAAGACTCATTCAAGAAAAACAAATCGCGCGGATTGAGTTTTCCGATACCGGTGTCGGCATTCCTTCGACTGAACGCGAAAAACTCTTTATGCCTTATTACACAACAAAAAAACGAGGCACCGGTTTAGGGCTCGCTATCGTACATCGGATTATCGTGGATCACGACGGCGAAATCAAAGCGCGCGACAACAAACCAAAAGGCACTACATTTATAATTGAAATCCCCTGCGCCCCGTCGATCTTGCATAATGGACGAATCGCGAAAAAAGAAGACATCGCTCGCAGCGCCGGTATTTTTTAGTTAAAAGAAATAAGTCTGCGACTATTTAAAAAATTAAATTTCGCTACAACTTAAAACGTTATTTCACCGTCATCCTAGAGCCCGAAGGGCGAAGGATCTAGGTAAAATAAATCAAAATAAAATCAGTTTTGGAGCCACAATCAATGTCCCGTGAAATCACGATAAAAATAGAAGAATCCCTTTATAAAAACTTGTCGGAAAAAACCAAAGAAGACCCCGAAGAGTTGAATAAGTTTATCGTAAAAGCCATCGAAGAAAAGTTGGAGAAGCCTGAGGCGACGAGTTTGGATACCGACGGTCTAGGCGACTTTTTGAGCCAAGCCAAACAAGGAAGCCGAAACTACGGAGCCAAAGGACAGGGTTGGTAGAATACTTAATGAGCGACCCAAAAACCTTCAATTTTTATAAAGGTTATTCCTTCACATTTGACGATAAATCAAATGAAATTGTAGCGTGGTTTAGCTGTTTTTCTGGTCTTGAAAAAGTTTATGTCGATGGCGAACTAGTTTCCTCCAAAAGAAACCTTTCGAAAAACTCAACGCATATATTCAAAATTGGTAAAAGCGAATATTCAATGAATATTCATACCTCTAGTTTGCTTAAAGGTCCGTTTATATGCACTTTGAGTAAAATGGGAAAAAATATAAACGCCAAAAGTTGCTATTACTCAAATTAGAGAAGATTGCATTTCAAGTCATATCGCAGTCTATTATCTTCTTCTCGATAGGCCTTGTTGCTATAGCTGCAAGAATATATTGGGGGATATCGGAAAAATATTGGTATTTATTCCTAGCTATTCTTTTTGCGGCAGCGCTCTTGTATAGCTTTAAAACTGATGGTAGATCATTTCAGATTATCGAAGAAGAAAATATCAATTAATTCACTCCGCTGAACCGCAAAGACGTCCTTCGGCTTCGCTCAGGATAAACTCCGAACGCAAAGAAGGTGAAGGGAATAAAAGTAAAGACAATATTATCTAAGAACATAGCGCTAAATCTTAGTACATTTTCCCGTCATCCTTGAGCCTGAAAGGCGAAGGATCTAGGTAAATAATCACCACTTTGCTTTTAGTTCAAGAAGTAAAGCATAACCAAAAAGAAAACTTAGTTTCATTCATTCCCCGCAGCATGTCATCCAGAATCGACTACCTTTGATGAGCCTGTGCTGAGCTTGCCGAAGCAGTGAAGGATCGCGCTTTGACCTAATAAAATCACCACCTTTTACCTAGTGATTATCAAAAAGCAAGGTTGTCATACTTCGAGAACCTCAGCATGACATTTTTTACCTAGATCCTTCGCCGTTCCTTTGGAAGGACTCTAGGATGACGGGAAAATATACTTGGACTTAACGCGAGGTTTTTTGAGAAAACTGACTTTGTCTTAAGCTCTTTCGCTTTCTCTGCGTTCGGAGTTTATCCTGAGCGAAGCCGAAGGGCGGCCTTTGCGGTTCAAAAGTAATTTTGTTACTTAGCTTCTTGCGCGGGATCGGAGAGCAACAAATGCTTATCGACATATTTGGCTACCCGTTGATCGGTAGTGACGATAACCAAGGTCCAAGGGCAATCGCTAGACCTGAGGCGGTTAAATATAGATTCTCGAATTTGATCCGGAACCTCATGCATAGCGCCGTCTAATATCAACAGAGAAGGACGAGTCGCGATTGCTCTTGCTATCAATATCCTTAAGCGTTGACTAGGCGTGAAACCTTTACCAGATTCTTGCACGATAGTATCCAACCCGTCTGGCAAGCCCTCAAGCTCTTTATCCAAATCCGTCAAAGTTAACGCCCATAACAAGTCTTCTGATTTTATTTCCTGGCGTCCCATCTTGATATTGTCTGTGATGGAACCTTTAAACAAAGAGAGGTCGCGCGTAAAAACAATACTGCGTTGCTTTCCTAATTGATCGACGGAAAGGTTTTTTAAATCCACCCCATTGTATCTGACCGCTCCCACCGGAGGCGGTTCCAATCCCGCTAATGCCAAGGACAATCGACGTCGCGAACCTTCGGTTTGGCAAATCACCGTCCATTTTTCGCCCGGAAGGATTTCTAAATCTATTTCTTCAGCGACCGATTCCAAATCTCTCGCCCAGTTAAGTTGACTGCATTTTAAATCCAAGCCAGCGGCATTGGATGGCGGAATAGAAAAATCCGAACCATTACTCATTTTATCTTGAGGTAATGAAAATAAATGGCTCAACTCTTCTAAAGCCGTGAAAAAATAATAAATAACGTAGGATCGTTTTACGACAGATTCCAGGTTTAACAATAAGCTGGCGATAATCACCTCCGCCGCAACCAGTTGTCCTAAGGTCAATTGATCCTGACTCAACAACCATCCGGCGGTGCCCAACAGTCCCGTGTGCAAAAAAACTTGTAGGAAAATGGAACCGATATATTGGCGGAGCAACACCCTGAGTCGAGACTTTCTAGCCTTTACATAGTCGGCGGCATAAGCGTCGGCCTTTTGTAAAATAAGATCGTAGCTGCTCGCGGCTTTAAACTGTAAATGATTATCAGCGACTTCTTGAAACCAATGGAAGGCTTCGTATTTGGCTTCAGACATAGAGATTGTTCTGCCCAATCCGCCTTTACCTAAGAGAGCGATAAGAACGACCGATATAATAAGAGCTGCGTCAAAAAATATAAAATAAGGATGATACAAAGCGAGTAGAATCATCCCAATAACCCCGCCAACCAAAACGTTTATCAGATCGACAAAAAGACCTGAAAGCGCTCGTTGTAAAAACACCGTTTCAATAAATCGATTTACAGAATCGGACTGAAATATTTTTTCTTTAAAAAGAGGTAAGGCTCGAGCTAGTCTTAAAGTCATACGCACAAAAACTCGCCGCTCTAAAATATCCGTCGCATAAAACTGCAAGACTTTAAATATACCCACCAAAAATAAAATCCCGGCCATGATGCCCACTAGAGTGACCACCATAACGGGAGATACTGAAAAGGCAAAGGTATTAACCAACTCTTGGACGGTTATAGGAATGATAAGAGAAAATAGTCCAACCGCAACGGCGTAAGTGAAAATCGAAAGAATGACGGAACGCTCTTGACTTAAAAAAGAACCAAGGCGATCGAAGTTTTCGCTTAGAGATGGAGTGTGTCCAGACATGAGGACTCTATTGCCTCCTCTTTTTGTCTTCGTGATTACTGGCAAGAGTCGGTCCATGAACCCATTCACCTGTAGACCATTTAAACAACGCCAGCGCTTTTTGGTGATCTGCCTTGGCGGAAATCCATTCTTCCGCTGCCTTTATAACGTTGCGTTCTCGCAGGTTTACGATGAGTAAACTGGTTGCGCCTAACTTAAACCGAGTCCGTTCGCCTTTTTCTAATTTTTGAGCTAAAAGCAACGCGCTTTGCGAAACCTTAATACGCTCCGCCGCGCGAACAACTGCTGAATGCGCGTTCTCAACATCCATGGCCACCTTTTTAAGTCGAAACCGTTGCATTAACTTTAGACGCTTGGCCTTACCCGACATCTGAAGAAGATCGCCGCGCGCTTTCTTTTGATAAAATGGAATACTTAACTGAACCCCAAAACGGTAACCCAACCCCAAAACAAATTCTCCAGGTTTTCGAGTGGGTTGAACTTCTACATTTAAATTAGGAAGTAAATTGTTTTCGGCGACTTCCATATCGATGTTGTTAAACTCCGCTTCCAAGCTCACTAATTGCAATTCTGGACGAGCCATAGCCGCTCTCCTCTTACCTTCTTCTAAAGACTTTAGGGAATAGGTCAGTCGAGCTTGCGGAAACAAGGGAGCTTTATAACTATCGGGAACAATTAAACCGTCGTTCTCCCACAAAAACAAAGCAAGCTTAAATTGTTCCTGGTCTACCTTACGCAATGCCTTGATCAATTCATCTTTTCTGCGCTGAACTTCTTGCTCGCCTTCAATAACGTCAAAATTGGCTCTTGCCCCTACTTTGGCTTGTTCAGTCAATTGCGCTAAACGGTCTTCCGCCACTTTAACCGCTTTTCTTTGCAACCCCATAGACTTCCAAGCCGCCACCCAATTCCAATATTGCGTCGCCGCTCCCAAATACAAATCCTGCCTGGATTGCTGAATTTCAAACTTAGCTTGTTTTTCAGCTAGAGAAGATTTTTTTAGCTCCGCGCTTCCGGGGTTTGTAATTAAACCGCGTAAAAGGGGAAATATAATCCCTAACAAAGGCTGGTTTGAATCGTTGATATCTAAATCGGCAACTTCCACACTTCCAATACCCGCTCGAAACCCGGCAAACCCTTTGATGCCCCAAGGATGTTCCATTTCCACAAACGTGTCGTTGAATCCAACGCTCGCAGTCGTGCCGCCATTTTTCGCCAACCGTTCCAGCTCATAATCGTTAACAAGGGTTGGCTCAAATTTTCCCATAGCTTTAAGCAATTTGCCGCTGGCGACTATCTTTTCAGTTCTAGTTCCTTTTAGAAGTGGATGGCTTTTTTCGACACGCTCCAATACTGACTGGAGAGTTAGAATAGGAAAGTTCCTTTTCTCCAGCGAGATATTCATAGTTTCTTTTGCCCACAGAGGAGTGGCGACAAAAGCCATCAATGCTCCTAAGATAGTCGGCAGATTAACTTTGGTCATGTACCCTCGCGAGGATTGATTTATAGATTTAATGAATATCCGCATTTTGATTCGCGTTCCTTATTTTCCTCGCCCAGCTTTAGGCAGAAAAACATCCGTTAAGCTAATTTGCCCCGTATTGTAATCTGGAGGGAACAAGTTAAAACGACGCCACATCTCATACCACAACGGCACTCGATTTAAGATCACCCACCCCATCACTTGGGTTCCCTGTCGCACTTGTTCCTGGGGAGGCCATGGGCGACGCCCTATATCAGGCTCTACCCACAATCGGAACTGACCGTTAGGCGAAGCCGATTGATCCACAACCTGAATCTTGCCGTCGTAAGTACCGGCCATCAGCTCCGGCCATGCTGGTAGAGGTATTGCCGGTACGCCTTGAAAGAGAATTCGAACCGTGCGCCCAGGCTTTAAAAGAGGCGCGTCAATTGAACTCGCCCACATTTCAACTGCGGGAGAGGTACTCTCAGGCACAATGGTAAACAGCAAATCTTTAGGATGCACAATTTCCCCAGGACCCAACGGGTTAACGCGAACCACGGTCCCGCTAAAAGGCGCAAGCACTTTGCTGGCAACGCGTCTTTGTTGCGCATTGGATTGAGTCAATGCCAAATCCGCAAGCTCTTTCGAAGCTTTTGCGGCCTCGCCAAGCGCGGAGGCGCGTTTCGATCTCATATCTAACAATCGCTGAACTAATTCCGCATCTATCTGTTCTCGACCGTGCTTCAAAGCCCGACGCGACTCTTGAGTTTCCCGGAACTTCGCCTGAGACGCTTTAAGATCCGCTTCGGCCTTCGTGGACGCTTGAATTGCAAGTTCTAACTCGCGTCGCGAAATCAAACCTTGGGCTTCTAAAACGCGCGATCTTTGCAAGTTTAAATCGGCGGTATCTTTAGCTATTTTGGCGCTGGCGGCTCGTTGCTCGGCGCTTAAAATTTTATTATCTCCTTCGGATACTCTTGCTCCAGCCGAAGACGTTGCCGCCTGAGTCAGGGTCGTCATCTCTTCAATACGTGTTTCTAAAATTTTTGCGCGGTCTAAGGCGGTTTGCCGCCGTTGCTCCAACGCTACGCGAGATTGATCCAAACGCTCTAATAAATCCGGCGCCATGAATTTGGGGTTAACGTCGCCCAGCTCTAAAACCAAGTCGCCTTTTTTAACCGAATCGCCTTCATGAACATGCCAGTTTTGTATAATGCCGTTGATTTGCGAATGAATCTCTTGCGGTCGGTCAGTGGCCGAATGCGCGGAGAGTTTTCCCTGGACCGTCACAGTCTGCGTCCAAGGAACAAAACACACGGTCACCGCAAAGACGATGAAGATCATGAAAGTAAGCCGCGAAAAAAAGCGTAAACGTCGAGGAATCCTCGCGAGTTTTTCAGATTGCAGCGAGTTCTTGCCAGACTGAAAACCAACCGCAAAAAGCCCTTCAGCGTCGCTAGTCTTAACAGATTGAGGAGAGTTCTCCATATTTTGGGCAACCATTTTTTCAATAGATGATTTAAATTTCGGGTTTCTTTCCTCGGAAAAATAACCGAGGTCGCTTTGAGCGCTAATTTCTTTCAACGCTTTTTTACCCGAGATACGTCTCGCTCCATAAGTCCTTTTTATTTAATTGCTTAACGAGTTTTATCGAGAAAAACTTTACCGCTATTTTTTGGAACATTTTTACTCAAAACCCACCTCTGAAACCATTTACTTTTTTACTCGCTTTAGATCAATCCAA
Organism: Nitrospinales bacterium; assembly: GCA_038154245.1. Classification (GTDB taxonomy): domain Bacteria; phylum Nitrospinota; class Nitrospinia; order Nitrospinales; family JAJDAT01; genus JAJDAT01. The sequence continues at coordinate 40,859 of JAYOZP010000009.1, read as the reverse complement.
TAAGCGTTTTGAACTACTTTAATTTAACGGTATAAACAGGATGCCAAGAGAATCCTCCGAAAAATAACTCGGAGAATTCTCTCTTATTTTTTAACCCTTACTTAGGCATCCAGGCTTTGGGAACGCCCACATTGGCGCGATCATTACCATCTTTTGGTAGCCTGCTCGCTAGCGAACCGCTTGAGCCCCAACTAGACGCCTTCGAGGAAGGCGCCCAGGCCTTTGGAACGCCAACGTTAGCGGCAGAGTTATCGCCAAAAGGAAACTTGTTTCCACCAGATTTCTGGGAAGATTTTCCCTCAACCTTTGGCGCCCAGGCCTTTGGAACGCCGACGTTTGCGACGGAATTATCGCCAGGAGGGAAACCACCGGCAAACGCCAACATAGGTGTCGTCAAAAAACACAACGCCACTAACCTTGCAATCAGGACCTTCGTTTGTTTTTTCATTTCAACTACTCCCTTTTTAAGGTTATGAATTCCTTCTTCTATCAAACAGATAGAAGTTATGTATATTTTGAGAGTTTAAATTAATTTAAGATACTTAAATTTTTTTATGATACACTTTAATAAATTTAAACTATTGGTTTTTAGATGATTTGGCTCAACTATCAGCATTTACATTATTTTCAGGTAGTGGCGCAGGAAGGCAGTATTGCAAAAGCCTCTGAAAAGTTAAATTTAGGGCAACCTGCCATCAGCATTCAGATCAAACAACTGGAAAACCAATTAGACCGTCAATTGTTTGAACGCAGGAATCGAAGGCTTGTGCTAACGCAAGCGGGACAAGTTACGCTTGAGTACGCCAATCAAATTTTTAGTTTAGGCGACGAACTCAAAGAGGTGTTACAGGCGGGATCTTATTTACGAAAAGTTCATTTGGAGCTTGGAGTTTTAGACAGCATCCCTAAAACGGTCATCCAACATCTTACCGATAAAGCTTTATCGTGGGGTCCCTGCACCGTTACCGTCCTGGAAGGATCGGGCGATTATTTGTTTCGGGAACTGCTGGCTCACAGAGTCGATCTGGTCGTTGCGGATTACCAGCCGGACGTTGGCGACATGCGCCGCTTTTCGATTCAATCGCTGGGACGACATCCTTTATCGGTTTTCGGCACGAAAGAATTTCGTAAACTTAAAAAAGGATTTCCAAAATCTCTACAAGGCCAACCCTTTTTGTTTCCCACATTCCATAGCAAACGCCGCCACGACTTGGACCACTACTTCCGTTCCAACCAGATCAATATTGAAATCGTTATGGAAACCCAAGACACCAGCGTGCAGAAGTTAATGGCCGTTCGAGGATTGGGACTCGTCGCGTTGCCAAACTTTGCCAGTAAATCGTTTATTCAGGAAAAAAAAATGTTTGAGATTGGAACATTGGAAGGTGTGTACGAAGAAATCTTTTTAGTGTCTTCGCCGAGGACTATATCCAATCCAGTAGCCGATTTACTAATGAATCAGGAAAACTTGCAGTTTTTTTAAAAACCATCCCTATCGCAAAAACCAAAAGTCATTCCGACCTACAGTCTGTACTGAGCTTGTCGAAGTAGTTACCGAAGGAAAGGATCTCCGCCTCGATTCAATCCTTTTGAACCGCAGAGGAAAACGATTATTGACTTAGTTCCCCTAACAGACCCATCACCGTTATTCTCATAGCGTCATCAGATACTCAATAATCGCGAAGCGTTGGGTGGGGGTGAGTTCGGGATCGATCCTATCTTTTGTGTCAAAACGCGAATTGCTCTTACCGGTCGAATCCGGCGACAAGGACTTCGCGATTGTAAACGTTCACCACGTCTCCTCGCGCAATCATGCCAATCACTATGGTGGGGTCTTCTTCATGAACCACGGGGAGTTGTTCAATATCCATGTCGGCAAACAGCTCCATGGCTTCGTTCAAGTTTTTCGACGGAGTGAGGGTGACAACGTTTTTAGTGCTTAAATCGTTGGCTACGACCAAATCGCCTAATCCGTCTTCCAATATCATTTCTCTCATGTCGGAAAAGGCAAGGATACCGGTCATATGTCCTTCTTTATCGACAACTGGAAATTGCTGGCTTTTTGAACGCGAAACGATTTCCAATATTTTCCTGAAAGGAGTGTCTTGCGGTAGAGTGACCACTTTTTTGGTCATGACGTCGCGCACAAAAAACGAGTTGAGTACCGACGCTTCTCTACCGTGCTGGATGTTGATTCCCTTTTTCAGGAGTTTTTCAAAGTAAATCGAATGCCGATGAAGAATCTGCATCGTGTAAGACGCTACGATACAGCTCGTCATGATGGGCAAGATTAATGTGTAGTCGTTGGTTAGTTCAAACAGCATTAGGATATTGGTCAATGGCGCTTGCATTACGGCCCCGGCGACCGCTGCCATTCCTACCATGGCGTATGTCTCGGTCGATACGGATAATTGTGGGAATAGAAAATGAGTTCCCGAGCCAAATGCGCTGCCTAACATGGCCCCTATAAAAAGGGAGGGAGCAAATATACCGCCTAAACCTCCGGAACCAAGCGTGATGGCGGTTGAGCCTATCTTCAGAAATATGAGAAGAAAGGCGAGCGTCCATACCATTTCGCCGTTAAGGGCTTGTTGCATGGCTTCATAGCCGTTCCCCATCACTTGCGGCGTCCAAATTGAGATGATGCCGATGATCAGTCCGCCGACAGCAGGTTTTAGGATTTGAGGGATTGAAACTTTTTTTACGAAAAAGTCGCCGAAGAAAAAATAGGCTTTAACGAATAAAAATCCGACGACCCCGCACAATAAACCCAGAATAAAATAGAAAATGATTTCCCAGTTACTCGCCAGTTGATGCACTGGAACTTCAAAGGTCACATGATTGCCTTCTATAGCCCGACCGACAACAGTGCCAATTACGGACGCGATTACGATAGGACTAAAAGCGCTGATCGCAAAGTCGCGTAAAATGATTTCTAAGGAAAATAAAACGCCGGCCAAAGGCGCGTTAAAAGAGGCGGCGATGGCGGCAGAAGCCCCACATCCTACCAATACGCGCATTCGGTCTGTCGATTGATTAAAAAATTGTCCGAAAAACGACCCAATAGCGGCGCCAATTTGAACGGTTGGTCCCTCTCTTCCGGCGGAACCTCCTGTGCCAATGGTGATAGCCGAGGTTGTAGAACATGAGAGAACCGTACGCGGGTGAATTTTTCCGTCTTCCAATGCCACCGACTGCATAACGCGATGCACGCCGTTTTCTTCGACGGCGTTCGGAAAGAATTTGCAGATAACGCCAATTATCAGTCCGCCAATCATTGGCATAAAGGGTAGAAAAGCCCAGTGGATACTTTCTGGCAACCCAATAAAGTGCAAACCGTTTGCCGAGAAGATTTTCTCAAAAAACTCAATCATCCAGCGAAAACCCGTGGAAGCGCACCCCGCCAACAGCCCGATAAGGGCGGCTAAGACAAGCTGGTTGTGGTCGCGAGCCAGCAACCGCATGGTGATTTCGCGTCCTAGGATGCGTTTGAGCATGGTTTACCGAAAAAAATGAAAATAAATAGGTATTATTATAAACAAAAATTCCCGTTTAGGGGTACCTAAAAGTATTGATTTTTAACAATTTATTGAAATTTTGAAAATAACGCGTAATCTTTCGCCTATTTTCCAAAGATTTTCTTTATTTTTATAAAGCGATTGAAAAAAACTTTACAGGAAGGTATTGAGAGTTTAGATGCAAAACTTCGAAGAAAATTGGATCTGAATCGTTTAAAAATAAATGCATTTTTTCGATCTCATTTATTGAACTTATTACGGAAAAAATCCTTCCATTATGGTATGCTCCAATAGTTTTAGAGACTCGCCTTGAGCGTTAAAGAACCAAAGTTACAAAATCCCCACTAAGCGTCTTCCCGGCTAAATCAAAAGTCATTCCGACCAACGTGGAGGAATCTCGTTTTTGTACTGGTTAATTCCCCAAGTTTGTTAATCAATCAAATTTTTAAATTTGGATTAGATTTTTATGGTTAAAGTAGCCCCCTCAATTCTTGCCGCAGATTTCACAAAACTAGGCGAAGAGATACAGGCCGTCGAGAAAGCCGGCGCCGACTGGATTCATATAGACGTCATGGACGGCCATTTTGTGCCTAATATCACCGTAGGACCTTTGATCGTTGAAGCGGCGAACCGCGTGACGGACTTGCCGCTAGACGTGCATTTGATGATTGAAAACCCAGACCGCTACATCCCGGAGTTTGTCGAGGCGGGAGCGGATATTCTGACAGTGCATATTGAAAACTGTCCGCACCTGCACAGAACGATCCAGCACATAAAAAGCTTTGGCATTAAAGCGGGCGTTGTGGTTAACCCGGCCACGTCGCTTTCTTTATTGGAAGAAATTTTAGGCGATATCGATTTGGTTCTTTTGATGTCCGTCAACCCAGGTTTTGGAGGCCAGAAGTTTATACCCGCCGTATTGGATAAAATCGAATATTTAAGAGAGATTTTAGAAAAAAGCGGCAGTAACGTCGAAGTAGAAGTAGACGGCGGTATTAAAGTCGACAACGCTGCGGAAGTTGTGAGTGCGGGAACCGATGTTCTGGTGGTTGGGTCGGGGATTTTTTCCACGGACAATTATAAAAGCACAATCATGAAGTTAAAGAACTCTTAACTTCGCTTTAACTATATTTTGATAAATTTTGGTCGTTTTTCCTTCCTTCAGCGCAAGTTCTTCAAGTTTTCCGAAAAAAAGTAGCGATTAGGCTTGTAATTTACTGAAAAAACGCGTTAAACTTCTACCTCATTAAACATGAGCCCTCGGCTCCGTTCTCCTTATGCGCAATTAGTGAGGGAGATTGGTAGGGCGTCTCCCATCTGGAGATCGGGGAAAAATAAAAAGATTAAGTTTGCGTTTATATTTGGAGGGATAGGATCATGATGGGAATTGGTTTTCCAGAATTAATGATAATTTTGGTCATTATTATGATCATTTTTGGAGCTGGTAAGCTACCGGAAATTGGAAGCGCATTTGGTAGAAGTATCAAGAATTTTAAAAGTTCGATGAAAGAAGCGGAAGAAGCCGATGGTACGGCGGTAGAAGGAGCGGCTACCGAAGGCGGACAGCCAAAAGGGGAGATTACAGAAGGCGGCGAGGAGTTGAGCAAAGAAGAGCAAGAGAAGATCGCTCGCGAAAAACTCCAAGCGGAATTAGCTGAAAGAGATAAAGAACGAGACGAAGAAGCTGCGGCGTTCACCGCAAGTTTGCCGAAGAAAGGCACCTACGATTTCGCGAAAGATCAAGAAGATCAAAAAAAGAAAAGCTAGTTTGATTGTGTAGTACGGGAAAAGTAAAAAGCCGGGGAGCGAAAGCTTCCTGGCTTTTTTTATGACTAAAAAAGCTTTTACCGCAAAGACGCAGAGGACGCAAAGGAAAAGCCTAAGCCACAGAAGACACAGAAAAGCACAGAAGGGAACCCTGATCGATTCTTTGTTTTTAAGATTAGAAGAGTAGACTCAAAAATAAAAAACAGCTTAGTTGAACCCCACTCCCACGACTTGTCATTCAGAGGAGGCCGTTAGGCCGACGAAGAATCTCGCCTCGATTTAATAAAATCCCCACCTATTAAAACTTTTGCATAAAGAAATTCTCATTGAAAAGAGCGGAAACATTTCGTATCTTGAAGTATCGTCCATTGTTGAAGTGAGAGTTCCCATTGTCCGAACCAACGCCTCCAAAAGTTTTCATCAGCTACAGTCACGAATCCGAAGAACATAAAAAACGCGTTCTTGATTTATCCGACCAGTTACGCGCTGATGGTATGGATTGTTGGATAGACCAGTATGAACCATTTCCAGAAGAAGGGTGGTTTCGATGGATGGATAAACAGATTGAAAACGCTCAATTTGTTTTAGTTGTTTGTTCGGAAATTTATAACGAGAGCTATAAAGGCGAGGGAAGCCGAGGCGTTGGTTGGGAAGGATGTATTATTGACGCTGCAATTTATAAAGCTCATTCAAAAAATAGTAAGTTTATTCCTATTGGGTTTTCAAAAGACGATTTAGAACATATACCTACCCAATTGGTCAGTGCAACTAATATTCTTGTTAGTGATGAAAAACAGTACGAAGATTTGTATCGCATTTTAACTGACCAGCCTAAAGCCAAAGCTCCAGCAATTGGGGAGCGAAAAAAAATCCAGCCTCAACCAAGAATAGCTTCTACCGATTTTAATAAAGCCAAAGTATTTAACGTTCCTCGACAAAACCCGTTTTTTACAGGACGCCAAGCTATTTTAAAAGACATCGAGCAGTCCTTTAAAACTAAGAAGAAAACTGTTTTAACTCAAACAAAAGCGGTTCATGGATTGGGAGGAATCGGGAAAACCCAAATAGCCGTTAAATTTGCTTATGATCATTGCGAATCTTACGAAGCAATCTTATGGGTAGACGCTGAGAATAACGCCTCTTTATCCAAAAGCGTTTCTGATATAGCTAAACGGTTAGAACTTCCAGAGAAAGACTCGCAAGAACAAGAGCTAGTTTTTCAAGCCGTGCAAAGGTGGTTAGCAAATAATAAAAGTTGGCTTTTGATTTTGGACAACATAGAGGATATGGAGTTGCATGACGACTTTCTACCAAAACTCTATGAAGGCGATGTTTTAATCACAACTCGTAGGGGCGATATCGAGAATGTTAGTAGGTTAGAAGTCGATAAGATGGGAGAGGAAGAGGGGATCATATTCTTATTAAATCGAACCAGCGAAGATAAGCAATACCAAAAAGTCGATGATGCAAGTTCTAAGGATGTAACAGCCGCAAAAACTATTTATCAGGAGTTTGGCGGATTGCCCGTGGCGCTGGAACAAGTGGGGGCTTACATCAAAAGCAATAGAAGTAGTCTTCAAAAATATTTGGAGATGTACGAGGCGGAAAGTACAGAGATGTCCTATACCGATGTTTTTAAGTGGTCGTTGAGAAAGACAGAAGAGACTTGCCAAGAAGCCGGGGAGTTGATTCGATTGTGCGCGTTCTTAGATCCGGATTCTATTCCAAAATTTATTTTTGAAGATGGTAAAGAGTTTTTAAGCGAAGATTTGCAAAAAATTCTTGAAAGTCGTTTCAAGTGGGAAGAACTTATCAGTAAAACTTGTCGCTATTCGTTGCTAAAAAGAAATAACGACGATCAATCAATGAGTATGCATCGTTTGGTTCAAAAGGTTATTCGCGATGATTTAGGTAATCGCAAAGAATGGCTAGAAATTGCAGTAGAGGTTTTAAATTCTGCGTTTCCCAATCCAGATGATTTTAAAAATTGGTCAATTTGCGAGCAGTTGCTACCGAGTGTTGAAGCTGGTTATAAAGAAGTAGAAAAAAATAATTTAGAAAATCCAGAAGTAGGCAATTTGTTTAATAAAGTGGGGAGCTATTTAATAGACAGAGGTATTTTTTATGGAGAGGTGGAGCTTTATTTAAAGACAGCTTTAAAGATTAGAAAAATCTGTTGTGGAGAAGAAAGTTTCGATGTTGCCATGTCGTTACAAAGTCTAGCTGAATTATATAAGCTTCAAGGGCGCTACAAAGAAGCGGAGCCGCTTTGCAATAATAGTTTAAAGTTTTTGAAAAATAAATTAGGTGAGGAACATTCCGATGTGGCTTCATCCTTAAGAAGCTTGAGTGGATTATATAGGCTTCAAGGGCGTTATGAGGATGCGGAGCCTCATTTAAAAGAAGCTCTAAGAATATGTATAAAAATTTTTGGAGAAGAGCATACTGATGTTGCTACTTCTTTGAATGATTTGGCATTATTATATTATTTTACAGGCCGTTATGAAGAAGCTGAGCCACTTTACCTAAAAGCTTTAGAAATAGATAAAAAGCTCTATGGAAGTATTCATTTTAATTTGGCTGCTCTATTTCATAATTTGGCACTGTTGTATAAAAGTCAAAAACGATATGAGGAAGCGGAGCCCCTTTACAAAGAATCTATAAAGATAAAACAAGTTTATCAAGGAGAGAAGCATCCTGATATAGCGCAGTCATTTAATAATTTAGGCGCATTATATCTTGACGTTGGTCGGTATAAAGAAGCAGAATCGATCTTTCTTAAGGTTTTAAGAATAAGAAAAGAGGTTTTGGGAAAGGAACATCCAGATGTTGCCACTTCAATAAATAACTTGGCGGTGTTGTACAAAAGGGAAGGTCGTAATGAAGAAGCTAAACGACTTTATAAAGAAGTTTTAGAGATGAGAAAAAAGTTCCTTGGAGAAGATCACCCTGAAGTTGCTACTTCGTTTAACAATATTGGAGTTTTGTTTGCGGAACAGGGGGGGGTGAGAGAAGGAGCATATTATTTACAAATAGCTTTAGATATATACAAAAAATCGTTTAGTGAAAACCATCCGGATGTAAAACGGACGGAAAATAGCTTGAGAATTGTTCGGAAGCGGATTGAGGAAGGGGAGGGTGAGTGAGGGAAGGAACATGTTCCTTTGGAACATAGATCCCTCGACGGAGTTTATCCTGAGCGTAGTCGAAGGGCTCGGGATGACGATTAATAAGAGAGTGAGTGGTGGTCGCCCTTCGACAAGTACTTCGGCAGGCTAAGCGCTAAGCTTCAAACGCAAAATGTTTAGATTTATTTAAAATTGATCGCTAGATCTTTGGAAACCTTTTCTAAACGTTTATCTGTTGTCCATAGTTTCGCTTGAGTTAATAATGTGGAAGCTAAAAGGTGAACGTCAATCCAACCAACTCCTTTTCCCATAAGGCGTTTACTTTCGACTAACGCTAACGTTTCATCGTGACTAGCGATTTTTGATCGTGGCAATTCTTGAAGCAGAAAAAGGATTTCGTTTCGGTTTTTTAGGTTGCCACAAGCTAATTCTCCAATCACAAACTCATGACATAAAACGTTTCCATTGATCAGTAGTTTTTGTAAGTGGGAATTTGCTTTTCGGAAGTGTTCGATCCAAACCGATGTGTCAACCAAGATCCCAGACATCTATATTGCGTTTCTTCGCCTGGTTACTGGTTTTAAGTTCTTTTCGGTTCCGCCAAGTTTTGCTAAACGGTTAGCGCTTTCTTTTGAGATCAAGGTTTCCAATCCCAATCGTACAAGAGCTGTTTTTTCTTTTACGCCAGTTAGTCTTGAAGCTTCTTCTAATAAATTGTCGTCAATGTTTAGTGTCGTTTTCATATGTATTAGTATGTATAAATTGTATGTGTTAATCAAGCGTTAAAATATTGGAATTCTATTGAGCTTCGGAAATGGTTTGATTAGATTCGTGGCGACCCTTCGACGGAGTTTATCCTGAGCAACGCCGAAGGACTAAGGATGACGAGTCATGGTGACTGGTTTTAACTAAACGTATTTTAATTTTGAGTCAATTCTTCAAACTAAAGGCAAAGTGGTGGTCGCATTTTCCTTCGAGTGCCTCAGGACAAGCTTGAGCCTCACTGTGACAGTTTTTTATCTTTGCTTTCCGCCTTTACTTTGCGCTCTCTGCGGCCTTTGCGGTAAAGCTTTTAGGAGTGGAAGTTTTATTGAATCGAGGCGAGATCCTTCGACTTAGTTTATCCTGAGCAACGCCGAAGGACCTGGATGACGCGCGGAATGGACTCTATTGCTTAATTAGTAAACGTCTTGAACTTTAAAAGCTCAACTAAAAAGTTTTTTAAAAAAATTCTGTGTTTTTCTGTGCCTTCTGTGGCTCAAGCTTTTCTTTGCGTCCTCTGCGTCCTCTGCGGTGAGAAGGGTTTGCCTTTATGTCCAGGGTTCTTTGAGGTTTTCCATGGTCCAGCGGGACCAGCCATCGACGTCTTTGTAGATCCCTTTGGTGAAGAAGTTGAAGGGATCAAAAAAACGGATTCCGTTTTCAGAATCTAACTCAAAATTAACTTTATCGTTTTGCGCCGGGTGGTTTTTACACTCAAGAAAAGTTTCGCCTTCAACGTTTGACAATTCAAAAATCACGCTCATTTTCTCGGGAGAATAGTCGTCGTTATCGACAACGTCGCGCACTTTTTCCATGATTTCTTCTACTTGCTCTTGAGTCAAATGATTCATTTTCATGGACTCTCTCCTTCAAGGAAAGGTTAATTTATTATGAAAGAATCTTAAAACAAGGAAGCGTTTTCGGCAAGTGAAATTACAGGGCCTGGAAAAATTCCTAAATCGAGGATTCCAACCAAAGCTATGATAACAACTAACAATGTCAGCGGTTGGAAGTTAGGACTAAACTCTTGATTAGCGTCTTTGAAGTACATGTTGATGATGATCTTCAAATAGTAGTAGAAGGATATAACGCTGTTTAACACGGCGATGACGACTAATATCTCGTGACCTTCTTTTAACACGGCGCTAAAGATATAGAATTTGGCTACAAACCCGGCCAACGGCGGCATACCGCCTAACGACAACATGAATATTGCCATTGTTAGCGCAAGTAATGGAAACTTGGTGGACAACCCACAGTAGGCGTCTATCTCTAAATTCTCATCGCCTTTCTTGCCTAGAATGAGGATGATTCCAAATACGCCAAAAATCATGAACGTATAGGCGAGCATGTAAAATACCAGACTCGAAGACGCTATGGAGTTTTTAGCGATTACAGCCAGTAAAATATACCCTACATGGGAAATACTGGAATAAGCTAACAGGCGTTTAATATTGGTTTGTGCAATTGCGCCCAGGTTGCCTATTGTCATACTTGCGACGGCTACAACGGCTAACGGCATTTCCCAGGAACCGTCCATTCCGCCAACTCCAGTATGAAACACTCTGAAGAAAGCGACTAAAGAAGCTAATTTTGGTCCCACTGCCATGAATGCGGTGATCGGCGTTGGCGCTCCCTGGTAAACGTCTGGCGACCACATATGAAACGGCGCGGCGGCAACTTTGAATCCAAACCCGATGATGAACAAAATACATCCCAGGATCAAAAAGGAGTTGTTATTGCCATCCATTTGACCAATAGCGGTCATGATGCCTTTTAGGTTCGTGGTTCCGGTGAAGCCATAAATAAGGGCCATTCCATAAAGTAGAAAGCCGGATGCGAACGCTCCTAGTAAAAAGTATTTTAACGCGGCTTCATTGGACTTCAGGTCGTCTCTTCGGATTCCCGCCAATATATATAAACTGATTGAAACAATCTCAATGCCCAGGAAGATCAGGATCAAATCAACGGCGGAGGAAAGAACGATCATTCCCACGGTACAGAACAAAATTAAGCAGTAGTATTCGCCAATTTCTATGCCTTTTTCCGGGTTGTAATTCACCGAAAGAAGTATGGCGAGCGCGGAACTTATAGTGAATATGATTACGCAGAAAACCGATAGGTTGTCGACTACATAGCTATTTGTAAAAGAGTAGGCCGGTAAATTGGTTTTTGAAAAAGCGCAAACAGCCGTTAAGAACAAACCCAGTAGGCTTATATAAATAAGCTGAGTTTTATCTTTTCCAATGAACAAGTCCCAGATTAGAACGGCAAAGCCAAACGCGGAAAGCGTTAGTACGGGCGCCAAGCTAACTAGGTCTATGTCTGGGGCTGCAATCATATCTACTGTTCTTTCTTTTTAAAATAAGTTTTATTTAATGCGCGTTTGCTTTTGAATGCGAATCTTCTTTATGCCCGGAGCTTGCCGCTTTATGATCGGTCTTATGCTCCGTTTTATGTTCTGTTGCTTTATGTCCGATTTTTACCGTTTTGTGTTCGGTTGTTGCGGCGGCATGAGAAGAATCTCCATGATCGTCATGTTTAGCCGGTTTAAAGTTGCTTGGGTCTACTCTTGAAATCAGTTTAGTTACCGAGGCTTCAAAAGTTTGCGTAAACGGCTTTGGGTACAACCCAATCCAAAAGATCAAAACAACCAGAGGAAGCAACATAATGTATTCCCGGAGATCCAGATCTTTTAGTTTTTCGTTTTCAGGGCTGTTTGATTTGAGAAACATAACCCGTTGAAACATCCATAAAATATAACAAGCGGCGAAAATAACGCCTGTGGTCGCTACGCCAGCCATAAAAGCGTCTACTTGGAATATTCCTAGTAGAATCAAAAACTCGCCGACAAACCCGTTCATACCCGGTAACCCGATGGACGAAAGGGCGACGATCATAAAGATAATGGCGTATTTCGGCATGTAATTCGTAATGCCGCCGAATTCTTTAATCATTCGAGTGTGTCGTCTGTCATAAATCACGCCCACTAAAAGGAAGAGCGCGCTAGTGCTAATTCCATGGTTGAGGTTTTGAACGAGGGCGCCTTGAATACCGTAATGGTTGAAAGCGAATATTCCCAACATCACAAAACCCATATGACTTACGCTGGAATATGCCACCAGCTTTTTCAAGTCTTCTTGAACCATGGAGACACACGCTCCATAAACGATTCCGATGACCGCCAGCCAACCGACATAAGGCATGAATTCGTTACAAGCGTATGGAAACAAGGGTAAGTTAAACCGTAAGAAACCATACGTTCCCATTTTTAATAGAACGCCCGCTAAAATAACACTACCCGCTGTGGGGGCTTCAACGTGGGCGTCGGGCAACCAAGTGTGAAATGGAAACATCGGAACCTTGATGGCAAAAGCCAGGAAGAACGCGATGAATAACCATTTTTGCGGCCCAAATGGGATATCTGTATTATAGGTGATCGTCATTAAGTCTGAAGTAAAGACTCCTGTTTGCTCTGCGTGGAGATGATATATCCAGATAATCGCAGCCAACATCAATAATGATCCAACAGCCGTGTATAAAAAGAATTTAATCGACGCGTAGAGTCTGCGCGGTCCGCCCCATATACCGATGATGAGGTACATCGGAACCAACTGAAGTTCCCAGAAAACGTAGAACATGAAAAGGTCTAAAGCGACGAAGACGCCTAACATGCCGGTGGATAAAACCAGCAAGGCCATCATATATTCTTTGATTCGCTTTTTAACCGTCCATATAGAAACGATACATATCGCGGTTAAGAACGTCGTCATGACATAGAGAAGAAGGGAGATCCCGTCTAACCCTACATGAAAGTTTACCCCCCAGTCCTTAATCCAAACAGCAGAATACTCAAACTGCATGTTGGCGGTGGTAAGATCAAAATTGAAATAAAACGCCAAAGAAAGCAAAAAGTCGCCAACGGCGATAGCCAAGGCAGTTTGTTTAATCAGGCTTTCGTCTTCGTCTGGCAAGAAGGCTATAGCGATAGCCCCTAGCAGAGGTAAAAATGTAACGAACGTTAAAAACATAGCAACTCTAATTAATACTTATTATGTTCACGTTAACTTTATATTCGTTAACGCCAATGGTACAAAATAAAAAAGCTGAGAATGAAATAAGGATAATTAAATTCTCAACTTAAAATCGTCAGTCTTAGAAAGTTATCAATAGTAATATCGTGAAACCTATTATCATTGATAACGCATAATTTCGTACATAACCCGATTGAAACTGTTTTGCTTGTTTACTGCACCAACCAATGATTTGAGCGACTCCATTGACCGAACCGTCGATTGCTTTAGCGTCGGCCTCTTTCCAGAGAAGTCGAGAGCCTTTAACGACAGGCTTCACAATGGTTTCGTCGTAAATTTCGTCAACCATATATTTATTTTTAACTATTTCGTAACCCCATTGGCCATCAGTAAGCGTCTCCGGCAATTTTGGGTATTTGATGTAACAAAGATATGCGCCAATAATTCCCGTAATCGCCACGCCAACGGATAAGAACATAAGAGCGACTTCAACCCCAGCGTCATGATGTTCTTCGTGGTGAAGCAGATGGGATAAATGAGCGGCGTGTCCATGCTCTTCCATCATTCGGGTTGAATTTGCTACGATCAATTCCCAGTCGATATGTAAAACCGGTTCAAGCCAATTATGTAAAACGTGCCAGCCATGAACTAGCGGTATTCCAAGTAGTCCGCCAAAAGCAGCCAATGTAGCTAATATCATTAATGGTTTGGTCATAACGTCTGGAGACTCATGTGGGTGTACATGAGGATCGACTCTTGATTCGCCGTGAAAAGTTATGAAAACCAATCTAAACATATAGAAAGCGGTTAATAACGCGCCTGTGATACCCATTCCCCAAAGGAATATATTTCCATCCATTAAGGAGTGGAATAAAATTTCGTCTTTACTGAAGAAACCTGATAGCGGGAAAATTCCGGCGATGGCTAATGTAGAAACTAAGAACGTAAAGTAAGTTTTTGGAAAGTGTTTCTTTAGGCCGCCCATTTTGCGGATATCTTGTTCGTGGTGCATACCGTGAATAACGCTACCAGAACCTAGGAACAAACATGCTTTAAAGAAAGCGTGAGTGATTAAATGGAAGATAGCGGCGGTAAAAGCGCCAACCCCGCAACCTAAAAACATGTATCCGATTTGACTTACCGTTGAATACGCTAAAACTCTTTTGATATCCCATTGCGTCATGCCGATCGTTGCGGCAAACAATGCGGTTCCACCTCCAACAAAGGCGACCGTCATCATCGTCATGGGGGCCATCATAAATAAGATGTTGCAGCGAACCACCAAATAAACGCCAGCGGTTACCATTGTTGCGGCATGGATGAGCGCGCTAACAGGGGTTGGACCTTCCATAGCGTCCGGCAACCAGGTATAAAGCGGAATTTGCGCCGATTTACCCGTCGCGCCCAAAAATAAGAAACCCGTAATAATGATAGCTATTTCGCCATCGTAGATGAGTTTATGAGGAGCGGCTGCAAATACCTCGGTGTAGTCGATGGTTCCAAAAATATAAAAAATGAACATCACCGCGAGTAGGAATGCAAAGTCGCCTACGCGGTTAACGATGAAAGCTTTCGTAGCCGCGTCGCACGCGGACTGTTTATCGAAGTAATAGCCGATAAGGAAGTAAGAACAACAACCAACGCCTTCCCACCCGATAAACATCAAAAGGAAGTTGCTCCCCATGACCAAAATGAGCATGGCGAACATGAACAAATTTAAGTAAGCGAAATATCGGTAGTAACTGTACTCCTCCTTCATATAGCCGATGGAAAAGATGTGGATTAATGAGCCAACGCCCGTTATTACCAGCATCATGACCATGGATAGAGGATCGACTTGGTAGGCCCATTGAACGGCGAAATCGCCGGCAACGATCCAATCGAACATCACTTGTTCGTATATTCGGCTTTCTGCAGGTAGCCCAATCAATCCGATTAATATCAGAAGAGTGGTGATAAAAGAGAGAATCACCGAACCGCAAGCGACTTTGCCTACGTTATCTTTGCCAATTTTTAGTCCCCAGAACCCGTTGATTATAGAACCAACAAGCGGAAAAGTTGGGACCAGCCAAGTCAAACTGAGCATTTTATATCCTTACCATTTCATCAAATTGAATTCGTCGAGATTGATTGTCGGCTTTTTACGGAAAATAGATATGATAATCGCTAATCCTACCGAAACTTCAGCCGCCGCGACAGCCATGACCATAAAGCTAAAAACCTGACCGTCGTGTTGATTCAAATACCGGTCAAACCCAATTAAGCTGAGGTTAACCGCATTCAACATGATTTCAACGGACATGAAAACGACGATAACGTTTCTTCTGAGCAAAACGCCAAGCACGCCGATAAAAAACAAAATGGAGCTAACAATTAAATAATGCGAAAGAGGAACCATTGGATTTTTTTAGTTTAGTTTCGTCTTGGCCAATACAACCGCGCCTATCATTGCCACTAAAAGCAAAATAGAAGCTACCTCGAAAGGCAATACAAAATCAGTGAATAATAGTTCGCCAACGGCGGCGGTTGTTCCAAACGTTTCGGACAATGCAGCCGGTTTCCCAACGGCGCTGTCAAAACCGTCGCCAATTATCTTAATTAATAGAGTTATTACAAAGACGCCGGATAAGCTGGCCAATAGAATGTTTTTACCGCGAGACTTCCAGTCTTCGTCGTCCCCTTTTAGGTTTAGCAGCATAATGACGAACATGAATAGAACCATGATCGCGCCCGCATAAACCAGAACTTGTAAAATCGCCATTAAGTGAGCGTTTAACAAAACAAAAAGACCCGCCAACCCGAGCATCATTCCAATGAGGGAAATTGCCGAGCTAATAGGACTTGTGTTGACGATTACCCCAATGGCAAAAACAATGCACACAAGGGAAAGGGGATAAAAAATAAATTGTTCCATAATGGGTCCGCTATTAACCTAATCTTAATTCCTGAAATTCCATTTAGCGTTCATGTTCCGAACAAACTCAATCCTATCTTTGAGATCTGCCACTGGAGTAGCTAACTGTTCTTTGTTGTATTTCATCATTCTGCGATCCAACATAGAAATTTCGCAGTCGTTGCTCATAAAGATAGCTTCTTCCGGGCAGGCTTCTTCGCAGTTGCCGCAGAAAATACAGATGGCGTAATCAATTGAGAACTTTTCTGGAAAACGTTCAAGCTCATTTTGCTTACCGCTGTTAGCGCCCGGAGTAATGTCAATGCAATAAGCAGGACAAGCCGCTTCGCATAAACCGCAAGCTACGCAATTAAAATTTCCTTTTTCATTAACGGCTAAAACGGGACGTCCTCGGTAAGCAATGGGGTATTCAACCATTTCTTCAGGATAGTAAACGGTAAAAATTTTCCGCTCTTTTTTCTTACCTAA
Organism: Nitrospinales bacterium; assembly: GCA_038154245.1. Taxonomy (GTDB): domain Bacteria; phylum Nitrospinota; class Nitrospinia; order Nitrospinales; family JAJDAT01; genus JAJDAT01. The sequence continues at coordinate 24,268 of JAYOZP010000009.1, read as the reverse complement.
CAAAAATGGGATAAAACCAAATAGATTGCCAAAAAAATGTCGGGAGGTGATTATCATCCCTCTTATAATTTCAGGGACGTAAATTTTTTCCCAAAAAGTCAGTTTCACATTCCGGTTTACGTAATATGCCATGATATGCCCTTAATATAGATACGAAACTAAATTAATATTAATCCCGTAACAAGTATGTTAGCCAATGAAAGAGGCAACAAAATTTTCCAACCAAGATCCATGATTTGATCGTATCGGAACCTTGGTAAGGTCCATCGTATAGTCATTTGAAACCATATAAAGAAAGACACTTTAGCGAAAAACACTCCGACATGAATGAGCATTACAATGAGATTTGATCCAGTGGTTCCTAGAAAATCAAATACAGAAAGTAATGTGGCGGTTCCTACGAAAGGAATATGCCAAGCGCCAAAGAATAGAATCGTTACAATGGCGCTGATAGTTACCATTTCAATAAACTCGGCCATAAAAAACATGCCAAATTTGAGTCCGCTATATTCAGTGAAATAACCCGCTACCAGTTCCGATTCCGCTTCTGGAGCATCAAAAGGTATTCGCTTATTTTCAGCTATTGAAGCGGTTAAAAACATAATAAAACCAAGAGGCTGTAAGAAAATCCCCCAGTTTAAAAAGCTTTCTTGCGCCGCTCCGATTTCCGTCAATTTCATGGACTCATATACCATTAAAACGCCGATAATGGTCAATCCCATGGTGACTTCGTAGGAAATCATTTGAGCGGTGGTTCTCATAGAACCTAAAAGAGACCAGTTATTATTAGAACTCCATCCGGCAATTACGTATCCGTAAGTGGCGATAGACGCAATGGCGAAAACAAAAAGTAGTCCCACGTCCAAATCGGCGATAACGAGATTAACCTCTTTCCCAAAAAGGTCGTAAACCCCGCCGAAAGGCACAACGGTGAATGTGATAATAGCAGGGATTAAAGCTACGATAGGGCTTAACGTATGTAGAACTGGATTGGCGCCCCTTGGGATAAAATCTTCTTTTGTGAACATCTTCAAACCGTCGGCCATAATATGGAACAAACCCAAAGCTCGGAAACCTAAGATATCGGCTCGATTAGCTCCAATCCGGTCTTGCATGATGGCGCTTTGTTTACGCTCTACCCAAGTTAAAATGGGAGCAAAAAAACCGACAGTTACGCCTAAGACAAAAAGAACTTTTAATAGGGTGATGAAAAAATCCAATAACATAGAAGTTTCGCTTAGTTTAATGGGCCAATTAATGGCTGACGCTTGTTGATTGGGTAATCTTTTCTAAGAGGGTGTCCTTTAAACTCTTCATATAAAAGAATTCTTTTCATGTTTGGGTGCCCCTTAAACTTAATCCCGTACATATCCCAAATTTCTCTTTCATACCAATCGGCGGTTTTCCAGAGATCAGTTACCGTGTCAATTTCACAGTTATCTTCATTCAAAGGGGCTTTAACCCGTACGCGATTATTATTCTTTAATGAATAGAAATGATATACGGCCTCAAATCGATTCTCTTTTTTATCCAAATAATCGACTGCGGTAATATCCATTAAAAATTCAAAGGATAATTCGGAATCGTCTCTTAAAAACTTAGAGACTTCATGAATACTTTCTTTTGCAACTGTGACAGTTTGATCGCCGCGATAATTATGGCTTTCCAGTACTTTGTCGCCAAATTTATCTTTAATTCTATCGATTATATTTGTTTCTTCTGTTCCCATAACAACCTAAAAATCAGTAAGGTATAAGCTAGTTTAAATAGTGGTTAGATTATTCCCATTGCAAACCGCCCCGTTTCCAAACATAAAAGAGGCCTATCCCAAGGATAAATATGAAGGCCATCATCTCAACCAGGCCAAAAAGACCTAATTTCTTATATAAGATAGCCCAAGGAAATAGAAAAACGGCTTCAATGTCAAATAAGATGAAAAGGACAGCGACTAAGTAAAATTTAACTGAAAAGCGCTGTCTTGGAGAAACAATCTGGGTTTCGCCGCATTCGAAAGGTTCCATTTTTTCGGCGAATTTTTTCTTAGGACCTAATAAGGAGGTAGCTACTACCATACCAACAGAGATGCTTAGGGCAAAAAACAACATTATTACCATCCCTGTATATTCCGATAACATGCATTCCTCCAAAAACTTAGCGGTTATTTGCGACTAAAGGTTCCAATAATTGCGTGCGAACCAAATTTCAAAATCAGTAACGCCGACCATGAAAAATTCTTAAAAATCAACGTTTAACTAGGAACCTTAAAACCTCTAAAAATTATGAAAAATAGACGGGAGATAATACTTCACCTTGAGCTGTTTGTCAATGCTCATCCCGTGAAGTTGGCAATAATAGCCCAAACCAAATAGGCTGTCAAAATTTATATTTTATTGGGTTTTACGAGGAAATTTGGAAGGCTTTTTATAGAGAAGGCCCTTAAACTTCCAACGAAAATTAGACTTAAAGAAATAGAAAATATCAGATCGGAATAAACCCAAAAATTAAACTTGATGTAACTATTTAAAATTAAATGTTTTATTTGGGAATATGACAAGGCAAAGGGAAAATTTTTTCTAGTTTTTACCTTTTTTCTGCTAATCGCTAGCGAATATTATTTTTAACCCTGGAGCAAATTGTTTCAATATTGTCACATTTCTTGATTTCCTCAAATTTTACTTAATAATGTATCTGTTGGGCAGACGCTCTAATTAAACCATTTTATATTTGAAGCTATATTAAGGACGATTTCATAAATGCATGAGATTAAACACTACATGGCGGACCATATTGTCGCTACTACACCTGAAACGACAGCAACTGAAGCCGCAAAAATTATGTCGGATAAAAAGGTACACTCCTTATTAATTCAAAAAAATAAAGACTATACGGGGATTGTTACAGCGTACGACTTAATTAGAAAAGTTTTAGCAAAAGATTTGGATCCAAGAACTACAGCGATATCGGAAGTTATGTCTAACGGTTTGATCACTTTAGAACCTGAACAAACGATGTCGGAAGCTCTAATTTGCATGTACAAGAATAATATAAGGCATCTTCCTGTGCGCGATGGAGACGATATTGTCGGTATGATATCGGTAAAAGATTTTGCGGGTTACTTTAATCAAAAATATGGAGAAGGCGACCCCATAATGGCTTTTTGGCAAAAATACGACACCTTGCTGGAAACCAACACATTTCGCCATGAAGTCGCAAAACTGTTGACCGATTATAGATCAAAACTAGCCGACGACTCTTTGACTGCCGAAGCTATTGACGGGAACGAGAAATGGACTAAAATTGCAAATTACGCCAAACTGGAAGGCTACAACGACCTAGCAGAGGTTTTAGGGATTGCAATTGAAAGCGATTAACGATAGATAGTTTGAGAGTCTCGATTTTTTTTGCAGGTTGGGTATCCAGTTACTTAGAAGCAATAATAAAAAAGTTTTTGGTTTTAGCCAATGGTCCAAAAATTATTTAAAGCTTATTCTATTGTTCCCACAGCAAAGAGAAAAGATCCTGTTCGCGTTGATTGGAGATGCTATGCTTTTAAACCTGGGCGTAGGGTAGGGTTACTTACCGAAGAAGAAGCTTGTTGGTTAAGCGGATATTTAAAAGAGCGCCATGGAATTTCTTTAATCGCGGAAGAATATTGCGAAAATGATAAGTCATCCAAAACGATTATTGAGGAGTTAGAGGATTTTGAAGATTTGGAATTGATCCCAGTGCGTTTACATCCTCCGACAAACGTTGAGTTTTCCCACCCCATTTTTGGTTATGTCATTTCCTTCCCATTAGATAACGTTTCCAGCGTAGACGAACTGCTGAATATAATAGAAACGAAAGACGAGAATTACAAAAAATTATAAAAGAGTGGAATGGAACTAAGCGAGCTGGTTAACGTTTTGGCCTCTTTGCTCGGTAGACTCCTGGGCTGAAGTAAGAGCCCCATTGTTAGAACCTTGTTCGGCTCGTTCTCTTGAAAGGGTGTTTACGTCTTGCTCTGGGGGAGCGGCAGTGTTTTCAGTATTTGCCTCTTGAAAATCTGAAGCGTCAGATGTGACTTCTTGATTTTGAATGGACTCTCTGGCTGGGTCGGCATTCGCTTCAATACGTTGATCTACGGTTGGTGTGGCCCCTTCTTGTTGAGCCGAAGATTGAACGGATTGGTCTCTGCCAGTAGAGCTTATTTCAACTCTATCTTCAATGGCATTACTACCGCCGCCTTCTTGTCCCTGGTCGCCACCTGCGTTATTCGGCCTTTGAAAGGCTTGTGCAGGGGAACTAGAACTTATTGAACCAATCTCAGCCATAAGCTTTAAATCCGTAGTTACAACGTTTTTCGAAACAACTTATTTTCCTATCTACATATTGTAATTTAAAATTTCTAAAATGTGAATGTTTTTTTGGTTATTTCTATAGCGACTTTAATCCAGTTATAAAGTCTCTCCGAAGAAACTTTAGGTTTTAGAAAGGGTTAATTATCTATGGTTAACTGATTTTGTCTGTTGTTTGAGAAATTAAAAGCAAAAATTTAAAAATGCCCTTTTAAGCGCCTGAGTTTAAAGCCGTGTAAATTAAAAAAAGAATAAGATCAATGGTTTCTCGAATTGAAACTTTGAATTAATGGAAAGCCCATCTCAACGTCATTCTTGAGGAGCCATGAAATGGCGACGAAGAATCTAGGTAAAATTCTTCCACTTGAAGAGTTTATCCTGAAGCGCTTGAAGGAGTGAAATATCTTTTTGTTGTAAAACTAGAATTTTGTTGTAATTTTTATTTGGTATTTGAAAGTTTCCTTCTTCCTTCTATAATGTCTCCATGCAAAATATGTTAATCAAAAGTTTTAGCGGCTTGTTGGTTTTTGTTTTTATATTAGGCGCGATTGAGGCGAGCGAAGGGGGGATCGATGTAGGCCTTTCGAGCTCTTGCGTCAAGTTTTCTAAAGTGGATCATACGATAGTCGAAGAAAGAACGTCTTATTATATGATTCGATTTCGTGCAAAAGTTAAAAATACATGTGAAGAAAATATAAGCGGTACCGCCGAGTTTGTTATTGCCGACAAAAACAGTTCTCCCATAGAAACAATACCCGGCGAAGTTTTATCGAGATTAGAGCCTAACGCGACTCACCAAATCGACCAAACCTTTCCCATTTTTAAAAAGAACTACAAGAAGGGGTATCTAGTTTTTTTAGAATTTTATAAAAAAGCAGGCCGCAAATAAATCCAGTTTTATTTCTCTGTAACCGTTTCGATGAGCCGGTCGATGATGTCTGCCAATTATTTAAATACAACTGGTTCATTGGATAGCGGCACAGGATAGAAACGATAGACGAATCTATGTCCTGGAGTTCCAAGGATACCATCCCGAACCTTTTCTATTTGTATGAATAAATCCGGGATCAATCCTCCGGCGCCCACCAGTATTCTTTCCAGGAACTCATCCAAGTCGTCCGCAGCGGCCTGGGATCCCTCATCAAGCTTGGGGGGTGTTACTATTTCTAAGGCCACATGAGAGTATCCGTAAGGAATATGGCCTAAAGTTGGGTCTGCATCCACTGTGGCGGCC
>JAYOZP010000009.1:11388-18687 GCA_038154245.1 Nitrospinales bacterium | reverse complement strand
GCTCGATACAGTCGCATGAGGGAGTAGCGGTCCTCTAGTACAGTCAAAATCATCGCTTATCATACATTCAAACATCCGTTGAGGTTCAGCGCTTGCAGCGGGTAAAAGGGGAGGTGGAACGTCAAATACTTTCATATCTTCGGGAAAGATCATCCTGTATCGTATTTCCAATATGTTGCCTCTTTTTTGATGGTGTGGACCATAGTTTTTAGTTGTTGATGGTCGTCCAGGTTTTTTAGCCCCGCCTTTGGGGGCTTCAGGCGGTTCCCAGTGTAAAACTCTTAAAAATCTTGGAGCAGACATGAGGAACCGAAATTCACCCGGTATATCAATACTTTTTTTGAAGTAGTGCCACGTATGAGCTTCCAAGCAGTGCGCGGCTGGTAAGTCTAATGAACCGCTTCTTGGGCCAAGGACTTTTACTTTTTTTCCTCCTCCTTCAAGGTTGATCTTCACTAAGCTCCAGAATATGATTTTATTTAATTCTGGTCCATAACAAGTTAGTCCATAAGGGTCAAAGTGAGTAACGTCTATATTCTCAGCCGGGGATTTTTCCGGTGCAGCTTTTTTAGCTGCAGGTTTCTTTGCTCCACCTTTCTCAGCTTCTTGAGGTTTTGGGAATAGTTCTGTTTGAGCGTACGGTCCATAGGTGACGTATTTAGTCCTGTCTATTAACGATGGGTCGGAATTTAGTATCGCCTCAACCATTTGCGCGTCGGTATTGTCTTCTGTGTGATAACGAGCTTCTCTATTTAAGATGAATGTGCAATTGGGTTGCTCGCAACCGAATATTTCATTAAATTCCTTTACTTTTGTTACCAAAGAATCAATATCAATGAGAACTCGGAGTTTTTCGAAGATGTTATTCCGGCTCATCATGGGTGGATCGGCAATTTGACACATAACTACATTGCAGGCGAACGGATTTAGCACGGTGCGGCATTTCATGCGCATAGCTGAAGGTTGCGCAACGCGGCTTGCAATTCCCTGTAGTTGCGTTAGTACAGCATTGCGGGCGAAGTTCATATTACGAGTATAATCGGGTTCCCTTATACTTGACATTCGCCCTGATCGTCTTTCTGACATTGCCATTAAGTTTCCAATAGTCTTTTTCGGCGGAGGTTTAGCGCCGCTGGCTTCAGCTGGTTCAGCTTTCATTTGCGGACTGGATGGTTCGCTAGGCTCTAATTGAGACGCTACTAACACAGGATTTGGCGCAAAGTCCAGATTCGCTTTATGAAACTCCATGAAGATTATCTCGTAGTCTGCGAACCAGTTTAATTGTAGGAGAAGCAGGAGTGTTTCGGATTCGCCTTTCGGTAAGCCGGATTCCTCGGGTACGTAATGTATTAGCATTTCGTTCTGAGGGTATATACCTAAGTCGTAGGTTCGAAGGATGTAGCCCAGGTCCCCGCTCATTGACGACGGGTAGGCAAGGTGCATTTTTTTATTCCAGATGTATTGAGCCAGAGAATCTTCAGCCTCGGTTTTTACGCTGGCCACAGCGCTAGGTTCCGCAGGTTGAGCCTCCAAGTCTTCAGGTCTCGCGGAGGGAGAAGCGCTCAGCTTTTTTCCAGCTAACGTTAGCGTCTCCATAACGTTTCTCATTAGAACGTCTTGATTTTTGTATATCCACCATGTCGCTTTTGATGGTATATCTTTGACTTTGGATAGAACTTCGGGAGTTAATTCAATTTCTTGAGGACTATAAGAGGAATCGGCCGGATTGTAGGTAAATTTATATCTTTTTATAGAGCCTTCCACAATGGTAATGATTTCAACATATTTTTTGCTTTCCTCTTTCTCTTCGCCTTCGCCTTTGTTGCTGGCGCTGTATATTTCGGTTAGTAGTTCAACGGTTCCTATACTATGTAACTCTTTTATATATTTATTACCGCCGCTTGCGGGCGCATCTTGAAGCAGGAAAAGATTAGTAATCCCAGGTCGAAAGCAGGCAACTATGTAATATTGACCTTTCCAAAGTATAAGTATCATGTTGGATTCTGTTATTACTCGATATATTGGTTTGTTTGGTAAGGTCCACTCACTAGAGGATTCTTGCCTGTGCAAAGATTTTATTTAATTTTTTGTATGTAAAATTATACTTTGTTGTATGCCAAAATAAAAACTCAAGGTCGGAGAGTGTTTCCAGAACTAGAGGGGAAACTATTGAATTGAAACGAGATCTTTTGGAGGTATCTTTTCTGAGTTTAGTAGAGGTTAAGCGGTGGGAGCTTTATAGGGAAATGCCAACTTACAACCAACAAAATAGTATCCGGATTTATTTCTCTTTAACGGTTTCGATGAGGCGGTCGACAATGTCGGAGGGTTTTACGTTTTCCGCTTCCGCTTTGAAGTTGAGTATCAGTCGATGCTCTAGCACTTGTTTGGCTACGTTTCTAATATCTTCCGTATTAATACTGGTTCTGTTATCTAGTAGCGCTTTGGTCTTGGCGGCTAAGATGAGGTATTGCGAAGCTCTTGGTCCCGCTCCCCAGTTTACCCACTCGTGAACAAAGTCGGGGGAAGCTCCATTTTTGGGGCGGCTTGCCTGCACTAAGTCTACCGCGTAACTTGCGACAAACTCTGAAGCGGGAACTCTTGGAACTAGTTTCTGAAATTCTAAAACCTTTTCTCCGTCGATTACTTTTTCTAACTTTTCTTCAAAACCGGAAGTAGTCGCTAAAGCGATATCGATTTCTTGTTCTCTACTCGGATAGTCTACGTTGATATGGAACATGAAACGGTCTAATTGGGCTTCTGGCAATGGATAAGTGCCTTCATGTTCAATGGGGTTTTGCGTTGCGAAAACAAGGAACGGTGGTTCTAATTGATAAGTCTCGTTGCCAACGGTTACTTGTTTTTCCTGCATGGCTTGCAGCAGGGCTGCTTGAGTTTTTGGCGGTGTTCGGTTTATCTCGTCCGCTAAAATAATATTGGAGAAAATAGGGCCTTTGATGAAACGAAACGATCTTTGTCCGGTTGTTTGGTCTTCATGCAAAATATCGGTGCCGGTAATGTCCGAGGGCATTAAATCGGGCGTGAATTGGATGCGATTGAATTTGAAGTCCATGACTTTGGCTAACGATCCGACAAGCATTGTTTTCGCCAATCCAGGCACTCCAACCATCAAACTGTGGCCGTTAGAGAAGAGCGCGATCAAAAGGTTTTCGATGACGGCGTCTTGGCCGACAATAACCTTTCTGATTTCTTTCATTATTTTAGTTTTGGCTTCTTGAAACTCGCGCGCTAATTCGACGTCTTCCATTTAGGACTCCAAATAAGTTTTTGATTTCCCCAAAAAATAAAAATGCAATTGAACCCAGAGTTAATTTTTAATCGCCGGTAGTTGGGCAATTAAAAAAATAGGAATTCAAATGCGTTAAATGGGGGAGATCAACGGAAATGAAATTGCTATTTTAATCTATTCCAGGTAACGAAACAACCGAACCTGAAGCTCTTTTTCCTTTTCTAACCCAAGAGTTTTATAGACCTTTATCAGTCTGGAATGAACAAAAGGGTTAAACGGGTTTATCTTGAACGCTTTTTCAAAATACTCCCGAGACTTTTCTTTCGCGTCTTTTTGGAAATGCAGTTCCCCCAAATTAACCAGCGTGGTGTGGAATGAGGGATAATACTTAAGGTTTTCTTTTAATAGAGGCTCCGCTTTTTCGTAATCTTTTCTCAGCATAAACGTCTGGGCCAATTTATTGTGAAGAACAGGCGAAAGCGATTTTGTCTTTTCAATCGCTTTTTGGTATTCCACGATGGCGGCTTCTAAATAACTTCTCGATTTTAATATGTCGCCAAGAAAAGTTAAGTCTCGGGCCTGCTTTGATTGAATCGATCCGTATTCTTGCTTTTTATCTTCTTCTGATTGGTTGCGATTTTTTTTGAAACTAAACTTTAACGCGGTAATCCCTGGAATCACTTTAAACTTTTTCTTTAAAGCATATTTTTTCCACGATGCCTGGAAATCTTTTAAGTTTTGTCCGAAATACTTTTTTAAAGTTTGGGTGATAGATAGGCCGTCTCGCAAATCTTCGACAATGGATGCAACAATCGTTTCTTCTTTTTGTTCGACCATGTATTCGACCATGGACGAGACTTCTGCGTATGCTAACTGAACGTCTTCGGCAGTTTTCAGTTTTGCCAGGGAAGGCATCATTTGATCCAAGCCAATTAAATAGTCCGCTTTAAGCCCTTTAGCCAATACGGTTTCCATGAGCGGCGTCAAAGGTTCTTTGGCTCCGCGCCATCGAGTTTCAAGAAATTTCGCTAATCCTTCGTGAAGCCATAGCGGAACTTTGTTGCCGCTTTTTTGAGTGAGTAAATAATGAACGTATTCATGACTCAAAGTGTCCAACCAATTGTAACCTCTTAGCAGCGAACCCGGAGAGATAGCCATCAATCGATTGTATTTGCATAATGCAACGGTGCCCGACGTCATAATGTCTTTTAAGGTTAACGGAGAAACTTTAGAAAAAGGTTCTCGCGAAGGATAAAACTCGACAATCACTTTTTGATCTGGATAGAAATTTAAAATTTTTCCTAAAACTTCGTAAGACTTCTCTAGAGCTTCTTTGGCGTGATGAATTAATATTTCGTCTGCGCCGTCCTCAAAACGAAAAATAAAATGTTCCGATTCTTTGGACACGAAAGCGCTTGTCGTTTGCCTCGTTTGATCGATGAGAAAACGAAGGAATTCAATTTCAGGGTCGTTTGTTTTAATAGGCTCTATATGCTTACAACCGGATTAGTAGTTCCCTTTAAAAAAATCTAAGCGAGATTTTAATAGAGCAAGTTCTTGCGAGTCGGGATGGGTTTCTGATAATGAATTGATTAACGGTTCCGCCTTAGATAGGTTCCAGCCGTCGAGCAATTCGTGCGCTTGCTGAAACGTTCTTGGATCGTTAGCGGCCCAAACTGGGGAAGAGAATAAAATGAATCCGGCTATTAAGAATTTTACAAACGTCACTTTACAAGTTCCTTGTAGTATTCGGAAATAAGTCGTTCGTAATTTTTAGGTCGTTGACGTTTCATCGCATGCAGAATATCGTCTCTAAACTTAGCCGGCGCGTTATATTGATCTTCCGAGGGTAGGTCGACTTTTTCCCTTTTCATTCTCATAGAACCGCCGCGTCTTGAATCTGGCGCTCTTCCGACTCCAAACCGAGGCGTATTAGATTTGCCTTGGGCTTTGCCTTGTCCTTTTTGGTTTTTCATTTCCTCAAGCATTTCACGGGTTTCGCCAAGTCTGTTAAGAGCTTGGTTTTCCGAGTCGACGCTTTGCGAGAGGTCTTTTTTGCTAAGACTTTTTTGAGCCGATTTCATGAAGCCTTGCGCCGCTCCCATTTTTTGAGAAAGTTGAGGCGGCACCATGGGGTTGATACGTCCCATCTCCGCTATTTTTTCGGCTAATTCGCGCGCTTCTTTGCGAATTTCATTTTGTTTTTTGGCCATGGAGTCGAGCTGTTCTTTGTTTTTGTCCGAAAGTAGAGCTTCGAATTCTTTCTTCATTTCACGGTTAAAAGTGCCTAGCTTTTTAGAAATTTCGGCGTTTATTTGTCGCAAGTCGCTTAGTTCCGTTCTCATTTTTTCTTTTAGCTCTTCGCTCGGCTGAGGAATCATGCGTAAGTTATGTTGCCATCTAAACGCCAAGGGGTAAGTGTTTTTAAAGAGTTCGTTAAATTCTTTAAGGTCTAATAATTTAGTCAATTCTTCCAGGGCGTTATATTTTTCGACCATTTCCGGAAGCGATCTTTGGAATTTATAGTATTCGTCCAATTTAAGCGCGTTTCTTTCTCTGATAAGATCTGACATTTCTTCTCGCGCTTTACGAATGTCGCTAAACTTTTTTGGTAAATCCGGCTTTAATATGGAGTCGACGGTTTGTTGATTTAATTTGCGAATCTTGGATTCTAGTCGCGCTTCATTTTCAAGTATGTCTGCATGTCGGTTCAAGTCTGGGTCTTCGTCTAAATATTCTTGAGTTTCTTTCAGAACTTCTTGCGCCGCATTCACGTCTTTTTTTAGCGCCTCGAAAAATTTTGAGAGTTCGTCTTCGAATTTTTCCAATTGAGCGTTTCGAAGTTCTTTGTTCATTGCGGTTGTCTCTTCTAATAGATCTTTTTGCTGTTTTTGCACCTGTTCAAGATTTTCCAGCGAGTCGTCGATTCTTTCCATCGTCTCCATATCGACAAGATCGTCCATTTCCTCTCCCGATTGGTCTAGTTGATTGGCGAGGCTTTGCAAATCTTGAGACATTTTTTCCAGCTCTTCCATCGCCGCCTGCATATCCCCTTGTTCAATTAAACTTTTTATTTTTTCGAGGGAAGCTTGAAAGTTTTCCAGGTTTAGTTGTTTGACCGATTCCGGATTGAGAAATTCATCTGGCATCCCCTGGGTTTGTTTAGCCAGTTGTTCCATCATTTGTTGAAAGGTTTGCTCAATTTTATCGAGTTTCTTTTTCAATTCGGAGGGACTGATAGGAGATTTTTTATTTTTTATTTTTTCAAACTCATCGCGTAATGATTCGGTTAATTTTTCTAGCTCGCGTTCCAAATCCATGGCTTGGTTCATTTTTTGGCGATTGGTTATTTTAATTAAAAATAAAATATCCCTTTCCAACTCGTTTATCAGTTTGTTGGTTAATGGAGTTACGGGCGGAAATGTAAAAGCAATAGGAACTGTGCTTCCTCTGGGCTGTGTCGCTAATTGATTGAGAGCCGTAATTTGATCTTTTCTGATGGATTGAAGTCCCTTAACCATGTTTGTGTAAAAATTAAGGTAAGCGGGAGAAAAAGTTTCCATCGGCTCGGCGCGTTCTTTTATACGCTCGGCAATATCGATGATGTCTATTAGCTTGTCTATGTTGGAGGCCAAGAATCTTTTTATTCGATCATTATCTGGAATATTTTGCGATTTGAAGAACTCGTTGTCGACGAGGTTGTCCGCTAATAGGGCGACTAAATTCTCCGTCAACTCGTCTTGAAGCGCGATAAGGTCGTCTACTTCTTTACGAGTATCGAATATTTTAAAAGTGTATGTTTCCGATTGGCCTGCATTGGGGCCGGATACATTGTCATTGTCAAAAGCCTCTACGAAATATTGAACTTCGTCTCCTGGATTAAAGTTTGTTCCACTCAAACTCCAGGAATAACTTTTTTTCAATTCCTTTTCTTCGGTACGAACTTTATTCAATAACTTTCTATAGGGTTTGCCGTTTACTCGATAAACAAGCTCCACTTTACGAATTCCAAAGTCGTCGCGTATCTCGTAATAAAATTGGAGTTTGTC
>JAYOZP010000009.1:0-11378 GCA_038154245.1 Nitrospinales bacterium | reverse complement strand
TACGAATACCAATGTGGTCTATTTTTTTTTAAAAAATTTGTTTTTTTTATTTTTTTTTAAAATTTTTTTTTATTTAAAATAAAAAAAACACGACTCTAGGCGGGTTGTCTCTGTCAATTCTTATGGGGTATTTCTTAGGCAACACGTTTACTGGGTATTTTCCCGATTTCACTCGAAAACGATAATACCCAGAGTTTCTCGTTAATAAAGACCCGATAAGTTTATTTCCTTCTTTTACGTTTAAAGAAAACCGATCCTTTCCATTCACTTCTATTTCTGCGACTGCCAAAGGAAAATTTGATTCCGCTTCGATGATTACTTCGGAGCCGGGTAGGGCTTGAATAGAACCGTCTGAAGGAGACACGGTTTTTGGCTTTATTTGAGTGTAGGCCGGGTAGTTATATTTTAATTTAATCGATTTAATTTCGATTGCCGGTAATGCTTCAGAGTTTACAGGCGCGGATTCAGATCCGATCAAAACCGCATTTGCCGGTTGTGGCGGGTTTATTAAGTTTTGCAAACCTTTCGAGTAGAAATCAGGTATTAGCGTTAGAGCTAAAATAGCTATCCCTAACGAGCCAAGGAATAAATTTCTATTAATTTTTGCGCGGTTTAGGTCTAGCGCCGAATTAGGGTCCAAATTTTCTATTTTTTCTTTAGTCGATTCGAGCAGCTCTTTGATGAAACCGAGCGAGACTTTAAGTTCTGCGTCCGATTCGTTCAAGCGGTTTTGTAACTGACAAGAGTTAATAAGAGAATCGTTTAACTCTGGGTTTTTCTTTTCAATTAATAGGGCCGCTTGTTCGCGAGAAAATTTAGAAAAAAATGCGGGAATGAAATAACGAATGAAAGAATAGCCCAAACCCAAAACCAATAAGCCGCCAAAGGGAAGGGCAAGGTTTTGTAAATTTCCCCAAAAATAAGAAACCCCATTTCCAACCAGATAAACTAAAGTAAGAAATGTCGCCATTAAATAAAAACCATTAATGGCAAAGAGGCCTCGGCGTTTTTTGCGGACTTTATCCAAAAATGCGTTGATAAGATCGTAGGACTGCATAGTTACATTTTATTATATTACGTAACTATTTGAAACTAATTGTAGAAAGTTGTTTGAGGCTTGTTTAAAAAGGATTTGCGGCGTTTAAATTATGAAGAGAATTAACTTAATAAGGAAATCTCAGAATAATTAGGAAAAAATGTGTTTAATTTAGGGGACATTCCGAATAATATTTTAGTATGAAAAATGAACAAGAAGAAAATGAAGAAGAATCTTTTTTTAAGAAGCAATGGAGGCTTGTTAAAGGCGACGACCTAAAATGGAGAATATTTTGCGCCTTTTTTTACACCCTATTGATTGTGGGGTTAAAATTCATTAGCTCTATTAAAAGATTCTAACCCACCAGTCTTATTGACACCCGCCAGCGGAAAGCTTAACCCATTTTAACAGTTAAGCGCTAATAGACGTATTACAAGTTTAAGACAGTTTCGTCTAATTAAGAGAGTTTATAATCCTTCGATAGGGACTATATTAATTAAATTAATGTATTTGTAATCTTCTATTTTATTTAAATTAATGAGAGCTATCGCTCCTGTATGTTGCGCGACCTTAATTATAGATTCTGTCGTTCCGTGAGTAGTTTCTGGAAACTTAGTCCACATTTTCTCTCTCACGGCTTTAAGGTAATATTTTGCCATTTGAACTTGAGATTCGAATTTAAAAAGCTTTTTAATAATAAATTTCATCTCTTCGCCGTTTGAAGGCGGCAAAAATAATTTTATTGCTTCTCCATTATCCCATTGCCTTTTATTTCCTTGGTACATCTTTTGTAGATCTACAAGGTTTAAAGAGGAAATTGAGTTTTTTTCATGGGTGATTGCGACAATTTTCCCTTCTCCAACAGCAGAATTTATTCCCGCAAAAGATAGAAAAACAGCGCAAAAAAATGCGAATTTCCAATTGAAATTTTTGAAATCTTTGTTGGTTTTTTTTAAGTTCATCGTGGTGATTGTGTTAGCTTTTAAAATGAATAAATTGGTTTTTAATTTAATAAAAATTATCATCTGAGAAAGCTTTTAGCCTGTTAAAGCAGCTTGACGTAGAAAAGAATATCATGGTGTTTTTTATTTGTTGTGTCAGTTGAGCGCCAATTTGGTGACAATTTTTTAATACTGTTGGTATACCCAACTTAAAGGTTTGGTTAAATGCTAACGAGTTAGTTATAATGCGCTTAATTGCTATAATTTTTAGTTTTTAAAACTATGGATATCTCCTCTGCGGTTAGTACCTTAAAGAAAAGCTCTATATTCGGCATACTATCTAAATCCGATCTCACCGATTTTTGTAAAAACTCCCAATTTATAAAACTTTCTAAAGACGTCGTTTTGTTTGAAGAAGGCAGTCCTGCAGATGGGATGTATGTGCTTCTTAGGGGGAAGCTTGAAATCTATACTAGAAATAAACAGATAGCGCTTCGGTCTCCAGTTGAAATGATTGGCGAACTGTCGCTAATTAGCTCGCAACCGCGCTCTGCCAGCGTCAGGGCAGTTTCCACCTCTACTATGTTAAGGGTGACAAAGGATTGTTTTGATCGCTATATCGCTCCGCATTCTAAAGCGATGTTGGAGATTATGAAAATTCTTTCCAAGCGGAGCGGCTGGGACTTAGAAAAACTAGACAAGGGATATAAGGAGCTTCGTGAAACTAAACAGAATTACGAAGAAATTGTCGAATCTGTTTCCGATATCATTTTAAGAGTTTCGCCAGAAGGGACAATTTCGTTTGCCAATGCCTCTGTTAACTTACTTGGATATAAACCTAAACAAGTTATAGGAAGATCTTTAGAGGATTTTATCGACGACGAAAACGAGGAGCCAATTCTAAAAGATTTGTTGTCTAAGCGAATCAAAGGAAAAGCGCGAGAAGTGTGGTTGCAGGTAAACCCTAAAAGCGTTTTGTTCAAAAAAAATAAAAAACTTTATTTTCTAATCAGTTCTTCGGGAGTTTGGAAAGACGCTCCGGTCAATAAAAAAGCAAAAAAAACTCAAAGAATATTTAATGGTAAGCAATTGATTGCTACGGATATTACAGAGAGAAAAAAAGCCGAAGAGGAATTGAAGAATAATAAAATCCGTTTGGAAAAATTAGTCAAAAAAAGGACAAAAGATTTAGAAAAAACAAATCTCGAATTAAAAAAATCAAAAGAAGAAGCCGATTTGGCAAATAACGCTAAATCTGATTTTTTGTCGAGAATGAGTCACGAAATTCGAACCCCTTTGAATGCCGTCCTTGGTTATTCCCAAATACTTTTAAGAAAACAATATTTAGAACCTGAAGATAAAGAAAGCGTTCAAGGAATTTCAACAAGCGGGGATCATCTTTTAGAGCTTATCGATGAAGTTTTAGATATGTCAAAAATCGAGGCGAATTTGATGGAGGTGAATGCGGTTGATTTTGACCTTAACGCGCTCCTAAAAAGCATATCAATAATTTTTGCCCCAAAGTGCGCCGATAAAAACTTAACGTTGATTGTTGACGATTTGAAAAAGCAATATTTTGTTCGGTCCGATCAAACCAAATTGCGGCAAATTTTGATCAATCTAATGGGAAATGCGGTTAAGTTCACAGACGAAGGATTTGTCGCTTTAAGAGCTAACATTTCAAATGATAATTTGTTTCGTTTTGAAATAGCAGATTCGGGGCCTGGAATTTCCAACAAAGATCACAAAGAGATATTTGAACCGTTTAAACAATCCGACGAAGGGATCAAGAAGTCTGGAACCGGTTTGGGCTTAACAATTTCCAAGAAACAGGCCCAATTACTGGAGGGAGATTTGACGGTAGAGTCTGAATTAGGAAAAGGGGCAAAATTTATTTTAACTATTCCTTTAGCTGAGGCCAGTCAAAAAAGTTTGAATCACAACCGACAGACCTTTGCAATAAGGGGATTGAGCGGGGATTTAAAAATAAAAGCGTTGATATTGGACGACAATATTAATAATCGCGACGTTCTTTCAAAACTATTAAGTTCTGTCGGCGTGGATGTATTGCCGTTGGCAGACAGTTCATTGGCGTTAGATAAAATTAAAAGTTATAAGCCCGACGTTATTTTTTTTGATATAAAAACTCCTATAACGGATGAAATTAAAACCTTCAAAAAGATTTCAAAAAAGTTTAAAAAGAAATCTTTCAAAATCATCGCGATGACCGCGTCTGTTTTAAATCATGAAGTAGAGGAGTTTTTGAAAATTGGTTTCGACGATGCGGTTCTAAAGCCCATCCGATTAGAAAACTTGGTTGATTTGTTGAAAAAGCGTTTAAACGCTAAGTTTGAGTTCGAGAGGGATATTGGGGACGATCCTAATTCATTTTTGGATACGGAGTCTAAAGAAAAAGCCGCCCAATTTAACATTCCCAATTCCGCATTGGAAGCGTTAAAAGATGCGGCTGATTCCGGTAACGTTACTCAATTAACAAAAGAGATTTCCGATATCGAAGGAATGGGCGAAGACGGGAAAAAATTAAAAAAATGCCTGCAAGGATATATCGATGTTTACGACCTTGCAGGCATTTTAAATTTTCTCGAAAAAGTTGAAGCTAACTAACGATCCATCCCTTTCTTTTTGCCTTTCCCTTTATTTTTGCCTTTCATCTTTCCTTTGTTGCTTTTTTTACTCTTTTTGCTTTTTTCACTTTTTTTGGATTTTTCGCTCTTTTTACTTTTCTCGGATTTAGCGCTTTTTTTACTTTTTTCACTCTTCTTGCTTTTTTCAGATTTTACGCTCTTTTTGCTCTTTTCACTTTTCTTACTTTTGTCGCTTCGAGCGAGAATGATATTTTTCGCATTAACGCTTTTTAAGTTAGCGGTTGGAGTAAACTTAACCTCGCCGTTTAAGATTTTGATCGAAGCCGCGACATTTTTTTCGAAATCGAACGTTGAAGCTGCTTGAGCGTTCCCAAAAAAAACTAAGATCGAAATAGTAATTAAAATTCCCATAAGTTTTCTTAAATGCATATCCGATTTTCCCTTTAAATAAGAGTTGATAATAACCTTTAAATAAACAAAGAAATTTTCAAAAATTTTGATTTGCCAAGGGGGCAATCCTGTGCATAGATGCGATGGCAAATAAAAATAAAGTATATTATTTTCAAATATACTATATTTTACAATTATTATTACAGTTTATTTGGTTTTAGTGTAAATCTTATTGAATGTTTTATTGGTTATTTAAAGCAATATTGCTAACCCTAGCAACCGAGTTAGATAAAAAATGTCTTCAGATAATAATGGTCGCCAAGATGAAATTTTTATTTCTCCGCAAATGGTTACTCGGTTACTCGGGTGGATTGTATTTGGTCTAGTTGCAATCCATATAGCCCTCCAAGCGTTTCATTATTTTGTTTCCGAGCTTCCCTGGTTATTAAGAGAACTTTTTGACGTTGACGAAGAAGAAAGCTTTTCTACATGGTTTTCAGCGATCATTTTATTGACGGCGTCTTTACTTTTATTTTTGATTGCTCGCTCCTCATCTTTTAATCAAGAAAAATTTTCAAAACACTGGTATGGGTTGGCTATCGGTTTTGTGGTTTTATCAATAGACGAAGTCGTTGGGTTGCATGAAACGTTTAATACGATCACGGATGTGGCTTGGACGGTTCCATTTACTTATTTGGCCGTAATTATTTTTGCTATTTATTGGAAGTTTTTAGTTAGTTTACCCAGCGTAGCTAAGAAGAGTTTTTTAATTGCCGGAGGAATTTTTCTGAGCGGCGGATTGCTAGTGGAACATTTAGCGGACTACTATGTAGATATCTATGAAATGGATAATTTTGGATATCAATTGCTAACCGGTTTTGAAGAAACTTTGGAAATGGTAGGAGTCATTCTATTTATTAAGGCGCTTTTACGATATATTTTGTCGGAAAAGATCGAATGTTTTCGGTTTGTCGTTAAAGCAAAATAAATAATACGTTGTTTGGCGTTATTTACTTCGCTATTTTTAAGGGATTAATGTAAATTAAGAATGAAAATATTCACGATAGGGAAATATTGAGAAACTTTTAGAAGAACCGAAAAAGCAAAATTACCTGAATTTAGATCTTTAAAAGGATTTGATCATGGTAGAAAAAGCGCCAAATAATTTCCAGCGACGTGTTTTAGGTTGTATTTGTTTGGGGCTGAGTTATTTTTGCGTAGGTATTCTGGGGACTAAACTGGCGTTACCTCCCGGGTATGCCACCGCAGTTTTTCCCGCTGCGGGTATTGCCTTATTCGCTATCCTGTGGCGTGGATATTCCTTGTGGCCTGGCATTCTGCTGGGTTCGTTCTGCATGAATTTTTGGATTTCCTTCCAGAATGATCCAGACCTTTCTTTTGCTATATTCCTTCCTGTGGGTCTTGCCATTGGTCTTGGAGCGAGTGGCGGGGCTTTAGCGGGCGCTTATACTTTTAAGCGATTGTCTGGGACTAATAATCCTTTGGAAAGAGTATTTACGGTAGTTGTATTTGCCATTTTTTCAGCGGCAATGAACGGTATTGTTAGCGCCACTGTGGGGACTACCAGTCTATGCCTCGCTCAATTTGCGCCTTGGAATAAATTCTTTGAAAACTGGTTTACCTGGTGGCTGGGAGACGCTATTGGCGTTTTGATTTTTGCACCCATGTTAATAGTGACGGCTAAACTTCGCTCTTTTCGGTATAGCTCCAATAAGTTTATCGAGGCGACTTTATTATTATTTTTTATTTTAATTGTATGCGAGGGAGTTTTTGGAACATGGTTCGCTAACCTTCCGCATTCACTAATTTTTCTAATATTTCCAACCCTTATCTGGTTTGCATTTCGTTTAGACGAACCTGGAACGATGGTAGGAATAGGACTGGTGTTTTTGATTGCCACTTGGGGAACTATTAACGGCAACGGACCTTTTGTTTCTAACCGAAGCGTAAACGAATCGCTTTTATTACTACAAATTTTTTTGGGTTCCATTACGCTGTTTACTTTGTTTTTTACCGCAAATTTAAATGAAAAAAAACAAATTGAATCGTCTTTAGATCATTTGTCTTCGGAGATGTCGTTGTTAAACGAATGGGGAGAGTTACTCGATCGCCCTAAAAAATTATTTCCAGACTTAGTGAAGCCTTCGCCAAACGATGAAGTTTTAAATGAAAAATTATTTGTCCTACCCATTCTTTTTGGTTTGACGATCGTAATTTTCACCATCTTTCTTTGGCGCGGTTTGAATTTAGAAGAAGATATTAAATTAAAACGTCGCGTCGAATCTAGAGTGGAGATCATTAAAGATAAAATTTTATCCGATATTCAACTTCAAATACTTGATTTAAACAGAATTGCTTCTCGGTGGGGACACCAAGGCGAACTTCGTCAATTAGAATGGGAAAACGATATACACCTTCATCTAAACGATTACCCAGTTTATCAAGCCATTAGTTGGGTGGACGCTGCATTTCGTGTTAGATGGATTTTACCCCTGAAAGGTAACGAAAAAGCAGTGGGGCTGGATCTTACATTTGAGAAAAAGAGACGTCAGACCTTACTGAAAGTTAAAGAAAATAGAAATGTTGGTATAACTCCTGTCATCAATTTGGTGCAGGGTGGGAAGGGTTTTAATGTTTATGTTCCAGTTTATTTTGGAGATAACTTTGGCGGATTGATTGGCGGTTTATTTCGGATTAAGAAACTTTTTGATTTTATTTTGAGCCGGGAGATCCTAGAAGATGTTTCCGTTGCTATCTATAACGGAAAGGAGGAAATATATCGACAAGGTTCTCCTTCTTTGCCTAATGGCGACTCATTTCTCCAAAAAGAAGTTTTAAGTTTTTACGACGTAAACTGGCGTTTAGAATTATGGCCTAATCCCGAATTTCACAAAAAGTTCAGAAGTTATAAACCCGAGTTTGCGCTTATTCTGGGTTTTTTTGCGGCTCTTATAATTACCTTTGCAACCTACTTCGCTCAAAAAGAACAAATTCGGGCAAAACAACTTGAAAATGAAATTGAGAAGACCAAACAAGCCGAAAAGAAAATACTACTGGCTAAAGTGGAAGCTGAACAGGCAAATAAAGCTAAATCCTTATTTCTTGCCAATATGAGTCACGAAATCCGAACTCCTATGAACGCCATTCTTGGCTATTCACAGATACTTTTCAGGAATAAAAATTTGGATAGTAAAACCCGAGAGGCTATTAAAACCATCGATGACAGCGGTAAAAATCTACTAAAAATGATTAATGAAGTTTTAGATATTTCCAAAATAGAAGCGGGAAAAATGGAACTGCATTTGGTTGATTTCGATCTCAAAGGTTTAGTAGACAGTCTATCCAGTATGTTTAATTTTCGGTGCGATCAAAAGGGTTTGGAATGGACTTTTAGAGGGTTTTCAAGTCCGGTTTTTGTCCGAGGGGACGAAAATAAGTTGCGGCAGGTATTGATCAACCTTTTGGGAAATGCCATTAAGTTTACCGATTCGGGGTCAATTCTTTTCACTGTAGTAGCCTTAGATAAAGACCAATATCGCTTCAACGTCATCGATACGGGAAGCGGTATTCCCGCCGAAGCGCAAGAAAAAATATTTGACGCTTTTCAACAAGATGAACAGGGCGCGAAAAAAGGAGGAACCGGATTAGGTTTGGCCATTGCCAAAAAACAGTTGGAAATTATGGGCGCGGATCTGTTTTTGATATCCAAAGTTAATGAAGGATCTCATTTTTATTTCAACTTGCGGCTCCCCAAGTTTAAAGGATTTGTTAATCAAAGCTCTAACGCTAGTTCTAAATCCATTCTTCATCTGGCTCCCGGTTATCGGGTTAAGGCGTTGGTTGTGGACGACATCAAAGAAAATCGAGATGTAGTTTCAGAGTTACTTGTAGATATTGGAGCTGAGATAATCGAAGCCGAAAACGGTAAAGAAGGAGTGGAAAAAACAAAAGAATGTCGTCCCGATATCGTGTTTATGGATTTGCGAATGCCAATCATGCGAGGCGAAGACGCTCTAAAAGCGATTCAACAGGAGTTTGGAAAAAATGGGATCAAAATAGTGGCTATAACGGCTTCTGTAATAGACCGTAATAAAGATTATTATTTAAGCATGGGGTTTCATGAATATATTTCCAAACCTTTCGGCGAAGAAGAAATATTTAATTGCCTTAATAAGTTGCTTGACGTTGAGTTTGTTTATGACGACACCGAAGGTTCTCAGGAAGAGCTAATCTTAAAAGAAAATATAGATCTATCCCAATTTTGTATGCCGGAAAAGCTATACGAATCGATGAAAGAATACGCCAATCTTAATAATATGACAGAACTCGAAAGATCGATAGAAGAGTTGAAAAGCGCCAACGCCTCGGAGGAATTAATAGGTTCTTTACTGGATTCGCTGAAAAAATACGATATGGATGGGATCCTAAAAACATTGGAAGCTGTATCTAAAAGGGAAGTTTAATTTTATTCAATAATTTTTTTTTCTCTAATGATTGGGAGACCAAAAAAAGCTGTTAATTAGCGGCTTTTTGTTTAATAATTATCGGATACAGAAGATATGGTTTGTAAAAAATAAATGTAAAGTTTATTTGAAGAGTTTCTTCACGATCTAAGCTTTATAAGGTTTTGGCTGCGGGAAGTAGTTCTTTTGGTTAAAAGAGCGTCAACCAAAATTTAAGTTATAAAATTAACCGGTAAGCTCATGGAAAAATCAAGAGTTTTAATTGTTGACGACGAACCTAGGAATGTTGAACTTATTCGCAGTATCCTTAATAGTCAAAATTGTTATATTGTGGATCAAGCGACAAACGGCGAGGAAGCTCTAAAACAAATTAAAGGAAAAAATTATGATGTTTTGGTAACAGATTGGCTGATGCCAAAAATGAATGGCGCCGAATTGATTAAACAAGTCCGGAATCAATTAACCGTGCATCCCTTTATAATGATGATTTCCGCTATTAAGTCGTCGCAAGCTAAAAAAGACATATTAGAAATTGGAGCGGATGAATATATTTCGAAACCGTTCCGTATGAAAGATTTCTTAGTTATTTTACAGGATGGACTTGCTCGAAGAGCGCAGCCTTTACCTAAAATTCAAAAAATTAAAATTCCGCAAAGAACTTTTACCCCTCCCTTTGTTGCGGTTGTGATTGCGTCTAGTACAGGCGGTTTTGAAGCGTTAATCCATTTGTTTTCGCACCCTTTATCAGATAAGGCCGCTTTTTTTGTGGCTCAACATGCTCCTGAGGAAACTCTCAGGAATATGGCGAGAATAATAAAAAATTTAACTAAGCTTAAAGTAAGTTTGGCGAGAGAGTCTCAAAGAATTAATCCGGGAAATGTTTATATTGCTCCAGGAGATAGACATTTATGTATTGATCCAAAATCCTTGACTATCAGTCTCAATCAGGACCCCAAAGAAAACTTTGTGAGACCTTCGGCAGATCCATTATTCCGTTCTGCCGCTTTGGCTTTCGGGAAATCCACATTAGGAATTGTTCTGACGGGATTAGGAGTTGACGGCACTCATGGAGCCGCTCATATCAAAGCCGCTGGCGGGGAAGTTATAGCGCAAGAACCGGAATCTGCAACTGCGTCGTCAATGCCTAATAGCGTTGTCATATCAGGCTTGGCCACCGAGGTTGTTAAACTCTCCGAAATAAATTCAAAAATCGAATCTCAAATCTTAGCGCTATCTTCGAACCTTACCGTTTAATCTCAAATATTTTATTTATCTGTTTTTCTGCTATCCTCAGCTTAATAAATGTTAATGCAACAGGCGGTGGTTTTGTGATTTATCCAAATAAACCCAATAATAATTTTATGGAACAAGTTTATTCTAAATAAAGTTAGCTATCTTAATCTGATAAATAAGATTAATAATAAAAGGATGAATTAAGATTAAATGAATTTCAATATAACTTGTAGAGGAAAAATTGAAACACCAATAATCCCACTAAGTATAGTCATAGAACGTTATTTCCACGCATTACAAAACGAAGGGTGTAAAGAAGTATTAATTGAAGATGAAAATGAAATATTTTTTAAGGGAACGCCAATAGGTAGCGGAATACAAGGATTTCGTAATAGTGGTTTATTAGAAATATCAAGTGGTCATATAGTAGTTCGGGGTGTTAAGGGAACATTGACGACATGTTATAAGTTGAAATGCGGTTTTAATTCAATGCATTTTCTATTTTTATTTATGGGTGTCATTGCAGGAGTTTTTGTTATTCCGGTTTCTTTAGCCCAACAAGGTTTTTCTGATACATTTCTAATAAAAATCCTCATAGCATTATTTTTTATTATTATTTTTAATTTTATAATGGTTGATATGCCCCTAGAATTGTAGACAGCTTGTAAGGTAAAAATGAAGTAATCTT
>JAYOZP010000008.1:70401-81622 GCA_038154245.1 Nitrospinales bacterium | reverse complement strand
GGCACTGAGTAATCGCGATTAACGGTTTTTTGATCGATCATATTAATATTTCCTTTATATATTAAAACGCCCTTTGGCTTTCATGAAAAGTTGAAGGCAAAGGACGATCTAGTTTAGTGGCGGGAGTATTTTATATTGAGAAATAATTAGGACTTTGCTTGCAATCCCCAGGAATGCAGGAATTGATCTTTGCCTTGAGATGTTTGATATCGACAACGTAAATCTTGGCCGGAGGCTTGCCCGCTTAGATCGGCGGTTCCTCGTAAAATACGGCGGTCGCCAGATAATGGAAGTCCTTGTTGAACCATTGAAATAGAGGTCCAATCAGATCCGCCATTTCTGCTGACATAAAAATCGCCGGGACCGTCAACATCAGTATGTTCTAAATTAGCCCATACATATGCGTCTGATGGCGTGAAATCAGGATCGTAAGCTTTAGAACGTAAGTCCATTGATTCACGTTCAGAATCATAATTCAGGCTGTATTGGGAAACGGATGGGTTTTGAGATGAATTGTTGGAATAAAGAGTTAAGCCGCGTACCACGGCGTTGACTGAATTAGACCATCCTCCGGATTCTTCCCATTGAGCGTCCGTAATAGTTGCAAGGTTAGTTCCCGTCATACGGTTGGCGGTTTGCGTTGAAACCGCTTGCGATACGGCGTGAAGCATATTGTTAATCAAAGCCGCAGTCCATGTTTCTGCGGCAGTGTCGGTAGCGTCGTTATTGTATTCCCAGGTTCCGCCGCTATTCCGAGCGATTTTTCGCCATATGGCTCCAGTTGGGTTGAAGATTTTAATTTCGGTGCCGTCTCCAAAATTGGAAACCGGATCAAACGTCAACCAATAATAAGCATTTTGAGACTCAAGAGCTTCAGTAGCTGAACCGCTGTTAATGTCGGACCAAGAGAATGTGTTAGTTTTCTGAGATTCAATATCGCAAATTGAAACATATTCTGAATTTGCATTAGTGCCAGCAGCATATGCAGTAGTAGGCGGTGTAAAATTAGCCGTCCATCTGGCCGTATTGGAAATTCGAAACTCGTCTAAATACACATTCTTTAAGGCCCTATTGGTGGTGTAAGCGCCTTTGCCTAGGTAGAAAGTACCGTCCGGTGTTGTCGGAGTGTAAAAATTAGTACTCCATGTATTGACTGTTCCGTTTGCGACCCCATCTATAGTCAGAGCAACTTTTGTTGAGTCGCCACCCCAACCTTTTATAAGGGCCATGTGATACCACTGACCCGTATTTAAAGCGGTAATGGTAAAGTTTTCATTTGAATAGCCGGGGCCGTCGCCTAAATTGTCATAGCACTCTAAGACGAATAAAGTCGCGCTGTCAAATTGGAGCGAGTAATACGACGCTGAGCTTACGCCCATGCTACAAATTGCATTATTAGCTGATATAGGAGAGGCTAGGTAGATCCAAAAATCAATTGTGAAAAGATCGCTGGTAGAGTTTGGCGTCAACCTGAAATCGCTATTATTTGCAAATGTGATGTGATTTTCATTATTACCTGTAGGCCATCGCATTGAACCTGCGCCAAATTTTTTAATTGAGGTATTTATTTCAGGAGGGTTTGAACCTACAGCGGCACCCGTTCCCTTATTTATGGCCGTACTGCTATCGGAAAAATCAGAATCTCCATGAACAAGAATCACAGTGTTAGAATCAATCCCGGTAGCGGGAACTCCAACGTTAAGCTTCGCCAAACCAGAATCAAACTCGCTTAATCGAATCGTATAATTATATGAGCCCGTGCTTTCCGTTGCCGTTGTTGTCAATTCAATATTAGTTGCATCTGTTCTAGTGTCTATGACATACCAAGTTGAACCGCTATCAAAACTTATACGTCCTGTTTCACAGTTTGAAGGCCATGAGCCGCTTAAAAGAGTAACGGTTGTATCTCCATTAGTAACTGTTGCTTGACCCGTTGCGGGTAATGAATTAGTCCATTCTTGCTGTAGGAAATTGGATTCGGCATTGTAATTTTTATCTGATGTTAATCCAAGTCCAGGATCGGTTCCTTTATAGAGTTTGTTGATGTTGTCATGTTGGAAACTACTGGAATTACTCTCGTCCGCTCCTTGCTCGTTAGCGATTTCAAACGAATCAGACCATCCCGCTTCCATTAACAAAGAACCGCCATGATTTTCTTGAATTTCCTCAAATACCCTCATAACGTTACTGGTGTTTATCCCAGTTTGTTCTTTATCCATCGACGAGTTAGCCAGTTGAAAATTGATTCCGTCGTATATCAAGGTAATTAATCCATCTGTTGGGATGTCGCCGGGCTTTAAATCGCTTCCGTCAATTCTTTTGACGTTTTTTGGATCTAAAGAATTTACCTTAACCGTTGCAGGACCTGAGTTTTTAATATGAGCTTTCATGTGAATGAATTTACCGTTGTTTAATGCCGTTGGAGCGGGATTTAAATTTATTTCATACGCCGCTCCGGTTCCTGTAGAAACGGCATACCAGTAAGTTCCAGATTGAGCGTCAACAACAGATAGAGTAGTGGTTCCGTATAAATCGTTTATGTCGACGTCGATTTTTTCTAAAGAATCTTTAATCCTGTCAACGTCTTCTTCCAACATATTGTCGGGATGAGGTAATGGATATTCACGGTTAATAGTTTTCTGATCGATCATGCTGATATTTCCTTTGGATATTTATAATCGCCCTTTGCCTTTAAAAACGAAAGACAAAGGGCGATCTAGTTTAGTGGCGGGAGTGTTTTATTTTAGAGAAGCGGTTATTATAAGGACGATCAAATACATGATATGAAGCGCTCAAAACACATCCATTTAAAGCCTTGTTTCTGTATGATGTGTCTAGACGGATGTCATCTATTTAAATGTTGGGTTATTAAGACTTAGCTTGTAATCCCCATGAATGGAGGAATTGGTTTTTACCCAACTCTGTTTCGTACCGGCAACGTAGATCTTGACCAGAAGCTTGGCCGTTTACGTCGACCGTTCCACGATAAATTCGAATATCTCCAGAAAGCGGCTCGCCCTGTTGAGTTACGGGAACAGGAGTCCATTCGGAACCGCCGTTTCGCGAAACGTAGAATGTTCCGGGGCCGTCGGAATCGGAATGTTCAATGCGCGACCAAACGTAGCCTTCAGTAGGAACGAACCCTGGGTCGTAAGTTTTGCTGCGTAAATCCATTACCGCTCTTGATGAATCATAATTTAAATCAAATTTTGAGACGGAAGGACTTAAACCGCCTTCCAAATTTCTAAGAGTAAAACCTCTGGCGATACTATTGACAGAGGTCGACCATCCGCCGCTCGCTTCCCATTCCGCGTCCGTTATTTCATGTAAATCAGTTAAGAACATCGTATTAGCGATTTGAGAGCCGACAGCTTGCGAGATTGCATGGAGCATATCGTTAGTCGCAGCGTCAACCCAATTTTCAGAAGCAGTGTCGGTGGTATCGTCGTTATATTGCCAGGTTCCGGCATTATTTTTAGCGATTTTTCTCCAGACAGAACCGCGATTATTCCAGATTTTAACTTCCGTACCAGTCCCCCAATCGGAAGTTGGATCGAATGCAAACCAGTAAGAAATGGGACTGTCGTATCGGACTTTAAAATGCATATCGCCAGCGATGGAAGTCCAGGGGCTCCCGTCCTTGAACATTGTGCCGCCAGCGTGTGAATCGGAGGTGTTGTAGTTTGCGATCCAAAATTGAGCGTCAAGGGCGCCGCTTTTTACCTTTAAAACAAAAGCGTATTTTGTGTTTGCTTCTAACCGGATCCTGTTCGAACCATGGAAGAAGAATTTAACATTGACCCCAAATGGAGCAATTGTATCGTCGGCTAAAGTTCCATGGGCATTTTCACTGGTTGCTAAGGGGCTTCCCGTTGGATGATCGCCAGAATTAGCGCAAATTTCCATAATCAATTGGTTTTGAGGAACTGAAGGACTTACGTGAATCATGGTTTCTATTTGACCTAAGATTCCCCCTTTATCGGTTGTCCAAGATTGGCCGACTTGTTTTTCTCCAGTAACGGTACTTTTGCCGAAGTTTTGAGTCGCGTTTGGCTCCACATGATTTTCAATATCCGTAATTTGATATTGACCAAATCGGTTTTCGTTTTCCTCGACCGCAACACTCCCATAAGAAGCGGTTGGAACTGAGAAACTAGACGCTCCTTGATATCTAGCGACATTAGAAAGTCTAAGTTCGTCAATATGACCCTTCCATTCTGTTCCATTTGTAATGTGTAATCTTTCGATTCTTGGATTTGACCAAGCGTAGTTAATAATGGTGGAATCGTTAAATTGATGGACTCTTGTGCCGTCGATATACATGCTCCATGTATCGCCTTGCCTTTCTGCGGCTACATGATGCCAATTAGCTTCTGTAATTGCGGGCGTTCCATAAACGAAGTTTCCTATATAGCTTCCATTCACCCAAATTCGCATTTGAGTACTGCTAATCATGAGTCCAAAGCCTTGAGAAGAGCTTCCAGAGTTAGAATAAATACACCGGTCAGTGGTTGAAAAAGTGGCTTCCGGTCTTATCCAACAATCGATCGTGAAATCATTCTCAAAATGATAATCATGGGAATCGTAAGTATCGCCGCCGGTATCTACGTTTCTTCCAAACGATTGATCAGACGCTCCATTTGCATAATAAGATGAAGAACCAAACTTTGATTGAGTTGTCGAGATTTCCGTCCCAACACCGTTTCGGTTTCTCATAAAATGTCTTTTATAAATGCTCGAATCAGGCGCTAAAGCGGAGCCGTTAGTTCCTTCAAAATGAAGCAATAAATAAGTGTCTGGATCTAAATCATAAGCGTTGATGTTAGACCAAGAAGCTGTGTCTGTCTTTTGAGCGAAAGATTCTATAACCGAAATGTGACTTTCATCGGGAATTTTCATTACGCATGGAAATTCAGAAGTTTGAGGCGTGAAATTTGAAGTGTAGACAGCGTCGCCTTTGGTAAAACGAAACTCGTCTAAGTGGCCAATTGGAGCGTGGATGTCGTTATATATTCTACCTATATAAAATTTATCGTCCATATTAGTAAAACTACCCGTTTTGTATTCGGTAGCGATTAAAAAACCATCCACAAATATTCGGAAGAAATTTCCTTCTCTACTCAATGCAATATGGTAAAACTTATCTATAGATTCAGGGACCCATTCGCACATAAATATATTGCCTAATCCTCCGTTTTCGTAGAATACAAATCCGTACTCGTAACTCCATCCGAAATCGTAATAAACGCTTCTTGATATAGTTGGTCTTCCAAATAAGTAATGAGTGCCGCCATTTGTTTTCATTTCTCCAAATCGAAACCACAATTTAAAACAGAAATCTCCGGAACCCAAGTCAAAATCAGAATGACTGGGAACTGTAAGTCTTGTGGTTACGTCTCCATCAAGGAATAAAGAAGCTGTCCCAAATTTTTTCCTTGAAGCGTCGAGTCTGGCGTTTCCCTCAAATGTAATGCTGTGTGCGTTGGCGCTTTGGTCGGTTGCCGTTGTCGCTCTATCGGCTCCGTTAAAATTAACGAGAAGCTTTACGTTAGAACTAATGGAGGCGCTAGTATCGGCTACGGAATTATATTTAAAAACCGATTTCCTTATTTCATAAATGAAATCTCCATTTGGAGCCGCAGTCGCAAGAGTGATTGAGGTACTGGAAACTCGCGAAGCGATCAAATACCAGGTCGATCCATCGTCAAATGTAATGTAAGAACCGACAACATCTTCCGGAAATTGTTCGCCTGTTAAGGAGACGTTAACGCCCGAGCTTACAGTCGATTTATGTTCAAATTTGTAACCCGTAAAGATACTGCCGCCGCTTGCGCTGTAGGTAAAGGCGTTATCAGAGCTAACTCCGATATTACCTGAGGCATAGGCATAATGACCGCCAGTAGCGCTGTTGTATGTTGTTCCCGAACTGCGATAGAAACCTACTCTTAAAGTAGACCCATCGTTGGGCGTTTTGAAGGGAGTGGATAATTCGAAATAGTCGTAGGGGGCGTTAACAGAGCCATTGGCGCTAATTGTAAAATCCTCCGAATATAGAACGTCGAATTGAGTGGTGGAATCTTCTTTGAATATCTTCATAGAAATGGTTCCAGCGCTCCCGACTCTAGCGGCAAGATGGGTTATGAATCTACCGTCGTTGATTATTACGGTGTGGTTATCCATATTGACCAGAGTATTGTTAGATGTTTGACTGATTCCCGACAGTCCGTTATCCGCACCAACTCCTTTAGTGTTAGATAATACTGGAATTGAAATATTGTGCTGGGTCATTCGAATAGCGTAATTGTGCGTTCCATCAGTCGCGGCTGAAGCTAAAGTCAGGGTTGTGTCTGAATCTCTGGAGAGAATATTGTGCCAGGTGGAACCAGAATCGAAGCTGATCCGTCCGCCAGCGCAATTGATTGGAAAAGTTCCGGTAGATATAGAAGCGGTTGAACTGCCTTCAACAAAAATCTTAAACCACCTGTCGTGACTATTATTTGCCGTATTAAGCGGGGCAATAGCGGCGCCATCTGAATAGACCGAAGGCGTTATGGAATCTTGATGCCAATAATTTGAAGCGTCGAAAGAACCGGTTCTGCTAATGACAACACAATAATATGTGCCTGAATTAATAGCGTACCTTTCGCTTCCAGAAAATTGAAAAGTTACCTCTTCATAAGAAGCTCCTATAGCGCTGCCGCTAACGGTGTCAGAGGTAGCCAGCAGAGTGTTGCCAGAGCCTGTTGGACTCTGGGGACTTAAGCTGTACAGATAACCAACAAGATCGTCTGTTGGAGATCCGACTTTTTTTAATCTAAAAACGAATTTATCCAATACGCCGGTCGATTTACAAAGAAATGATTGACCTGCGTTGTCTTGACCTGAGCTTGTACCCACAGTCGTATCCGTACCGCCAACAAGGCTACTTTGATCGACTGTAGAGAGAATGGTCACCGTCGCTTGCGATGTTGATTGATTGGCGTTAGTCCACTCTTGTTGCAAGTAGTTACTTTCTGTTGTGTATGTCTTACTTGAAATAAGATTGGTTCCCGGGTCGGTTCCCTTATAGAGTTTGTTTGTATTATCGTGTTGATACTCGCTTGAGTTCGCTTCGTCTGCACCTTGTTCGTTTGGGTTTGAAAAGGAATCGGACCACCCCGCTTCCATCTGCAAAGCGCCGCCGTGATTCTCTTGAATCTCTTCAAACGCCCTCATAATGTTGCTAGAGTTAACGGCAGTTTGTTCGTTATCCACCGCAGAATTGGATAATTGAAAATTTGTTCCGTCGAACACTAAGGTAATCAAACCGTTAGCTGGAATATCTCCGGATTTTAAATCGCTACCGTCAATTTTCTTTATGGTTTTTGCGCCTAAAGCATTAACGTCAATGGTTGCCGAGCCAGCGTTAGCTTCATGCGCTTTCATAAAAACAAACATTCCCTCGGTTAAAGCGGTAGGAGGGGGAGTTAAACTAATTTGATAGGCCGCTCCCGATCCGGTGGAGTTCGAAAACCAATAAGCGCCAGACTGTGCGTCTGTGCCAAGTTGAGTCGCCGACGTGTATAAATCGTCAACGTCGATATCAATTTTTTCAAAAGAATCTTTTATCCTGGTAACGTCTTCTTCCAGCAAATTGTCTGGGTGGGGTATTGAGTAATCGCGATTAGCGGTTTTTTGATCGATCATGTTTAATGACTCCGATTAAATATGGAAAATTTGGCGGATTTGTTTTTATATTTGTTAAATAGGCTTGTATTGACCGGAGGCTATGCCAGAAAAGTCAATTTGCCCTTTTAAAAAATTGAAGACTAGCTTAGGCCCAAAAATTGGGAAAACTCTTTTGTTTAAAGAAAGATTAATCTCATTTGGGATATTTGTAGATATCTCCTTATCTATTGTCGAAAATTTAGGGTAAGTGAGATATAACTCTTTGAAACTTAAAATAAAAAGGAATGTAAAGGGAGAGGTATGGGGAGGATGGTCGGTGAGTTTTGGTAAATACCCAAGTCAATGTTTGCGAATACCCAGCCCCACCGCATGTCATCCAGAGGCGATATTTTAATATCGGCGAAGGATCTCATTATGAACCATGAATTCCTAAGAAGACTTTATTTTTGCTAGAACGTTTCTTTTAAAAGAAATAATTTGTATGAACCACCAATACACTAGCGCAACTGTCAAAATGAGATCCCGCGACGAATTTGAGCGAAGCCGAAGGGCTCGGAGTCTAGCTCTTAAAACAAACCAATAGAACCATTGGCGTAAACAATGCCATTGCTGCCGTCGGACGGATTAGGACCGGTGATGGGGAGACCGTAACTGATGGAAAACGATATCGGCGGTCGATACTCTTTGGTTCCAAAATCGCCGCCTTTAGGAACGTTTATCTGAACGCCAAAACCAGCTCCGGTAATGGACTCCATTTTTGTTTCGCCCGCTCTTAAACCGCGAGTGAAAACTTTGCCGTATTCAAGAAATCCGGTAAACGATATTATTTGCCCAATAGTGAACTTGTCAATACCAAAAGGCAGTTTAGAAGGGAAGGGTAATACGTATTCGGTAGCTAAGTTATACCCCCAGTCCCCAGATTGAGCGGCTAATGGGAAGCCTCGTACTGTGCCAAAACCGCCAACGGCATATTGGTCTGGAGAAAGAGTTCGGTTACTGACCAATTGTGTGTTTGCTTTCCAAATAAAATAACTATCTAAAAATGGAGTCGCTTGATACCGAGTTAAGTTTACGGAAGTTAAAAATATATCCGCGCTTCCATTCACCCGCGAAGGAAGAGAGGCGCTATCGTTGGAGAAAATTCCATATTGAACTTTCCAATCAAAAATATTGTTGCCTAAGTAAGAGTCGCTAAAATTACCGCTAACTCCCAAATAGACGTCCCGAATAACGTCGTTACTGGTGGTGGAACCCAACGCAAAGTTTACGAATTTTTTATGATCGAAACCCATTCTAAACTTAAGTCCTGAAGATTTGTCGCGTAACAAGGCCTGAGAATATTCCATATTAAAAAGTCGAGTTCGCCCCCCGCCTCTTAATGCGACTAAACTTGCGCCTAAAGTTTGTTCCGAATAGGTATAGCTAAACTTGAGGGTTTTTCTTCCAATGTCGTCGAGTGGATATTGGTAAGAAAATGTTAAAGATTGTTGGTCTAATTCGGACGCTACCCCGCGAAAAAGGAAGAGGTCTCCTAATACAGCCGTATTGGCGGCGGTCGCCGTAACGCCGGCTCGGTTTTCTCCGGTAAATTCCGATCCAAAGTTATCCACGTCAAAGCTGAACGAATATGGGCTGGTTTCGGTAATTTCTAAAACCAGGTCCGAAGTGCCTGGATCTTTACCGGGGCGCAATATCGAGCGAGCTTTGACTCCGGCTAAGTCGTTGATTTCAAGGAGGGTCCGTTCCAAAGTTTCTTCTTTCAGAATATCTTCGTCCGCAACCGGCCGCATTCGTTTTAAGAGGTCGGCGGCGTTGGTGCGCTTATTTTTTTCAACGGATATTTTTCCAATTTTCCCTTCGTCGATTTTCATGACCACGGTATCGTCGATCAATTCTTGTTCAGGAATATAAGCTTTGGCGAGGAAATAGCCTTCTTGTGAGTAATGCGCCGAAACTTCTTGCGCCATCAGAGATAAAAGACCCAGAGTTAGCTCCAACCCTTCTTCTCCCAAATCGACTATAGGATCTAAGATTTCGTTGCTGAAAAGGGTGTTGCCTTCGATTTTAACTTTTTTCACAAAAAACGATGGACCGGCGCCAGGATCGACCAGTTCTCGACTGTCTTCGATGGTGATAATTTCCGCTTTTTCCTGGAGCTGAGGATTGAATGGTTTTGGTTGCGATTGCCGCAAAGATTTTTCGGCAATACCGGCTTCTCCGGCGGGTGGAATTACCACCTGAGCCGCGCTAGGGGCGGTCCACCCGAGAAAAATAATAAATGTCAAAACCTGTAGTATCATCAATCGCTCAATTTTTGGACATAGATTGGCCAATTTAGCAAATCTACGCAGTATACCACTTTTGCAAGCGATAAATGAGCGACTGGTTTGGAAGAAACGAAATAAATTTGTGAGTTCAGATAAAGCGAAATAGTTTAGGAGTTTATGAAAATTTCGCTAAGTTTTTTTCTTACAAAGGTGGGTCTGAAGATGGTTTGTTAATTAAAAGAAAAAAGAAAGGTTTCATGACGGGGAATCCTTTTGAGGGGGTTCAAAAGAAAAGAGCAAAACCATCTATTTAATATCATTCCTTGAGAATATATACAACAAATTCTTGGTAGGTGTTAATCTATTGAAAGGTTTGATAAACCGTAAATTTTATTTTTGTATTCGAAACTGATTATATTAGATGATAAGTCGTGGGGTTTGCTAGAGACTAAAGTAATTGTTTGCAAAGAACTAACACCCTCGCATGTCATTCAGACGAACCCCTGAAAGGGGTGAGGAAGAATCTCATTAAGAACCGTGAATTGCTAAGAAGGTTTTATTTTTTTAAGTTGGGTTCTTTTTAAAAGAAGGGATTGGTAATTTATCAACCGAACAGTACTATGACCGGCAAAATGAGATCCTTCGTCGATACTATCATATCGCCTCTGGATGACAGGTCGTGGGGTTTGTTAGAAACCAAAGTTATTGTGCGCGGAGATCAAACACCACAGCATGTCATTCAGACGACCGCAGGGAGGATAACGATTTTAGTGTGAAGTGAAACCGTTGCATCTAGTGGCTTCCATTGGAAGGCGCTAAGCCTTAGCTCCGGAGAGATCTTTCAAAAATCCTTCCTGATAGATCTCATTAAGAACTGTGAATTGCTAAGAAGGTTTTATTTTTTTAAGTTGGGTTCTTTTTAAAAGAAGTGATTTGTTATTTATCAACCGAACAGTACTATGACCGGCAAAATGAGATCCGGAATTTATTCTGAGCTTGACGAAGGACCTAGGTTCGCCTCTGGATGACAGGTCGTGGAGTTTGCTAGAGACTAAGGTAATTGTTTGCAGAGAACTAACGCCCTCGCATGTCATTCAGACGAACCGCTTTAGCGGTGAGGAAGAATCTCATTAAGAACCATGAATTGCAAAGAAGATTTTAATTTTTTAAGTTAGGTTCTTCTTAAAAGAAGGGATTGGTAATTTATCAACCGAACAGTACTATGACCGGAAAAATGAGATCCTTCGTCGATACTATCATATCGCCTCTGGATGACAGGTCGTGGG
>JAYOZP010000008.1:0-70301 GCA_038154245.1 Nitrospinales bacterium | reverse complement strand
TATTTTTTTAAGTTGGGTTCTTTTTAAAAGAAGGGATTGGTAATTTATCAACCGACCAGTACTATGACTGGCAAAGAGAATTTCTGAAAACCTTAACAACCACCGCCACCAGCTCCGCCGTTATCTCCAAAACTCTGAACAAAAGTACTTTGCACGGCATCGTTTACCGTGTCTTGAGTCACGCCTATAGACTGTAAAACAACGGGGTCAATCTCTGTATTGGTAGTTGGTTCAGGCGTTGGGGTTGGTTCTGGAGCTGGAGCTGGACCTGGAGCTGGAGCTGGAGCTGGAGCTGGGTCTGCGGGTGGGTCAGCTGGAGGTGTATTGTCAATAATGTTTCCTTTTACGGTAATAGAGCCGTTGTTTGCTGTTAGGTTTGCGGTGCCAGTAACGTCTCCACCAGCATTTATAACAATATTCCCTGTTCCACTATGAGCGCCTTTAATTATATCAAGATCATCTGTTTCTTCGAAATTGACGTTTCCGGAAGTGGAGTTATCGAAATCTATTGACGCCACTTGAATATCGATGGCGTCGTCTGCGGCGTTGGCTCCTTTGGAACCGTCGGTTCCGATACCTGTTACCGCGTCTATTACTAAACGACCATTAGTTGCTGTAACGTCCGGGCTACCCGAATCGCCGTCGTCAACGATGGCACCGCTCGCGGAAGTCAAAACAACCGCCGTGTTCGAACTACTCGTTGTAACTAATCGACCTAAGGTTATATTTTCGTCAGCGGATAATGCGATATCGCCATCGCCTGCGTCGATGATGATGCCGTCGGTTCCATTGTCAATTAAAGTAATCGCCCCGCCGGTTCCCGCGTCCGCATTAGCGTCGCTGTCTGCCGTTAAAGTGACGCCGCCTGTGGTGGAAGTTATGTCGGCGGTTACGTCGGTGAAGATAATGTCGTCGTCGGAAGTTAAAGTCACAGCGTTAGACGCCATCAAGGCTCCGCCAATATTCAATACTTGCGCGTTGCCCGCCATATCAATATTAATCGTCGAAGTTGAAGTTAAAGCGCTAATGGTTGAAGTGGCTGTCAACTCTGCGGTAAACGATCCCGTAACGCTGCTCAATCCGCTGCTATTGTCAAAAGCCCCGCCGCGTACAGTCAGGTTTTTAGAAATTGAGGTAGTGTTGAAATCAATAGCTCCAGTGGCTCCGCTGGCTCCGATTACTACCGAAGTAAAACTTGCGGCTGTGATAAATCCGACTTCGGTATCCGTTAAGTTTATTGTACCTGTTGAGCCGCTGCCGATACCGATAGTAGTTCCCGCCGTGGAGGCTTGTAAGGTGAACGTATCGGAACCCGTGATGCTGGAACCTGCTTGCAGATCGACAGCGTCTGCAGTCAACGTAACGTTACTTGATCCGCCCGTTGCGTTAAGCGCTTGTCCGGCAACAGTCAAGGTTCCTGTGTTGGCGTCTAAAGTCATGTCGCCAGTGTCGGAAGTTAAGTCGCCGCTCACGGTGATTCCGCCAATGGCGTCTATAGAAATAACATTAAAAGTCGAAGCGCTCGCTACGGTTGCCAACCCGCCGGAATTGATCAACAAGGTAGTTGTAATATTTTGGCTATTCGCGTTGCTGATGCCGTCGATAGTTACTGCGCCATCGTTAGTATCGCCGATAGTCATCGTGTTGGCGGTGATGTTTTGTAATTCCGCTCCGTCCAAAGTCCAGTTACCCGCCGTTGCGCCAATGCCAATGGTTCCGCTATCGGAAATCAAAAGGTTTACGTTACCGGAAGCTCCCGCATTAATTGATCCTGTCAACGTGATGTCGTTTGCGGTTATAGACGCTGTGTTGTTGTTAGTTGAAAGAGTTTGACTGGCGGCAATTGTGAAATCTCCCGTTCCGTTAGCGTCGCTGTCAGAGTTGAAAGAAGCCGAACCGGTATCGGTGGTTACGCTTCTATTTAGAGTAATTCCGTTCACAGCGTTTACAGCCAGCGCGTTAAACGTTGAGTCGGCAGTATCAAAGGAAGCCGATCCGCCCGTGTTTAACGAAAGCGTTCCGGAAATGTTGTTGCTGTTAGCCGCAGAGATACCATTGACCGTGATATTGCCGTCGTTGTTATCGCCAATGGTTAAACCAGTCGCCGTTATGTTTTGCAATTCCGAGCCGTCCAAAGTCCAATCTCCAGCCGTGGCTCCCAAACCAATGCTTCCGCTATCGGAAACCAAGAAGATCGTGGGCGCGGCGCTGGCATTGATTGTTCCAGAAATGGTTACGTCGTTAGCCGTGATATTGATAGTGCCGCCGCCACCAGTAAGCGTTTGACCGGCTGCGATGGTGAAATCACCCGTGCCATTAGCGTCGGTATCGGAATTAAACGTTGGCTGAGCGCCAGTAGTGACGGTTACGCTTCGATTTAACGCGATACCGTTAGCCGCATTAACCGTTAGCCCGTTAAATGTTGAATCGCCTGTGCTAAAAGTTACCGAACCGCCAGTTGTTAAAAGAACTTGGGTGGCAATATTGTCGCTGTTTGCCTCGGAGATACCATCAACGATCATATTACCGTGACTTGCGTCGCCAAAAGTAACGGTACCGGCGGTGATTTGTTGTAATTCCGCGCCGCTGATAGTCATATCGGCTGATGCGGTCGAGCCAAGATTGATTAAGCCGTTTGCGGAGTGTTTGATAGTTATACCATGGTTAACTACATTGATGGCGCCAGTTCCGTTTATGGCAATATCGTCTGCCGTTATATTGAGCGTACCTGCAGACAAAGTAACTCCTGTTGCAATTTGTAAATCTCCGCTGCTATTACCATCGTTGTCGGCAGTAATGGAGCTTGTGACATTTCCTGTGGTTACGTTAGCGCTTAGGAAAATACTACCAGGGTTGCTCAGATTTAATGCGCCGCTAAAGGTTGATGCCGTTCCAGAAAAAGTGATTCCGGTGCTTGCGGTGTCGGTGCCTATGATGGAAAACGTGCTCGCCGTTGAATTAGTAACCCCGTCAACGGTGACTGTAGTGGTCAAAGTTCCGTCGCCAATGGTCAGCGTTCCGGTTGTGGATATATTATCCAACTCTGCGTCGGTAATACTCATCGTTCCCGCGCCCGCGCCCAGTCCAATCGAAATTCCCGTTGAAGGCGAGATAGTGATGTTTCCAGAACCGGAAGCGATAGAGCCGTTAATCGCAACATCGTCCGCGATAATAGAAATGGTTTGATTAGCGGCGGAAGTTGATAAAGTATCTCCTGAATCAATGGTAAATGTTCCGGCGGCATTGTTATCCACGTCGGCGTCGATGGTCACGGCCCCGCTGGAAGTGACATTGTTGCTTAAAAGGATTCCTGTGTTAGCGTTCAGAGTCAGGGCCGCGCCGGTCGAAATCGCGCCGCTGGTGCTGATAGACGAAGTCGTCGTCGCCGTTAATTGACCGCCAATTGTGGAAGCGCCCATGTTCAGCGCCGTCGATCCGTTATTAAAAGAAACATCGCCGGTAGCGCCACTGGTGCTAAAACTGACCGCACCCGTAATGGCGTTGGCGCTGTCTAAAGTTATCGCGTTATTCGCCGTGCTGGTGGTGAAACTACCGGTTCCAAGCGCAGTCAAAACGCCCGTATCGGTAATAGTTCCGCCAGTCGCGCTGGCCGATAGATTACCCGCTGAGTTAATCGCTCCCATACTGACATTTCCGCTTGTACTGGTCAGCGTAACGTTACCTGTTGAGCTATAACTGGAGCCCACATAAAAACCGGTTCCGTCGGATGCGGTGCCAGTGCCGCCAATTTTACCGACCAACGCCCCAAGCGTCGTGTGGTTTGCTTGCTCGGATGCCGCATCATTTAGAGCGTCTGTTGGAACATCATTCTGTTGACTGCCATCGGGACCGTTGGGAGTAATATTTCCGCCGCCTAAGTCGACCGTTCCCGTAGCGGTGATGATTATAGAATCGCCGGCGCTGATGGCGATTCCCGTGTCAACCCAAGCGACTGTCGATGAAACGCTGAAATTGTTGGAAACTAGAGTTCCGTTTACCGTAATATCGACGGTGAAACTACCCGAGTTATCGCCAAAGGTACCGGCAAGTTCAGAAACGCCTAAAATTAAATTTCCAGATTTTTGGGTAGTGGTTAAGGTTCCGGTCGTTGTTACTGAACTGCCCTGTGCGGTGACATTGTTAAAAAATTCGTTGGTGTTTTGAAAGTTAATCGCCGCATTCGCTAACAAAGTAGTGGTTCCGGCAATGTTGTCTGATTGAGCCTGTGTGATACCGTCAACCGTAATAATCCCTGTGCTGGAAGAATCGCCAATGGTTAAGGCCGAGGCGTTGATTCTAGCCATCTCGTCGCCGCTGATGGTCATATCGCCTGCGGTTACGCCCAATCCAATCGACCGGTTATTGCTGGCTTTAATGGTTACCGTGCCGCTACCCGCTACAATAGCCGGATCGGTACCCGTTGTATCCAAGGTGAAATCTGAGGCGGTGATAGAAATATTGCTATTAATCGTTTCCAGGTCGATATCCGTTCCCATGGAAAAAGCGCCGGTACCGTTGTTGTCGCTGTCGGCGTTTAACGTCATAGCGCCAGTGTCGGTTGCTATATCGACACTCACCGTTATGCCGTTTACGGCATTTACTGAGAGCGCGTTAAATATTGATTCGCCGGTGGAGAACGTAGCGGAACCGCCAGTGTTTACTGTCAAAGTACCCGAGATGTTATTGCTGTTGGTAGCGGTGATGGTGCTTATAAATGCGTTGCCGTCGTTGTTGTCGCCGATGTTGAGTCCGGTGGCCGTGATCCGGCTCAGTTCGTCGCCATTAATGGTCATAGCGCAGGTACCGCCGCAAATCCCGCTATCCACTGCCGTGCCTACGGTTGCTCCGTCAATTCCAATAGTTCCGTTATCTGATATTAGAAATGTGGTGGCGCCGGAACCCGAATTCAAACTACCGGAAAGGACAAAGTCGTTTGCCGTGATAGATAATGCGCCGCCGTTGGTGTTGAGCGTTTGGCTGAGCTGCATCGTAAAGTCGCCTGTGCCGTCGGCATTGTTATCGGCGTTGATGGACACGCCTCCAGAAGCGGTGACGTTGTCGCTTAAGATCAACCCATCGCGACTGTTTATGGTTATTGCCGAACTGCTGGTATTGGTTGTGGTGATCGCGCGTAGCGACATGGCGGTCGTCGCGTTTGCCCCGGTTCCCGTTAAACTGATAGTTCCGCTACCCGCGTCGATGGAGGAACCAGAGACCATTGTTATCGTTCCGCCATTGTCGTTGGTCGAGGTGTCTTGGTTTGAAGAGATGGTGATACTGCCAGAACCGCTCGCCGTCAAGTCTGACGCGGCAACGGTAAATTGAACCGAGTCGGCGGCGTTGATCACGACATTTCCAGCCGCAGTAACTGCCGCGCCAATAAAGACATCCTGAACCCCGGCGGCTGAGTTATCAAAAGTTAAGTCTCCCGCCGAAACCACAGTGTTAGCAATCGTTACGTTATTCAATGCGGAAGTCAGCGACAACGCTCCCGTATCCGTCGTCAAGTCCTGGTCGACTTGAACGATTCCAGAAGCGCTTACGGTAAGCGCGTTAAAAGTCGACGTGTTCGCGTTATTCACAAAGGTAACCGTGCTACCTGCTTGGGTGGCGTTTATGGTGACGGTGCCGGAAACATTGTTGCTATTAGCGGCCGTGATGTTATCGACAAAAACATTACCGTTGGTGGCGTCGCCAATGGTGAGACCGGTTGCCGTAATTTTTTGCAATTCGGCTCCGCTTAAAGTCCAGGCTCCCGCAGTATCCCCTATTCCCATCGTCCCGCCATCGGATACTAATAACGTTGTAGCTGCCGCGCCGCTATTAATTGCTGGGCTTGCCGAAGTGCTTAAATCAATATCGTTTGCCGTAATAGATATGGTATTACCGGTAGAAGATAGAACCGCTGAAGAACTGATAGTAAAATCGCCTACTCCGTTGTTATCGACGTCGGTA
This sequence comes from Nitrospinales bacterium, assembly GCA_038154245.1. Lineage (GTDB taxonomy): Bacteria > Nitrospinota > Nitrospinia > Nitrospinales > JAJDAT01 > JAJDAT01. The sequence continues at coordinate 64,346 of JAYOZP010000008.1, read as the reverse complement.
TCGATAGTGACCGCGCCGCCAGTGGTTACGTTATGACTCAACGTGATTCCTGTATTGGCGTTTAAAGTCATGCCGCCGCTGGTTGAGAAAGCAATTGATGTTGCGATGGACGATGTCGTCGTGCCAGTGAAAAGGCCGCCTACGTTGATGGTTCCTAAACTGATGGCGGTCGAGCCGTTGTTAAAAGAAGCGGTTCCGGTTCCCGAAGTTGTAAAACTGACCGCTCCGGTAATGGCGTTTGAAGAATCCAGCGTGATATTGTTACTTGCTACGTCTGTCGTGAAGCTGGCGGTTCCGCCTACCGTAATAACGCCTGTGTCGGTGATGGTGTTGCCAGCGGTGACGACTAAGTTTTGACCAATACCTACCGTGCCCAAAATTAATGCCGTCGTTCCATTATCGAGTGTTGCGTCGCCTGATCCGGTTGTCGATAAACTCACCGCTCCAGCGAAATCGTTGGACGTGTTGTTCAAGGTGATCGATTGATTGGCCACGTCGGTGGTGAAAGAGGAAGTAGAATCGACCGTCAACGCTCCGCTTTGCGTAATCGTGCCGCCAGTTGTTGCGGTCAAAGAACCGGCAATGGTTGAAGCCGCTAAAACCAGGTTCGTCGTGCCATTGTCAATCGTGACGTTGCCAGTATCGCCTCCAGCCGTTTGAGTTGTAAAGGTAACCGCGCCGGTGAGAGCGTTTGATGTGTTGTTTAATGTAATCGCTTGATCGTTTACGTCAGTGGTGAAAGAACTGGTTCCGGAAACTGTTAACGCCCCCGCTTGACTCATCGTTCCACCTGTGGTGGCGGAAAGGCTACCGTTGATGGTGGATGCGCCAAAAATAATCGCGGTTGTTCCATTATCAATCGTGACGTTACCTGTTGTTCCCGATGTGGTGAAGAACATGTTTCCGGTAACCGCCAAGGTATCTAAAGTGATCGCTTGATTGTTTGCGCTCGTTGTGAATGTTCCCGTTCCGCCAACAGTGACGGTTCCAGTATCGGTAATGGTTCCGGTTGTTGCGATAGCGGTTAAATTGCCGGAAGTAGAAACGCCGGAGAAAATTAAGTTGTTAGCGTCTTGGGTCACCGAAATATTTCCCGCGCCGCCTGTTGTGATATTGAAAGTCGTGTCGCTGGTTCCTTGATCCGTTATGGTAACGTTGTTGCCGCCAGAACTAGTTACAGTAACCGATGCGACATCAATGTTTAATAGATTAGTTCCGCCGATCGCCGCGCCGGAAGTAAGAGATAAAGTTCCAGTCGTTGTGAGATTAGTTGCGTCTGCGTCCGCGTCGTCAATCGTACTGCTAGTTAATAGAGAAATGTTTTTGCTTCCCGCCGTTACATTGTCGAAAGTGATTGCGCTGGATAATCCAGAATTGCCGATGACCAGCGTTCCGGTGGTTGCCATATTATCGATTTTGGTATCGTTTACGGAGAAGGTACCCGCTCCGGCTCCAACCCCAATCGATACTGCCGTCGAAGCTTCTACAGTAGTGTTAGCGTTGCCGGAATTGGAAGAACCGGTATCAATCGCAAATCCCGCCCCAATAAAATTAATAGCAGAATTTGTGGTGGTTACCGCATCCGTAATTGTCAGAGTTCCTCCGCCGTCGTTATCCGAATCGGCGTCGAGGGTTAAAGTGCCCGTATCGGTTGCAAGTCCAATGGTGACGTTGATTCCGGTTTCTGCGTTTGTCGCCAGTGCGTTAAACGTTGACGCAGTAGTATCAAAAGTGATAGTTCCGCCCGCCGCAGTGGCGTTTAAGGTCACCGTTCCGGTTATGTTGTTGCTGTTGGCGGCGGTAATGCCGTTTACCGTGATATTGCCATTCGTGTTATCGCCAATTGTTAAACCCGTAGCCGAAATTTGTTCCAATTCCGAGCCGTCCAGAGTCCAGTTGAGAGCGGTTCCGCCCAACCCAATAGTACCCCCATCGGATACCAAGAGCGTTGTAGCGGCGCCGCCGCTATCAATTGCTGTGCCTGCCGAAGTGGTTATAATGATATCGTTGGAGGTAATCGAAATCGTGTTGCCGCCCGAAGAGAAAGCTGCGGCAGCGCTTATGGTAAAATCTCCGTCATTGCCAACGCCATCTGCGTCCGCATCTATAAATGTTGAGCCGCCGCTGGTAATATCATTGCTAAAGTTAATTCCCGTATTGGCGTTTAAGGTCAAGCCTGTTGCCGTTGTTGTTGTGCCGCTTGTGCTTATAGATGAAGTGGTTGTTCCCGAAAACGAGCCGGCAATACTTAAAGTTCCCAGATTAATGGCCGTCGATCCGTTATCCAAAGTCACGTTTGCAGTGTTGCCTCCCGCTGTTTGAGTGGTGAAGCTGACCGCTCCCGTGATTGCGTTTGAACTATCCAAGGTTATTGCTTGGTCGTTAACGTCTGTCGTGAAACTTGCGGTGCCTCCAACCGTAATCACTCCCGAATCGGTGATAGTATTGCCTGCCGTCACTGATAAATTTTGACCAATTCCAACGGTTCCTAAAATTAACGCTGTCGTTCCATTATCAATGGTGGCGTCGGCGGCTCCGGTGGTTGATAAGCTAACCGCTCCTGTAAAAACGTTGGAAGTATTATCTAAAGTGATGGACTGAGCCGCCACGTCTGTCGTGAATGAAGAGGTACTGTCGACCGTCAAAGCTCCGGATTGAGTTATCGTCCCGCCTGATGTTGCAGTCAGAGTTCCTCGAATTGTGGTTCCAGCCAAAATTAAGTTCGTTGTTCCGTTATCGATAGTAACGTTGGAAGTTGTGCTTCCAGCCGCGCTGGTAAAGGTGATGGCTCCTGTTATGGCGTTAGCGGAATCCAGAGTGATCGCTTGATTGGCCACGTCCGTAGTGAAACTCGCGGTACCAGAAACGGTAGTGGTTCCGGTATCGGTAATGGTTCCGCCTGTGGTGATGAACAAATTACCCACGACATCGGAGGTACCCATGATCACGCCGGTTATGTTGTTATCAAAAGTGACGTTAGACCCCGATCCAATGGTGGTGAAAGAGATTGCTCCTTGAACGGCGTTTGAAGCGTTGGTTAAGGTGATGATGTTGCTGGCTGAACTGGTGTCAAAGCTGGCGGTACCTGTAACTGTCAACGCTCCCGTTTGAGTGATGGTTCCGTTGGACGCTTCTATATTGGTGATGTTGCTTGTGGTGGTCACCCCGCCTATAATAATATTACCCGCTCCACTTTTAACAAATTCTAAATTTCCAGCGCCGCCTGTTGTCACCGTTAAAGTTGTAGCCGTTGTTCCATTGTCATTAAGAATTACGTTGTTGCCTCCGGACGAGGTTACGGTGACCGAGGCGACGTCAATATTTATGCCCTGTGTCGTGGTTGCTCCGATGACTCCGTTGGAGGTTAGGGTTAATGTTCCGCTAGTTGTCAGGTTGGCGCCGGTGTCGTTAGCGTCGCTGATCGTGCTATTGGTTTGTATTACCAGGTTAGTGGAACCGAAACCGGCTGTATCTAATGTAATAGCGCTGGCTAAAGAAGCGTCGCCAATGGTCAAAGTTCCGCTGGTGGTTATTGCGCCGATTTCGGTGTCGTCAACATCAAACGTTCCGCTGGTAGTTCCGATGCTTACCGTGACTCCAGTCGATGGTAATAAGAATAAATTACCGGCTCCGGAATTCAGCGTGGACGTTCCGGCCGAAAGCGTGAACGTATTTCCCGTGATGCTCATGGTGTTGCCGCTGGAATTGAGCGCTGTCGCCAAAGCCAACGTAAAGTCGCCAGACGCATTGTTATCGGAATCGGCGTTAATAGTCAGGGTTCCATTGGAAGTGATGCCTTCATTTATTGAAACATTAGTGGTGGCTTCAATGGTTACAGCGGCGCCCGTAATCGCTAAAGCGGAAGTATTGTTAAAGGTTCCTCCTTCCGCTCTTAATTCTATATTACCGGTAGTGGAGGCGTTGATAGCGCCAACCAACATATTTCCGGTTGAGGCGACAAAAATACCGCCGTTTCCATCGGAAGCGGTTGCGGTTAAGGTGCCTGCAAGGGTTATGTTGATATCGTTGGCCGTTCCAGTTGCGCCTATGGCTGCGTTCGTATCCGAAACCGTCAGGCTTATGTTTTCCCCGGTGATTAAGGAACTGGAATTGGTCATACCAGCGGTCGCTATCAGTTCCACCGTATCGCCGGAAGTTGATCCCGCATTGATAACGCCAAGGGCCAGACTACCCGTATTGTTAATAAAAATTCCGCCGCCAGTTCCCGTCGATGCTGTTGCGGTCAACGTTCCGGAAAGCGTTGTATTGAGCGCCGTACCCGAGGCGCCAAGGGCCGCTCCTGAACCAGATGTGGAAATATCCAGGTTAGCGGCGGTTATAGCCGAACTGTTGCTTATGAAACTACCGTCGGTGGAAATTGTAATATTGCCCGCTCCGGCGTTCATGGTTCCAATTCCTGAGCCGCCCGATTCCGTGATGAATATATTATTATTGTTGGTAGAGGTTACGACTAAAATTAACGAGTTAATATTTAAAGAGTCGGCTGCGCTGGTCCCAATAACGCCGGAACTTGTTAGCGTTACCGTGGCGTTTGCCGCAGCTATATCGATAGCCGAGTTGTCGGCGCCCGAATCCGTGATGGTTCCGGTTGAAATTATGGTGACGCTATCGGTGTTGGTTCCCATTGTAATACCGTCAATGGTCATGTTGCCGCCGCGGATGGTAATAGGATCATTGTAGGTTACCGCGTCTTGGTCCAACGCGCCGGTACTGCCACTTGCGCCGATGGTGATGGAACTAAAACCGTTGGTTAAGTTGCCAATTTCGGTGTCGTCTAAATTAAAGGTTCCAGATCCTCCGCCAAGTCCAATGGACGTTCCGGTTGCGCTTTGTTGTAAGGTCAAAGCGCCAGTACCCTGTAGTGTTCCGGTCAGCGTTATGGTGTCTGATGTAATAGACAGTGCGTTGTTCTGAGCGTTTATGGTTTGACTGGCAGCGAGAGAGAACAGACCGCCGTTGCCGTCGGTATCGGCGTTTATGTTTATCGCCCCGCCGGAAGTCGTTCCGATCAAATCGTGATTGATCGTAATACCGTTAGTGGCGTTTAAGGTCAATGCGCCCTCGGCTAATATATTATCGGATGCGGCCGATGCTGCGTCGAGAGTGATGCCTCCGCCGTTAGCTGTTAAGGTTACGCCGTTAGCGATCAGGATATCGTCGTTGACATTAGCTGCATTATTCGAGTCTCCGTCTAGGACAAGGGCTCCGCCCGCAGTGATGTTGGCGTTTACGTCGATCCTGTCTGCGGCGTCCAGGGTGATGTTGCCCGATCCAGTCGTGGTGATGGCTGTAGTGACGACGAGTGTCGTTGCGGAAATTTGAAGGGCGCCGGTTCCAACGGTGATGGAATTTAAGTTAAGGGAGTCCACTTCTGTGAGAAAAGCGCTGCCGCTGCCCCCAGTGGAAGCGATCGCCAGATTGGTTGCATTAACGTTTAACCCATCGTTTATGTCGACTCCAATAGAGCCGGAACTGGTTAAAGTTAAGGTGTTGGCTGTGATATCGGTCGTTGTATCGTTGCCAGCCGTATCCAAAATTTGCCCAGCGGAAGATAAGGTTACGTTTCCGGTTCCGGCGTTGATCGTTCCAATGCGAAGAATTTGCGACGCTTGCGATAATGTATATGTCAGGCTTATATTGTTGGTGTTGAGCGTGGCATTCAAATCGTGGTTGGCGCCACTGGCTCCTGTTACCGATTCTGCGCCAACCAAGTCCAAATTAACCGCGCTATTTGCTTGCGCTACCGTAACATTAATTGCGTTGAAAAGATCGTCTTGTCCGCCGCCGGGATCGTATAGAGTGACGTTAGCTGTGGAGCCTGAACCGTTTACCGTCATGGTTAGAGTTCTATTGCCGTTGCCCGTACCCGCGATTTCGATAGCGTTTGTCAATCCGATATTATTTCCCGTAAAAGTCACGTTTCCATCAGAGAAAATTTCGAAATCGGCAGAAGTGACCGTGACAATATTTCCGCTTGCGTTGAGCGTCACGTCTCCAGCGTTGGATCGAATCGCGAATGCTGTTGCGCCGTTCCCTAATGTGATATCTCCCGAAGTTGCGGTGACTGAAACATTACCGGAGCCGACGTTTTCAAGATTCTCAGTGCCGCTTCCTCCACCGTTCAAGGTTACGGCCGTAGCAGAGATTGTTAAAGCCCCCGAGCCCCCGTTATCTTCCGCCCTAACTTGAACAGAGCTTGCCACAGATACAGTTGAGCTAGAAGTCAAACTTACGCTTCCGTTAGAGATTGCATTGGCGTTTACTGCGATAGCGCCGGTGGCATTTACCGCCAAATTGCCGCTAAAGGTAGATGCGGTATTTTGAAAAGTGACGGTACTGGTTGAGGCAAACGTGAAATTGCTAACGGAGGTATTGGAAAATCCATCTACAGTAACCACTCCGTTATTTAAGGTTACTGCGCCTGTGCCAAATCCGTCCGAACCGGCCGTAGTGGCTAGCCCATGTGTAAAGGTTCCTGTGGTGGAAAAGGTATTATATATAGCGGTAACGGCGGCTGAAAAAGCTTGGGCTGTTCCATCTATTGAACTACTGAGATTTATGTTACCGCTGCCTGAATTAACCCCCGTAACAGAGACTAAAGCCGCTCCGATTAATGTTATTGCTCCTCCGCCGGTGGATATGGTTTGTAGAGTGAGACCTCCGGCTCCATTGGCGACTCCGGCAAAGGTATGCGCCGAATCGGCCTCTAAATGCAGGGTCCCTGTTCCACTTGCTGTGATATTGGAGTTAAGGGTAATATCGTCTCCCGCTTGCATCACCAGGCTGCCATTGGTTGCCAACGTGATATTATTGGAAGCGTTTAAAATAATATCACGAGCGGCCTCTAATGCCGTGGTCCCAACAGTGTTTAGGTTTCCAGATATCGTCAAGTCGCCTGAGGTATTCTGAACCACGAGAGAGGTAGTGCTGGTCGTTCCTCCAGTGGTGATACCCGTGACTTCAAGTGAACCCCCAGCAGTATTCTCCGATACATTAATGATGCCAGATGTCGTGTTGGTGAGGTTGATTTTTGCCAGGTTCGTATCGATCTCGCCTCCACCTCCAGCGGTCCCTATTCCCGTTGCGGCGCTCAATACCGCCCCGCCACCAGAGGCGTTTAACTCAACCGCGCTGGAACCGTCCGTGATGTTGCCCGCAGTTGAAGTAACATTAATGGCGGCGTCAAGGGTGCTTGTTGTGGTTAATTGAGGAAGACTGATATTTCCTTCGGCGCTCAATGTAATAACCGCAGTTCCCGCATCGAGAACAATGGTAGCTGATCCTACAGTAATGTCGCCGGTTCCTTCGTCGGTTCCGGAACCTGTGGAAGTCGCCCCTGCATCGTTTGCGGTGATATTAATAACTCCATTACCAGTGGTTATGTTGGCGTTAAGGTGAACGTCGTCGCCGGCTTGCAGAAAAAGTCCGCCGATTCCGCCTGTTCCGTTAATGGCTTCGTTAATGGTGATGTCGTTATGCGCTTGCAACGTAACGGTCGTTCCCGCCGACATCAATGCATTGATGACGCTGGCGTCAATGGTGACGTCCAGGCTGGCGTCCTCCGCAAAAGCATAAACATTGGCGTTGCCATCGTCGCCGGTGGCTCCGACTAGGTCAGGTTCCGAACCGCCGTTTACAACGGTTATGTTTCTAGGATCTAGAAGCAACATTCCGTTTGATCCCGCCACTGCAGTTAAATTGGCAAAACCGTTAAAGTCCAAGAATTCTAAACCAGAAACTTCCGCGAATCCGCCGTCTCCAGATTGAGATCCTCCAGTGGCAGAGATGTTTCCATAGAAACGCGTGGTGTCGTCGGCCCAGACGATGACCTTGCCGCCGTTACCCGTATTAATGGCGTCGGCTTTGATAACTGCATCGGATGAGACATAAGTTCTATAAGCGTTTTGAATATCTTCGTTTTTGCCTTGGTAATCGCCGCCGATCAAAATGATGCCGCCGCCTGCGTCGCCGGATGCGTCGAGCTGCGCGTTGCCAAAAATTCCCACCTTATGGCCCAACACCTGAATCGATCCGCCGGATTGGTTGGCGGCTATGTTTGCCGCGTTTAGGATACCTGATACGCTAACGATCGATTCGTCGCTGCCTTCAATGACGATGTCGCCGCCAGGAGTAGTAATCGTTGCCGTGGAGGCAACCGTCGCGGCGCTGCCATTAATCGTGAAGTTGCCGCCATTGGTATTGATAGATGCGTTTTGAACCGTTACGTCAGCGGTAGCGTGTTTTTCTTTCGTGTAAGTACCGCCGCCTATTAAGGAATGCGATTTGGTTTTAAATTGTCCAAGGTTAACGTTGCCGCCATTTGTGTTGATGTCGGCGTTGATCTGAATTTCCGGCAAAGCAACCGTCGCTCCGCAGATACGCGCCGCTGGCGTATACGATCCTGATATATTTGCAGGTAAATTGGTCGCTCCGGCGTCGGCAAATATATTACCGCCGTTGGTGGCGATAGCGGCGTTGATTAAAATGTCCGCTCCCGCAATTAAGTTGACGTCTAACGTTCCGTTTGTCGATGTGATCGTTTGATTGACGATGATATCGCCATGCGCGGTGAGCGTTAATGATGTGTCGCCGCCAGATGATTTCAAGATTGCCGTGGATATGGTGATGTTTCCTTCTTCCAATCCTTGACCGCTGGTAACTATATGAACGCTAGTTCCCGCATTGAGCGCTGTCTCGATGGTGGTTACGGAAATTTGCGATCCGTCGCCGTTGCCGGGACCGCTGACGATTTCTATATTCGTTGGGTCGAGTAACCAGGTACCGGCTTTGCCGCTTGGAGCGGATACGTTCGCCGCTTTCGTGACGTCTAAAAATTTTTTACCGGATGTTTCAACAAACCCGCCGTCTCCGCCGTTGGCGCCGCCTTTTGCGGAGATTGCCCCGTAAACTTTGGTTGAGTTTTCCGACCAGATTATTACTTTACCGCCATCGCCTTTATTGATTGCGTCGGCTTTTATGGTTGCCGATTCGCCAACGGTGGTGTTCGTCGCATTCTGAATACTCTCGTTCCGGCCCTGCCGGTCGCCGCCGATTAAGACTGTGCCGCCGCCTGCGTCGCCGGATGCGTCGATAGTTCCGCCAGAGACATTAACTTCGTTCCCTAAAATATGAACGGTACCGCCGGTTTGTCCGGCTTCGGTTCCTGTAACGTTTATGGTTCCGGAATTTTTTACGCGATCGCCCATCAGGAAGACACGACCGCCTTTTTTAACGACATTTTTGGCTTCGATGATTCCGGTGTTATTAACGACGCTTCTTACCATGCCGCGGGCTTGATGCGCCGATAGGATTACGTTGCCGCTATGAGCTTTAACAAAACCGGAATTGACCACGCCGCTTTCAACCACGTTGCCGTTGGCGTCTTTGACTTCGCCTGTTACCGGTTCGGTGATTTGGAAATTGATCAAGCCGCTGCCGTCAAAATCCATGATGGCGGCTTCGCCCGACGATAGAGCGGCGTTACCTAAATTGGCGACGATCGTTCCCTGGTTTTCCACTCTGGGGGCGAGTAATCCTACTTGACCTGCGGTGATGGTTCCTTGATTTAGAATGCTCGCAAGAGGTTTGGATTTATCTTGCGTAAAGTGGTAATTCCGATTTAGGAAATCTTCGTTAGAGATTCCTAGCGTGGTTGCCATCAAACCGCCAACATTTACCCGAGAGCTTTGTCCAAAAATAATTCCCGATGAATTGGATAAAAAGACCTGACCGTTTGCGGACAGTCGACCCATAATGGCGCTGGGGTCTTGCCCGGTAACTCGATTGAGGGCCGTTGAATCTACGGATGGTTGATTAAATTGAACGTGCTCGGATTGTCCTATGCTGAAACTATTCCAATTGGTTATCAACTGGTTGGAGTTTTGGTTGATAACCATTTGGTTTGGATTCGGTTGACCAATGGTTCCTTGTCCCGAAACAATTTGACCTTCTTGCGGCAATGCAAAGACTAAAGTCGGAAACCCGCCGATTATGTAAATTAGAAAGACCGCTAATACTTTACTAAAACGGTTTTTCAAAACACGGCTTACGGATAAATTGTTTGGTTGGCGCTGCAAAAGAGTTTCCTCGGTAATTGATAACCCGTCTCAATTTGAGAAAAAAGACCTTAATGTAGTCTCTAGATTGTACGGCTTTTTTGGTTAAAAAGTAAGGAGATACGTCACATTTGCAAAGTTTTTTTGAGAAAATTCAATCGTTTTTGGTGGGTCTTTTTTCAGGTCTTTCTGAAGAATTTTCTCAACTTTTAAGGGAATCTTTAAAAATTCAAAATTGCTAAGAGCCTAGCTCTTAAAACTAGGAGCTAGGCGATAGCAAACTAGTAAAAATATGAATTATTATAGGCCCGCTTAAATATTATTTCTCTTTGTCGCGATTGGACGAGTTTTCTGTGGATTTTTTATCCGGAGAGGTAATTTCCAACTCTATCGTTTTATTTATTTCAGATGGGGAAGGGGGTTTTGAAGTAATTTCGTCTTCTCTAATTATTAATTCTTCTGGTTGAGGTTGAGGAGGCGGTTCCCAGCGACCGGGTTGTGATTTTTTAAGCATTTTGAGGGCAAGGCCCGATTCGGCTGCTGGAGGAATTTTTGTCTGAGCAGAAGCTAGATTTAGCGCTGAAAAGATAGAAAAAACAATGATTAAGAAAGAATTTTTTAACATGCGTAACATTTTACCGTTAATGATCCTTAGCCGGAACAGGAACTTAGCGCCGCAGGGGAAAATGGATTATTTACTGGAGCGAAATCTCCGCCGCCGCCACCGCCTGCGGAGCTACCCGTTGCGGTAAAACTTTCGGCAAAACCTCCGCCTCCTCCACCGCCAGAATCTCCACCTCCGCCGCCGGAATCTCCTCCGCCAGAATCTGCGCTGTCTCCTCCGGAGTCTCCACCCGAGTCGCCGCCATCGCCTTCTTTACTATCGGAGTCGCTTTTGCCGCCGCCGCCTTTATCGTCTTTTTTGGATTCTTTAGACTTTTTCTTTTGCACAGGCGCGGTTTGGGTTAAGTCTTTAATTATAGGGTTGTTAGGGTTAATACCTATCGGTCCCATAACAACATTTCTAACGGCGCTTAATTCATTATTTGATAAATTTGTAGGCGGGGTTGGCGGTTTTCCCGCTGGAATAGAATTTTTTTTCATCGCGCCAACTAATTGGTTGCCGGCAATATTTGGATCGCTACTAGAGGAGTCCATCGCCCCCGCTTGGTTAGCCAAGTAAGTGATTTTATCAGACGAACTTACATATCCCTGAGTGCCGCGCGCCGCTAAATTAGCCGTTGGAGAAACCAATTGAAAATTGGATTGTTTATTTTTTTGACTTTTGTTAACGATATACATCGATAGCCCATAAGAAATTTTCATCACTCCCTGGCGCATCTTCTTTTTTTTATCGTAAACATACTTGGCTACTTGCATTTTAGAATTGGGACCAAGAGCCATCAGACTATTATCGCTAAATTTTATTTTAAGACGACTGCGCTTTGAAGTTTTGAATTCGTCTTTAGCGTAAACGGGTTGCTTGAATTTAACTTTTTCCCAGGGAGAAAAAGAAACAAGTTTTGTGTCGCCAGGTTTTTCTTTACCGGCAACAGGAGTGTCCGGAGCGTCGGCTGCGGATCTATACTGAATTTCTCCAATAACGCCAATGATTATTCCAACCGGTTTTTCTTGCGCTTTGGCTTCGACCAACCAACTTAGCGAGAGGACCAACATCCAAAATGAAAGCAAAGTCCACTTTTTATATTTATTCGAATTTAAAATTTGTAAGATATTCGAAAACATAAGCACGCAATGAAAATTTTATTATTATCTAATTCTAATATACGACAAGAAGGCTGCTTAAGAAAAGGAGGTAGATCACATTTTTTTAAAAGCAAAGGATTGGATGAGATTAAAAAAAGGAGGGTTAGAAAGCAAATCGCCAAAATTTAGATTTTTGGAACCCGGGCGTTTTGAACTTCTTCTTCCAAGGCTTTTGGGTTGAGAATGACTATTTTCTTCCTACTAACGTTCAAAATCTCTCGAAAATGCAGTTCTTGTAAAATACGGGTTAACGTTTCCCGGCTTAAGCCAATCATATTGGCCATGTCCTGGCGCGTCAATGTCAAGTCGATAGCGGTGTGTTTTCCTTCTTGACGACCCGTCTTTTCGGCTAAATCAATGATTGTAGAACTTACTTTTCTGAAGGCGTCAAAAAAAGTAAGACTAACGATTTTTTTATCGCTTGTTTTTAAACGATGAATGAAAACTTTCAGCATTTCCAAGGCGATACCTGGAAACTCGTGAATCAATCGCATGAATTCGTTTCTATAAATTAGAAGCGCGTTTGAATCTTCCACAGCGGTGACGGTCGCTGAACGAAAATAATCGTCTAATAGCGACATTTCTCCAAAAAAATCGTTTTTGTAAAGCATTTTTAAGATCATTTCTTTACCGGATTGGTCAAAAAGAGATAGTTTTACAGTTCCGGTGGTGAGAATGAACAAGACATTACCTCGATCGCCCTTATTAAAAATGACTTTATTTTTTTTGAATTTTTTTTCTAAGGCGATTGAAGCGATTTCTTCAAGGTGGGCATCGGTCATTCCCGAAAAAATAGAAACGTTTTTGAGGCATTCCAATTTTTTCGACATCGTAAACTCCAGAGGATGAAGGCTTTTTAAGCCCTACGGAATTTCTGATATAGGTTATTGAGATCTAACGGGATGAATCGAATCCGGCTTAAGGCTATTAACCTTTAAGCCGGGGAAACCAATTTTATAGAATTTCGTCGATTGCTTTGGTGATATCGCCTTTAGGTTTAACGCCCACCATTTGTTGCACTACTTTTCCTTCTTTAAAAAGCAAAAGCGTAGGAATACCGCGAATACCAAACTTGGTAGCGGTTTGTGGATTATCGTCTACATTTACTTTTGCAACTCTAACTTTATCGATATATTCGCCTGCGATTTCTTCCACAGTCGGGGCTAGCATTTTACAAGGTTGACACCACTCCGCCCAGAAATCCACTAAAGCGGGCTTATCGCTTTGAATAATTGACGATTCAAATTCGGCGTCGGAAACTTCAACTACATTGCCGGCCATGAGTTCACTCCTTTCCAGGTAACTTTAAATTTATTAAAAAAGGATCTATAAATCCTTTAAAAACGCAAATATAAAAAGATTTGATCGCGTTATTTTGTTAATATAGCATCCTAACACAGATTAAAATAACCTCGTAATTTTTTGTCTTTTAAAATTACTTTATATAGAGCTAAGAATGTCAAATATCGTCCGTGTATTTATTTATGATGAACTGATCAACGAAAAGATTTATAAAGAATTAGGATTTTCTTACACAACTAAATATTCAGTAACCCTTTCGGCCTGGAAACGGGTTTTTAATAAAATCCCCGTGGATAATGGGGGGGAAGAAAGATTGGGCCACGCCAATATTGAACCGACACATGACAATTTGGGAATGATGATCGGGATGGTATATGAAATGGAAGAGGCTAAACTTGCCGAACTGGATCGTCACTACCAATATCCCGACGAATATGATCGAAGAATTATGGAACTAACCCGTCACGATTTTTCGCAAACAAAGGGTTATGTCTACATCGCTCAGAAAGATAAGATCAAAGAAGATCTTAAACCATCCAAAGAAATGATGAAAAAGTATCGAGGGGCTAAAAAGAATTTTGATATGCTAAATTTCTCTCGGCTCATGAATACTCCCACCATCGATTAAGTTTTTGTAACGCTAAATGGGGTTAATTCATGAATCGTTCTATAGCTTTAGTTCGAGAACCTACCCCTGATTTTGCAAACGCTATTTCTAATCACCCCCAAAGCGATTGCATAGACTTTGGTAAAGCCCTTAACCAGCATAGACAATACACCTCCGCTTTAACGAACGCCGGTCTTTCGGTAATTCACTTAGATCCTGAGGAAAATTTTCCAGACGCTCCTTTTGTCGAAGACCCTGTCGTAATATTAGAAGATAAAGCGGTTCTTTGTTCTATGAAAGCGGAAACTCGACGCGGCGAAGGCGATTCTATAGTTGCCGAACTCGAGCGCTATATGGCAGTCGTTCACATGCTTCCTCCGGCGACGTTAGACGGAGGCGACGTGTTGCAAACGGATGAGGAAATTTTTATCGGGCAATCTGCGCGCACAAATTTGGAAGGTATTGAGGTTTTAAAAGCGTTTACCAAAAAAACCATTACAGCTGTTCCCGTTTTGGAAGGACTTCATTTAAAAAGCGCGGCGACTTATCTAGGCGATGGAAAAATTATTTTGGACGCTTCCAGAGTGGATGCTTCGGCTTTTAAAAATTTACAAATTATTGAAGTGTCTTCTAAGGAAAGTTATTCCGCCAATTGTTTGGTAGTGGGCGATTATGTAATCGCTCCGCAGGGTTACCCAAAACTAGCCGCCAGGATTCGCGAATTCGGTTTTCAAGTTATCCAAATCCCGATGAGCGAATTTGAAAAGGCCGATGGCGGCGTAACCTGCCTTTCGTTGATTTTTTAATGCCCAAAAACTTCTGAACTGCAAAGATGCAGAGGGCGCAAAGAAAGATAAAAACGAGTAGTCTAAAACTATAATAATTTATTTTAAAATTTACTGAACCGACAATTCAATATCCTTAATTAAGCGAAAACAAAGACTCTGGAAGGAAATTGAATGTCTTGTCTTTGATTTTTTCTCTGCGTTCTTTGCGTCTTTGCGGTGAAAAGGTATTTGTTATAGTCCGCCGGATATTTCGAGAGTGGTTCCCGTAATATAAGCGGTTTCTTTGGAGGCGAGAAACAATACCGCATTGGCGACTTCTTCAGGTTTGCCAAATCGTTTGAGCGGTACTAAAGCTTTATAGCCGTCCCGCTGTTTGTCAGATAGGTCGGATATGAAGTCCGTTTCGATAAAGCCCGGCGAAACGCAATTGGCGGTGATCCCACGACTAGCGACTTCTTTTGACAAAGATTGAGTGAAAGCAACTTGCGCGGCTTTGGAAGCGGCGTAATTGGATTGCCCTGCAAAACCCATGCGCCCAATAGGAGAGGTGATGGTTACGATGCGTCCATACCTTTGACGCATAAGATGATGAACCGCCAATTTGCTCATCAAAAAAGTTCCGGTTAAATTGGCGTTAATAACATCTCGCCAATCTTCTTCTTTCATCATTCCGACAACGGAATCTTTACGAATTCCAGAGTTATTGACCAAAATTTGGAAGGGTCCATTTTTTTCTTCCATAAGTTTGTAGAATCCCTCGACTCCTTCGCTATCGGCAACGTCAAATGGCGCGAGTTGTATTTGAGAAGCATATTGAGAGTTATCTTCGCAAAAGGATTCAGCCGCTTCGTGATTACTTTTGTAAGTTGCCACAACTTTAGCGCCTGCTTTTAAAAACGCTTCTGAAACGCTCCTACCTATACCGCGGGTTCCGCCGGTTACGATGGCGGTTTGGTTGGAAAAATCAAATTGCATAAAAATAACTATAAGGAAGGGAAAAAGTTTCTACACTAAACGGGATCTTTCGCGGCGTTATTAGACGCTTACGGTTTCTAATCTTTCCGATTTTATTTTTCTAAGAAATCGATCGACCTCGTTCGAAACAATAACGCCATAGTTAGCGGCTCCCAGCCAACCCGACATAATTATTCCCACCGATCCCGCATGAAATAATCCGGCAATTTGCTCGGGCAACTCTTTACTAATTTTGAGCCCTTCGAACTTAGTGCCAAACGAAGATCCACGCGTGTGCATGGTGTAACGTTTAAACGTTTTAGGAGTCGAAGCTTCAACATGATCTACTTTCTTTCGAATGTCGGGAACGTATTTTTCGAGAGCGTTTAAAGTGTCTTCGATCAGTTTATCTTTTTCGACGTGATATTCTTCTTCAGTTAAATTAGCCCAGTCTTCAAAATTAGCGTTTGTTGAAGAAACGATTGAGTATTGATCGGAACCCGGTCTAATTTCTGGATAGTAGAATGAGAATGTTCTGCTGGTAACGTTTTTATCGCACAAAGATTTTGCGCTAAATTCGTCTTCAACAGACGTGAATAACAAGTCGCCGGCGTAATCGATCTTTTCGCCTTTTTTTATTCCCATGTAAACTTGGCAACTGCTGTTGTTCATTCTAACTTTTCGCGCTTCTTCCAGAAACTCTGGAGAAAAATGCTCGTCTCCCGTTAGCTTATGGATTGTTGCCGGTAAACTTGAATTTGACAACACAACATCGGATTCAATTTCTTGACCGTTGACCCGAACGCCGCGAGTTTTTTTATCTTCGACTAAAATTTTGTCTACTAAGCAATGATTCCGAATGTCCACTCCATTTTTTTGCATTTCCTTTTTCATTTTTTTAACAAGCGCGTCGGTCCCGCCCTTAAATGTATACACGCCTTTGTCCATGAAATTAGAAAATACAATACCGTAGGTTACTGCGGGGTCGTCTAAAGTAGAGCCATTCGCATAAGTAATAGGTTCCATTAACAGCCGATGAATATCGGTTCTTCCTGGGAAAAACTTTTCGAACAAATCCCGAGTAGTCATGGAAAGATTGTCGTAGAAGTTCATTTGACGAGCTGTAACAAAAAAATCGTCGATCACTTCTTTTAGCACGCCAAAACGCTCGCGCATAATGTTGGTAAAATCTATTTTGTCAAAGGTGGTGGAAAAAGCGAATTGAGGATTATCGAAACGAACTCCTTTGAGCCTAACAATGGAATCGGCGATCTCTTTGCTCCAGTATTTGCGGCAAGTTTTTATCATCCCAATTGGAAACCCGTGAAGAGAAATATCTAGGATGTGTCCGCCTTTTCGTTTAAACCAGGTAGCTAGTCCGCCAAAATTGTAATGTTGCTCAAGAAGTAAAACCGAATGACCGGCTTTCGCAAGCATGTTTGCGGCGGTCATTCCCGCTAAACCGCTGCCTATTACAACGCTATCGTAACGAGTCCTTGCTCCTTTTAACCAATTCCTTGCCATAATTTTTCCAACAGTAAATTTTTAAAAACTAATTTAATTTCTTTATCTAAACTCTTATTTAATAAGATGCTTTAAGCCCGTAAATATTCGCCACGGTAACGCCGCTCAAAGTGGCTCCAATAATACCTAAAAAACCCTGGTCAGTGCCACAAATAAATAGGTTTTTCAAGGGAGTTTTTCCATCTCGGATTTTAACAGGCGATCCGTAGACGGCTCCATTAGCGTGTCCGGTAAATTTTTTTATAGTTTTTGGGGTGAAAGTATCTAAAAATACCACAGAATCGCGAAAATCGGGCAAAAAACCGACCACAGCTTCCAAAGTTTTTTTCTGCCAATAAGACTTTGCTTCTTTATATTCTGTCCGAGATAACCCGAACCACAAATCCGGATTGGCTAAAAAAGTGAACCGGACCAGACCTTCTTGCTCTTCTGGATAATCAAAATTGTTGGCGCAACAGACGATACCCGATGATAAATCTACCATTTCTTTGGGTTTACGATAACTAAATTCGTCCTTGGTATTAAAAAAAACGATACTTTTATCGTATCCAATTTTTGAGGGTTGGATGTTTAAAACATATTGAGATTCTACAAAAGAGATTTCCCCATCTTGTAAAGAGTCCTCGGAAAACTTTCCAGGAGCGCAAAGCCGCATGGTTTCGGCGTAACCAATCGATGAGATAACGGTTTCCGCCTGGAGTTCTTCGCCTTTGGCTAACGTTACTGAATTAACTTCCTCGTTTGTTAAGTTTAAAGATTTTACGGCCCTCCCTAACCTCAATTCTCCTCCGTAGCTTTTGTATTTGTCGGCCAGCAGTTTAAGTATGTGGCGCATTCCGCCTAAAGGTTTCGCGAAACCTTCTAGGAATATAGCTTTAAACATGATTGTGAATTGGGTAAAGTCCATATCGTCCGCCTGAGGATTGCCGTAAAACATTAATGGGCAAAATAACATCTCAGCAAGTTTGGGTTCCGTAAGGTATTCCGCCAAAACGGATCGGGAGGAAAGAAAACCGCTTTTTAGCGAAAGGTCGTCGTGTTCGCGAATTCTTTGAGTCAATCGATCAAAACCGTCGATTTGATTTGGAAACTTTTCCGATATTTCTTGTCTTAGAAGTTCAAAATTGTTGGAGAACCTTAGAGAAACTCCTGGGAAATTGATTTCCGATTCTTTTTGTTGGCATAGTTGAAAGTCGTCATGTTTAAATCGAAGTTGTTTTAGAAGCTTTCCTAATGGGGATGAGCGAACGCCTTTTGGAGTGTAGTTTGTCATCGCGTGAAGCCCAACGTCAAACCACCGATTTTCCATTTGATAGAAAGAGTTCAACCCTCCAATTTCGACATGTTTTTCTACGATACATACTTTTTTATCGTAGCAGGCTAATCGAATTCCAGCCGCCAAACCGGATAACCCGGCGCCGAGAATAATGGCGTCATATTTCATATTTAATTATGAGCTTTCAGTAAAAATTCTATGGGGAGGGGTAAAAAAACACGGCTAGGTATTAAATTTTTCGAGGCGAGGCTGTTCTAATAGGGGGAAAGAACAGCCGAAGATTGAGCTTTTTAGCTAGCCATTTGCTGGTTTTTAAGAAGAGGTTGTAAATAATCGATACAGCTTGTCATGGTGACGAGACGTTCGTAATCGGCTTCGGGAACTTCGATATTATATCGTTTCCTCAACTCCATAACGATGTCTAGAAAATCCATCGAATCCAAGTCAAACTGATCTCGCAATTTCTCTTCGTCGTTCAATCCATCAAAATCTTCGTCCGGCGCAATATCGGCCAGAATTCTAATGACCGCATTTCTAACGTCGTCTCTCGTCATTTATTAGACTCCTCTAATGATTCCTTGCTCAAATTTACCGCCTATTATATTTCAAAGTGTTTCACGATCAAAGCGGAATTGATACCGAGCATGCCAAATGAGTTATTTAATATGTAATTTACCTGCTCAATCTGTTTTGGTTGGTTAATAACCAGGTTGTCCAAAGCGCATTCTGGGTCCAATTTATCAACATTAATAGTAGGGTGTACAATTTTATCTTCAAACGCCGGCAGGTTTCCCGCCAATTCAAGCGCTCCGGCGGCGCCCATTGCATGCCCGATATAGCTTTTTGTGTTATTAACCCAAACATTCTTACTTTTACCAAAAACGTTGCGAATTGCTATACATTCTTGGATATCGCCTTGTGGAGTCGAAGTTGCATGGGTATTTACTATATTAATATCGTCCGCTTTCAACCCCGCATTATTTAACGCCATATTTAAACAATCGGTTTGCCCTTTAGGTTGGGGTAGCACAAAATCAACCGCGTCGGAGTTAACGCCGTATCCAACCACTTCTCCGTAAATTTTAGCTCCTCTTTTTTGAGCGTCCGGTAATCTCTCTAATGTATATAAACATCCTCCCTCAGAACAAACAATTCCGTTTCGATCTAAATCGAAAGGGCGACTGGCCCTTTCTGGATCTTCATGCCAGGCCAAAGCTCCTTGGCTTTTAAAACTAGCAAAGATACCAAATGTATGGATGCTTTCCGAAATACCCCCGGCTAAAGCCATATCGACTTCTTTTAGCCGCAACATTTGACATCCCTGGATCACTCCTAAATTACCAGCCGCGCAAGCAGCGCCAATCGAATAATGAGGACCGGTAATTTTTAAATTAAGAGAAATCTCCCCAGCGGGATTATTTGCTACCGTTCGCGGATTGTGATGGTGCGACCAATATTTAACGTCGTAATCGTATTGGCTTATGTTGAAAACTTCGTTTTCTGTTTCAACATTGCCATGTTCTGTGACGCCGCAATAAATACCTATTCTAGATTTATCGAACGAATCAAACTCAATTCCGCTATCTGAAATAGCCTCATGGGCGCAATAAATTCCAACCGAACCCGCCCGAGTTCCTCTTCTTCGTTCTTTCTTTTTTTGGTATTTGAATTCGTCGAAATTGCAAACTCCGGCTAATACTTCTCCCATATACCGGATATCAATTTTTTCAATACCCGATTTTCCTTGGAGCAGATTTTCTCTGTACTCCGCGAGATTGTTGCCGTTAGGAGAGGTTAGCCCAACACCCGTGATGACAATCCGCCAGTCTGGGTTTTTTTGGTCAACCATTCAGTTTCGAGGTAAAAATGCCAAACGTCCCATTAGGAAACAGGCGCTAAATCATTACAGCCCTGGAACCCACTATAATATGGATAAAGAGGGAGAAATTAGCATATAGAAAGGGTATTTTTCAAGCCATTTCTTTATTTCTGCTTTTAAGGGAACCTCTAAAAATTGAATTTGGCCACGAGCTGCCTTTGCAAACAAAAGGCAAGCGAGTTGCCTCAAGCTAAAATCTCCAATTATTAGAGACTCGCTTAATTGAGGACTTTAGACGAAAATTCTTAGCGTTACTCTATTTTATAGCCCGAAATAAACCTGAGAAATCTTAAGAAATGTGATCTATCTCCTTATTTTTTGGAGAAATTGGCATCATTAATGTACATAAAACTAAAAAGCGATTGAATCGTAAATTATAAGTTTGATTTTTTTGTTTAAATTTACAATAATTTAATTAAATATAAATAATTATTCGACATTTTTTTTAATAGAGGGAGAAAAATGACGGACTTCACAAACTTTTCGCGTCCTATTTTTAGTCTAAAAGTGTTTTGGTCGGTAATTTTTGCGCTCTTTGTTTCCCATTTTGGATCTACGGTTTCACATTTCGGGTCGATTGTCTGGGCTGCCGAAGAAAAACCCATTGGAACCATAATTGGAATCATTGGCACCGTGGAAATGAAAGCAGGGGGAGGTTCTGAACCTGTAGCCAAGGCCGCTCCAGGTAAATTAAGTATTAAACCAGTTTCTTTTGATCCAGATGCGGTTTGGCAAAAAGCTAAATTCAAACAAGAAGTTTACGCATCGGATAATTTCCGCACAAAAAGAGGCAGTCGATTAAAAATAAAATTTAACGACAACAGTCTTTTGGCTTTGGGACCAAACTCTCGCATGTCTATAGGTTCCTATCAATTGGATAAGTCCCAAAAATTCCGAAAAGGAGTGATCAATGTAGCCAAAGGGCTTTCCATGTACATCATTAATAAAAGCCAAAAAAATAAAGATTCGAGTTTTAAGGTTATAACGCCAACGGCAAACTTATCGTCTAGAGGTACCTTTGGTTTTATTAGCTCCTCTGCCACAAAAACAATTGTTGCCAACAAGACCGGAGCTATGAGCGCTTCCAATGTCGATCCTAATATTGCGGGTAATCAGTTGGTGGGAGCTAATAGCGTCAGCACAATTCCGCAAGGACAAGCGCCAACAGTTCCCCAGACGATGTCGAATAATAATTTTAATTCGATAAGTACTGTCGTTTTAGGCCGGATTGGAACCAGCCTACCTTCTTCTATGTTTAACCAAGGCTCAGGCGGCACAGGTCAGCAATCAACTTCGCAATCGAGCGGCAGTTCCAGTTCTGACTCAAGTTCTAGTAGTCCTAGCGGTGGAGATTCTTCAAGTTCTCAGGATTCCAATGCGGGAGGAGGCGATTCCGTTGTAGCCGACTTCGTAAGCGTAGCGGGTCCGGATATCGGGGCGGCTTTTGCCAAGCCAGTCAATGTGCCTTTTGCTGCGGTAGCGGCAACGTGCGCTCCTTAAACTAATTTTTATGTTTTTGACTGTGAATAGTAAGAAAGATTCTAAATTTTTCAGGCCGTGGCCTTATTATTTGGTTCCTTTTTGGGTTGGACTTCTAGTTTTTTTAATGAGCTATTTTCCTGCTTTGGTATTTGCCCTGCCGCAAGGTGGTCAGATAGTCGCGGGAAATGGAAATATCCAACAACCGAACAACCAAAACATGGTGATCAATCAATCTTCGAATCAGATGATTACTAACTGGCAAGGTTTTAATATTGGTCAAACTGAAACGGTGCAATTTAATCAGCCAAGCGCCGATGCAGTCGCATTGAATCGAGTGATAGGTCAGGATCCAACGGCGATTTTAGGGAAGCTCAACGCCAATGGAAAAATATTTGTGACCAATCCGTCAGGAGTGTTTTTTGGTCCAAATTCAATTATCAATGTTGGTAGTTTAATGGCGACGTCGTTGCAGATTTCCGATCAAGATTTCTTGAACCGCAATTATCGCTTTACTCAAGACCCTTCGAAACCTTTAGCTTCTGTAATTAACGAAGGAAAAATAAACGCTTCGGGTTACATCGGCTTGCTAGGACCGCGCGCCGAAAATCGTGGCATGTTGATGGCCAATTTAGGATCGATTGCTTTAGCCTCTGGTAAAGCGGCGACGATGGATTTCTCTGGCGATGGTTTGATTAACTTTGCAATCACGCAACCCGTTGACGGTTCGTTTGTAGATAAAGACGGCAACACGATTGAGAACGGTGCTTTTAATTCGGGAACTATTCAAGCGGATGGCGGCAAAGTTTTATTGACCGCACATACGGCGCAAAAGATGGTTCGCTCGGTGGTTAACAACACTGGCATTATTCGAGCGCAATCGGTTTCTAAAAGGAACGGCGCGATTTATTTAGAAGCGGGACCAAATGGTACCGCAACAAACGAAGGAACTTTAGACGCATCGGGAACTGGTTCAGGAGAGACGGGCGGTAGCGTTCGTATTTTAGGTCATAAAGTAGGGCAATTAGGCAAAGCTATTATCGATGTTTCTGGCCACCAGGGCGGGGGCGAGGTTTTAATTGGCGGGGATTATCAGGGAAAAGGAACGGTTCAAAACGCTCTGGTTACTTATGGCGGTCCAGACACTGTTGTAAAAGCCAACGCGATAAATAATGGCAATGGCGGCAAAGTGATTTACTGGTCCGACGACACCACTCGGTTTTATGGCGCGATTGAAGCTAAAGGCGGCGCTAATTCAGGCGATGGTGGTTTCGTGGAAGTATCGGGCAAACGATTCCTTGATTTTAATGGCGAAGTTATAACCACAGCCGCGAATGGCGAAATCGGGACTTTGCTCTTAGATCCGGAGTTTATTGATATTGTAAATGGTACTGCCGATGACGACCCAGAAATATCAACAGGAAGCCCTCTTGGAGAGATTTTAGAAGCTGATGGAGGTTTAGTACCTTTCGAGATTGGAGAATTAACCTTAGAAAGTTTGAGTTCGACTACCAATATCGTTTTGCAAGCTGAGGATAGTATTACCATTCAAGATTTAAACGATAATTTGTTGGACCTTCAGCAAGTATCTGGACATTCCGTAACTTTACAAGCTAGTTTTGGGTCAATCACCTTTCAAGACACCAATGATGTTCTTCAGACACAAGGAGGATCGATAACTTTTTCAGCTGGCGATTCTTTGACATTAGGTACGCTTAAATCGAATGGCGGCGATATAAATTTAACCTCGGGGTTTTCTATTGATACCAAGGGTATTGATTCTAAAGGCGGCGATGTCAATCTATTTGCTTTTTCTGGAATCAATGTAAAGGGAAATATTTTGACAGGAGGTGGAAATTTTTCTGCCGATGCTGGTTTGGGAACCTACACTCAAGATTTCCCAATGTTTGTAAAAACTAATGGCGGTTCGGTTAGCTTATTAGCTTCCGATTTTGAATTTCTTAGCGGTTCTACAGGTAAAAATGATATTTTTGGAGTTCCTTCGTCCATTAATACCTATTCAACTTCGTTTAATACTGGCGCTGAACCTACCGATAGTATCACTATTGCTTCATCGATACCAGGAGATTCAATTTGTGTTGGAAAAACAGGTTGTTTTATCAATTTGAGCCAAAGTGAGATAATTTCTTTAAGAACCACCAAATTAAATATTGGAGATATTTTTACCGGAGATATAAATTTAGGCGATGTTATTTTAGGACCAAAAAAGGTTAATTTTATTTCTGGTGAAAGTATAACGGCTCTTGGAGCTAATATCCTTTTTTATAACGATATCAGCTTTGACGCGGCAGAAGATGTTAGTTTTTTTATAGATTCCAATTCTAAAGGTTCAAGTATTGAGGCTCATGTCTCGGGCTTTGGCGCGTCTGTTACGGTGACAGCGGACTCAGATGGACTTAATGGCGGCGTTTTTACAATTGATAATAGCAGTTCAATCACCACAAGAGGTGGTAATGTCAATTTAACCGGTAATTTTGTAGATGTTTTTGGCCAAATTAATACGAATGGTGGTGTTCTAACCACATTAGAACTACCAACAGTTTTCGCCAGTGTAGATTCATTTGATCCATTTTTTTTTCTAGAAGAGGATCCGTTTCCGTTTCCATTTCCGGAAGATCCGTTTCCGTTTCCATTTCCGGAAGATCCGTTTCCGTTTCCATTTCCGGAAGATCCGTTTCCTAATATTTTGGACCCATTTTTATTTCCCGATATTCCAATCGATGATGAAACTATACTTATTTTTGGCCTTTTCCCTGATTTACCACCGGAAGAGTTTATAAAAATTGTTGAAGATAATGAACAGGCGCAACAAGTATCTGTTTTGGATGATTTTTTGGATAAAGTTACTCCTAATCCGGGATGTTAATTAATAAAATTTTAAATCTTTGAGTTTTTGGTGATGAAAATAAATACAGATTTTAAACCGATCAAACCGTTGTCTTATTATTTGGTTCCATTTTGGGTGGGGTTTCTAGTTTTTTTAATGAGCTATTTCCCTGCTTTGTTATTTGCTTTGCCGCAAGACGGTCAAATAGTCGGAGGGAATGGAAATATCCAACAACTCAATAGCCAAAACATGGTCATCAATCAATCTTCAAACCAAATGATTACCAATTGGCAAGGGTTCAATATTGGCCAATCTGAATCGGTACAATTTAATCAGCCAAGCTCTAATTCGGTTGCGTTGAATAGAGTCATTGGTCAAGACCCAACGGCGATTTTAGGGAAGCTCAACGCCAACGGAAGAATTTTTATAACAAACCCATCGGGAGTATTTTTTGGACCGAATTCCATAATAAACGTACGTAGTTTGATGGCGACGTCGTTGCAGATTTCCGATCAGGATTTTTTGAATCGTAATTATCGGTTTACTCAAGATCCGTCTAAACCGTTAGCTTCTGTAATTAACGAAGGTCAAATAAGCGCTTCAGATTATATCGGGTTGTTGGGAGCAAGAACCGAGAACCGGGGAATGTTAACAGCGAATTTAGGTTCAATAGCATTGGGTTCGGGTAAAGCGGCGACAATGGATTTTTCCGGAGACGGTTTGATAAATTTTGCGATCACTCAACCTGTCGATGGCTCGTTTGTGGATAAAGATGGCAACACCATCGAGAACGGAGCTTTTAATTCAGGAACGATTCAAGCAGATGGCGGAAAGGTTTTATTGACCGCGCACACGGCGCAAAAGATGGTTAGATCCGTAGTGAATAATACTGGAATTATCAGGGCGCAGTCGGTTTCTAAAAGGAATGGCGCAATATATTTAGAAGCGGGACCAAATGGAACCGCGACGAACGAAGGAACATTGGATGCTTCAGGGACCAATTCAGGAGAAACTGGCGGTACCGTTCACATTTTGGGCGAAAAAGTAGGTCAGTTTGGAACGGCATCAGTCGATGTTTCCGGCAACCAAGGCGGCGGCGAGGTTTAAATTGGCGGCGATTACCAAGGCAAAGGATCGGTACAAAACGCAAGGGTAACTTTTGGCGGTTCCGAAACAGTTGTTAAAGCCAATGCGATCACCAGCGGCAATGGCGGCCGGGTTATCTACTGGGCCGACGACACCACTCGATTTTATGGAGCTATCGAAGCCAAAGGTGGAGCAAATTCTGGCGACGGCGGTTTTGTGGAAGTATCGGGAAAACGATTTTTAGATTTTAATGGGGAGGTTATTACGACAGCCGCTAACGGACAAACCGGTACCTTACTTTTAGATCCCGACGATATCATAATAAAAGATGGATCTTCGGCGTCTGACGACGGTCAAATTTCAGGCGATCACGTGGTTCTTTTTGCAGATGGATCTGGAACTTTTAATATTTCCGAATCCGCATTAGAAGCTTTAAATGCAACAAATAACATTGTTTTGGAAGCGAATAACACGATCACAATTCAAAATTTAAGCGATAATGAGTTGAATTTACAAACAACCTCAAATAATTCTGTAAGATTTCAAACAACAAGCGGCGCAATTACTTTTAACGATACTAATGATCTTGTTAGAACGAATGGTGGAGCTATTACTTTCAAAGCGGGAGGGAGTCTGACTCTTGGAAAACTCAATTCCAATGGCGGAAATATTGATTTAACATCAACAGGTGGAAGCGTTTCCGCATTGAAAGATATTAATTCAGGCGGAGGGACTATTGGCATTAATGGTTTTAGCGGTGTTTTTGTGGGACCGATTCAATCTAAAGGAGGAGCGGTTAGTTTGTCCGCTACTTCGACGAATCTCAGTGGTTCTTCTATGCATTTAACAGGTAATGTTTTGACTGGAGGGGGAAACTACTCCGCTAGCGCCGCTTCAGGGAAGTATCAGCAAGATCCAAATATCTTTGTCGCAACCGCTGGAGGAAATGCTTCGGTTACTGCCAACGAAATTGATTTGCTCAGCGGGTTTACAAGTTCTGGAGGCGATACCTTTGGTGTACCCATTTCAATTTCGACGGATACATTTTCTTTTATAAACGGTCCGAGTTCTGGGACGATTACGATTAAGCCGTTTTCATCGAATAGATCAATTTGTATAGCGACCACTGGATGTAATATCGTTCTTACTCAAAATGAAATAATTTCATTAAGAGCCAAAAAATTAACAGTTGGAAATAATTCTTCAGGAAATATAAATTTCGGCGATGTTGATTTAGGGCATAAGGAGACTGAGTTTATTTCTGGCGACGATATTTTTGGAATTGGAGCTAATATAGTATTCCATGAAAACATTTCGCTAACGGCCAAAGAAAATATCAACTTTGTTTCCGGGTCGAGCTTTGAAGCCCATGTTTCTGGATTTAATAGTTCATTCACCGCTGTTGCCGATTCAGATCAAACTGATGGCGGCGGTTTCAATTTAAGTTCAAATAGTTTTATCAGAACGGAAGGAGGAAATGTAAACATAACTGGAAATGCAATTTCTCCAGCGGGAAATAATCCGGATAATATCATCACAAATGGAGGAAGTTATAACCGCACTATTCGCTCAACAACTGTATCGGCTGCCGAAGCGAATGAATCCCCTTTAGCCGAGTTTATTGAAGAAGTGTTAGAAGGTGAAATACCGTTTTCTGCGTTAAGACGGTTAAATCCTAGATTTGCCGACGTTCGTAGCGGCGCTGTTGTGGATCGCATTTTTGAAATTTTTGCTGATAAAAGCGACGAAGAGATTGAAAAAATTATCGAAGACGAAGAACAAGCGAAACAAGTTTCTGTATTAGCCGATTTTTTGGATAACGGAGGCGCTGGTAAGCCTGGTTGTTAATCGATTAAAATTATTTTTATTTTATGGTTTTTCCTGTTATTTTTAGTGCGATCAAAACCGATTTTTTTTGCCGAAGTGGCGGAATTGGTAGACGCGCATGATTCAGGTTCATGTGTCCGCAAGGACGTGGAGGTTCAAATCCTCTCTTCGGCACCAAAATAGAGATACGCGCGAATAAAAAGATTCACCTCAGCAAGTCAATTTTTTACTCAATTCCGGGTTAAAAATAAGTCTTGAAACCCTCATTTTCTAAAAAAATTCTCTGACATGATTATTGATGAAATACCGATCGGTAAAGCGCCTCCCTGGGATATTAATGTAATTATTGAAGTTCCATTTGGCAGGGAACCGGTAAAATATGAAATGGATAAGAAATCCGGCGCTTTGTATGTGGACCGGGTTATGCACACATCGATGCGTTATCCCTGCAACTACGGGTTTATACCCCATACCCTTTCTGAAGACGGCGACCCCATTGATATTTTAGTGGCATCCCCTGTAGAGTTTTTGTCTGGCTCCATCGTTCGTTCCCGACCTGTTGGGGCTATAACAATGACAGATGAAAAAGGAGCGGATGAAAAAATTTTAGCTGTTCCGGTAGACGCTCTAAATCCTTATTATGCTGAAGTAAAGCAATATTCAGATTTACCCAAAACTTTACTAAACCAGATTTCTCATTTTTTTGGTCACTATAAAGATTTAGAATCAGGGAAATGGGTCGAACTGGGAGGGTGGGAAGATGCAGAACATGCCGCCGAGCTTATAAAAAAATCCATCGAACGAGCTTCCTCTTAATTTTTCCAACTCTTGTTTTTAAATTCTCTTTATTAAGCTCAAAGCTTGCCGAAGTGGCGTCCTTCCTTATTAGAAAAAGTTGGAATTCAGCTTCAGCCGATTCAAATTTCCCCAAGTTGAAATAAAAACATTCCGACCAGCGTATGTAGGGAGTGTGGCCCATTTAATCTAAAAGTGGCCTAATTCTCGAAATCAAGAATTTATTAAAGAATCCTTAATTTTTATTTCCCGATATATAAGTTTATGTAGGGGGAAAAAATATAACCAATTGAAAAATATAGATTTAATTAGTAAGTAATAATGTGTAGAAATATGTATAAATTTTTCTTGAACATAACCTGAAAATTAGTGTATAGTGTTTGTCATCCAAATTAGGTTGTATTTATATGTGTATATTGATGTAATAATGTGTATATGGGGGTATACCAAGATATTATTATGCCCATGTCTTCAGGTGAACCGCTTTTTCATTTTTGGGAGGTAAAAATGAAACGCCCTAAGTATGGTTCCCGTGATAAAGGGAGATTGAAGTACTCACGTGCGGCAAAAAAAAAGGTCAAAAAAGTAGTAGAAGATTTTGAAAACAAACTCTGTTTAGATTCCGAGCAAAATGCGGAAAAAAAGAATCATGAAAGGGTTAGCAGGTCGGATGTTTTAGAGGTTTTAAAATCTCGAGAAAAAAAAGAAGAAGAAAAAAAAGTTAATACTGCGTTTATAAATAGGATAAAGCAAGTGATAAAAATTTATTTATTAAATGACAAATCGTGAATTTATTTTAAGTTTTTAGAGGAAAAAGCAAATGCCGCCTAAAACATCGAATAGTACACGTCGTAATTTAATGATTGATTCTTCGTTATGGGAAGAGCTGGTTGAACTTTCAGATGTTTTGACAGGAAAACCTAGCATATCTTCCTTGGTGAGAATAGCCATCGAAAAATATTTAGAGGACCGCAACCCACTTCAGGTAGAAAATGAAAAGCCTTCTTCAACTGCAAAAAATACCTTTAAACCTAAAATTATTTCGATTCAGTCATCTACTTTTGAAATAAACAGATTAAAAATAAAATCAGAAAATATAAACCGAAAATTGGAAACGCTACAAGAGACTTTGGATGTTTTGAATAAAAGAGACCTTGGAATAGATAAAAAAATAAACGACATTCAATCTGAGAGGGTAAATAGCTTTAAGAGTTTCGAAAATCAAATAGAAACCTTAACTCAACAGTTTCATGAAAATATAGAAAAAATCAAGCGCTTGAAACGGCAAGATGAGATAGGATTCGAACAAAAGGAACGCGACTTAATGCAGGAGAAAGAGAACCTAAAGGTGAAAAAATCTCATATCCTTCAGGAGCAAGAAAACGCGAAAATCAAAATTATCGACTGTGATGAAGAGATTTTTAACCTTGAAAACTCGTAATTTTTTGAATAGGTTTCTTCATGATTATTACGACTTGTCGGGTATTTTATTAAGCGCTGTTTTTAGTTTATTCGAAATGTCTTTTGCCATAGAGTTTTTCGGGTCTAGCCGTAAAACATTTTCCATACTTTGTAGCGATTCCCGCAATTTATTTAATCGTATATAAGCTAATCCCGAGAGAAGCCAAATTTTGGATTGATTCGGATTTAATTCTAAAGAATGTTGAAATTGAGTTTGAGCGGATTCAAGTTGTCCTAAATCGAAATAAAAACTTCCCAACCGGTTTATGTATGGGGTGTAATCCGGTTTAAGTTCGATAGATTTCAAATAATAATCTTGGGCTTTAGAATAATTTTTCTTCTGGGAATGGATTAAACCTAAGAAGTGATGGATATTAGGGTCTTCGGGATTTTGTTTTTTGTAATTTAAAAAATGAGTTAGGGCTTGATCCCAATTTTTCAATTTAAAATATGTTTTCCCGAGCAAATAAGAAAAACTAGAACCTGGACTTTTATTAAAATCTAAAATCGGCGTTAAGTAATTTAAAGCGCCGGCGGCGTTTCTTTCTTCCAATAAAATGAGCGCTAATTGTAATCTGGCTTCGAAGTTCTTTGGAAACTTTTCCAAATAATTTTGAAAAGTTCTTTTAGCTTCTGTAGGTTGGTTATTGTTTTTTTGAAAAACTCCTTTGAAGAAAAGAGAATAACCCATACTATCCAAAACGGATTGAATTCTTGAATTAGAAGAGGCAATTTGATCAATCCATTTGGAATCCGTTAAATCAATTTTAATTTTTCCGGTATTGCCTTTTATCGGGATTAATTTCTTTTCAACTAAAGCATTAAACGCTAGAAACGCCGCTAAACGATGACCGGCAGGCGTCCAATGTATATGATTGGGAAAGTTTAGAGGGATAGCTTGGGCGTTTTGAAATTGGGTCATTGGTTCAAAGAAATTTAACCAGGAGCTATTTTTCCTTTCCTTAATAGAAGTTAAGTTAGCGCCTTCGCTTCTTTCGTTTAGTTTTAAAATTTCTTCTCTTGCAGCAACCCTTAAAAATAGCGTTTTGGAGTTTAAATCTTCGGTCAGGCTCATGAATTGATCAAGAGCTAGGCTATAAACGTCCCATTTTATATTTCTAAGTAAAGAGCTCTTTATTTCTCCGTTTGGCGAAGCCCAATCTGTTTTACTTTTTTCTGAAAGGCCCAAACCCGAAAGAGCTTTGGGAATATTGGTTCTTTTAGAGCTTTTTGGAATATCAGGTTCGGTTTCATTTAATTGTTCACGCCAGAATTTTTCAAACCATCTTAATGAATGTAAAAACTTAAATAGCTCTTTATAAAAAGGCAGGTTATGGGTGAAATTAAGAACAGAAGCTGCGCCTTGATTAATATAAAAGTTAAAATGAAAATTTTTAATAAAAATCCGGACGGAATTTCCAGAAGTTTTTTCGACTTTTAATCCTTCTGCTTCGTACTTTTTTAACTCCAAGGCGGAAAATTCGCCGCGATGCTCATAAATAACGACTAAATCGGGATTATATTTATAACCTTCGTTTTTTAAGTAGGTATAAAATTCTGGTAATTCCCAAAGAGTTTTAGCTGCATTGATAACTTCAAATTTTTGTTCAGGAATAAGGTCGTGCAATACCTTGTTTAAATAGAATGCAAAAGTCTCGTCATTGTTGACTCCAGAAGCCGCGAAAATAGAGCCTCCTATGCATAGTATGCGGAAAACGTCGGAGGGTTTTTGATATTCGACTTTTTGGAAAGACCGGAGCCGGTGCGAATCGGTAATTATTTTGAAGGGAAAATTATCAAAATTTACGTCGATATTTAAGTTTTTTTGAAAAGCAGTAGGTAGACCGAAAGCGACTGTTGTTCGATTATCAAAGTGTGGTTGTGGTAAAAATATTCTAAGGAAAATTTCTCCTAATAACACAATTCCAAAAAGAATTAATAACCCGCGAAAGAATATTTTTATGAACCGGACCATCTAAATGTTGTCTCCATTAGACGTATTGAGATATGAACTTTTAGTATTCGGTTTTTGTGTTGAGTTGGATGGTTTAAGTTTTATCGATTACGGGCCGATTCAATCAAAGCTTTAGCGATATTGCCATGAAGTTGCCATCCCAAACACCTCACGCTACCTCCCATAAAGCAAACTCTGTCTGCCGGTATAGTAATGATTTTTTTAGACGTGTGGCGGTTTATTTGACTGTGGACTTCTTGGTCCAACGGGTTTCCAAAGGTGGGCATATAAATATTTTGCTCAGTCATAAGAGAATTGACATAAATGCCGCAAGCGGAACTAAATTTTTTATCCCAGACGGAATCGTCCCATTCTACGTTGATTTCCACTATGTTTATAGAAGGGAAAGACATTTTTAGTTCTTGAATGATTTCTGTTCGATAGGGTTCTTCATAACGATTTACTACAAGAGTGTTATCGTCGATAAACATTAACATACCATCCGCGTGCGCTAGGCCCTCAGGGTCGTCTGTTGGAATGATAGCGATTTGGGTCGCATGAAGCGTTTTTTTCAGTTTTTGTCTGGCTTGTTCTTTGTTTAAATTGTTATCTTTTAAAAAGCGATCGCTTACTACGACCTTTCCTTTATGATTATCCACCACGTTTCCGCCATCTAAAATGAGATCTGTGTATGGAAAATCGGCTCCTTGTTTTTCAGCAAAAATGTTGAATCCATCTTGAACCCAGTCGGCGTTTTTCTGACTTCCCGATTGCGCAGCGGCAGAATAACGAAACTGAATGGGTGTGTAAGGATGGATGGTAGTGAAGTCGCGCATCCAAATGTCGCGCATTGAAGCGTGTAATAGAATGTCTTCCGGTAGTTCTTTCCTAAGTTTATTTAATGCCTTTTTATCCCCCAAAACTATAATGTTATCTTTTCCCATGACAGCTTTTGCGTAAGCAATATCAAATGCAATTATATCGTCGTATACATCTGCATAATAATCGTTATCCGCTGTTGGAGCGGATATGACTATCAGCATACGATTATCGCTGTGAGTGTTTGTAAAAGCCATTGAGTCTTTTTTTGTTTGTTGCGTTAAGCTAAAAGCTATGACGACATCGAAAAAGAGCGTCAACAATAATAAAATTGGGATTAGAACTATTTTTTTTAAATACACGTAAATAAATTTAGTTAATTTTTGAAATGGTTGGGGATTAAATTGTTAGTTAGTAAGTAGTCCTTAAGGGATTTTGCATAAATATAGTGCCCCAAATAGTTTGGATGATGTTCCCATTCGGAAGTTGCCATTGCCATTCCGCTATATTTTTTGAAAAGGGGAAGCGTGTCTACTATTTGAAAACCTTCTTTTTTTAGCTCTTTTCCCACAAACTTATAGAGGTTGATATTTTGGGCAAGTTCTCCTTTGGGTTTGTTAAAGTCGTTTTTTCTAGGGTCGACAAGTCCATAGTTAAGAAGAAGGGCAATTGGAGGTGGAAGATTGTGTTTTTGGGTTAGGCGCTTTATTCCTCTAAATTCATTGAGAGCGCTGTTCCAACGAGCTTGATTTGGTATTTTCCCCTCAATATTAATATTGGTTCTGACCTCGAAAAATCTGTACAAGTTTGTTTTTTGATACCATTTCCTAGTTTTAAAAAATTCTTTTGGCTCGTTATGCGGAATCGTTCCAAGGTTTCTGAATTCATTAAATTCAAATTTTTTATTTTGGATTAATTCATTTTCTTTAACGTCTTTATCGAATTTACCAATATCGGTAAAATTTAATAGGGATTTTTTTGTGGTTTTATTCAAATCGTCGCAGCAAAACCCGATAATGACTAAATCGCACTCAACATTTTTCAAAACTAACTTTATTAGATCATGTTCCTGATCTGTTGAGTATCCTC
Organism: Nitrospinales bacterium; assembly: GCA_038154245.1. Lineage (GTDB taxonomy): Bacteria > Nitrospinota > Nitrospinia > Nitrospinales > JAJDAT01 > JAJDAT01. The sequence goes on along the minus strand of JAYOZP010000008.1, from coordinate 30,815 downwards.
CCATTCCAAAGTTTAATACTTCAGAATTTATATCCTCAATTTTAAGAATTTCTTCTAGGACATTTGTGTATCTATGATCGTTATCGATCCCAAAACCAAAAGTAAAACTATCTCCAAAAACTAGAATTCTAAATACGTCTTTCTTTTTTTTTTCAGTAAATTCTTTTTCTCTAAATCCCCAACTATTTGTTTTAAATTTGTATCCAAAATTTCGAAATTCTTTTTTAGCCTGAGCGACGTATAAAATACTTCCTTTTAATAAAAAATGTGAATTTGCCTGGTAGAACTGGAAGAATGAAGGAGTTTCTGGAATTGGGTTTCTTTGGTCCGTCTTTAAAAATCCCAGAAAAAATTCAACCAGGATTATTGCAAAAATAATAGACCCCAAAAAGATAATTACGTTACCAAACCCATTTTTCGGCCTTGCAGGGCGGTTTTTATTTGAAGATTGAATAGTCAAAATATTTTATTTTGCAGAAAGAGCGCGAGCAAAGCTTTTACCGAGGGTTCATATTATTTCCAAAAACTGTAGATTAGAAACGGTAAGATAAATTAAATGAACCGAAGTCGTCTTCCTCCCTTTGTTTTTCAAACTCTTTGGTTCTGAATATGTTGGTGTAACCAAACCTAAGGTTATTATAGGAAAAAACAATTCCAGTTTGTAAGTCGCCAACTAAATTTTCTTTTTCCACGTCATGGCTGTCTGCAAATGTATTTCCGTCGAGAAAAATGTTTCTCCCAACCACTCTCCCTTCGGCTCCCGCGAATAAGTACCAACTAAAACCTTTGGGAGCTTGGAAAAAGTCGGAGCCTTGTAAACCAGGCCGAATACGAGGCGGACCATAATCGGTTAATAAATTTTTTCCAATTCGGAGAGTGGCTCCCGTGACCAAATTGGTATAAACATTGCCTAAAGACGCTCCAAGGTTGGGGGTAACGTCGTATTCTAATATGGAATTTGATTTTGGAATCAATCGCCATTTTCGTTCATAACTGAGGACCTGTCCCGGCTCGTTTTTTAGCTGCCGGTTCCAACCATTTGGTTTCTGTAATCCAAATAGACCATGCCATTCGGTTTGTGTTTCATCGGCAAATGACCAGGGTCCAACAATGCCGATATTAACTTCAAAGTTATCTAAGGTGGCTTTTTGGGGGAATAACGATCGGAGAAAATTCCATTTGACGTTTTTTATTTTACTGTCGCTGATAAAGCCAAACCCGAGATAAAGCCATCCAGCATAAGGGCGGTCGTCTTCAATTAAGTTTTGCGCAGCGATGTCTTCGGGAGTGAAAATGTTCAAACCTGCGGAAATGGAGATTTTTGTATTGAAACCCTCAAAAGCTGGGTTGACATTTTTGATGAAGGGTTCTACTTTTTGTTCAATCCAAGTTCCGGCAGAGAGAAATAAACCTTCTATTTTGGCGGTATTTTCTCGAACACAGGGGCCTTCTGTATCGGAAACGAATGCCAAACGTTGACCGTGAGTATAGTGGCGGTCAGAACCGCCAAACATATCGTTTTCTACCTGGAGATTTACGACAAAAGGTCTGTATTTACACTCCTCTTGAGTGAAATTATTTGAACCTTCGGCCCACGCAAAGGAAAAATTTAATGATTTTAAAAGAAAAATTAAAAATAGAAACCGTTTCATTATTATTTAGTAAATAACGGCGTTTTGTCCCCGGTGATCTTCTCCCTCAAGTTCTACAAGATCGCACATTTCTAACAAGCGGGAGTAAATTCTTGGTCCTACTCTGTCGCTCAAAGTTTCTTCTGTCAACATATCCTTATAACTTCGTACAGAAGTGTCCACTTTGGACCCTGATTTTCTATTTTCGTTTTTGGCGGGAGGACGAAAATTAGTTGTGAAGATAGTGACTTTATTAGCGTCGTTATAACGACATGAGATAAATTGATCAAGGACGTTTAATTCCCATTCCGTATTGCGACCTTTAGCCAGTTCGTCAATGACCAAAACTTTAGCGTTAATATAAGGATCGATCATTTCTCTATCGGAACGTTCTTCGGAATATCCATGACGAACGTCGGACAACAATTGGAAAAAATCCACGAATTTACAATCGATACCTTTTCGTAAGATTAGTTCCTTAACGATAGATATTGCGAGGTGAGTTTTTCCTAAACCGGGGTTTCCATAAAACAGTAATCCTTTATTGGTTTTTCCAAAATCTTTGACAAAATCTTCAGCTACGGCTTTCGCGAATACGGAAGCGTTTTTTCGATTGCCCGTTTCGAAAGTAGAAAAAGTTGCGTCCAAAAATTTACCGGGAATGCCCGCCGCGTTTAAGATTTCTAGTCGCTTTTGATTTTTAATGCATTCGCAAATGTTGACAAACGATCTTCCTTTATCGTCGGTTCGATATACGCGACCTTCTCCTCCGCATAAGTCACAGGCGTCGCTTTTGGCCAATTTACCTTTAACAACGCCGCGAACGTTTTTTAATAAATACGGTTGGCTTTCAACGTGGTTATTTTCTTTTATAGTCATCGAGAACTTATTTCCTCCTCGATAAAATCTTTTAGATAAGACAGCGATATTCTTCCAAACCGAGACGATTTATAGTACTGAAGAGTTCCTTTTTCAATGGCCCGGCAAAGGGTTTCAATAGGTATTCCTCGGTCTTCCCAATCAGAAATTAAATGATAATCGGCGGCGGAAAGCGAAAGCCCAGAATCCTTTAATGAAAGAAAAAACTGCTCGACTTGAGCGAGATAACTTAAATTACTTTCTTCAATGAAACTCATTAAGTGAAATCAAATTAAAAGTTTAAATAATCGACTTGTAGTTTGTTGCCCAATAATAAATGGAATATTCCGTCGAGGGAAGACTTTAATTAACCGAACTTTGAAAAATTTAAAGCTGAGCTAGTTAAGTCATTAGAATCAACGGCTATATAATGGGAAATCGAGAATAATGAAAGGAAGAAAACTTTTATCGACTAAGCTTTTATGTCCAGGATGGAGCCTGTTGTTTCGTCGATGGCTTTTATGACTGCCGCGTTAGCCTTGAATGCGGCGACATCGGCAATTTGTCCAACGACTTCGCTAGCGATATCGACATTGGATTCTTCTAAAAATCCAGATAACACGTTTCCAAATTCCCCCGTTCCTGGATTGCCAGTAATTGGAGCTCCGGAGCTGGCAGATTCGCCAAATGAACTATTGCCTTCGGCTGTCAAACCAGCTGGATTGGAAAAAGAAGCGAGTTGGATCCGACCCAGGTTTTGGTTTTGGCCGTCAATTTGGGCTGAAACTTCTCCAGTTTGGGAAATTGAAATGTTAGTCGAATTTCCCGGAATTTGAATTTCTGGAGTTAACGGTTCTCCGTTACTTGTGGTTAATCGTCCGTTACCGTCTGTTTTGAAGCTTCCACCTCTAGTGAAAGAGGTTCCGCCTCCAGAGTTAACAAATTGAAAAAGTCCATTTCCCGAAATTGCTAAATCTAACGGATTTGAGGTGGGGATCACCGATCCTTGAGTATTTGAACGCGAAATAGAAGAGACTTTTGAGCCGCCGGATTCTATGGAAACAGCATCGGCGTTCGACGCTTTAAATCCAGGGGTTCGGACATTAGCCACATTGTTAGCGCTATTAGATAGCTTTTTTGCGGCTGTTCTTAGTCCCGATAATGCGTTGGATAAACCATTAATCATGTCGACTCTTTTTTAAGGGAACCTCTAAAAATAAAGATTTGCGATGAGCCTAATCCTTGTTATCAAGAGTTAGGTGAAAGCAAACAAAAAAAACAGGGATATTTAGAGACTTTCTTAAACTATTAATACTTATATTTTAACGCTTTAACAAAAAATTGGTATTATTTTTTTGAGGTTAACGGTTATACGGGGTGAGAAACAGTTGAGTTTAGCGACTTTATTCCGTCAAAAAATTTCGTATAAAACCAAAATTGGAAGGAGGGGATTAGTATAAGACGGATTTTTCGGATTGCCCAGGGGTTCCAATAGATGCCAGAGGGGCAACTTCTACTGGAGTCAGTTCTCTAATCAATGCAATTTCGTCGCAGTTATACTTCTTGGAGCACCCCATGCAATCTTCCCAAACCTTTAGGGGTAAGGCGCTTTTATTGGTGACTTGGAACCCTAACTTTTCGAAAAAAGGGCTTACATAAGTTAGAACAAAGATTTTCTCCATTTTAGCGGTCTTTGCTTCTTCAATACAACCTGTTACCAATTGCATTCCAATTTGTTTCTTGTATTTGTCTGATCGGACTGCCAGAGATCGTATTTCAGCCAAAAGATCCCAGCCAAGTTTTAAAGCTGCCGTTCCAACGACTTCGCCCGCATCTTCAAAGACAAAAAATTCGTTAATATTTTCTCGGATATCTAACCTAGATCTCGGCAACATTAACGTTTGCTGAGCGTACTGGTCGATTAAGCTAAAAACAGCTTCGATATCTTTTTCATTCGCTTTGCGAAACATCTTAATTTGATCTAAATGTGAGTTTCAGAAGCAATTTTGCCTTTAAAAAATCTAGAGTAGGCAACCGCTTGATTTCCGCCATTTTCATTAGCTTTGGTTAACCCTTTAAGGGCGTTTTGAATTAGATCTTTCCAGCTTTTAACTGCTGCATTTGGAAAGGAGGAAACTCCTAAACTTGCAGTTACCGACTCTAATCCAGGTATCTCCAGTTTCGCATTTTCAATACGATTTCTAATTCGCTCGGCAATTTGATTTCCGCTTTCTAACGACGCTTCTGGGAAAATAAAAAAGAATTTCCGTTCGTCGTAGTGCAAAACTATATCCATGGACCTGCATGCTTCGCCTAAAATCGGCGTTAGTTCCTCGAAAACCTGCCTGGAGATTTCCCCAGTATTATCGAGATTGTCGAAATAGTCAATGCACATAATGGCGCATGTTAAAAAGTTTCTATAACGTTTGCTGCGTTCAAATTCTCTAGAAAGAGCTATTTCTAAATAGGTTCTATCGTAAAAGCCAGTTATAGGGTTTTTATAGGACAATTCTTTTAACCGATCCCATAAAAAAATGTTTTCGAGAGCTACAGCAAGTTTACCGGCCATTTTTGTTAAAAATCCGGAATCCAGTTCTTCATAAAAATGGAATGGGTTTTCACTACCCAGCGCCAAAAAACCAGATAATTCGTCGCGCATTATAATTGGGATTAATGCTTCAGACTGAATTTTATCGCGATCTCGAGATGAATAAAATCCTCTAGAATCTCCATCAATTTCACTTCGCAATTGAGGTTCAAAATCGTCGCCAAGCCATGCTTCGAGGATATCTCTATCAACAAACCGGAAACTACCGTCAATAGGTTCGGGATACCTATCTTCAACGCCTAAATTTGAAGAATTTCTTAAATCGTCCGCTAGCCAAACCGCAACAAATTGGATATCAAACCGTTGAGTGATCTCTTTTTTAAGCTGGGTTAGCATCGTGGGAAGATCGGAATTGGATAAAGCCAGTTTTTCAATTTCGTATAGGTGGTTGTGAATAATTTCGTTTTTATTCGCAATTTCAAGGAACCATTCAAGCTTGCCTTTGTAGTGCTCACGGTCGTCGCGAACAGTTTGAATTATTTTATTGGCAATGCTCATCGAATGCGCCGGAGCCAAGGGAAGATCTTCCATTTCAATGGTTTTGATTTTTTTCAAAAGATCGGGATAAAAATTAAAAAATTCTGGATGATCGTTCAAAAATATAGCGACTTTTTCTTTAAAATACTTGGGTTCCATAGCCTGGGAATAGTTTGGATGGATCGAAATTGAAGGAATATCTCAAAAACTTGAGTTTCTAGCTGGATTAATGGGGCATTAAAAAAAGCATCAAATTTTGAGACGTTTATTAAACCTGGGTAGAAAAACTCTGGTCGTGAAGAGCGCTCAGAGCCTGCAACGAATTTAAATATATCATTAAAAATCAATAATTTAAACAGAAAATTCGTTGTAAAAGTCGCTTTTAATAAATTTGTTTGACGGGGAGCTAATATCGTAAATTTAATGGAACTCAAAGTTCTTTTTATACGTTAATTGGATGTTTCCGTGGAGTAGCTTTGCTAATCTTTGGAAAGGTTATTTGAAAAGAGGATTGATATTTAATATTTCTTCCGGCGGTTTTGGAGGAGCCTTTTTCCCGCAACCTAAACTGATCGTTAAAACGCAGAACAATAATGTCAAAACTAGGAATTGTTGAATTTTCATTTTGCTTTTTCTTCCTTTAAAATTTTTTGCCATCGACTGATTTGCTTTTTAATTTGGTTTCTAGCGGTCCCGCCGTATACGTTTTTCCTATCCACTGAATTTTCTAATGAAATATATTCGAAAACCTTAGAGTCAAATTCTGAAGAGATTTTTGAAAGCTCTTTGAGGGTAAGTTCTTCCAGGTTTTTACCTTTTTCCAAACAGTAAGCCACTGTTTTTCCTGTGATCTCATGGGCGTCGCGAAAAGGAATATTGCGCAGTACAAGATAATCGGCTAAATCTGTGGCGGTAAGAAATCCTGAAGATTTCATATCTTTTTCGGGAATTTTTTTGAATTTTGCGGTTTTGATCATACCGCAAAAGACATCTAAACAAATTTTTACGGTATCAACGGTATCGAAAAGCGGCTCTTTATCTTCCTGAAGATCTTTGTTGTACGCCATTGGTAGGGATTTCATCAAAGTCAGAAGCGCGATTAAATTACCGTATATCCTTCCAGATTTACCTCGAATCAATTCCGCAGCGTCTGGGTTTTTTTTCTGAGGCATAATACTGCTACCTGTGGAAAATGCGTCCGAGAGTTCAATAAAACCAAATTCGCTAGAAGACCAAAGGACTATTTCTTCGCAAAAACGACTCAGATGCATCATCAAAATCGACGCGGCGGAGCAAAACTCGATCATAAAATCACGATCGGCGACGGAATCCATACTGTTATTGGAAACTGCGGCGAAACCTAACTGTTTAGCGACAAAATTTCTATCTATGGGAAAATTTGTTCCGGCTAATGCAGCGGAGCCTAAAGGCATAATATCGATTCGTTTTAAATTATCCGAAATTCGATCTTTGTCTCGACGAAACATCTCAAGATAAGCTAACAAATGATGGGATAACGAAATTGGTTGCGCTCGCTGCAAATGAGTGTAACCAGGCATAATAAAATCTATGGTTTCTTTGGCTACCGATAGTAGAGTTTGTTCTAATAGGGATAAGCGATTTAATATCTCTTTTGCCTCTGCCCGTAAATAAAGGCGAACGTCCAAACATACTTGATCGTTACGGCTTCTAGCGGTATGAAGTTTTCCTCCTACCGGGCCGATCAAATCTAATAATCGGCGTTCCACATTCATGTGAATATCTTCTAAGGCTTCGCTGCATTGAAATTCTCCAGATTCAAATTCACCCAGTATTTGTTGTAAACCGGAAATGATTTTTTTGGATTCCGGTAGAGAAATTATTTTGCATTTAGCCAGCATTTTGCAATGAGCGATACTTCCCTCAATATCGTAGGCGTATAGCTTTTTGTCAAAGCCGATAGAGGCGTTGAACCGTTCCATTAATTGGTCGGTTGATTCTTTAAATCTTCCGCCCCAAGGCTTTTTCATCTAATAGTCCTTTCTAATGAAACTTTGAAAAATTAAAAATTGCGAGAATTGTGGATTATAAGTCTTTAACGAAGTTTTTTAAAATTTTTCGAAAGTATTTTAGCTAAAAATTTGAAAAGAAATGGATAGCGATAGTTGTGTGAATATTAAAGCCGTTGGGAATTATGCGGCTGAGGCGGGATTGCTTCCGTTGGCCCATTTATCTTTAAAAACTATATTCACGGGTGTTCCAATGGGCACAACTTCCGCTAGAAAATTTAAATTCCAATCTTGGATGTTGGGACAACCGGCGCTCCCATTTCGCCAATCGAAGTTCTTTTTATAAAACTCATTAACTTTGGTTACGTTAACGCCATGTATTCCATAACTCCCTGGAACAGGATCGCCCATTCTTTTTAAACCTAACCACCAAAAACCAATTTCATGTTCCGGGTGACCAAATGGAATCGCTCGAACTTGGGTTTTACCCTCTTTTATCTCTTTTTTGTACCATGTTGGTTTATACACCCTATTTTTAATTTTGTATTCGCCTAAAGGAGTTTCTTCGCCTTTTCGCCCGAAAATTGTGCGAAACTCTAAAATCTCTTCATTGTCGTAATACAAGCGAGTAACTCCTGTTTCGACAATTCCTAGAATGTACCAGAGGCTAGGATCTCTTTTATATTTGGCGATAGGTTTTCCATTGAAGTTTAAGGCGACTTTGGTGTCGTCTTTTATGTACTTTGCTCTTGGATTATTATAGATTTGCTTAACAATGTATTTGAGGTTTTCGGTAACTTTATTATTCGCTATCATCCTTTCGACGGTTTCGTTTAATTCTTCCGATTCTTTTTTCGCCTTTTCTAGTTCGGAAAAGGTTAAATCTAAATCAGCCCGAATTTGCTCAAAATCTTCCTTGGAAACCAATCCGACCCTATTGAGTCCCTCATAATAAGCGACTTCTACCCTCTGTTGAGTTGCGTCGTCTAAAATGAATTGGTAGATAAAGCCCGCAGCCAGTATGATTGCTCCTAATCCGGCGCCGGCTATTTTGAGTGTTTGTTTTAAATTATTGGAAATACGATATCTGGCGATTTCGATTTTTACTTTTTTTTCTTTTTCGCCTAACGCTTCGAATTGAGCGTTCTTGAATTTATAGAAAATTTTATTTTCTAAAGGGGAGAGATTTGAAACGTTTTGCCGGAGTTTTTCGATCACCCAATATAGGTTTTCCCGGGTTTTGCGATCATAACTGCCGCTGGGATCTTTTGTGGCCAGTAAATTGTACTCGGTGACGTTTAATACTTCGAGCTTGCTTCGTTCCATAAGCGATATTAATTAACCCGCTAAAAAGAATAGCCTTTTTCTTTTTTGAGGAGGGTTATTCAATTTTTCAATATTAATTGGCATGTGGCACTTTCCTTTGAATAACGCTCCTTGTTCTATATAGAGAGAAGGCGATTTTACGTCGCCTATCAAACGGCCAGTTTTTAAAATTTCCACTTTTTCGAGGCCGATAACGTCTCCGATTATGGAACCGTGACAAATAATATTTTCGGCTGTAATTTTTGCTTCAATGGTTGCTTCGGCTCCAACAATCAAAACGCGTGGTCCTCGAATTTCACCTTGAAATTTGCCTTCGATTTGGAGCACGGACTCAAAATTCAAAGTTCCGTTCGATTCTGAATCTTTGGGCATTAAAAAACCGAAATCGGCTTTTTTGAATTTTTTTAGTATTTTTTTCTCGATACTTGGCTTACGGCCCGAATCTTTTTCAAGCTTCGCAATAATCCAGTATAGTTTTTCGCGCGTTTCCCGGTCGTAAATACCCTGAGGGTCTTTATCCTCTAGGAAATTATATTCGCTCAAAGTGAGGTTTTTTAGCTTTTTCTCTACCATTTGATGTATCGTTCGCTACAATTTTTGAAAGCCAGTTAATTTTTCCAGAAATACCGGAACGGCCATTTTTGTTCAAATAACGTAAAATTTCCTGATTTCTCCAGGACAACGTAGGACAAGATTTATTTTTTGAAAGAATATTTCGGGAGATTAAATCCATTTTTCCAGAAAGATCTCGATCCTTTTCGTAGAATATCACGCCGCGATTGTTTGTGATATTAATAATTTTGCAAAAAGGAACCATGCCCATAATATGGATTCGGTCTTTATAATCGTCCAGCTTATCTAGGATATCGAGATACTCTCTCATCTGAGTTATACAAGATATGATTTCTTCTTCGCCTTGAAAACGATTAAAAACAATTCCAAATTTTTTATTGCGAAGCGAGTCTATCACGGCCTTTTCGCCTCTTTCCGCTACTAATTTGTCGGCAAAAGCTTTATCCAGCCCTTTCAATCGACCGTTTATAAAATCGTCCAGAAAATCTTCATAATAATCGATAAAAGAATGTAGCGCATCGATGCTTCCGTTAATGGCAATTTGATTACTTAAATCAAAAACGAACAGCACTTCGTCTATGGAGTTCATAACAGACGATAAATGGTTTACGCCGCCAGCGGGGGTATCCAGTATGACGTTATCAAAACGTCCGACAATATCTTGCAGAAAATCTAAAAATAAAAGAAGAAACTCCGGCTCGTTAATTCGTTTACGATGTTGCCTTTTTCCCAAAATTGGAACTTCTCCTCCAATAATGGAAAGACCATATTCCTCAATGTAATTTATATAATCTTCCGGCAAAGGTCTGGAGTTCCCTTCGCATTCTTTTAAGACTTTGCGTATTGAGCGGGCGTCTAATCCCATAATCAAACTTTTTTGAGATTTGATATCTTTAGGCAAAGTGATTTTGCCTCTATTCAATATCAATTCGTAAAGGACGTCGCCAAACTCAAAATCCGTAAACCGAAAGTAGTCGGTGTTAATATTCTTAAACAAGGAAAAAGACTTCGCTAAGTTTTTATCCGATTCTTTAATATCCTTATTCAGATATGCTTGAAACCAGGTGATGATTTGATAAAAATTTCTCAGCGTGTCGATTTGATAGGTTTTATTTTCTAACGTTTCAAAAAGATCAAAAAACGTTTTTGGAGGGTGGCTATCTAAAAGGCTGGAGATGGTAGGCAATCGTAAATCCAGATCTACCAAACAAACTTGATTGTTTTCCGAGCTAGAGCCTAAGGCTTTAGTCAACGCAGAAGCGGCGTTGATTGATAGCGTGGTTTTTCCAATTCCCCCCTTGGGGCCGATTACGGATATTACCGCCATGAAATTTTCCTAGTTAAATTTAATAGCGCAGTTTACAATTTTACGAGGATAGCAAAACGAACAACGCAAAGTGTGTTCCTCTATTAGACTCGTTTCCGTTAGGACCAAGTTAAGATGTTGGTCCTCAATCTTTCCGTTTAATATTACTTAGGTCGGCCGGCCACAACCAAAGTGACCTCCCCTTTCCATGTTTTGTTTTCGGTTTGGCTTGCTATTTCTGATAACTTTCCACGGATAGTTTCTTCATGCATTTTTGTTAACTCTCTAGCCACGGCTATATCTCGGTCGCCAAAAACTTCTAACAAATCTTTAAGCGTTTTATTAAGGCGCTTTGGAGATTCAAATAAAATAACTGTTCTGGGGTCTTCGGCTAAGTTTTTAAGAGTTTGAGTTCTTCTTTTCTTTCTTGGTAAAAAGCCCTCAAATGAAAATCGATCCATTGGCAGACCGGAAACAACTAAAGCGGCTAATGTAGCCGAGGGACCGGGAATGGTTTGAATTGAGAGGTCTTCTTCAATGGCTCCCCTTACTAGATGGTATAAAGGATCGGAAATTCCCGGCATTCCAGCGTCGGAGACCAGGGCGATTTCATGACCGTTTTTCATCAGCTCCAGTAATTCTCGGCCTTTTTTCTCCTTGTTATAACTATTGTAACTTGTGAGCGGTGTTTTGATGTCGTAATGGTTAAGCAGAATTCGTGTGCGGCGTGTGTCTTCTGCCGCTATTAGATAGGCTCTTCCCAGGGTTTCCGCGGCTCGAAATGTGAAATCTCCTAGGTTGCCAATGGGAGTGCCAACAATTGATAGCATTCCCACAGTTCCGCCTTCCCTGCTGTTTATTTTAAACGGCGTCATCCTTATTTACAACGAAAATCCGCGAAAAATAGGAGTTTAAAGCCAAAAAAATCAACTTCCTGTCTCAGATTCTTGATCTTCTTCATTTTGAACCAAATGAAGTCCTTTTTCTTCTTTTCCGGTCATATCGCAATTTCCATCAAAAATTGCTCCAACTTCTACGAAAAAGGACGGGGTTTTAATATTACCTGTTAGATGACTTTTTGAATGAATTTCAATTCTCTTTGAAGCGACTATGGTTCCTTCGATTCGTCCTTTATTTATAACCGTTCCAGCATTTATTTCGGCAATTAATTGACCAGTTTCTCCGACAATCAGTGTATCGTTGGTTAGTACCTTGCCTTCGAATTTGCCGTCAATTCGAACTACTCCTTCGAAATTGAGAGTGCCTTGAAAGGCAGCGTCTTCCCCAAGATAGGCTTTTAAGTCGCCTCCTTGTTTTTTCATGGGTCCCGCTTTCTAAATAAAAAGGTGAATCTTGAACTAAAAGTTTAAACGAAAATAAACTCAACCCTAGGTCTTAGAAAAAAAACATTCCTGAAGCCGCTCTAAATCTTCGTTTGAATAATAAGAAATTACGACCTTTCCTCCCTTTTTACCAGGAAGAATTTCAACTTTTGTTCCAAATTGTTGCTCTAAACTTTTTTCCATGGTTTTCAAAAAAACATTTTTTGATTTGGATGAAGGGCTCGCTTTTGAAGTTTTCGAACTATTTCTATTTTCAGTTTGTTTAACGAGGCTTTCTGTTTGTCGAACGCTTAAGCCGTCTTTCAATATCTTTTGACGCAAAGCTTCAATTTCTTTTTCTCTTTCAAGCCCTAATAAAGCCCGGGCATGACCCATGGAAAGTTTTCCAGTCACTATATCTTCCTGCACTGGACGCGATAGTTTTAACAATCGCATGTAGTTGGCGACTGAAGCTCGGTTTTTACCGACCCTTTTAGCAATTTGCTCCTGTTTCATTCCAAAGTCTACCGCCAACCTCGAATAAGCCATCCCTTCTTCTATGGGATTTAAATCGTGTCGATGAATATTTTCGATAATAGCTAATTCTAAAGATTCTGTGTCGGTGGTTTCCTTAATTACTGCCGGTATTTTTTTGAGTCCAGCTTTTTTTGAAGCTCGCCATCGACGTTCGCCCACGATGATTTCATATCCATCTTCGCTCTTTTGCACCACAATAGGCTGCAATACGCCTTTTTCTTTGATGGAATTGATTAGTTCTTGAAGCTTAGAGTCGTCAAATAACTTTCTAGGTTGATTTTTATTGGGAACGATTTCATCCAGGAGTAACTCACGCATACTTTCGTTAGAATTAACTTCAGGAACCCCCATCTCAAAGTCGGGGATTAATGCGCTCAATCCTTTTCCGCCCAACCCTTTTTTTGCCATATTTTTTGATCTCTTATTTACTTATTTTTAATGCGCTTCTAATAGCTTGATAACTTGTCGGTTGATAATCTATTAAAACTTAATCGATATCTATTTGATTTTTTTCGATTATTTCTTTTGCCAGCTCGGCGTAGCAATCAGCCCCTTTGCAATTGTCCGCATATAAAAAGACCGGCTTGCCGTGGCTTGGAGCCTCGCTTAAACGGATGTTTCTAGGGATAACAGTATCTAGTAAATAATCTTTAAAATACTTTAAAATTTGATCTTTTACTTGCGCCGTCAATAACGTTCTACCATCATACATGGTCAATAAAATCCCTTCAACCGTTAATGCGGTATTAAGAGATTGTTTTACAAGTTTTAAAGTCTTTAGGAGATGACGCAATCCTTGCAAAGCGTAATATTCGCATTGCATTGGAATGAGAACAGAATCTGCTACCGTTAACGCGTTGAGAGTCAGAAGTCCTAAAGAAGGAGGACAATCTATAATAACGAAGTCGTAATTTTCACAGGCGCCGTTTAAAGCTGGGAGTAATCTTTTTTCGCGGTTTTCTATAGTCACCAACTCTATTTCAGCCCCTGCTAGATCGGGCGCTGCGGGCAAAACGGATAAACCTTCAATCTCGGTAGGCTCTATAACGTTTTCAATAGATTCCTCGCCCAATAAAACGTCGTAAACGGATGGGTTTTCATCTTTGACAGTGATCCCCACTCCAGAGGAGGCGTTACTTTGTGGATCAAGATCAATCAGTAAGACTTTTTTCTTATGAATCCAGGCCATTCCGGCCGCCAAGTTGACAGATGTTGTGGTTTTCCCCACTCCACCCTTTTGATTTGCCACGGCTATTTTTTTCGGCATTTTTTATTATCTTATAAAATATTAGTTTTACCGCATTGTATAGAAAAATTGCGGCCGGGCCAACAGTTTATGATGGTCAAGTGAAAATAAATGTTTCACGTGGAACAAATATCAGAACTAAATTTTAATTAACAGGGGATTCATTGAATGTTTCACGTGGAACGCTTTTTAAAGACCATCAATTTGGATTTTCTTTTATCGGTTGTCTCAAAGGAGAACTCCTCGGATAAAATCATGCGGCCATGTCCTTGGAATTCAGTCTCCGGCTCTTTTTTAACTAAAACTTTCCCCCCTTCTTTTAAAAAAGGTTCTCCGAGGCATAAACATTCTTCTAACGAAGCTACAGATCTAAATGTTGCGGAATCGAATGACTTTTGGAATTCTTTTTTAAGGCTTATATCTTCCGCACGCCCAAAAGCTACTTGAATATTCTGTAAATTCATTGTTCTTAGCACAGATTCCAAAAACCCAACTCGTTTCCTTTGGCTTTCAACAAGTACTATATTTAACTCTGGGAAAAATATTTTTAAAGGGATTCCAGGAAACCCTGCGCCGCTGCCTATGTCCACCAATCGACTAGCGTTTTCCAGACCTCTTGAATATTGTAAGGATTCGACAAAGTGTCGCTCTAGGATGTGTCCTTGGTCGCCTTTAGAAATTAGGCTGATTTTAGAACTCCATTTATTCAGCTCTTCTAAAAAGACGAGGGTTTTTTCTATTACGAAGTTCTTGGTTTCTTTTGTCTTAAAGGCAAGACCTGCTTCCTGGAATGTCTTTAGAATTTTTTCTTCCACAAATTAGGCCGTTTGTGATTTTTAATAAGGGCTTTGTAGTAAGAAACTTTAGGACTTTAAGAGGGTGCGAAATTCTTCGGTGAGGAGAGGTAGAATTTCTAACGCGTCGCCAACAATTCCATAATCGGCTATGGAAAAAATAGGAGCGTAAGGATCTTTATTGATTGCGACAATGCATTTGGACGAGGACATACCCGCTATATGTTGGACAGCTCCAGAAATTCCGCAAGCGATATATAAATCCGGGGAAACGGTTCTACCTGTCTGTCCAACTTGGTTGGAATAAGGTCTCCAACCTTCGTCAACCACATTACGGCTGGCTCCAACAGCGGCGTCCAAAACTTCGGCCAAATCTTCTATCAACTTAAAGTTACCTGGTTCTCCCATTCCCATTCCACCAGAGATGACAATCCGAGCTTCGGTAATATCTTTTTTAGCTCCGCTTTTAGAGACTTCTAAAATTTTCTCTACTAAATTGCTCGTGGGAGAAACTTCTTGAATTTCAGGTTCGCCGCTAAGGGATATGTCGGGATTTTCAGGTCGAAAAACATTTGTTCGCAGAGTGCAGATTCTATGTTTATCGCCTTCTAAAGTTAAAGAGGAATAAGCTTTTCCTGCATAGACAGGTCGGCGCGCTGTTAAAGAACCGTTTTCGTTAGGTTCTAACGCAATGCAATCCGAGGCTAATCCGGCTTCTAAAGCTGCAGATAAACTCGCGGCCAGCTCTTTCCCGTGAATGGTGGCTCCCATTAGAATAGTCGAGTTGGGTTCGATAACCGATTCCAAAGCTTTAGTCATCGCCCATCGGTTATAGGTTTGAAAACTAGGATTGACTAGCAATAAAACTTTTTCCGCTCCATATTGAAATAGTTCTGCGCAATCCAGATTATTATTGTCGGTAAACGCCACAGCTGTTACTGGGCCGGAGTCTGCGTTTGAAAGTTTTTTTGCCGCGTGAATGGTTTCAAAGCTAGAGAATTTAAAACCGTTTGAGTCGAGTTCGACAACCGCAATTAAATTGGATCCTGTTCCCATGAGTTTTTGTCGCTTATATATAATGTATAGTTAAATTGAAAAAGCTTTTGGTCAGCCGACTTCTTTTTGAGTTATGAGGCTGGATAAACCAGTCAGTTGTGTGGATAGATCTTGCAGAATGCCGTTTAGAGCGTTTCTTTTCGTGGAGTCGGAACCGATTGGAGCGAGTAAATCGCTAGAGATGATTCTAGGCAACTCTGCTTCCAAGCGTTTTACTTCGTCTTTAAACCCCGCTAATTGCTCGGGAGACAATTCGGAGTTTTGCAATATGGTTGTTCCCGGATTAGTCACCTGATTCAGCAAAGCTTGCGTTGGGTTGATAGCGGAGACTCCACCGGAAACCGGTTCCAAAATAAAATTCGCAATGATCGACGATAAGTTGTTGCGTAAAGTCTCGGCTTGTTTTTTAACCAGGTCGACGGCGTCCGTAGATAAGCTAACGTTATCGTCGTTTTTGGTCGGAGCGTTTTGCGAAGTCGAAGTCGATTTAGATTTCGACGGTTGAGAAACCGAATTCAATATTTTGCTCAGGCTTCCAATGTTGTCCAGCATAGCGAATACCATATAAGTGATCTTTAAGATTATTATACACAATCGAGAGGCGAGCTAGAAACAAATTTAGCGGGGACGAACTATTAAATATTACCTTGCGGAATTTATGAAAATCGGATATTTTTCTTGGGTGTGTGGCGTTTTAATTTAGTATCCGATTAAGGAATATTGGGCGTTTCTAGTTGATGAGGTAACCCTACTCTTTTTTTTGATAGATCACTTATGATATTCTCCAAGCAGCAAAAGAACTAATTTATTGGCTTATTCGATAAGTAAAGTTTCTATAGAATGTAGTTGATTAGTTCGCCGTCATCCTTGAGGAGCCCCAGAGTGGCGACGAAGGATCTAGGTAAAATTTTCTATAATTAAACGCCAAGGTTCCTTAAAAAGGAGTGAATGGAATGAAATGGATTCTTGCCAGCATCATAGCCGTGTTTTTCCTGGCCAGTTGCGCGAATTTTTACGAATACAAATATGTAAAAAACGCGAACCGCAATAAAAGGAGCGGTGCATTTAAAAGAGATAAAGAAAAATGCAACGTGATCGCTAAAAAACGCGCTGGGACTTTTAATAATTTAACTTACTCAGGAACCACTCCTGGCGATAAAGAAACTCGCCATTATGAAAAATGCATGTACCGCCACGGCTGGCGCAAAAAATAGGTTTTTATCTTATTCCTTAGTATAAAAGATTAAAAAATGATCGACCTTAAATATTCTTTAGTTATTGAAGCTAAAGAAGATCCCGATTTTTTTGGATTTTACTCCGAAGAGTTAGAAGGTTTTAGCGGCGTTGGTCACTCCATAGAGGATTGTCTTTATAAAGCTAAATGGGGAATGGAAGAACATATCGAATTATTAAAAGAAAAAAATCTTCCAAATTCCACAACCCACTTCGAATCCTAGAATAATTATCCAAAACGAAGAAAAACAAGCTGTTTAATTTTTGCAATAATTAAAAAATTTGTCGCATTGAGCCTGTCGAAATGCGACTACCACTCGAAGAAAATAGCTTCTAGGTTTTTCGAAATAAATTTTTGCTTCAAGTTTAAACTCCCAAACGACGTCATCCTGGAGAAGCCTCGGAAGAGGCGACGAAGGATCTAGGTAAAAAAATGTCAGGCTGAGGCTCTCGAAGCCTAGACTACCTTTTCTAGCTCTGTTGCAACCCACCAAAGCCGATTAACCATTGATTTCCTCTAAGTGTTTAAGTATCTTAAGCCAATCTCCTATATCGAATAATTTTTTTTAACGCCAAAAGAGATGCCCACAAAAGCCTTCATCAGTTATAGCCATGACTCGGAAGAGCATAAAAAAAATGTTCATGAATTTTCCGAGCGCCTTCGGTTAGAAAACTTTAACTGCTGGATTGATCAGTACGAAATTGTTCCAGTACAAGGATGGCTGAAGTGGATGGAGCAGCAAATCAAAGATGCTGATTTTGTCCTTACTGTATGCAACGAAAGGTATGGAAAGATATTTTCAGGAGAAATCGAAGAAGGAAAAGGAGTTACTAGAGAAGCCACATATATTTCACAAGAAATTTACGACAAGTTTGGAAAAAATGAAAAATTCATTCCCATCACTCTTAGCGATGAAGATAGAGAGCATGTGCCGCCGATTCTTTCTCAGGGCAATATCTACAATATTTATAGACCTGAAGAATTTCAAAAGTTAGTAAATCATCTAAACAGTTTCAATCCCACTGCTCCATCCGAATTACCCAAAAAACCAAAAGCCTTCACCGTTCCCTATCATCGCAATGAATATTTCACGGGTCGGGAAAACCTTATCAAACAAATCGAAGATTTTTTGAAGCCGGGTGAAAAGGCTGCGTTGACCCAACCGCAAAAACAAGCCATTTCGGGTTTAGGGGGGATCGGTAAAACTCAAATAGCAGTTGAGTATGCCTACCGCCACAAGGATTCCTACAACTCAATTTTGTGGATAAACGCGGAAAATGAAGCTTCGTTGGCGAAAAGCGTTGCCGAAATTGCGGAGGCTATTGATCTACCTGGAAAAAAATCTCAGGAGCAAGAAATTATTTTTAGTTCCTTTAAAAACTGGATGAAGAGAGAAAGAGTTTGGTTGCTCATTCTTGATAATGTCGACGACATGAAGTTTTTTAACGAGTTTGTCCCTACTGGTTTTTTAGGAAGCGTTTTAATAACCACGCGTCGTAGAGCAACTGGGCAAGCCCATGAACTTCACGTTGAAGAAATGGAAGATGAAGGTATTTTATTGTTATTGAGACGTTCAGGAGTGATTGGTGAAAAGGAAGAAATTGAAAAAGCTCCAGAAGAAGCATTGAACAATGCTAAAGAGATTAATAAAAAATTTGATGGGTTGCCCCTGGCCCTTGAACAAGCTGGGGCGTATATAAAGGAAACAGGGATAAATCTTGAAAAATTTTTAGAACTTTTTGAAGCCTTTGGAAAAGATTTTTTAAAAGAAAAACCCGAAACGCAAGATTATCCGCAGTCGGTAGCCCAAGTTTTTGCAATGTCTCTGGAAAAAACTGAAAAAGAGAGTCCAGAAGCGGGGGAGTTAATTCGATTATGCGCTTTTTTTGATGCCGATTCTATTCCAGAAATAATTTTTAAAGAAGGAAAAGAGCATTTAAGTCAAAGGTTGAAAGAGGTTGCTGGAAACGAATTTAAATGGAATGGGTTAATAACGAAGGCAAGCAAATTTTCTTTAATAAAAAGAACCCAAAGTGGAGAATCATTATCGAATGATCAAAAAGAAAATCAAAGGGGAGAATCTTTGCGCATTCATCGTTTGGCACAACAAGTTTTTCGAGATGGGTTACAAGATCCTAAATCTTGGGCGGAAAAAGCGATTAAAGCTTTGAATGGGGCATTTCCAGACGCTGAAAAGTTCGAAAACTGGTATCTTTGCAGACAATTATTTCCTTCCGTAAAAGCTTTAACCGACTTGACCTCTGATAATGATTTGGAGATTCCTGAACTGGGTCAAATTTGTAATCAGACTGGATATTATTTGATGCAAATAGGTGTTTATGAAGAATCCAGAAAATTTCTAGA
Organism: Nitrospinales bacterium; assembly: GCA_038154245.1. Classification (GTDB taxonomy): domain Bacteria; phylum Nitrospinota; class Nitrospinia; order Nitrospinales; family JAJDAT01; genus JAJDAT01. The sequence goes on along the minus strand of JAYOZP010000008.1, from coordinate 11,495 downwards.
AAAGGCCCACGATATTAATAAAAATTGTTATTTAGGAGAACATCCGGAATTAGCTCGTTCTTTGAATTATTTTGGAGCTTTAGAAAGTTGGGAAGGAAATTATGAAAAATCAGAATCGCTTTTAAAAGATTCTCTTCAAATGCGGAAGAATATCTTTGGCAAGCAACATAAAGATGTTGCTCGAAGTCTTAACGATTTAGCCAGAATATACGACTTACAATGTCGTTATAAAAATGCAAAGCCACTGGCAAAAGAAGCTTTTACCATGATGAAAAATATTTATGGCGAAGAGCATGTCGATATTTCCGACTCATTAAATAATTTGGCTAGCTCATATGAGGGCTTAAAAAGATATTCAGAAGCCGAAACTCTTTATAAAAAAGCTTTAGAAATGAGGAAGAAGTTGTTGAAAGAAGAGCATCCTAAAGTGGCTACCTCATTACATAATTTACAAAAACCAAAAACGTTATTCAGAAGCTGAAAAGCTCTTTAAGGAAACTTTAAAATTGGATAAAAAGTTATTAGGAGAAGAGCATTCAATGATGGCTACTTCCCTAGGCAACTTAGCAAATCTATATAAAAACCAAAAACGTTATTCAGAAGCTGAAAAGCTCTTTAAGGAAACTTTAAAATTGGATAAAAAGTTATTAGGAGAAGAGCATTCAATGATGGCTACTTCCCTAGGCAACTTAGCAAATCTATATAAAGACCAAGGACGTTTTTCAGAAGCTGAACCGCTCTATGAAGAAGCTTTAAAAATATTAGAAAGAGCTTTTGGTAACCAACATATGAAAACTAAAACAATTCGTAAAGAATTAAAGAGGGTTAAAAAGAAAATTCCTAAATCAAAAACAAAACGTTGAGCCTTCCCCAAAATATTTTCAGTAGATTGTGGATGCGGGATATGATAATTTGTCCCTAATTCAATCGACTGACTGTATTTGGCAGTTTTGTTGGGCCTCGCGCGGCGAGACCTTTGTGAACCCCGTCAGGTCCGGAAGGAAGCAGCGGCAGCAATCCGTTTTGTGCGCTGTGAGATTCCCCAGCAATTCTGCCTTTAAGTTTGAACAGTCAAAATAAATCCTTTTTAGTTTTTTCTTCCCGAATTCTTTCCCGTTATGGATTTTCAGGTTTCCGCTCTTAAATGGCGACCTCAAAAGTTCGCCCAAATGGTCGGACAGGAACCGATTATCCGTACTCTGCAAAACGCAATTAAATCTGATCGTGTAGCGCACGCCTACTTATTCTCTGGCGCGCGCGGCGTTGGAAAAACCACGACGGCTAGGGTATTTGCCAAAGCGTTGAACTGTGAAAAAGGTCCCGCTGTTGAACCTTGCGACAATTGCGTCAACTGCGAAGAGATCAAAATGGGACGCAGTATGGACGTTACGGAAATCGACGGGGCGTCCAACAACGGCGTCGCCGAAGTTCGAGAACTGATTGAAAAAGTGAAATATTCGGCCACTTCTTGTCGCTATAAAGTCTATGTGATCGACGAAGTTCACATGCTTTCGAAGAGCGCGTTCAACGCTCTTTTGAAAACTCTGGAAGAGCCTCCTCCGAAAGTGGTCTTTATTTTTGCCACCACTGAATTGATAAAAATTCCGGAAACGATCCTTTCCCGGTGCCAATGTTTTGAATACAAGGCCCTATCCCGAGAACAAGTTGCCGAGCAGTTGGGTTTGATTTGTAAAGAGGAAGGTATTTCGGTCGATCCCACCAGTTTACGACAAATCGCGAAAAGCGGCGGCGGCAGTATGCGCGACTCGCAGAGTTTTTTGGACCAGGCCATTGCATTTTGTGGATCGGAAATCAATTCCGAAGCGGTCGAAACGGTTTTAGGAGCGGTATCTCAAGATGTTTTGGAGAGGTTTTGCAAAAACTTGGCCGATGGCAACGCTCCGGGTTTGATCGAGCAGATTCAAGAAATCGTTCGGTCGGGAAAAGATCTCAATATTTTTTGCCGCGACCTGATGGAATTTGTGCGAGATTTGATTTTGATACAATCCGGCGCAAAAGCGGAGATTTTGTCTAACGCTTCGGGTCGCGACACTTCCGAGGTTAAAGCGCTCGCCGAGAAATTGGAAACGGACCGACTCCGACAAGCGTTCTCGGTTTTGGCTAAAGCGGAAGAAGATATGCGGCGAAGTCCGTTGCCACAACTCATATTCGAAATGGCGGCGATTCGTTTAACAGACGTCCGGCCTTACCACGATATTGGAGCAATGATCGAGCAGATTAATCAAATGGAAGATGATTTGCCCTCTCCAGCGCCAAGCGTTCAGACTGCGCCGGTAAGTCAACCGCCAGCGAAACCGGTTCCATCTCAGCCAAACTCTGAACCGGCGGAGATTAAGTCCGAGCCTGTGGCCGATAGAGTCGAAGAGCCTGCGGAATCGCTTAAGTCGGCCCCAAAAATTGACGATTGGGAATCGAGATGGCGCGAAGCTGTTGCCGATGTTTGTAAAAAGAAGCCGAATTTTAAACTTTATTTAGGTTCCTGCCGAGCTGAATTCGAATCTCCCGCTAAGCTTACTATCAACGTGGGCGACTCGATGACCTTTCAACGAATTAAAGACCCTTCTAATTTTGATTTGATTAAAGAATCTGTGGGTAAGTTTTTTGGATCTGCGATTAACCTTGAGTTGGTTGAAAAAAAAACTCTAAAAGTTGAAGAACCCGTAGCGACCCCAAATATTGATGGGGACAACGGCGAATTAAAGGAATATAATGGAGGTAGTTACCAAAACGATATTCAGATCATCCAAGACGCTCTGGATATTTTTGGCGGTAAGGTTATTCGATAAGCCTACAAATTTTAAATTGGATTTAAGATGTTGAATAAAGGTTTGGGCGGTATTTTTAAGCAGGCCCAAGAGATGCAAGCAAAAATGGCCGAGGTCCAAAACGAACTTGGTCAAAAAAAAGTAGAAGTTTCCGTCGGCGGCGGTATGGTCAGCGTTACGGCTAACGGTCTCAACGAAATTTTGTCGGTTAAGATAGACGATGAGTTGATCAACATGCAGGATCGCGAAGTTTTGGAAGATTTAATTATTGGAGCGGTCAATGAAGCGAACAGAAAAGTAAAAGAATTATCCCAAGCCGAAATGTCTAAATTAACCGGCGGCCTAAAAATCCCTGGATTGTTCAGCTAAGTTTCGCATTAGTCGAATAATCCCTTTTTCCTTCCTACCTAATTTGTGAAACGCCCAGAATCGGTTTCGGAACTCATCACTGAACTCAAAAAGTTGCCTGGAATAGGCCAGAAAACGGCTGAAAGACTGTCGTTTTTTTTGATGCGCAGATCAAAAGATCAGACCGAGCGTTTGGCAAAGTCCATAATGAACGTAAAAGAGAAGATTATTCTATGCGCTATTTGTCATGGAATTTCAGAAAACGAAACTTGTAATGTTTGTTCCGATCCTTCCCGAGTTTCTGATTCGATATGTGTTGTGGAGGAACCTTACGATGTTTTTGTTTTAGAAAATGTTGGCGAGTATCGCGGTACTTACCATGTTTTGATGGGCGCTATTTCTCCTTTAGATGGAATCGGTCCAGACGATCTTACAATTGACGCTTTGAAATTAAGAATTGAAGCGGGCGGCGTTAAAGAAGTGATTGTGGCCACCAATCCGAATATGGAAGGCGAATCGACTGCGGTTTATCTTGCCCGGATATTAAAACCGTTGGGAGTGAAGGTCACTCGTATCGCGCGCGGTTTGCCTGTGGGGGCCGATCTGGAGTACGCAGATCCTGTTACTTTATTAAAATCCCTCGAAGGCCGCAGGGAGATGGAATGATTTTAGAATTCGTTTGAATTTTTTTCTAACAACGCAATTGCGTGCGCCGAAATACCTTCCTCGTTTCCTTCAAAACCTAATTTTTCCGTGGTTGTCGCTTTAACGTTTACCCGGTCTTCGTCCAGGCCTAATGCAGTTCTAATATTGTATTTCATCGATTGCATGTGAGGCGATAATTTGGGTTTTTGGGCAACGACGATGGAATCTATGTTGGAAATCTTAAATCCTTTTTCATTGCAGATGTCTCCAACTTTTTCTAGAAGAAGAACGCTGGAAACGCCCTTCCATTGGGGATCTGTGTCTGGGAAGTATTGGCCAATGTCCCCTGCTCCGCAGGCTCCAAGCAAAGCGTCGCAAATGGCGTGAAGTAAAACGTCGGCGTCGGAATGGCCGTCCAGACCCAAAGAATGAGGAATTTCAACTCCTCCGATAATTAGTTTTCGTCCTGAAACTAGTCGGTGAACGTCGTATCCGTTGCCAATTCTAAACATGAACTAATCGATTAATGAGGCACCGCTAAAAGTTTAGTCGCTTCTTCTCGCGCCCATCGGTCCGCTTCTAAAACGTCGTCGATGTTATTAACGGGTTTGCATTGGTGGTTGTCCATCGTGGATTTGATGATTTCTGGAATTTCTTTAAAAGCGATTCTTTCGTCTAAAAATCCTTGAACGGCGATTTCGTTTGCGGCGTTTAGGATTGCGGGCATGGTGTGACCGGTTTCCAAAGCGCGGAACGCTAGTTTAAGACATGGAAATTTTTCGAAATCGGGAGCTTCGAAATCCAACCGAGATAATTGAGCAAAATCTAAGGATGGAAGATCCGCTTCAAAGCGATCTGGATAAGACATAGCGTAAGCAATTGGCACTCGCATATCTGGGAGACCTAATTGAGCCATTATGGATGTGTCCGTAAATTCCACCATAGAATGGATTATGCTCTGTGGGTGGACGACAATTTCCACCGGGGTATCAAGACCAAAAAGCCATTTAGCTTCGATGTATTCCAAGCCTTTGTTCATCATGGTAGCGGAATCAATCGTGATTTTCGCTCCCATAGACCAATTGGGATGATTAAGCGCTTGACTGACCGTGATTTCTTCCATCTGGTCTAAAGTGTATGTACGAAACGGTCCGCCAGAAGCGGTTAAGATTATTTTTTTGATGCGTTTTTGGTTTTCTCCGTTTAGAGCTTGAAGAATTGCGCTGTGTTCGCTATCGACGGGAATAATTTCACATTTTCCCTTAGCCGCTTTTAGAACAACTTCGCCCGCAATGACAAGCGTTTCTTTATTTGCTAAAGCGATGTCTTTACCGTTTTGAATTGCTGCAAAAGTTGGAGCCAAACCAGCCCCTCCAACAATCGCGGAAACAACCATATCTACATCATCCATCGATGCGACTGCAATCGCTCCTTCTTCCCCGGCCAAAATTTCCGGAGAAGTTCCTTTGATAGCTTTTTTTAGAGGATCAATATTTTCAGAATTTAAAACGGATACAAGCTTAGGCTGGAATTCATTTATTTGATCGGCTAGAACTTCTATATTGCTGCCGCCAGCTAGAGCAATTATTTTAAATTGGTTAGGGTTTCTCTTCGCAACATCGAGAGTATTAACCCCTATCGACCCGGTGGAGCCGAGGACGGAAATCTTTTTCATAGCGATTTTCCGGTTTCTTGGAAATGATTATCGTCGGCTTTAAAAGAAAGAGCCAACGGTTAGAGGGAGATTAACCAACTATATACGTGTAGTAATAGTAGAAAAAAGGTCCGCCAAACATTAAGCCATCTACGCGATCCAAAATCCCACCGTGACCCGGTATTAATTGACCGGAATCTTTTACTCCAGCGTTTCGTTTCATCATAGATTCGGTTAAATCCCCGAATTGTCCGATCATACCGCAAAATAACGCCATAATCAAACAATGGTTTAGAGGGATATCGATGGTAAATACTAAATTAGCTATGAGTCCGGCTAGAAGACTTCCTAATAGGCCAAAAAAAGATCCTTCCACAGTTTTTTTTGGGCTGACTATGTAGGCCAAAGGTCTTTTACCAAATGCTCTACCTCCATAGTATGCGGCGGTGTCGCCCGCCCAAACGATGGCGATACTAAAAAAAATAAGAGCTCTTCCTGCTTCTAGGTTTCTAATTAAAATAAAATGCCCCAGCAACCCGGCGACAAAGATTATTCCAAAAAGGGTGTAGGCAATCTGGTCCGCTGCGACTTTAATATTTTTTTCGGTAATAAGCCAAGTTAAGCAAGCGGCTAAAAGAGATAAGCAAATTATGGGGAAGGCTAAGCCAGGATCAAAATAAAAACCAAGGCATAATAGAAAAGACATGACCATGCCGGTTTTATGAAATCCGTGAACTCCCATATGGGAAGCCATTTGAAAAAACTCATAGCAACCAATAACAGAAGCGGTAGCGGCTAATAGAAAAAAAACGTAGGGAGGAGCCCAATAAACGATAGCAAAAAAAATCGGGAGAAAAACCACCCCGCTTAAAACGCGTTTCAAAAGCTCGACCTCTTAACGACCTCAAGAAAACGGTAATACACAATGCGAAATGAACTTTTAGGAGACATATCTACCAAATCAAAACGACGTCGTCCGGAACGTTCCAATGATTATGCATTTGCCGATTTCATCAAGGAACTTTCTTTTAATATTTGTTCTTGAGTTTTACCGAATCGTCTTTCGCGACCTTGGTATTCAATTAAGGCATTTAAAAAATCATTTTCACTAAAATCTGGCCAAAAAACGTCGGTGTAATGAAGTTCGGTATATGCGATTTGATAGAGTAGGAAATTGCTGATTCGCCTTTCGCCGCTAGTTCGAATCAGTAAATCTGGATTCGGGAGGTCGCGGGTGTATAGAAAACTTTTAAAAAGGTCCGAATCGATATCTTCGGGGCGCAAACTACCCTCGCTAACTTTAAACGCTATTTTTCTAACGGTATCTAAGATTTCTTGTTGGCTGCCGTAGCTTAGAGCTAGAGTTAGAACCAGTCCTGTGTTCCCTTTAGTTTGGTTTTTTACGTCCGCAATTAATTCTTGAATAGGGTTGGGGAACTCTTCAATGCGGCCAATGGTGTTAAAGCGAATATTTTCTTTTTGCATTCGCTCTAATTCTTTTCTTAGGTATTGGTCGAGTATTTTAAGAAGAGCTTTTATTTCCGCATCGGGTCGGTTCCAGTTTTCGTCGGAAAAAGAATAAAGGGTAAGGGCTTCTAAATTTAACTTACAACTGAGGGTAACAATTCGGTCGACGGTTTTCACGCCCTCCCGGTGTCCTTGCACTCGGGCCAACAGATTTTTCTTTGCCCAACGACCATTACCGTCCATAATAACGGCCACATGTCTGGGCAACCGTGCCCGATCAATCTTTTCAAGTAATTCGGGTTGGGTAGAGGACATTTAGTCTTTGGGATTATTAGTTATATATTGAAGATATGGTTCGCGTCAATTAACCCAATTATATAATGATTTTTAAGAACTAAGGGAGTCTTTTATAACTGAGTCTTCTATGCTGAAAATATTAGTTAAAATTTTTTAGATTTAAATTTTTTTTAAACATCTAGAATATCTTTTTCTTTAGTCGCTCCAAGTTTTTCCATTTCGGCAATTATTTTATCAGTTTTTTCCTGCAATTTATCCTGACCTTTTTTGCAATCATCTTTGGAATAACTTTCTTTTTCCAAGCCTTTAATCTTATCGTTATAATCTCGCCTGATATTTCTGGCGGCTACTTTACCTTCTTCGACGATTTTTTTGAGAATTTTTACTAATTGTTGACGTCTTTCTCCAGTAAGAGGGGGAATATTCAATCTTATTAGTTTTCCATCATTATTAGGAGTTAATCCTAAGTCGGAAGCTTGAATACATTTTTCGATATCTTTTAGAACCGAAGAGTCCCAGGGTTGTATAGTAATAGTTTGGCTATCCGGAACTCCAAGAGTGCCAACCTGAGCTATTGGAGTTGGGTTGCCGTAATAATCAACCTTTAGGTCGTCAATAAGCGCTAAAGAAGCTTGTCCAGTTCTTAGTTTCCCCAACTCCTTTTGAAGATGGGAAATGGATTGCTGCATTTTAGTTGAGGCTTCTTCGATATAGGCGTCGATCATAAATTATACTCCCACAACGGTGCCAATTTTTTCGCCAAGTAATACTCTTTTTATGCTTCCTTTTTGGCGGACGTTAAAAACGACAAGCGGCATTTTATTATCCATGCAAAGAGAAACAGAGGTGGAATCCATTACCTTCAATCCTTTTTGCAAAACTTCAATATAAGACAAAGAATCGTATTTTACTGCGCTGGCATCCTTCATAGGGTCAGCCGAATAAACTCCATCGACCTTTGTTGCTTTAAAAATAACCTCCGCCTCAACTTCGACAGCGCGTAAAGAAGCGGCGGTGTCGGTAGTAAAATAAGGATTTCCCGTACCAGCCGCAAATATCACGACTCTTCCCTTTTGAAGATGGCGAACTGCGCGGCGCCGAATATAAGGTTCCGCTAATTTGTGTATCTCTAAAGCTGTTTGAACGCGAGTTGAAATACCAGAGCTCTCCAAAGCGTGTTGTAAAGCCAAGGCATTTATAACTGTCGCCAGCATTCCCATATGGTCGGCGGTTACGCGTTCCATTCCAAGGGCGCTAAAGGTAGCCCCTCTTAGAATATTTCCACCGCCAATTACAATGGCAATTTCGACTCCTAAGTTTTTAGCTTCTATAATTTCAGAGGCAATTCCTTCAAGCGCTTCTTGATCAATACCGAAAGCCCCGTCTTGCTCGGCAAGAATTTCTCCACTGAGCTTTAACAGGACTCTGCGGTATATTGACTTTTGGGCTTTCGTTTCTTTATCAACCACCAATTTCGAATCGGGTAAAGTCTCCAACGATGATATTTTCCCCCAGTTTAGCAATTTTTTGTTTAATTACGTCTTGTACAGAGCTTTCTGGATCTTTTACAAAGGCTTGATCCAGCAAACAATTTTCTTCGTAAAACTTTTCCATTTTTCCGCTGACAATTTTATCGATAATTTTCTCTGGTTTTCCAGATTCTCGAGCTTGATGGGCGAATATTTCTTTTTCTTTTTCCAAAATTTCATCGGTAACTTGTTCTCTTGAGATGAATCTTGGTTTAGATGCGGCAACGTGCATTCCAATATCTTTGATTAAATCTTTAAAGTCCTGAGTGTTGGCGACAAAATCTGTTTCGCAATGCAATTTAACCATTACGCCAACCTTTGCGCCGGCGTGTATGTAGGTTCCAATAGCTCCTTCCGAAGCTTCCCTGTCGCCTTTCTTATCAGCCTTGGCTAATCCTTTTTTTCGCAAAAAAGTGATTGCCCCTTCAATATCTCCTTCGTTTTCTTTCAGGGCTTGCTTGCATTCCATAATGCCAGCACCAGATTTTTCTCGAAGTTCTTTAACCATTGTTGCGGTAATTTCCATCAGATTCCTCTTCTTTACTGTTCAGCCGAATTGTTCGGCGTTGGTTTTTTAACTTTTAGTTTCGATTTAATTAAGAGGTAGAACTTGGCAAGCGGTATCTTCTTAGCGAGTTATAAAACCTAAAGAAAATAGAGCGGAACCTTAAAGTCGTCAAAAATAGGCTTAAATTTATGATTTACTTAAGGGTGTTCCAAGTTTTCAAATTATTGATTACGCGAGCTTCGTTTAACTTTTTAGTTTAAAACGAAGCTCTGCGTTTTTATTTGAAATTCTCTTAATTGGCTACCGGCTCGGCATTTTCTTCTGAAGGAATAGCTGCATCAGATTCCTCATTATTATCAGCCATTGGATCCGGCAAGTTCTGACCTTTTAACAAAAGTTCTGCGATCCTTTCTGTAAAAAGTCGGATAGAACGAATAGCGTCGTCATTGCCTGGAATTGGAAAGTCTATGCCAGTAGGATCGCAATTGGTATCCACTAAAGCGATTACTTTAATTCCTAACTTCTTTGCTTCGGCTAAAGCGATTCTTTCTTTTCGGGTATCGATAATAAAAATGGCGTCGGGCAACCGAGTCATTTTTTTAATGCCAGAAAGAAATTTGTTGAGTTTTTGGATTTCTTTTCGTTTTTGGACCGCTTCCTTTTTATGAAGCAATTCAAATTTATTGTCTGCTTCCATTTGCTCAAGTTCTTTTAAACGATCAATACTTTTCTTAATGGTGGAAAAGTTCGTCAAAGTACCGCCAAGCCATCTTTGATTTACATAAAACATTCCACATCGTTCGGCTTGACTTGCAATTAAGTCTTGAGCTTGTCTCTTTGTGGCTACAAAAAGGATTTTCTTCCCATCTTCTGCCAATCCTTTAATGTAATCTTCCGCTTCCCGGAATTTCTTTAAAGTTTTTTGGAGGTCTACGATATAAATCCCATTTCGGGCTCCGTAAATGTATTTTTTCATTATTGGGTTCCAACGATTGGTCTGATGACCAAAGTGGACTCCGGACTCCAAAAGCTTTTTCATTGTAATTTCAGGCATTAACTAAAATCTCCATACAAAAATTGGGTTTGCCTCCGTTTCCATCTTCCCAAAACTGGAACCCAAAAGGGCCACCCCAGGTCGGTCCGGAAACGTGCGAATTAAATTAAACGTCAAAAATGACACAATTGTGCGTTCCCGAATTTTAGCATATTTGATTTATCTGTATCAAGGAGATTTCCTTGGCCCCATTTTTCGATTAAGCGGCTACATTGAACATAGTTTCCGAAAACGACTCTTTATAATTTTAGAAATTATTATCGAGTTATTTGTTATCGGATAATTAATTTTAAATTATGGGTTCAATTTTTTTAGAATCTTTAAGAGCTGTTAACGATTAAAAAAATATTAAACCATTGAAATGTCGATATCCGATATAAGAATTCAGAGTTCTGATATTAATTTGAGGTCTAATGGTAAGTTTTATCCTATGAATATTATGGGTTTTCCCATGTTTTTCACCGATTCGTGCCTGAGTTTAATATCTTCAATAGGATTATTCCTTTAGTTGTATTGGTATTTAGATTATATTTTATAGGATATTTCCTATGTTATGTCGATTTTAGGTTGATTTAAGGCCTTCATTTTTCTATTCGAGCGTTTTTTTAATATCGATTTTCTTATGTTGGTAAATTTCTTGTTTGTTTGAAATCCTTGACAGTCTTTACTCCATTAGATAAAGTGCGAACGCTCCAGAATGGAATATAACCGTATAAGCGCATAAAAGAGGATTTTTCGGATATAAGCTTAGCGATTTCGAGGTTTTTAAGCTTCGTTCTTTAGAGGTATGAATACGCTTACGTTTCAGAATTTTCACAGAGCTGTGGACTTGCCCTCCCTCCCCGTCTTTGGCGGGGAGCTCTGTTAAAGTTTTGAAACGTCTTGATGCCCCGTTTTACTAAGGTTTCCGTTGCCTTAGGTATTGTTCCTGTGGATGTCAAGATGTAGCTGTTAGGAAGTTTGTTTAGCAAATAAGGTCGCTGTTTTTTGATTTTTTTTGCTTTGTTTTTTGTTGGATTTCAAATGTCGTTGTTCGGCTATTTGAAAAAAAATGCTAAGGCTCTTTATGGGTCTGGCTCACATGTTGGTTAGGGGTTAACCTAATTAATCATGGGCTAATTTATTAGTCCATCAACCAAGGAGGTTCATTTTATGAGGTTGAACCGAAGAAAGTTCTTGCAAGTGAGCGCTGGTGTAGCTACGGCTA
>JAYOZP010000007.1:47527-86346 GCA_038154245.1 Nitrospinales bacterium | reverse complement strand
ATTACTTCATTTTTACCTTACAAGCTGTCTACAATTCTAGGGGCATATCAAACCTCAATTATTTTTCTATTAGCTTCTGCAAGTAGACTAATTGCATTTGCGGTGATTAATCCTCCTTGACTGTGGCAAAAAATACGTATTGTATCGACTATTTCATTACCAACGAGCAATTCACTTTCATCGTCTCGATCTAAGCTGTAATATTCTTTTTGAATTATTTCATCCAGTTTCGAATGAAGTTGATCGGCAATTGAGGTGGGACCTGTAATCCATCCAGGAATTACTTCAAAGGTGACGTCTGCCAAGAGTCCGCTGGTTTCGTTGTAAAATGGTTCTATGGGTTCGCCTATAAGCCCGGTGAGCCTTTTAATGGATTCGTCTGCTTTTTCTTTGGTAGTGTTTACCCCATTTACATATAAATTAACTACTCTTCCCATTTTTTCCTCATCGAATAAATAAATTCTCTTTTAAGTTTTTGTTTATATTCGTTGGTTTTACTCGCTTGGAAAATCTAGAGACTTGAAATGAGTAAAACGAACAAAACTATAGCTTTTTTCAAAAATTTTCTTTTTTAGAATAATTTTCTATTTGAGTTTAGAGGCGGACGGCAAAGGAGCTAAATTTGTTTTCGGCTTAAATTTTTTATGCAATAATGCATAGGTTAAAATTTTACTTATTCCATATATGATTAAATAGCTTTTTGACTGGAATATTTTTACCGATTAGTACTTTTATTTTATTCTAAATTAGAAAAAAATCAATAAAAATTTTATAATCAAGAAAAATTATGAGAAAAAATGAAGACAATGAAGAAATTGGCGGTCGTCTAAAAAAGTTTCGCAAAACTGTTTTAGGGCTTTCCCAAGCTGACTTAGCGGTCAAGATTGGACTGAAAAGGTCGTCTTCAGTGAGCAAAATAGAGAATGGTGAACAAAAAGTTGATATTTCTATTTTGGAAAAATATGCGAAACTAGCGAATAAATCGGTTTTAGATCTTCTTTATGAAGATGTTGAAAAACAAGAAGATAGGAAAAGTGATTCTCATCTTTGGTCGTTGTTTAATCAATTAGATCAAGGGGAGCAAAAAGTAGCAGAAATGTTTTTTAAAGTTTTATTAAGTGGAGATTCACAAAAGAGAAGAGAGCTTAAAGGTTTTGTATTAGAAGCTTTTGACTCTATTGAAAAAAAGTAAATCTGATAATAATTTTTTGTTAAGACGAGCAACCTGTTTTCTAATGAGCGATCTTTTCGATTGCCAATTTTTAATCGAAAAACCTTCCTTTGATGCAAATATTTTATCCGTTCTCACTGTCTAAAAAATATTCCTAATATTTTTTATTCGTCGACAAAAGTAGCCGAAATATCCTTGTGCCCTCAGTTGAATTTTTAACTGCATGTAACAAATTGAAATTTTTTTAGTTGGGCAATTTGATTTCATATATTACAATAAAATCAATATCCAAAAATTTGACACTAGGCGTTTCCAAAAATTGAAGACTTCCACAAAGTTCTAACTTTTCATGAGGTTATTCTTTTCCTCATAAAAAGATAAACGATAGTTAATTTTTGAACGAGGGCTTTAAGGTTGTATTAATTTTTCTGCGACGCCTTTTTGATAATCCTAAATTGTTAGGGCGTTCATGGATTTTTCAGTTACATTTTCAGGTAAAATTTTTAAAGCGTACCAAACGCAAAGTGTAATCGCAGAACGCAATAAGCAATCAAGTGTAAAAAGTGTCCAAAACCAAAGAGATAGAGTGACTATCTCTCCTCAAGCGATGGAAGAATTTCAAAAAGCCCAAGCCGATGAAGCCACTCAACAGGAACGCGAAGTTGATTAGGTAAAGTTTATAAAGTCCGATCTAAATTATTCCATTATTATTCTCACGCCGTTTTAATGTTAAAACTTTTTGTTTAAATAGTTTAAAATTCTTAGATTAAATTTTATTTCTATTACTTTATGTTAATTCATATAACAGCAAAGTACCAAGTGCGACCAGAAGCTTTGGAAAAGTGTGTCCAAGCCGTAAATGCCTTAGTGAATTACGTTCAAAAAAATGAACCTAAAACTCTTTTCTATCTTGCAAACCAAGAGATTTTGGATCCGACAAGATTTTTTCATATCATTGTTTTTGAGGATGAAGTGGGTTTAAAGCTTCATCAAAATTCTCCCGCTTCGGCAAAGTTTGTTGAGGTTGTATATCCAGAGGCCTTGAAACCGCTTGAGTTTCAAGAATATAATATTTTTGCATCCAAAACGGAAAATTGGAGATCGCGCTAATTTTTTATTGGGTTCAATTCTAGAACAAGAAGTTTATTGAACGAGTGCAGAAGCTATTATGGAATCAAAACGACGTTTAACAGTTTTTAAAGAGCCAGACGATGGGACGAAGATAATTGTTGAATTCCAAAATTCGGAACAAACGCAGAAGTATCGTAAGGAAGCCGAAGAACAAGGAATTGAATGGACCGAGATTGGGATTGAACAATATGATCGAGCGACTTACATGGGTAGTAGATATTTTGATTTAAGAAATCCTCAAACTAGAAAAACTTTTTCTCTTCAAGATTGGCGTCATTTCTTAAAACACTGGGATGAAAATGAACGCGACAATGAATATGGCGATTACCATATTTAGCGATTTTTAGCTCATTTTAAGCAAAGCGACTTTTTCTGTTTTTTCTTATTGCGCCAGATATGATATCCCCCGTTAGCCCTAGCGGCAATAATTATAAAATCATTCAGGTGTTAATATCTGTTTTTGTTTTTATTTTCGTTGGTTGCGCTTCATTAAAGCCAATAGATATGAGAGCGATTAAATCAGGATTTAATCGCCCAAAAAATTCTTTGTTATCTCTGGAAAGAGAGGTTTTTTCAGGGAAAAATGGTTCGAAAAAAGTTGTTAATAGCGATGCAGATCCTATTCTTTTATTAGAATTAGGAGTAGCTTATTCTTATCAAGGGAAATTTCGAGAAAGTAATGAAATCCTTGAAGAAGTTTATAGATATTATCAAGCGGAGGAAGATCGAGCGAAAGTAAGTTTGTCTAAAATTTTTTTAGAAGTTGCAGAAAGTAGCTTGACTGAAGGTCTTGGCGATTACCAATTAGACGATTACGAAAAAGTTTTTTTGCATTCAATTAAGATTATTAATTTTTTGATGCTGGGCGACCCTACTGGAGCGCGAGTAGAAGTTGAGCGCGCTTATATTCTCCAAAAAAATATTTTCAAAAAATCGGACAGCGAGCTTATCGAATTAAAACAAAAGTATGAGAATAGGTTACATTCGTTATTTGACCGTGTAGAGTCAAAATCCCAAATTTCTGAATCAAAGTTTATCGAAATGTTTTCCGCCGATAGGCTTATTAATCGAGCGAGTTTGTCTCCATCGGAAAAAGGGCTTATTCAAACGGTTCGTAGTTCTTACGAAAATGCTTTTACTGAAATTTTATCCTCCTTAACGTTTCAATTAAATGGCGAATCTGGTAACGCGTTGCCGCCTTTAAAACGCGCCGTAGAAATTACGGATAATCCGTTTGTAAGAAAAGTAAAAGAGATAACGGAGAAGGACACTAATTCCTTCGCAAAAAGCGATAATTTTTACTTATTTGTTTTTAAAGAATTCGCTCCTGAAAAGCAAAGCCGTTCATTAACATTTAGCAATCCATTTACTGGCGCAATAAACCATGTTTCTATAGCGCGTTTGGTGCCTCAGAAGCCTAAGGAAATAAATATTAAATTATCTTCTACTGATAATAGCTCTATTGTGAGTCCTTCTTCGTTAACAAATATTAATGCATTAGCCCTAAAACAATACGAGGAAGAGTTGCCTTATTTAGCCGCCAAAGCGATGATGCGATTAGCCGTTCAAGTGGTCAAAGATTATCATTTGCGAAAAGAATTAGGAGAAGGGGGAGCTATTTTGGCTTCTATTTTTAATATAGCTTTTCAGCGAGCTGATATTAGAGCATGGACGCTTCTTCCAGGGAATATTCTTTTTTTATCTAAAAGATACGATACTGAAAAGGCGAAACTTTCCATAACCGTTGAAGGAAGAAAGATACCCAAAGAGACTGTAATTCCGATAGAAGCTGATAAAATAACTGTCGCGTTTGCTCGAGTTTTTGATAATGATGTCAAATTGTATTATCATAAATTTCCGCGAAAATAATGAGAATCTATTGATAATCAAGATTTAACAGGTATTCACGTAATTTTATTTGGTTTAGGAGAATTTAAAATGAACCTTGGCAAAGTCGTGCAAATCATGATTGTAATTGTATTAGCTTTTAGTATTTTCTCGGGTTGCGCCGCTAAATCTAAATATGTTGAACCTGCCGAAGTAAGAGATAATCCAGCGCTTTCGTTTAATCCAAACGATTTGCAAATGTTGGCGGAAAGAATGGCTCAGTCTTTAATTGATACCGATATCTTTAAAGGGAAAGAAAAACCAATTATTCGTATAACAGAGTTAAAAAATAAAACCTCAGAACACATTGATACCAAGGCTATAACAGATAAAGTAAGAACCGCTCTTGTAAAGAGCAGAAAAGTTCGTTTTGTAGCCGATAAAAAAGAGGGCTATGCCCGGGAGGATCAGTTAAATGAATTTAAGGACCAAAACGACCCTGATGGTTTAGGAGCGTTTATGGATGAAAATGCAAAGCTCAAAATTGGAAAGATGAAAGGTCCCAAATTTCATTTGTTTGGAGAAATTGTTAGTATTTCAAATTCAAATAGCGACGGTAAAGACGTTTACTACAAGATGACTCTAAGTTTATTAAATTTAGAAGAGGGATTGCTAGACTGGAGCGAAGAAAAAGAACTTCGTAAAATTAAAGAAAAGAGACTTTTTGGGTTTTAAGTGTTTTTGAATAAAACTTATCGGAGATCTTTTAAAGGAAGTATTGTGCGTTTATTCACTTCGGTTGTCTTATTTGCGTTTTTAGGAGCTTGCGCTACGATAGGCTCCTCACGACCTGATTGGGTTTTGCAATCGCCTAAAGATTCTAATGGCTTATATTTTGTAGGAGCGGCGAGCGGGGCAAAAACATCTCAAGAAGGTCAAGAAATGGCGCTAAAAGACGCCTTAGGGAAAATAGCAAACTACCTTGGAACAAGAATCAAAACGTCTTCTCAACAAATTGTAAATGAGATTGAGCAACGCTTAGAAGTTCAAATTTCAGCGAAAAGCGACGCTCAAATTAAAGAGGCTGACGTTGTCGAATGGTCTGTTAATGAGCGCGATTCTTTATTTGATGTTTATGCGTTAGTTAGGGTTTCTAAATCGCGTCTTAGGGAAGAGCTTGCACGGCAAGAAAGAGATAACCTAGCCAAAGCGGAAGCGTCCTACGGAATCTATTCAAGAGCTTTACAAGCGATCAAACTAAACGATAATAAATCCGCTTCGGTGTTATTAAAACAAGCTGTAGAATTGCTTGAGCCAATCCAAGGAGTAGTTTCTCCAAATTTTGGGGAATTTGCAAACAGCCGCGAGTTGTTTATTCATTTAAAAGAAAAGCTTCGGATTGTTTCCTCGGCGCGTCGCAAATTATCAATTAATTTAAGTTTTCCTGAAACAGAGAGCGTTGCCGGAGCTTTTCTGTCCAAACTTTCTGCAATTTTAGGTCAGAAAGGATTTACGGTAGACGAAGCGCAGCCTGCTTATCGTATTAGTGGAAAAATTATTTCTCGGGAGAGCGGTTTTGTCATTGAAAATTATGTGTATTATGCTGAAGGTAGTTTGACGGTTACCCATACTAATGATGGAAGTTTAGCGGGAGTTGTTCCTGTTATGGCTAAGGCTTTGGGAAACACGAAAAAGATATCTGCTGTAAACGCTTTTTCTTTTGCTGGTAAAAAAGCGGGAAATGATTTGGTAGAGTTGCTTCTAGATTTTGAAAAAGAATAGTTTTGGAGTAACTCAACTTGAAATGTATTGTCTTTCGTTCAATCTTGTTATAATGCTTTTGCATTAAATTTATATTGAATGTTATTAAAATTTAAAAGATTTTAGTATTTACTTAAGGACTGATGAGAACCAGTTTTTATTTTCCAAAAGATTCTTCTCGTTTTGAGTTGAAAGATCAAAAGCTGTCCCTTGAAGAAGTTAAGCTTTTTACTGAGGATTCTTCTTTATCCGGTATTAAGTATTTGGATTTAAGTCGAACAGGTTTGGATGATCAAGGCGCGGCGCTTTTAGCTAATTGCCCTTTTTTAACAAATATTGAAACTCTTCTCCTTGCGAATAACAATTTAGGAGACGAGGGCATTTTTCTAATTTCGCATTCCTCCAACTTAAAATCATTAAATTCCCTAAAGCTTTCAGGAAATGAAATTGGACCTGTAGGGAGTAAAGCTCTTACAATTGCTCCTCTAATGATCAATATAAGGACTTTGGATTTAAGCCATAATCGGATTGAGTCTTTTGGGGCAAAGGCGATTGGTCAATCAGAAAAATTGGTTAATTTAGAAAGTTTAGATTTAACTGATACAGGGATTGGCGATGATGGTTTGCAGTCTTTTGCCGAGTCTTTTTCTGGTAAAAAATTAACTAGTCTTTACTTAGGTGGGAACGATTTCACTCACAAAAGTATTGAAGCTTTTTCTAACGCTCCTAATTTAGCTTCGATTACTTCTTTGAATTTAGAAGATAATCGATTAGACGACCAAGGTATAGAATTTCTGGCAGAATCTCCTAACTTTAATAATTTAGAAGAGCTTAAATTACGTAGAAATGGGCTGACAGCCGATAGCGCGATTGCGCTTGCAAATTCAACTTCTATAGTCAAATTAAAGAAATTAACGATTGAAAATAATGATTTCCGAGCCGATGGGATTAAGGAATTTATCAAAACGGATAATATAAAAAATATTGAATATTTAGATGTCAGCGAGAATCAACTTGGTCCAGAGGGCGTTAAGGCGATAGCGTCGAGTTCTCGATTTAGCAATTTAAAACAGTTGGTATTGAGTAATAATGGAGCTTTGGACGAAGGGGCGGAAGCGCTAGGAAATTCAAAAACATTAAATAAATTAGAAGTTCTTCATCTAGATTGTAATAACTGGATTGAGGCTCCTGGAGCCAAGGCCCTTTCGCGATCTAAGACCTTGTCCAATTTAAAAGAATTAACGCTAGCTCTGAATTTAATAGGGGACGAAGGGGCCGATTATTTGGCTAATTCAAAAAATCTTCCAAATTTGACTTATTTGAACGTTGTAGGAAACCGTCTAAGCGCAATAGGGGAAGCGGCTCTTTCTTCTTCCGTTGAATTAAAAAGTTTAAAAAACTTAGAATATTTTTGAAATTTACTTAAAGAGGCAAAGAAGGTAAAGCGCGTGAGTGTGTTAAGAGAAAAAGTTTTAAAATTATTAGACGATTTTGCGGATGAAGACGAAAAATTTATTTTGGCTTTACCAAAGTTGTCTGACGAGCATGGAGAAGAGGCAATTAGAGTTGCTCTTCATGTGTTGACTCACCTAGAGTTTTCTATTGAAGAATCCACAGATCATTGGAAGAAAATTGTAGAAAGGCGACGAGCTATGGCTTCGGCTTTAGATCGCAACGTTCATCTGCGAACAGCTCTTTGCGATTATTTTTTAACGGAAAAAAAGGCTTTAAAAAATCCTAAAGTAATCGAGATTCAACTTTTTGAAGAAACTTCTCATTCTTCAAAATATGACGGTTTAACCGGTTTAGTCAATCGACGTTCTTTAGAAGAAGGGATTGACCGTGAAATAGCCCGAGCAAAAAGATATGGGGATTCTCTTTCTATTTTATTTTTTGATTTAGATAATTTTAAAAAACTAAACGACGTTTATGGACATTTAGCTGGAGACGCCGTTTTGAAAAGGGTTGCCAAAATAATTTTAGACGAAAAAAGAACAGAAGATATTGCCGGTAGATATGGCGGCGAAGAGATGGTTTTAATTTTACCGGCAACGGAAAAAATAAGCGCTTTGGTTTTAGGGGAGAGAATTAGAAGAAAAGTTAGCGATCAAAGAATACCCTATGATGAAAATGTTTTAGAGATTACGTTAAGCGGTGGGTTGGCTTGTTGCCCAGTTGATTCGCAAGATCCTATTAAGTTGCTTGAGTTTTCTGATAAAGCGCTTTATCAAGCTAAAGCAGCGGGAAAAAATAATATTGCACTTTATTCCCAAGATAAACGGCGTTACTTAAGGATTAATTTTGGAGAGTCTGTAAAAGTTGAAATTCTAGGTTCTCAAGAAACTCCAGATATAATTTCCAAAAGTAAAAACTTGAGCATGGCGGGAATTTTATTCGAAAATGAGTTTCCATTAGAAATAGGTTGTAAAGTGAAACTTAGCGTTGTTATCGGCGAAGCGGAATCTCCATTTTTACTTATAGGCACCGTTGTGCGCGTAGAAAATATCGAAAACGGTTTATATGATATCGGTATCGCCTTCTTAGAGCTTCATCAAGAGGTCCAGAACGGCATTTCTCAGCATATTACCGATTATTTGGAGAGAATGACCAAAAATTTTAATGGTTAATTTTAATTGAGCTTTAAGTCTGAATTAACGTTCATTAAATTTTTTCTAATGTAACCTACTACAGATAGAATCTCAACTCGAGTTAGAATGTTTTTCCAAGGCATCATCGCCGTTCCTGGTCGACCTTCGGTTACCGATCGAATCATTCTATTTTTAGATAATTCTTGCTTTGATTTTTCTAAGGTGAAATTTCTGGGAGGCGGGCTTAGAACTGAAGCGGCAAAAGGATTGACGTTGCCTTTTTCTCCATGGCAGACTTTGCATCTTTCCTTATAGATTTCTTTTCCTATTTCCAAGTCAGGCTGATCGGCCAAAAAGGTCGTAAAAATAATTAGAAATACATAATTGTTCATATGAGCGTTAGCAGAAAGGCGAATAATGTATTAGGTTGGCGATATTTGAGTTTTTATATTTGTTTGTCTATCCGGTTGTTTAGCTTATAAAATCATATCTTCTACTTTTTCTAACAATAAGGCGGCTATCAATTGCTCTTTCACTCTCTTGATCAAGCGTTGAAACGAAAGTTTTTTGCCTCTTAAAGAGACATGGAAAACGTCGATACCCCGGTCGCCATTACAAGAAATTTTGGCGCGATGTATTTGAATTCCAAAGTTTTCTAAAACAGCGACTATTTTATATAGCATTCCAATATGGTCGCGAGCTTCTGTTCTTATAACGGTATAATGTGGATTGCCTATATTTTCTATCCAAACTTTTGGCATTATCACGTTCTTTTTTTTCTTTTCATAAGTGGCAAAGCGTTTGCGTTCGTTTAAGACCTCGCCTACAGATGTCCTACCTTCAATAATGTCTTGCATTGCATGCTCAACTTCTAACCAAATTGGATCGATTTCATGAACTGTTCCATCCGCCCTGCCCACTTGTAAAATTGTTATTGCAATATCATCTTCTCCTAAAAATGATTGAGCTCCCAATATAGTCATATTTTTTGCAGTTAGTATTCCTACAAGATTTTTTAATGGTTTTTTAGCCCCTTCGCAAGCCAGAGTCAGAATGTGGTGTTCGCCCTGTTTATAATATTTAATGTCTAATACGAAAGATTCGTTTTTTGCCGATTTTAAAAGGCGAATATGTTGCGCTGCCACTTTTGGGGACGCCCAGGCTAAATAGTCTTCTCCCATACGATCTAAATGATCTTCGATTTCCCAAGCAAAAAAATCTTTTTGTAAAGAGCTGTGTAGATTAAACTTTGCCATCAAAGGGGATGTTTGCGCCGGTTCTGATTGTTTTTGAAATCCGTTACTAGTCAGATTGAATAATTCAGAAAGTAGATATCTTTTCCATGATGTCCAGGTGTCTGGCGCCGACGCTCTTAAGTCGGCGTAACTGATTAGATAAAGTGCGTTTAGCTTTTCAGGCGTTTCGATTATTGTTAAAAAATCTTTGATTGCATTTTCGTCGTGAAAATCTTTATAGAAAGCAAATTCGGTCATTACAAAAAAATGATCTAAGAGGAAATTTAAAGTTTCTCTTTGTTCTTGATTGAGATTTAATTGATCGCTTAAAGCCACCGCTTTTTTTTGTGCTATTTTGGTTTCATCTTCTAAAACTGTTGCGAGAGAATGAGCCAAAGCTGTTAATTTTAAAATGTCTTTTGAGTTTGTTTTTTTAAATATGGAAGATAGTTCCGCCAGTTCGGTGCCATCCGGCGAACCCAATTCTTCTAAAAAACGAATCATTCTTAAAGAATGTTCGTCTGTAGTATATCGTCTGTAATTATCGTATCGGACTAAACAATGTATCTCTCCAAAATGAGGGAGGATTTTTCCTAGAACTCCTACTTCGTGCATTTGTCTTAATGTTTTTTCGGAATTTTCACGAGCAAATGTCTTAAAAAGCATTTTTCGGATCGGTTCGGATTGTACGAATTCTTTGTTAAATAATTTCAAGTTCAAACGAATTTGCCGTTTTAATTGAGGACTAAGTTCCAGAGATTTTTCGCTGCAAATTTCAAAAACGTCTAACAAAATCTGAGGATTTGAAGAGAAGGTTTCTTCTATTTCTTCTTTGTAATGAAGTTCCGAGTCTTTTGAAATAAAGCCATTCCCCAAGTCTTTTTGAGTCAATGATGTAATTACTTTGGCAATATAAGGTTTTTCTAATTGAAGACATCTTTTGAAAATTATCTCTGAATAGTTATATATATTGGTGGCGTGCAGAAAGTAATCCCTCATAAATCGTTGAGTGATGTCGGTTTCTTCCTCTTGTTTATAACCAAGGTACATCGCAAGATTGTTTTGTAGGTCCAGTTGAAGGACGTCCGTTTTCTTTTCTGTTAAGTAATGGAGTTCGTTACGTACTCTTAAGAAGAAATCTATAGACCGGTAATACCCTTTTACCTCTCGCTTTGAAATAGTTTTTCCATTATCAAAGTCTAAAAATGAGACGGTCCCAAATAGGGTCGCCATTCCCCATAGAGCGGTGTGGTAATACCGTAAACCTCCGGGTCCGTTTTTAATGTCTGGCTCAGGTTTGCAAACTAGTTCGCTTACCGATTGGTCTGGATCAAAATGTTCGTTAAGCTTAGAGTTTAATATTTTCTTAATATTCTTTTTTAATACTTTTTTTTGAATTGCTTGATTTAACTGGTCAAATAAATCTGGATTGCCCGTAATAATTCTTATGTCCACTAGCGCAGTTTGGACGGTGAGATCTTCTTTGGCTAGGGAAACGCAAGCCTTTATGGTTCGGACGCTATGTCCAATTTCTAGTCCAATTCCCCAAAAAATTGAAATCAAATCTTGAATAAAACTTCCAACAAGGTCGTTGTCTTTTTCTTTTTCAATGACAAATAATAGATCAATGTCGGAGTATGGATTTAGCTCGCCCCTTCCATAACCGCCAATAGCGACAAGAGAAAAATTTTCGATTAGATTTGAGCTTGTATAAATTTCAAGTTTTGCGAGGGAATGGACAATGTGTCGAATGGATTCGTCCATAAGTCCAGTGTGGGCTTGAACTATTTCCCTGCCTCCTACTCCAGAGCGATGCCAATTCTTTATTTTCTCTCTTTCATTCTTTAACAAAGCTTTGAAAGTTTGAAAATAAGAAAGGCGGTTCCGAGGATCGGGAGGAACGTTTGCGACTTCTCTAAAATCGAGCTTAAATTGATAATTTAAATTAGTAAAACCCATTTTTTAAATATGAAAAATTATTTTTTGGAAATGCTGGGAGTATTGAAAAATTTGCCGGTTTCGGTCAATTTTTTTAAATTAGATTGAGGATAATTTTTCGCAATCTAAGTTTGAATATATTTGAATTCCAAGAATAGGATTATATAGAAGGATACGTCATTATTCTTCACGAAGCAACGGTAGCCATGATTCTTAATAAAAAATGTTAGATTTGTTTTGGTTTAAAATTAGGAAATCATAGCGACTATTTTTTGGATGTGTTTATCAATAGCTCCCCGTTTATCGCTTAAAAGTTTATATGCGTTGTTTCCGATCGTCTTTTGCTTTTTTTTGTCTTTAAGTAAATCTTTGATTGTTGCCGTTAATTGATTGAGGTTATTTAGTTTTATTCCGCCCCCACAAGAGTGTAGTAGTTCGGCTTCTTCTTCAAAGTTTTTCATATGAGGACCGAAGATAACGGGTTTTCCAAAAGCCGCAGGCTCTAATATATTCTGCCCTCCAAATTCAGGGCTAAAACCCCCTCCAACAAACGATATATATGAATATTGATAATAATCCGTTAAATCTCCGAGAGTATCTATTAGAATGGTTTCTCCAGGTTGAATGTGATTTTGAATGATGGAAGGAATTATGGATTCTTCCTTTTTTATTTTTGATTGATTGCAATAAGGGAGGTGCAGTTTGTTGAATAGATTTTCAATTTCGGCGCGTCTGTCAATGTGGCGTGGAGCTATGGCAAACTTTGCTTCAGAGTTTTGGTTTCGGACTTCTTTTATAGTTTCTAAAATAAATTCTTCTTCTCCTGGTCGTGTAGATCCAAATACAATTAATTGCGAAATTTTTTCTGTTTCATTTTGTTGCGATGGTTTGTTTTCAATTAGCGATTCAAACTTAATATTTCCCGCTGTTTCAATTTTTGACAAACTAACTCCCAGTTTTTTTATTCGTTCTGCGTCTATTTGAGATCTCATCGCAAAAAAGGAAATAGGCTCCACCAATTTTCGAAACAGTTTCGCGATTTTTAAATAGCGGTTATAAGACCTTTCAGAAATACGGCCATTGGCAAGTAAAACTGGTATTTTTAATTTTGCGCAACGCCATAGTAAGCAGGGCCAAAATTCGGATTCGATCAAAACTAAAATAGAAGGATTCAGTTTGTTTACTAAGGGATTGATCCATATGGGATGGTCTGGCGGTAATCTAAAGACAGGTTCTATTTTTTCTTGAATCGCTAACTGATAACCAGATTCTGTGAAAGTTGAAAGAACCAAAGTGGGAAGTCCTTCGATATTTTTTAATCGACGCCATAAGGCCATGGCAACCTTTGTTTCTCCGACAGAAGATGCATGAATCCAAATACATTTTTCGAGTTTTGGAGCGTTTATTTCTCCTGTAATTCTATTTTTTAAATCTTTCCGAAACTTGCCATCTGATATCGAACGCCCCAAAATAAATGGCAAGGCCAATAGAAGAACGGCATTAAGGATGATAAAATATGAAAAAATCATTTATCTAAATTTGCGAATATATGAGTCTTGAAAGTTTTTATTACCAGATAATCAATCCGAATCGCAAATTTTACCATCTTCCGCTATTTGCTGTTTTAAAATTTGCGGCTCTTTTTTATTCTTTTATCGTAAAAATAAGGGTCTGGTTTTATCGTGAGGATATTTTTGAGACGCGCTCTTTACCAGTACCCGTAATCAGTATCGGTAATTTGACTTTGGGGGGGACGGGAAAAACTCCAATGGCAATTTGGGTCGCTCAACACCTATTAAAAAATGGACGCCAACCTGCTATTTTGAGCAGAGGGTATCAAGCCAAATCCAGAGAAAGCATAGAAATTGTTTCCGATAGAAGCGACGTCTTAGTTGGGGCAGAGCTTTCAGGAGATGAACCGGCAATGATGGCGCGGCGTTTGAGAGGCGTTCCTGTTATTATCGGCAAGGACCGATACGAAGCTGGTGTGTTAGCTGTCGAAAAACTGGGAGTAGATTCTCTGATTTTAGACGATGGGTACCAAAGGTTAGATGTGAAAAGAGATCTTAATATTTTATTGATTGATCATTCTCACGATTTTGAAAACGATACAATATTCCCTGCGGGTACTTTAAGAGAGTCTTTAAAAGAGGCCCAGCGCGCGGACCTTATTTGCTTTACAAGAGCGATTGAAGAAAACCTAGATCCTCCTATTAATAATTATTCAAATGCTCCAATAATCAAAAGTCAGACTGTTATAAAAATTTTAACTGATTTAAAGTTAAAAGAAGTTAAAGATGTAAACGACTTAAAAGGTCTTCGGGTTTGCGCTTTTTGTGGAATTGCCCAACCAGAGAAGTTCAAAAAACTATTAGAACTATATGGAGCTGAAGTTGTTAGTTTTTCAAGTTTTCCCGATCACCATTATTTTGAGTCTGACGATATAAGGAATGTTGAGGAAAAAGCGAAAAGATGCGAGGCGGAGATTATTTTAACTACAGAAAAAGATTCTGTGAAACTTTTGAAGTTTTCATTTTCAATGCCGGTGTTTGTCGTAATTTTGGATTTGAATTGGCTGGAAGGCGAAGAAATTTTAAATCGCTTACTGTCTAGAGAATCTATTCCATAAATATTTTCATTTAATTTAATTAGTCTTAGAAATCACGAGATTTGAACCTTATCTTGTCAGCTCTTTAGGAAGAAACTGAAAAATAAGTTTATGGAATTTTTTAGAAATTTAAGCCCAAACTTTCGATTTGTTTTAAATGTATTGATCCCTTCGTCTTATTTCTTGATTGTTACGATTACTTATTTTGGGCCAAAAAACTTTGGGTTTGGTTTTCCTGTAATTGTAGAGCCCGCGCTTATATTTGGATTCCTCGGCTTAATTTTATGGATTATTTCTATGAAGAATTTGGGTTCTTCATTTGCTGTATTGCCAGGATCAAAACAATTGGTCAAAACAGGCGTGTATAAATATTTAAGGCATCCAATGTACTGTGGGATTAATATGACGTTAGGCGGTTTAATTATTGCCTCAGGTTCCTCCTTTGGTTTAGTCGTTTATTTGTTATTGGCAATCCCTTTAAATATTATTCGGTCTCGATTGGAAGAGCGGGCTTTGTTAGAAGAATTTGGAGATAGTTATATTGAGTATAAAAAAAGCACATGGTTTTGATTGTATGAAAATTTTGGTTTTCGTTGTGTGTATATTGTTTTTTTCTGGTTGCGTTTCTCAAACGCAAAAAAAAGAAACAACTTATTCTTTTAAAACGGAATCGTTCGCCGGGTTAGGCGCTGAAATTGAAAAAGAAGATAGCAAATTATTAAAACTATTTGGTCTTCCTCCCGAGTTTTATTCTTGGGAGGTAGACAATTCTTCTCAATTAAAAGAAGGAAATAATAAGGGTTGGTTGGGAATAACGATGAGGTTAGCCGAGTCTCCTGTTAGAGTTTTGGATGGCGTTGATATTTCTGTGGGTATTGAAGTTGTTTCCGCCATTCCTCATTCGCCGGGCGATAGAGCCGGGTTTCATATGGGAGATATCATAGTCGGAACCAATGATAAAAGATTCGCAGATAATGATAGTTCAAACTTGATAAAAAGTTTTAAAAATCAAATCGAATCTATTCCTCCAGGCGACGTTGTTAAGTTTGAAATATTACGAAACGGTAAATTTGATTTTCTAGAAACTAAATTAGCAAAGCGACCAACGATTTCTCCACGTGTCAGAGACCATCGAAATTTTGAAAAATATCGCTCAGGTTTTGATGGGTCGTTGCTCAGTTATATTTTGAAAAAAGAACAATTAGAAGAACGCTATAAAGAAACGGCTACGGAAATTCGCAAAACCGTCTCTAAAGTATACAATCCCTCTGTAAAGCTGGAAACCTACAACCCGTTTCGAATATCAGAGATTAATTATTTGGCGCACTATCCATTGGAATTGCCATGGGTTTCGCGTGCTTTAGTTTCTAGTCTAGAGAATAATTTTAATTCTGATAAAAAAGATATTTCGAAAATGGTTTTAGCGTGTATGAGAGCCTTAGATTTTGAGTATGAAGAATCTAGCGTTCAGAAACCAAATGACGTGAAAGATTTAGCGGGATACCTTGAAAGGTTGATCGCAGCTATTAGGGTTGCAAAAAAAGCTCGGAATTTATCTTTAAAAGATATCGATGCGACGCAAATTGATCGATTAGTGGAAGGTATTGGAGAGCTTTTACTGGCTAAAATTGAAGAGGATGAGGAGGATAAGGGGGAACCCACAATAGATGAAAAAATACTTAATCAGAAGGGGTTTCTAGAGTTTTTGGAGGTGACAAACAAAATAGATTTAGAAGCTTTATTGGTTTCTATCTATCAAGTTGCACATGTTTTAGATTTAGAAACCTTGAATAAGTTTAAAAGCTCTTCCTTAAAATTAAATCGTTATAGCAATGATTGGATTGTTGAAGAAAACGACGAGCTAACGATAATCCACACTTCAATCGGAAAGGTTTTTATTGGAGGGGTTGGAGATAACGTTTACGAAAATGACGCTGCGATAATTATCGATTTAGGCGGAAACGATAGGTATTTAAATAAAGCGGGGGGAAATAGTTTAGGCGTTCCTTTTTCTGTTGTAATTGATTTTTCAGGCGACGACGTTTACCTCTCGCAAAATAATTGGAGTCAAGGCGCTGGGTTATTAGGCGGTGGTTTTCTAATAGATTTGGGTGGCGACGATGTTTACTCAGCGCCTCACTTTTCCCAAGGAGCCGGTTTTTGGGGAATAGGAATTTTGGTTGATCAAGAAGGTGCCGATGTTTATAAAAGCCAAACGCTAAGCCAGGGAGCTGCGGCGTTTGGTGTTGGGCTTTTAGCGGAAGGTAAAGGAGAAGATCGCTATATTGCAGCTCAATTCGCTCAGGGGTTTGGTTTTGTTAAAGGGTTTGGGGCAATCGTTGAAAATGATGGAGCCGATCATTATTTTGCAGGTGGGGTTTATCCAGATTTTCGCGATCCTAAAAAATCCTACGTTTCTCTTTCTCAAGGTTTTGGTTTCGGAGCAAGACCTGGAGAATTTTTTGTTGGTACTTCTGGAGGAATAGGCGTATTAGCCGATGCCTCTGGAAACGATGTTTACGTTGGAGATTATTTTTCCCAAGGTTCTAGTTATTGGTTTGCGTTAGGGATTCTTGCAGATGGAGGAGGTCACGATAAATATATTTCTGGTAGGTATTCCCAAGGAGCAGGAATTCATCTTTCTTATGGAATATTGATCGATTCGGAAGGCGACGACCAATATTTAGCTTATCTAGGGGTTTCGCAGGGATGCGGTCACGATTATGGAGTAGGGATGTTGCTGGATAACGGAGGAAGCGATCAATATATTGGAGGCGTTATTTCCCAGGGCGCGGGTAACGATAATGGTATGGGGATTTTAAACGATAATGGCGGCGACGATTATTACCATATTAAGGATTTTGGACAAGGGCGAGGTAATTTTCACAAGGATAGAAATAAGGGGAGCTTCGGCATTCATTTCGATACTGGCGGAGGGTCAGACTTTTATTCGCCGGGATATAAAAACGAAAGTTTAATTTACAAAACAAAATGGGGTATTTTTGCCGACACAAATTGACTTTTCTAGCTATTTATAAAACTAAGTTTTTGTCTGGTGTTTAAAATATTTTATTTAAACGCGCCGCAGATAGTTGTTTTAATTTCGATTTTCAATATAAAAATTAGAACTAATTGGTTTTTTCGAAGGGCCAATATTACCTCCGAATTTTAAGAAGTAACTCTTTAAAGGGCTAATTTGTTACATGCCAATGGTTTATATTTTCGATTAGTTTTTTTAATATATATTCCTTCTCCTAAATCCCTCTAAAATTAAAGAAAAAGTGTGTCTTTTAGATATAGCATGACGATGTTTTCATGCTAGACGTTGTGTTAAGACATGACTTAACTCCTAAGAAATTTCTTTAAGTTTATAATTTTAAACGACTTATTGGTTATGGGAATATTCCTATGTCTTGTAGAGTGTTTTCTGCGTAAAAATAATTTTTTGTCCTATGTTTATGTATGCCAAAAATTGGTAGATTTTGAGTCAAGTTCACAAATACTTTATTTAGGTTTGGGCGTTTGATTTTAGATTAAAAGCTCGAACTTATAGAGCTAAGTTTCCAAACTTTTATAGGACAAAATAAAATTGAAGAAAAAAGTTTTAATCGCGGAAGACGATTCTGATTCTTTTAATATTTTAAAACGTACTTTTTCATTGCAGGGATGGGAAGTAGATGGAGCTTCTAATGGTTTGGAGGCATTAGAAAAGCTAAAAAAAAATGATTATGACGTTTTGATGACTGACTTAATTATGCCTGAAATGAATGGCATGAAGTTGATTGAACGAATTAGAATGGACTTAAAACAGAGCCCATTGGTCATTCTTTTTTCTGCATTTAACGATCCTGATATGAAAAAGAGAGCCTACGAGCTAGGAGCGTTTGAATTTTTTTCAAAGCCAGTTGATTTTAAGAGGTTGTTTCAGAGGCTTTTCGAAGGTTTAAAAAGTCGACGCATTCCTGCGAACCAAAAACCGAAACAGATTTTTAGCGTTCCGGACAAACCCATTGGATTTTCTCAAAATAAGTCGCCTTTCTTTGGAGTTGTCATAACTGCTAGTACTGGAGGTCCGCAGACTTTAAAGAGATTATTTTCAAACCTAGCTTTATCGGATAATTGGTCGGGTTTTTTGGTTCAACACGGGCCTGCATGGGCTTTGAATTCTATTTCACAGAGGTTGCGCGATGAGTTTGGACTTAGAACCTTGGTGGCTAAGGATTCAATGAAAATAGAAAGCAAAACTCTTTACGTCGCTCCAGGGAATATGCATACCGTAATAGATTCTAAATCTTTTTGTTTTAAGTTAATTGACGGTCCGCTGGAAAATTCAGTTCGCCCCGCCGCCGATCCTCTATTTCGATCGGCTGCGACAGCCTTTGGGGCGAAATGTATTGCTGTGGTTTTAAGCGGTTTAGGCCGCGATGGAGCCCAAGGGGCAAAAGTAGTTTCCGAATGGGGAGGCGATGTATTGATACAAGATCCTTCAACAGCAGTAGCTCCTTATATGCCTCGCGCCGCTATGGAAACCTGTAAGGATTTTAGTTTGGTTCCTATAGATGAAATGGGAAAGACAATTGATAGACGTGTTATCGAATCTTCCGATAAAGTTTTTGCTTAGGTTCTTCGCATTTAAAAAACTAATTGATGAAATTTCAAGACTTAGAATTAGAAAAATTAATTAAAGACTCGGAACAAATTCCCTCTTTACCAAGTATTTTTTATCGTGTGACTGAGGCAATTAACGACCCCGATTCAACTTTAGAAGAAATAGGGAATATTGTCGCTTCCGATATGGCTTTGGCGGCTCGGATTTTGAAAGTAGTCAACAGTCCTTATTTTGGTTTAGAGGACAAAATCGAGGCTTTGCCTCATGCTTTAAATATCATCGGAGTCGACCAATTGAGCAATATGGTATTGGCCACATCGGTTATGTCTCAATTCAAGGGAATTCCTGAAGACTTTGTGACGATGGAATCTTTTTGGGCTCATAGTATTGCCTGTGGCTTAGCCGCCAGAGAAATTGCGCAATTTGACATGAGCAAAATAAAAGAAACATTATATCTTGGAGGAATGATTCATGATATTGGTTCTCTAATAATTTATAAAGAAATTCCCGAGCTTGGTAGGGAAGCGTTGGAACGGTGTAATAATTGGGGGCAAAAGTTGGTGGATGCGGAGAAAAGCGTGATGGGGTTTGATCATACGGAAGTTGGGACCGCTTTGTTAACTCATTGGGAACTTTCAGAAGTATTTAAGGAAATGATTTTCTACCATCATGCCCCTTGGCAAGCTCCGAATTATCCAAAAGAAGCTTCTGTTATTTATTTAGCCGATTATATTATTCACTGCAACCAACTTGGTAGTTCAGGTGAATTACAGTGTTCCCCCTTAAATCGCAACGTGTTAGACATTTTAAATATCTCTAAAGAAGCGATACCTGAGATTTCTGAAAAAACCATAAAGTTGTTTGAAGAAACTGTTCAAATTTTTTCCAATTAATCCATCCAAAAAGCTTTGCTTTTTTGTATTTAGCCTTAGTTTTGTTGAAACTTTCCTCTTTTTTTTCTGCTTGCCACTATTAAATAAAATAGTTTTCTCTCGAAAATAGAAACGAACGCTTGATTTTTAAAACTGAATGGGGCATTTTTGCCGTTATAAATTAATTTTTATTTTAGCGTCCGTTACCCAATGTAATCATAAATTGATTTATAGTAACGGAACGTTAATTCTTTTTCGGGAGGCAGCGCGTTGGGAAATTCTTCCAAGCTTAAGATAAAATTCGGACATCTGGCCGATATGAAGGGGACTCAGCTAAGTAATGGAGAATTGGTTGTAGAGGGAAATTCTATCGTTTCGATAGAATCTAGCATGACCGATCCTTTTGAAGGCGAAATCATAGATTTAACAGATTGTTTTGTGATGCCCGGATTTGTTAATGCGCATTGCCATTTATCCCTTTCTGCTCTTCAAAATAAAATTTCAAAAACTGAAAAGTTTGCCGATTGGGTTTTATCGCTTATTGAGCAAGATAATGCTTTGAGCCAAGACGAAAGAATGGAGGGCATTTATCAAGGAGTCGAAGCTTTATTAGCATCTGGAGTTACGACGTTAGCTGATTATTTAGGACGCCCAAACTTGCTTGACGAATATGCAAAACTGCCGTTTCGACAAATTGTTTTTTTGGAAGCGATTGGGTTTAAAGAATCAAAAGCGGAAGAAATTGTTGAAAACCTGCGTTCAATTTTAGAATCAAATAATGAAGAAAATCCATTGCTAAAGTTAGGCTTGGCTCCTCATGCTCCTTATTCTGCTTCTCCTAAGCTATATCAAGGCCTTAGAGATTTAGCGGACGAAATGGATTGTCCAATTTCAAGCCACATCGCAGAACTTGAGGAAGAAGACTTGTTTCTTAAAGATGGAGGTGGAAGTTTACGCGAGTTGTTGGAAAAACGCGATGCGTTTGACGAAGGATGGTCGCCGCCAGGTAAGCCGGTTTTACAGTATTTAGAGGATCTTGATGTGTTAGATTCTATGATTGGCGTTCATTTAAATCATATAGGAAAAGATAAAAACGTTCTTGTTGGTAACTTTATGTCCGCTGTTTTTTGCCCTGGCAGCTCCAAATGGTTTGGACGCTCTAATTATCTTGATGCAAAAGGTTTTTTAAACGGCAGCATCGCGGTAGGTATAGGCACCGATTCTTTAGCTAGTAACGATTCTTTAAATTTTTTTAGAGAGTTAAAAATAACTGAGGAGTTGCAACCTAATTTATCCCGACAAGAAATTTTGGAAATTTCTACGCGTCGCGGCGCAGAGGCTTTAGGGCTAAAGACTGGAGTTTTAGCTAAAGGGATGCCTGCGGATATTATTGCTATGAAGATCCAAAGCGATTTTGATTCTTTATATGATATTCCTTTCGAACAGGATCGAGATAAAGTCGATTTTTCTATGATTAACGGAAAAGTTGTATTGGGAAAAGAATGAGCGAGGTTCCCGGTTTTTTAATTGTGGGAACCCATAGCGGAGTGGGCAAGTCCAGTCTTACGGCTGGAATCTTACGCCTTCTGACGCGAAAAAAAATGAAGGTTCAACCTTTTAAAGTTGGTCCTGATTATATTGATACACAGCATCATCAACGCGCTTCCCATCGAAATAGTTATAATTTAGATTCATGGATGGCTCCACCCGGCTATATTCAGTCGTTATATGTTGAGTTAACAAATGGTTGCGACGTCGCATTAGTGGAAGGCGTCATGGGATTATTTGACGGCGCTTCTTCTATTAGCCCATCTGGTTCTTCCGAAGAAATTGCTACTCTTCTAAATTTACCCATTGTTTTAGTTTTTGACGGCCAAGCGATGGCCCGTTCTGCCGCCGCTTTAGTACAAGGTTTTCAAAACTTTAACTCCAAGTTAACGTTTTTGGGAGTTGTCGCTAATAGAGTAAATTCTGAAAAGCACGCTAAGCTCTTACAAACTGCAATCGAGTTATATACTTCGATAAAGTTTTTAGGATATTTACCAGAAAGAAAGAATCTTAAAATACCCAGCAGACATTTAGGTTTGCATCAAGGACACGAACAGGATGAAATTCTTTACGATAAATGGGCGGACCATATAGAAAAAAATTTGAATATCCAAGATATTTTAGATTCTATTCCGAAGCATATAGTACCCGTTAAAAAAAATAACCAATCTAGATTTAGCGAAAGACCTCAACGTAAATTTTCAGTTGCGATAGCTAAAGATTCAGCATTTCAGTTTTTATACGCAGATACAGTGGATATGTTTGAACATTGGGGAGGGACGATAAAATACTTTTCTCCTTTAGAAGATTCAAGTATTCCTTCCGAAGTCGATTGGATTTATTTACCTGGCGGTTATCCAGAATTATTTGGCGAACAACTCTCGCAGAACAAAACTATTTTGAATGATTTATTTCAATTAGCCAATTCAGGGATACCTATAGTTGCCGAATGTGGCGGTTTAATGTATTTGGGAAAAACATTGATTGATGGATCTAATAGTTCTTGGCCTATGGCTGGAATTTTGGATTTTTCGACAACATTAGAAAACCCCAAAATGACTATAGGTTATAGAAAAATATGTATGAAAAATATTTTAGAGGAGGATGAGGAAATCCGAGGCCATGAATTTCATTTTTCACAATTTCAAGAGTTAAACGAGGTTTTGAGTTTCGAAACCTTCGATAGTCAATTAGTTTCCCACTCGAAAGATGGAATTATGAAAGAAAATGTTTTTGCGTTTTACTCTCATATTTATTGGCCTTCTGCTCCAGGATGGCTGGATCATATAATACGGATAGCTTTGGACAAAAAGTCCAAAAAATAGAATGAGTTAGGCGCTGTATGATTATTTGCACAGTTTGACGACTAGTTCTTCTATGAATAAATCTAAGTATTGAGGAGATGCCGCTGAAAGATGAGGTTGTATTAAAACATTTTCCATATCCCATAAAAGAGAATCTTCCGGCAGAGGTTCTTTTTCGAAAACGTCTAAATAAGCTCCTGCTATTTTGTTGGATTTTAAGGCTTTAACTAAGTCCGATTCTTTGTAAACATTTCCCCTGCCGATGTTATATAAAAAACATTTTTTGGATAAAGCATCAAAATGTTTTTCTAAAAAAACTCCGTTGGTTTCCCGCCCACCAGGTAGAGCAAAAATTAAATGATCCGCTGTATTTAAAGCGGATTCCATTAGATCAGGAGATATTATTTGATCGTTATCGTCAAAAAAATCTGGCTTTTTTATTGGTTTTCTTTTAATCCCTGTTATTGAGCAGCCAAAAGGCTTTAGTTTTTTCCCTATTTCAACTCCTATATTGCCAAATCCCAGAATTACAATTTTCGCCCCAATGAGTGAATAGATTTTAGAGGCTAATTTAACCCTTCCCCATTTATGTTGTGATTGCAATTTCCTCGATAATGTAAAGGCTTTACAAAAGTAAAAAATGGCTCCCACAACGCTTTCGGCAATCATTGTTCCGTGAAAACTTCCAAAAGATATTTCTAGCGAATTTGTGGGTTCAATATCGATCCAATCCTTTCCAGCGGCAGGAGTAGCAATTAGTTTTAATTTTTTAGATATTTCCAGCCACTCCTTTTTAAAGAACCAGACGATAACAGCTTCTGATTCAGATAGTTGGTCCAAAAAAGCTTTTGAATTGGCGCAATGGATAATCTCAGATTTTGGAAAAGCCTTTTGTAGATAGTCAATGTGTCGGCTTTTAATCTTCCAGGCTTCCACTTCTGGATGAGTTAAATAAACAAGAATTTTTGAGAGCATTATGAGTACCCATAGTGTGTACAGAATTACACACAGGTTAACCAAATTTGTAACTTTTACAACATTACGATTTTTTCTTAATATAATTTTTTCTTTAAAAACGATAGTTTATGAGATTTTTTTAGCTTTGGTCCATCCATTGCACTATTAGGGAGTAAAACCTTAATATAGGAGAATTTGCAATGACCCGATGGGATTTAGCTACACAATTATCTTATAAGCTAGGAATCACCAAAGAAGAAGCAGATAATTACTTAATCGCCTTCATGAATGCAATAAAAAAAGGTTTGGACGAAGACGGTAAAGTCGTAATGCAAGGATTCGGTTCTTTTAGGATGAAAGAATATGAGAGTCGAATGGGTAAACGCCCTAATTCTTCAGAACCGATTTATATTCTAAAACGAACCAAAGCCGTTTTTAGTCCTGGTAAAGAATTAAGAGAGATCGTTAATCAAACTGATATGGAACCAGCGCTTCAAACTCCTGAATATAGTCAATCGTCCGTATTTGCTGCGGGTATTTAATTAAATTACCCCGAATCCACCATTTTTTTTATGCTATACTCAGCGCATAGTTGAGTATGGTCAATACAAAATTGGGGGCTAATATGGGCGATCCTGGCGTTTGTGGCCATTGCGGTCACAAAAGCATGTTGAAAGGCGATATCGGATTACGCACTAGCCGTGATATGGAATTGATCATGGTTGTTCGTAAAGATCATGGCGTGGAGAAAAAGGTTCCATTACAGCCAAGTGTTTGTGGCAAATGCGGCTTTGTTGGATTGTTTGTCCAAAATCCTGAAAACTTGAGAATCACCACCAAAGACAAACCGATTAACCCAGATTATAAACATCGTCCTCTTTTAGAATACGATTTCTAGCCTTCCTAGCGCAATTTCTGGCTTTACTGGTTTTCCAGTTAAGCTTCTTCTTGCTTGCCTTCCCGATTTTTTCCGGTAAAATTAGTTTGAAAAACCGATGTTATTTCCTAATGGGATCTAAAGGGGGAGGTTTGCGTGAAGTTCCGCATACCAGATCACTACCATTTCTTATTGTTGAAAATTTTTTCCCTTACAGGAATTGTACCTGTTGGTTTATTTTTAGTCGTTCATCTCGCCTTCAATTCCTTGCGAACTGTAGGAGCTTCCCAGTACCAATTTGGAATTGATTTAATAAATAATATTCCTTTCCTGATATTGATTGAAATTTTTGGGATTTATGTTCCTCTTTTATTTCATTCATTGATGGGATTTTATATTGCTTTTTCATCCAGGCCGAATATTCAAGTTTATAGATACCCGCGCAACGCTTTATATACCTTGCAAAGAGCGACGGGCGCTATTGTATTCGTTTTTCTGATTTACCATGTTGGCACCACATTTGTTCCTAAAATGTTTTACGGCAAACATTTGTTTGAGGCTGCGCCTTTTTTAATCGATCTAATGAATCAGGAGTTTGAAACTTGGGGAGGTATATTCATTTATTTGATTGGAATATTTTCCGCCGCTTTTCATTTTGCTAACGGCTTATGGGGGTTTTGCGTATCTTGGGGTCTAATTGTAGGTCGTAATGCTCAACGCAACGCTGGTTTTGCATTTGCTTTTGTTGGGTTGGTTTTAACTTTTTGGGGTGTTGCGACAGTTTGGGAATTTTCTGTAAACCCTGTTTCCGTCGAACCGAGTATGTGAGTGTTGATTTATGAAAAAACGCGATCGTAAAGTCATAATTATAGGCGGAGGATTGGCTGGGTTGGCGGCTGCCGTTCGAGCTTGCGAATTGAATATGTCGGTTGATATGGTTTCTTATCAACCCGTCAAGCGATCGCATTCCGTGTGCGCTCAAGGCGGAATAAATGGCGCCATGAACACCCAAGGCGAAGGAGATTCTCCGGAAGTTCATTTTTACGACACGGTAAAAGGTGGAGATTTTTTAGCGCATCAACCTCTCGTTAGAGATATGTGTCATCAAGCTCCGGCAATCATTCACTTATTAGATCGAATGGGCGTTCCATTTAATAGAACTAGCGAAGGGCATTTACAATTTCGCCGCTTTGGCGGAACCCTTTATTCGCGCACCGCTTTTGCGGGAGCCACGACAGGACAACAATTAGTTTACGCTTTAGACGAACAAGTTAGAAAGCATGAGAACGATGGTACTGTGACCAAAATGGAGTGGCATGAATATCTCGGCGCAGTTGTTGACGACCAAGGTATTTGCCGTGGAGCTGTTATTCATGATTTAAGAACGGGAAAAGTTTTTACTCTCCGAGGCGATGCCGTTATTTTAGCGACGGGCGGGCCGGGCAATGTGTATTCGCGTTCGACAAACTCGACTGTTTGCACTGGAGCAGCGACAACTTCAGCCTATCTACAAGGAGCTAAATACGCTAATGGAGAGTTTATCCAAATTCATCCAACTGCTATTCCTGGAGCGGATAAACTTAGGTTAATGAGCGAATCGGCTCGGGGCGAAGGTGGTAGGATTTGGGTGCCAAGAACTCCAGGAGATTCCCGACCGCCCAAAGAGATTCCAGAGAGCGAGAGGTATTATTTCTTAGAAGAAAACTATCCGCTATTTGGAAACCTGGTTCCAAGAGACGTGGCAAGCCGGGAAATCTATGCAGTCGTCTACGAGAAAAAGATGGGCATTGCCGGTCAGGCCATGGTGTACTTGGATCTGACGCATCATCGCAAAGATTATTTGGAAGACAAGTTGGGGGGTATTTTAGATATTTATCGTAAATTTACCGGACAAGATCCGAGCGAAACTCCCATGAAAATATTTCCGGCGGTGCATTATTCTATGGGAGGTCTTTGGGTCGATTATGAGGACGACGGTCATGGAATGATCGATCAAAATTCTGCAAAAAATCAAATGACGTCTATTCCGGGACTTTATGCCGCAGGAGAAGCGGATTACCAATATCATGGGGCCAATCGCCTTGGCGCTAATTCGTTGTTAAGTTGCATTTACTCTGGTTTATTGGTTGGAAGAGCGGCGTTTAATTATTCAAAAAGCATGGATATGTCTTACGAAGACGTTCCTTCGTCTGTTTACGAAAGCGAAGAGACATTATGGGATAACCGATTTGAAGGTATGAAGAGAATGAATGGAAAGGAAAACCCGTATTCCTTGCATTCAGAATTAGGAGAATTGCTGCTTGAAAATGTTTTAATAGTAAGAGAGAACTCCAAATTATCTTCGACGTTGGAAAAGCTAGACGAGATTGAGAGCCGGTTTAAGGACGTGAAATGTTTGGACACTACCCATTGGTCGAATCCTGGACCCAGTTTTATAAACCAATTGAGGTGTATGATTCAGTTATCCAAAATTATTACAAAGGGCGCTTTGTTGCGCAACGAGTTTCGCGGGGCGCATTACAAACCTGAATTTGATTTAAAACAGCCCAAAAACTTTGATCCTCATGAATATATAGACTATTTAGAGCGCACTCACTACGAAGAGGTGAATGAGTCTGATTTTCCTGAAGGGCATTTGGATTATATGAAACGTTTTCAAGCAAATAACGAAAAGTGGTTGAAAACAACGGTTGCCCAATTTAAGGATAATGGTCCCGATATCACTTATGAAGAAGTTAATACTTCCCAAATAACTCCAAGACCAAGAAAGTACGATTAACGAAGGGTATATTATGAAACCGATTTCGTTGAAAATAAAAAGACAGGATGGACCGCATAGCCAGCCTTACTGGCAAACGTTTGAAACGCCCTATCGCCCATTCGCAAATGTAATTTCATGTCTTCAAGAGGTTCAAAAAAATCCGGTCACCAAAGAAGGAAAAAAAGTATCTCCGATTGTTTGGGATTGCAATTGTTTAGAAGAAGTTTGTGGTTCATGCACGATGTTAGTCAATGGAAGAGTGCGCCAAGCGTGCACTGCTTTAATAGATAATTTGGAAGGTCCTTTAACTTTGGAACCTATGTCTAAATTTCCCGTTGTGCGAGATTTACAAGTTGATCGAAGCCGGATGTTTGAAAATCTCAAAAAAACTAATAGCTGGATCGATATCGACGGAACTCATGATATTGGCGAAGGACCTGCCATCCCCGATCAAGAAAGGGCAACCGCTTATGTTCTTTCAGAATGTATGACTTGTGGTTGTTGCTTAGAAGCTTGTCCGCAATTTACTTTGGATAATTCGTTTTTGGGAGCGGCAACTTTTAGCCAAGTGCGTCTTTTTAATATGCATCCTACCGGAGAAACTCAAAAAGAAAAAAGACTTGAAGCGGTTATGAAAGAAGGCGGTATTACCGATTGTGGTAACGCTCAAGTTTGCGTGGAAGTATGTCCTAAGAAGATCCCCCTAACTGATTCCATTGCCGAAATTAGCAGGGAAACCTCCATTTTATCTATTAAGAAAATCTTTAACCGTTAAATTTATAATATAAATCTATTTCGGTTTAATGGCTATCTTTCCGCAAATTTAGAAAAAAATTATATAATCCCAATTTGTTGTCTCTAAGACTCCATTAAGGTTACATAAAGAGATTTATCTGTTATTATAAAGAATTGATTTTTAGGAATAAATTACGAAATCCCCCTATTTTTTAGATAAAGGAATTTTTTGATGAAAGTTTCTCTCGCAAGCGCATTAGGAACTTGCTTTGGCGTTAAAGATGCAATTAATTTAGCTATGGCTCCAGAATTTGCCGGAGACTTGACCATTGTGGGGCAATTAGTACATAACCCCCAAGTTAATGTGTCTTTGAAAGAAAACGGAGTTGACTTAGTTAACGGGATTGAGCATATAGATGAAATAAAGACCAAGAAAGTAATGATAACCGCTCACGGCGCCGCTGAAAAAACCAAACAAAAATTATATGATGCGGGGTTTGTTGTTTATGATGCGAGTTGCCCGTTGGTAATGAGAGTTCATAAAACTGTTAAAGATATGGTTGCCCGTGGATATTTTCCTATCGTTATAGGACAGGAAAACCATGTTGAAGTAAAAGGGATTGTTGGCGATTTAGAAGATTATGTTGTGATCAATTCTGAGGAAGATTTAGAGAAAATCAGGGAAACAGGAAAAAATAAATTTGGTATTGTGAGTCAAACCACTCAGCAAGTCGAGAAGATAGAGTCGCTTGCAAAAGCGATTGAAGAAATGGATTGTGTGCAAGAAGTTAATTTTGTAAATACAATTTGCCAACCAACTCGCGATCGGCAAATCGCCGTCAGAGAGCTTGCAGATACCGTTGATTTGATGATAGTGATAGGCGGTTATAACTCTTCGAATACAAAGAAACTAGTTCAGGTTTGTGAAGAAAAAAGCGTGAGTGTTTATCATATCGAGTCTTCTTCGCAGTTAGAAGAAAGTTGGTTTAAAAATCGCAAACATGTTGGAATTACTGCTGGAACTAGCACTCCTGAATACCTTATCAATGAGATTCATCAAGATATTTTGACCATTGCTAAAAAGATGGATTGTTTAGAAACAGAAGCGGTTTAAGTTTCACGTTTTGTAACGTTGTTTTGAGTTAGCTGAAATTTTTAGACAAATATAATTTTTTCACCTTATTTATTAGGTAAAATTTTCTAAAGCTTAAAAATTAGATAAATGGCCTATCGAAAGATTCGAAAGATAGGCGGTTGCAAAAATTTAAATTGGCTAATTTTTTGAAGTCTTCTTCGATTAAAAGTTAGCCGTTTTTTTTATGAACGATTGGAATTATTGTCAAGAAACCCTTCCTAAGGTTAGTCGCACATTCGCGCTAAATATTCGTTGCTTAAAAGGCGATCTTCATAGAGCTGTTTTGTCGGCGTATTTATTTTGCCGTATTGTCGATACCGTAGAAGATGCGCCAAAGCTTGAGGCGAACAAGAAGGTTGATCTCCTCTTAGAATTTTCCAAGTTAGCGTTAGATTCCTCATATAGGATCGAACATTTAGAAGAATGGGTTGAAAGATGCTCTATTGTAGATGGCTCGGCGAATGATTTAGATTTGCTGGCTAATACAAAGCGAGTTTTTAATGTATTTGATACCCTTTCAAGTTCTTTTCAAGGTTGTATTATGGAATCGGTTTCAAAAATGGCCCAAGGAATGGCGTTTTTTCAAAAAATGTTTGATAGCTCTAAAGGAGCTTTTTTAGAAGACGCTAACCAACTGGAAGAATATTGCTATTATGTTGCGGGTTGCGTAGGAGAAATGTTGTGCGCTTTGTTTTTGGAAGATTGTCCAAACATCTCCGAGAAATCTGGAAAGATAATGAAAGAAACAGCTGTGTCCTTTGGGTTAGGATTACAGATTACGAACATTGCTAAAGATTTTTTAACGGATCGTAAGCGTGGTTGGTCATATGTTCCAAAGAGTTATATAGTAGAAAGCGGGTTGACTATAGAAAAGTTTACAGCCCCTGAATTTGACGAGAAAAAATTAGAAGTTATTCAAATTTTATTAAGAAAAACGATTGGGCATCTCAAAGACGCCTTAAAGTTTACGTTGGCTATTCCTCGCACAAGATTGGATATTAGATTGTTTTGTGTATTGCCACTTTGGATGGCTGTTGAAACTGCGGCCATTTTGTTTAATAACCGGCGTTTATTGGAATCTGAAGATCCTGTAAAAATCTCGCGTAAAACGGTTAAGCGAATTGTGCGTAGAGGACCTATTTTATCCGTTTCTAACTTTCTTTTAAAAAGATCGTTTGAGTCTATTTTAAGGAAATGCGAGTTAGGTACTTGCCCTGAATTTGACTATGAAGATCTGAAAAAACGTTTAGAAAATAATGAACTTGGAAACAGTTCTAAACCTTTATCCGCTTGAGCGATATGTCAGAAAACGAAAGATACATTGATAACAATGATGGAACCATTACCGATAATCAGACCGGAATAATTTGGGTCAAAGAAGATTCTTGGCTTAAAGAAGCCCGCTGGGTTACCTGGGATGAAGCGGATGAATACGCGCAATATTTAAACACATTAAAGTTCGCAGGTCATGAAGGTTGGCATTTACCAAATATTGACGCGGGTAGAACTATTGTTTGGAGCGAGGCCGCCAATAATGATAAATATGGAAAACCCATACTTTTGAATTCTATTTTTCCAGAAGGCGGGCAAGCTAATATTTGGTTAAAAGAGCCAATGTCTGGAAACGAAGGGTATTATGTTAATTTATTAACTGGTGTCATAGAAACAAAATTTAAAAGCATTGCGGGAAGAATGGCCGCAAGGCCAATAGTTAATCCAAAAAATTGGAAGCCTAGTTCGTAGTTAAAAAAAAGAGCGGTTGGAATTGCTCGCTATTTTATTAGGAGAATTTTATTTTGAATAAAAAGAAATTAATCCAAATTGCGGGTGGGGTATGGATATGTGTTGGAGCCTTCCTCATTATCCGTGGAATAGGTTTGTTTGAATTGGCAACGTCTCAACAGGGAGCCACAAGTACAGGAGTAGCCATATCCGTCATCATAGGTTTGATTGTGGGGGGCGCTAAAGGAAAATTTGTTTTATCAAAGACCGCAAAGAAAAATAAAGCTCGTATTAACGGTTTGGAAGAACCGGTAAATATTGGACAAACTTTTGCTAAACCCTTTTACGGTTTTATCGTAGGAATGATGGGGTTAGGATTTTTGTTGCGCGCAATCAACGAGTCGATTGGAGGATACGTTGTGGTTGGTGGTATTTATTGCGGCATTGGAGCGGCTCTTATGGTGTCTAGTTTGGTTTATTGGAAGGGCGATTCCGCTCCAGCCGATGGTCAACCGGCCTAAATATTAAATAATTTGTTTCCACTGTTTTAATAGTTATGAAAAATTTTTTTCTCGCGTTGCATATGGTTTCTATGTGCTTAGTAATAGGAACCTTATTCCTTCAATCTTTGACGGTTGTTTTCAGACTTCGTCTAAAAACAGCGGAAGAAGTTCAGGGAATAAAAAAGATTCAAGGGCGTGTTCATAAATTCATTTATTATCCAATTTTAGCGACGACTATTTTTTCAGGAGTTTACCTGGCAATAAAAACCGAGCTATTTGAAAAAGGTCAAAATTGGATTTATTGGAAATTGGCCTTGCTTGGAGTCCTGATTTTTTTAGGGATTATGAATGGAAAGCAGATCATGAACGACACCCTTCCCAAAAAATATGCCATGATGGTTCACATAGCTATTTTTATTATTGGGGCTTGGATGATTTATTTAGCGACCATAAAACCATTTTAATGCCGAGCGCTGGATGGATATATTATTTACAATAGTGGCTTCTGTTTTACTTGTCATTGGCTTTTTTGTGATTTGTAAACCACGTTATCTAGACGGCGATGACGACGACGATTACTTCGACGAAATTGAAACGAAGATTGAATCGAAAAAGGAAGAAGCGTCTGAGCAAAATAAATGACCGCAAGGTTTAAGCGTTTTACCTCATTATCAAGAGAAGCGGCAAATTGCCAGATTTGCCCCCGCATGGCCGATCAAAATGCCATATTAAGTCGTCGCAACGGTTCGATAACCGCCCCTCTCATATTTATTGCTGAAGCCCCAGGACGTTTTGGCGCAGCTAAAACAGGAATTCCTTTTCAAGGCGATAGATCCAGCGAAAACTTTGAAAAACTTTTGGCTCATATTGGTTTAACGCGAGATGATATTTTTATAACCAATGCCGTTCTCTGCAATCCGTTAAAAAACGGAAATAACGACAAACCCACCCGTAAAGAAGTTTCTAATTGTTCCTATTTTCTTGAATCTGTTTTAGAGCTTATCAAACCAAAAGTCGTTGCGACTTTGGGAGGAACCGCTTTGGACGCTTTAAATTTGATGATTGGCAAAAAGTTTAAATTATCTGAAACGGTGGCTAAACCTCAAATTTTAGATTCCTTTACTCTTTTGCCTCTGTATCACCCAAGCCCTAGAGTTACTAATTGGAAACGCACCCTTTCCAAGCAAAAACAAGATTATAAAAAAATCCTATCTTTGCTTTGATTTTTTCGACCTGAAATAAAGCCTTGCTTGACAGAGAAGTTTCTCGGTCTTATTTAATTTATAAGAGAGGGAAACGTATAAGCAAAGTTGTTGATAGGAGGATGCCATGAAATTTTACCAAGAATGCAAAAACTGCAAAAAGCTCACACATGAAGGCCATAATGAAAAAGAGCATGGAGAATTTCTATGCGACGCGTGCTTTTTTGAGGTTTGTTTAGATAAAAAATTAGAATTTCAACAACTCAAACCATTGACGTTTCATCCTTTGTTTAAATATGTGGTTGATCGTCAAGTAAAACATGAAAATTGGTTAGTAAAAGTTTGGGAAAGATTTCAAACCGCCGTTGTTGAGTTAGCAAACCACTTTGGCTTTAATTTTCACGGTCATTTGCATGGTTAGGCCAAGATAAATTTATTTTTAATTTAATAAGGACAGCTCTAAGAAATAATAAAGAAGCTGTCCTTTATATTTTTTGAAGATTTTCGAGATAGATTGAACCTCGGCGTAATTTTTAGCTACCTCCAAACGTAATACCCGCCTATACTTAAGCTATTATTCCCGTATGTTTTTCCTAAGCGGCATAAATAATTTTATCATTTAATCAAAACGAGAATTTGAGTTTGAGCGCAAAAGATAAATATTTCAGAATTGGCAATGACGGAGCTTTT
The DNA here is from genome assembly GCA_038154245.1 of Nitrospinales bacterium. Lineage (GTDB taxonomy): Bacteria > Nitrospinota > Nitrospinia > Nitrospinales > JAJDAT01 > JAJDAT01. The sequence continues at coordinate 53,172 of JAYOZP010000007.1, read as the reverse complement.
GTCGATCTCAAAAAGCAGAAATTAATTCTTGAGCCGAATCGTTCATTTAAGAGCGTTAAATTTTCTGAAGATAGTTTCAAAATTAAAATGGAGATTTGGATTGTAGGGTTAAAGCCCTTTTATAAAATTTTTGAGCTAGAGGGTTCTGTCAGGAAGAAAAATAATCAGTTTATTTTTAAACTTGGCAAGGCAAATCGAGCTAATTCAAAACGAAACGCTCCATTAAAACAAGAACCCAATTGGGATTACGATCCCCTGTTTGGATTTCCTTGTAAACTAAGGATCAAAAGCGACAAAAAACTAGGAATTAAAGTTGAAGGCGGCAGCGCGATAGAGTTTTTTCTACCTACGTTTCGGTTTAAGGAGATGGCAAAAAGTCCCAGTTGTGAAAACTTCGACAAAATTAAGTTGCAAGTGGGTACGGTTGTGCATGATAGCTCGACCGAAGTTTCCGGAAAAATTGATGTTGGTTGGAGTTCATTGGGTAGGATGATTGAAGATGGATTGAAGGAAAAAATAAAGAAAAAATATTCAAAGTTGAGTTTCTCTGATGAAAGTTCTTTAGTGACTGTAAAAAATAAGGAGCGAGTTCATAATAAAAAAATAAAGACTCATCGTCTTGAGGCGATTGTTTTACATTGCGTTTCCGCCAAGGCTTTCTGCACCGATTCTCAATTTTTTGATTCTCGTGAAGAACAAGTTCAAAATATTCCAGCGATGTATGATTGGAAAAAATGTGTAGAGATTTTTAATAAGTTTCGAGTTGGCGCACATTATATTATCGGACGTGACGGCAAGATATGCGAATTAGCCACGGCGCGAATGAAAGTTTCGCATGGCGGTCAGCCAGACCGATATTCCAATATGAAAGGTAGAGGCAATGCTCAAACGATTGGGATAGAGCTTGTTGGTCATGCCAAAGAGTTTAGAAAAGAAATTATTAAGTTTTATAAAAGAGAAAAGAAAAAAGTCGATAAAAGTTGGGCGAATAAGTTTGAAGAGTTTGTAAGAAGCGAAGATTCCTCTATTAAAAAAGATTCTACCCATCTAGAAGATTATATTAATGAAAATTCTGTTTTTTATGGTTTCACTAATGCCCAATACGAAGCTCTTAAAGTTCTTTTAAGCTCTCTCGGGCAGAGGTATGGTTATGTTCGCGTTTGCACGCATGAATGGCTAAAGACAACTAAGTCTGATCCAGGCGATAAATTCGATTGGGAAAAAATTAAATCAGCTTTAGTGGAAGGCGGCGTTCCTGATACAGAAGATTTCCAGTTCGACAAAGACCACGTTTATATGGTTCAAGGTATAGATCGATTTGATTGGAGGGGATAATTCTAATAGCGCAGTTTTGAAATATATCGGCGTTTAGATTGTTTATGTTTTTATTTTCGAGTCATGGCTTTGATTATATCCACCTTGCCGATGATTCCTATTAGCTTGCCATCTTCAATAACTGGGATGGTGTGAATGTCGTTTTCCGCCATCAAGGTTCCAATATATTGCACGTCTTTGTTCGAAGCCACAGAAATGACTTTGTCGCTATATATATCTTCCACCTTGGAGGCGGTTAGACGTTTGACTTCAGACTCGAACGTTTTTTGGCCCTCAAGTGGAATGACTGCGTCAAATAGAGCGATAACGGTTGGTATATGGAGGTTTTTATTTTGCTCAATTAAATCGCCTTCCGTTACCATTCCGATTACGCTTTCTTCGTCGTCTACAACCGGTATTCCATTTACTTTGTGTTCGATAAAAAGATTTGCTAGATCTTCAATGCTGGCGTCTTTTTTTATAGTGACAACATCGGTTGTCATGATATCTCTGGCGGTGGGCATTGCATGTTCCTTTCAAAAAACTTTACGATAGAGCCTGTTTAATTAAGAGCCATACGTAACTTAAAAATTCCCAAAAGATAATATCTATTAATATTATTGCACAAACTATTTGCAAAAACTTATAAAACGAAGGAGGTTTGATCGGTAGAAGCGTAGCTTTTTCTATGAAGATTCTTCTTGCGCCTGTCTTTCTTCTTCCTCGGCTTTTAAGCGATTCAACGCTTCCAAAATGGGTTCGAGCATTTCCATATCTGGAGTGTTGCCAAGCTCTTCACAAGTTCCCGCATAATCGCGTAGTAGGAGAATAACCGTTTTTGCATTTTCTCTGGGAGCCTCTACAAAAATGGTTTTGATAGTTTCTAGCCCTTGACGGAAAGCGTTCCTGGCTTTGCGCGAATCTCCCGCTTCTTTTAGTATTGTGCCTAATGTTCCCAGGCTCATGGAGAGAATAGAAGCGTATTCTTTGGGGTTTGCCTGTCTTAATTTTTGGTAAATGTCGACGGCTTTTTGGGCTGATTCTTGCGCTCCTTTAGAGTCGCCTGCAAAATTTTGACGCAGTCCAAGGTTGTTTAGACTCGCCGCTAAATCTGAATCGAATTTTCCCGGGTGGCGAGCTGAAAGTGATTCAAACAATTGCGCCGATTTTTTTAAAGCTTCCAAAGCTTTATCGTTTTGATTGTTGTCTCGATATAATTTCCCAAGCTCGTATTTAATGACCGCTAAAGTTGGCTGAAACTCATCGGGGTTTTGTGGACAAACTCTTGTTAAGGATTCTGCCGCTTTTATAAAGTATTCTTCTGCGGTATTCAAATTTCCTATTTCATAAAAATGAGTCGCCACTTCTTTTAATGCTTTTGCCCAGTCTAGAGAATGAGAAAAAGGATCTTTTTTAGCGAGTTTTTCCAACACCGCTAACGCCTGAATTTTTTCTTCGATATTGAGTTCTTCGGTCATTTTAACTAGATGAATACCTATCTATCGGCCTGTCTTAATGTTTGGAAAGGTTTGTTGTTTAAAATGTCTAAGCTGCTAATAACGCCTGTTATCGAAGTTAAAAATACGGCTGCTAAAAAAGCGAATCCTATATGAAATGGATAAAAACTCCAAGGGGCTTTAACAAGATATTTCATGACCCCCCAAGAGAGGGCTGTCGCCAAAACAGAGGCGATGAAGGCAGAAATGAAGCCAAGACCAGCGTACTCATATCCTAAAATTGCGGCGACCTTAAATCTTTTGAATCCAAGTATTTTTAAGATGGCGGCCTCTTTCAAGCGTCGAAACTTTGTTGAAGCGATAGCGCCGGAAAGAATAAAAAGGCCGGCCAAGATTGAAAATGCCGACATAAAGTCAACGAGAGCCATGAGTTTGTTCGCGACGTCTTCAACGGTTTCAACAATGTCGCGAGTGCTTATTGCGGTGACGTTAGGCAAGGCTTCAGCCACAGCTTGTTGCAAAGGAGTTTCTTGCTCTTTTTTTACATGGACGGTAGCGACCATAGAAATGGGAGCGCCTTCTAAAGCTCCTGGAGAAAAAATCACGTAAAAGTTAGTCCGCATATTTCTCCAGTTAACTTTGCGGATGCTAGTAACTGGAGCTGAAATTTTTATTCCCTGAATATCCATCGTTAAAGTCGAGCCGATTTTAGCTCCAAACCTTGCAGCAGCGTCCGACTCTAAGGATACTTGCGGTGTGCTGGCTTCCGCTTCGCTCCACCATTTTCCTTCAATAATTTCGTTGTCTTTTGGAAGTTCTCCCTTGGAATAAGTTAAGACGAATTCTCTTTTTATCCATCTCTCCTCTTGATGGGTTTTGAATTCCCAATCGTCTACGGTTTTATCTCCTATCTGGTAAAAACGCGATCGCACTAAAGGAGTGATTGTGCTTTCTGCGCCTGGAGTTATTTTGTTTATAGTGTTTAAAAAAGTTTCTTCTTGATCGGGTTGTATATCTATAAAGAAATAGTTAGGAGGATTGACGTTAGAATCTTTATTGAGCATTGTAATCATGTCTAATTGAACTAACCGCAGGGTTAAGATCAACATGATGCCAATACCAAGAGAAGAAATGATGGCGTTTGCCTGGCTGTTGGGTCTGTAAAGATTAGAAAGTCCAAATTTTTGCGCCGGCGATCCTTTTTGAGAGAAACGATTCAGAGCCTTTAAAAAAACTTTGGACAATACGTTAAAAAGTAAAAACGCTAAACCCGCAGCAACAATAAAAAATAATCCTTTTTTTAAGGACCCCGCTTGCCAGAAAATTGTGGGAATTAACGTTATCGAAAAAATAGCTCTTAATGTCCAAGCTTGTCTTCGGGAACCTTTTTCTTGGGCTTCGTCGTCGGCAACATGCCGAAATAATCTTATAGGTTTAGTTTGAACCGCTTTAAGCAAAGGACCTAAGACAAAAAGGATAGCAATTAATAAACCTAATGCAAAAGCTCTAAGAGCAGGGACCCACATAAATTCTATGTTCAGACCAACGGTTAACAATCCTTCCAGACGAGGCGGTAATAGAAATTGAGCGGCGTAACCTAAAGTAATTCCTAATATCCCACCGATAATTCCTAAGAAAAACGCTTGCAGTATATAAACTTTGAATATGGAGCGGGGCGTCGCGCCAAGGCAGTTGAGTATTGCGATAGTGTCCAATTTCCGCGATAGGAAGGTTCTGGAGATCATTGCAACGCCCATTCCTCCGAGGAGTAGGGCTATGATTCCAACACAACTCAGATATTCGCTCATTTGCGTGATTGACGATGTCAGAGAAGATTGCGTATTGCGAAAAGTTTTTACGACTGCGGTTTGGTCCGTCAATTTTTCTTCTAATGCGTCTGCCGTTTCTTTTAGCGGAGCCCCTTCTGGTAGTTTAATCGCAGTTTTATGAGATACGCGACTACCTGGGCGGACTAGCTTTGTGGTTTCTAAGGTGTTTAAGGAAATTAGGACTCGTGGGCCTACGCTAAATGATCGGGTGATTCGATCCGGTTCTGATATGATTTCGCCTGCGATATTGATAGTTGCAGATCCTAGTTTAAACGAATCTCCAATATTCAATTGAGATCGCACCAAAAATGATTTTTCAACGAGAGCGCCTTGGTTCAATAGAAGTTCGTTCAGCGGTTGTTTTGGTTGAGCGTTGATTTTTCCATAAAATGGATAATATGGGGGCTTAGCTGGGACCGCTTTGATTTCGACTAAGAACGATAGTTTTTTGTCTTTTGGCGATGTTTGGTTTGTTTGTGGAAACCGGGCCATCCCTTTTAATTCTTTAATAAATAACCAATCGGAGCCTGGTGGTAGCGTTTGTTGGACGATTTTTAAATCTTCTGAGGTTTGTTCCCAGCTACTTTTTATTTCTAAGTCGGCTGCTAGCAACGCTTTTGCTTCTTGGAATATCGTCTTGTTTAGAATTCTGGAAAAACTGTCGATGGTCATTACAGCTCCGACCCCAATCGACAAACAAATAATGAAGAAGAGAAATCTACGCCACGCGCCTCGGCATTCGGCAAATGCAAATGCCGCTATTTTTGAAATAGGTAATGAGTTTGGTTTCATAGCGATGATTCTTCAGGGACTGAGTCTTCAACTATTCGACCGTCGTTAAATACAAGAATTCGTTCAGAAAGTTTTGCGACTTTTGGTTCATGGGTGACCATAACTATAGTGGCTTGTTTGGATTGGTGAAGTTGACAAATCAGTTCCATAATTTTGTCGGTATTTTTTGAGTCTAAATTTCCAGTTGGTTCGTCCGCTAAAACAATATCAGGTTCGTTTACAAAGGCTCTCGCGATAGAAAGTCTTTGCTGTT
>JAYOZP010000007.1:5688-47517 GCA_038154245.1 Nitrospinales bacterium | reverse complement strand
GAGTTGAGAAGGATAATGATGGAGTCGATCTTTAAGGCCAACTTGTTCTAATATGTTTTCGGATCGTTCCGTATTGTGATTGGAGCCGTTTAATTCGATCGCTAACCGGACGTTTTCATACGCCGTTAGCGTAGGGATCAGATGAAAATTTTGAAACACGAAACCAAATCGCGCGTTCCTTAAGTAAGCAAGCTCATCTTCGTTTAATTGGGTTATATCTTGCCCGTCGATAATAATTGATCCCGATGTTGGAGAGTCAAGACCCGCTATTAAACTAAGCAAAGTTGTTTTGCCGCTACCAGAAGGTCCGGTAATGGCTAGAAATTGGCCTTTTAATACTTCTAAATTAATGCCATTTAGAATATCTACTTGGTGGCCTCCGCCTCTTAGGTTTTTTGTAAGTTCTTTTATTTGGATCAAAAAAGCCTCGTCGTTTTGTGTTTGAGATTGGTCGCGTGAAGTAAGAGTGATTGTTTAAATATTATGATACTCGAACCTAAAACTGGTTTTATAAATTTTTGATCTGAATTGATTATTAATTTGGAAATTGACGTTAAGGAAATCTCTAAAAATTCAAAATTGCCAAGAGCCTAGCCCTTAAAACCAGGAGCTAGGCGATAGCAAATTAATAAAAATATAAATTATTAGAGGCTCCCTTAAGTTAATCCAAACGAAAATGAGATGGATCGGGAAATTCCCCTTCAAGTAATTTGTCTATGGTTTTTTTTACGATCTCACGGTAAATCTTTTTGTCTTCCGTCTCGTCATGTTGAGGGTTTTCGTCAATGGAAATCACTCCAGGAGCCGTGTAGTTACAAAAGAAGGCTCCAATTGGACTTAATTTTTCTAATTTTTCTCCCGAAATCCCATTGATGATTACCATAATTCGATTTATGCCTCCCGGATCGTCGTAAATTTCAAGCATACCTCCATTGGCGACGGTATGTTGTTTACATAAGGCAAGAACGTCTTCTACAATTTCAAGCGTGACAGATTTATAGGGTGTTTGCATTTAAAAATTAAGGGTATCTCTAATAATTCGATATTTTTACTTTAGGCAACTCGCAGTCCCTCATTTTATAAGGTCTGTTCGTGGCCAAAAACAATTTTTAAAGGTCCCCTTAAAAGTTATCTTTTGACTAGGGACTATCCTATATTTGAATATCATTTTAAGAAAGGTTGTTTGACAATGGTAAAAGACTTTGTTAAATAGACCTAAACTTAAGTTGTTAGATTAAAGCGTTTTAAAGTCTAAATTTTAAAACCATATAAAAACGATTGTTGTAAGAATATGAACTTCCAAGACGTAATATTGACTTTAGATCAGTTTTGGGGAGCCCATGGATGCGTTTTGCATCAACCCTACGATATCGAAGTAGGGGCGGGTACTTTTAACCCAAGTACTTTTTTAAGAGCTTTGGGGCCAGAGCCATACATGGCCGCTTACGCAGAACCCTCTAGAAGACCTACAGACGGTCGTTATGGGGAAAATCCAAATCGATTACAACATTATTATCAGTACCAAGTTATTTTAAAGCCATCGCCGGAAAACTCGCAAGAACTTTACTTAGATAGTTTAAAAGAATTGGGAATAGATCCTCTTAAACACGACATTCGATTTGTGGAAGACGATTGGGAATCCCCGACTTTAGGAGCTTGGGGACTCGGTTGGGAAGTTTGGCTGGATGGTATGGAGGTAACTCAGTTCACTTATTTTCAGCAAGTTGGAGGAATTGAACTTTTCCCAATTACTGTTGAGTTGACTTACGGAGTTGAACGTCTTTGTATGTATCTCCAAGATGTTGATAATGTTTACGATTTAAAATGGAACGATACCGTTAAATATGGCGATGTCCATTTAGAAAGCGAGAAACAATTTTCTGAATATAACTTTGAGGTCGCAGACAAAGAAAAGTTATTTAAATGGTTTGATATGTACGAAGCGGAGTCTCTTGCTCTAGTGGATAAAAATCTTGTTTTGCCAGCGTATGATTATACGCTTAAATGTTCGCATACCTTTAACTTGTTAGATGCGCGAGGAGCGATTAGCGTAACTGAAAGAACAGGGTTTATTGGTCGCGTTCGAAAGCTTGCTCGGTTATGCGCTGAAGCTTACGTAAAACAAAGAGAAGAAATGGGACATCCCTTGGTGAAATCTTAATTTTTTTAATCTTCAAAGTTTAAGTTCACTATACGATCCACCCTACCACAATTTTCCTACCCGCCATCAAAATAAAGATTGTTAAAAAGATCTTTAATTGGTTATTTTTTCTGATTAGAAAAACTTTCCCCCAAAGTAGCGGTTTTTGAATTATTTTCAAAAAAATTGTTAGATGATTGGATTTATTTTTTTGACGAACCTATATTTACGGAAAAAAGGAACTAAGCTTTCTTTATTTTTTTGTCGTTATAACTATAAATCCTCTTTTAATTTTTGGGTTTTATACTCTTTTCAACTGGGTTTTAACATTTGTATCTGATCGAGCTATTTTTATTCTGTGATTGGAGGCGATTTCAAAAAACTTGTAGAATTTTTGAATGATTTTTGAGTTTTTGTTCTATTTTTTTGGTTAATTAAGTTTCATATAAAAAAAAGCTTGCTCTAGAGCTTACTAGTGTGTATGTAATAGTAATAATCGTGCTCTGTGTAAGAATTTTTATATTTTGAAACAATATCCTGGGTTTTTTCTCAAATATTCTCAATTTGATACTAGCTTTCCTTAAAACCTTTAGATTAGTATGTATCTTCCCAAAAACTTTTGAGTTGAAAATAGAGGTATTTTTTGCGCCAACTCGCTTGAAAAAAGTTAATTCCTTTAAGGTTGTCTTTGAGCCTTGGTTTTGATTGAAAAAACGTATTTTTTAATGTTTGGTTCAAAAAAAATGTAAAAGCTCTTAATTTTCAATAATTTTCGATAAATTGATTTTTTCGTGTTTTTTTTAGAGGATTTAGAGTAAAATTAAATAACTTATTTATATACAATGCCTTGTATAGTGTTTTAATGAGTTGTGTTTTCTAATTTGCGGTCCATTATTTGATTTAAAAATATAGGGTTTTAATAGATTTTTACCCATGAGTTCATCGGAACAAATAGAACAATTAGATAATAGTTTTGATTTATTGAGAAACCAATTTGATCTTCTTGTACAAAGAGTTCAAAACGCCAAAGTTATAGAGCCTAAAAATAACTCTCCTGAAGAGGAAAGAGCTCAAATAATCAAAACATTACAAGATCACGCGAAAAGTATAGAACCTTTGTATTCGAGCGCTAAAGCTTTGATCGAAGAGACTGCCCCTGAAAAAAATAACCCAGCAGATCTCTTAAAGCTGTTCATGGATATTGATAGCACAATCAGCAAGATTAAAGAAGAAATCAAAGCGTATGCTGAAGAACAATACGAGTGTAGGCTAGAAATTTTCCGTCAAGAAATTTATAAGTCGTTTGATTCGGTTAGAGAGTTATTTGACTTCATAATTCCGAATATTCATTATGAATATTCAAACATGAAGAAATTTTATGCAATCCCATCAAATGCCGGAATCTCTATTTTACCGCAATTGGAAGAGCTGTTTGATAACTTTGAAAATGGCGACATTACTTTAAAAGAATTTATTTTTGGTTATGGAACTGGAGAAAAGAGAGTAGAAGGTTATAACGAATTAAGGTGTCGTAATAATTTCTATTCGAAGTATCAATTTTACGAGGTGATACCAGAGACTTATAAAGAGATTAATACTTGTCTTTTTAATATGCGGAAAGCCATTGATGGCTTCCTTTCAGAAAGAAGAAATGAATCTGATTTTGAAACGATATATAAAAGTTTCAAAGACTCAAAGAAAAATATTACCGCTATGGTGGACATCTTTGAGGTAGGAAGTTTATTCAATTATTTAGTGTCTAAAGTTGGTAAAAAGTATTCCTACACCGTTGAATACCAAAAGACAAAAACTTTAATTACAGAGTTTGACGATTTACAAAAAAGGTTTGTGGTTTATAACCAAGAAGAAATAGATAAAACAATTGCCGCATTGAAAACTCGATTTAGCGGTAGTCCTGATGCGGCAAAGTTTGAAGTCATAATTACAGAAGCTAAAAAGTTTTTAGAAGAAAAAAAATTACCGTTTAAGAAAATAGAGGAAATTTTCTCTAAACTGATTAATAAAAATTTCAATATTGTTGTTTCAGAAAAGGAAAGAGAAGATATTACGGTAATTATCACCCCACATCATGAGAAAAAATATGGACGCGAAGTTTTAGACCGAATCAATACCATCATAATGGAAATTGAGTTTTGGTATCCTGAAGAAACAAAGGTCTCGCTAGTTCAAGAACTTGCTAAAACGACTCACAAAATTCAAGAAGATCAGGGAATAGATCGACAAGAGTTTTTTAAATTAATGCAGAATTATGACAAGGAAATAGAGAAGACAATACGTTCGGGTTACCAAGAAAAAATCAATCAAGTCGGTTCTACTTTTTCGATGTTCCAAACAACGTTTAATCAAAAAATAAACAAAGAAAAATTGCAGGGAAGGTTGGTGAATACAAAGATTTGGCAAGAAATGGAACCTTCATTCCAAAAAGTTAAAAAGAATTTAGCGATTTTAACTTCTGGAAATTCATCGGTAAAATCAAACGCCAATAAATTCCCATTTCTACAAATTGCTTCCGACGAAATGTGTCAAGTGTTATACGATTTGTCGATGCAATTATTTATTCATTACGAAGGAGTGGACCGCAGGAGTATTACCAGGATGACCGATATTTTGTCTACATATAATGAATTTCACGATATTAGTAGTTTATGGATGGCATTTACACAATACTTCAAAAAAACAGCTTTGAATAATTTATTGGTCAATGAAAAAGTAACCATGACATATTCTAAGTTGCCCGCCTGCAAGAACAAAATGGCCCAGCTATTCTCTCAAGGAGCTAATCAATAGCCGGCATATTAGACGTAGCTACTTGGCTCCATTCTTTTAATTCTTTTTTCGCTTTTTTCACTTCAGGGTTTTTTGTTTTAGTCATTAGTCGAATGGCTAATTTCCCTTTTTGGATAGCCTGACTGTTATCGCTCAATAAGTGGAGAGTCTTGCTAATATTCCACAAGCAGTTTCCTTCCTCAAGGTGGTTTTTAGTTTCTTTCGCCAATTTCAAAGCTTCTTCAAAATAACCCATCGCTCTATGGTATTCGTCCATTTTTAAATTGATTGATCCAACGGTAATAATGTCCTTACATTCATTTTGTTTATCGTTTAATTCTTTTGAAATTTGACGGACTCTTTCGGACACAATCAGTGATTTTGGCAATTCTCCAAAATGATCGTAAACTTTACTAATTTGAATAAGAGTTCTTCTTTCTTTCCTTTGATCTTTAGCCTGTTTGTGCGCGCTTAAGGCGGCTTCAAAGCTTTCCATAGCGTCGTGCTGTTGTTTTTGCTCCATAAGACAATATCCCATGTAGTCCAATATATCGCCTTGATCACCATTTCCTTTTATTGATCGGCTTTTTTCTAGAGCTTGACTAAATGTACTTAAGGCGGTGGCAAATTCCATTGCTTTCGTATAGGTTTTACCTAAATTTATAAGTTGTTCTAATTCGCCTTCTTCGTCTTTAGAATTATGAGCAATTTGTATGGCTAATTTAAGCCAGCGAGCCCGTTCCTTTGTCGTTTGCCTCCAATCTAAAAGTTGAGGAGCTGCTTCCACATATGAGTAGCAAAGTCCCGCTGCCTCTTTGTCTTTTGACATATTAGATTCTACGTAAGCGAAACCGCTTTGAATGTTTTCCCAATCCATATAGAAGGTGTCTATTGCTTTTGTTACGTCGACTTTTTCGCCTTTTTCCAAATAATCGTTTGTGTCAATCATGGTTGTTAATAAGCAAGTAGTAAATCTTTTTTGCGCGACGGTTTTTTCGGCAGGATTAATATTTGCTCTTGCCCACCGTTGAATAATGTTGTGCATGCTATATCGTTTGGTTTTCGAATTAAACTGAACCAAACCCGCTTTAACCAAAGTTTGTAGGTTAGAGACTTTAGGGTCTTCACAAACGAATTCAACCATTTTCGCGTCAAAAGGAGCCCTAAAAATAGAAAGTTTATGAAGGATGCTAGCTGTTTTCCCGTTTAATCGACCATATGTAAACTTTACTAAAGCTTCTATATTTTTTGACGTAGGTCCTTCTGGATTGTCTAAGTTTTTGAATCGTGCACGGACCTTATTTGTAAAATTCATAGGAGTCATGTCGCGAGACGTCGCTAAAACTCCTCCAGCCAAAACTAAACTAATAGGAATAAAGCCGCATAGTTTTGAGACTTCGATAGCTAAAGCTCCAATTTGAGGACTCATGGAAACTAATAATTGTTTAGATTCTTCTGGAGTCAGAGGCATTAATTTGATTTTTAAAGCGCCTTGTAAGGGTACGTTTGCTCTACTCGTTACTAAATAAAAGCAATTCTTGGGAGGCAATATGGTTGCTATTTGTTTAGCGTCTTTAACGTCGTCAAAAATAATGACAGATCGTTTTTTACTGAGTAACCCCTGGTATTTAGAAGCTAAAGCCTGCGCGTTTGTTGGAATTTTTGTTCTTGGCATGAAGGCCCGAATAACATGTCCCATAATTTCTTCAGGAGTCATAGATTGGTGAAGATCTATAAACACATGCCCATCTGGGAAGTTATGCGACAAAGCCTCTGCGGCTTTCATAGCTAGGCTAGTTTTTCCAACACCATCAAAAGGTAAGTCCGAATAGATTACTGCGCCGCCTTTTCCACGACTAACAATTTGATTGATTTCATCTTCTCGACCGACAAAGTTGTCGCATGCATTAGGTCGATAATAAGATAAAACCTGGATTTTTGAGGCGATTAATTTGCCGAGTCTTTTTTTGACTCCATTTATTTTTTTGGACGAGCTAGCGCTGTTTGAATCGTCGCCATCTGACGAGGCTTCTTCGGAGCCTTTTTTACCATTTAAGGCTTTAGCAATTAGGTTGTTTTTTAGGTTTTTTTCATTTTTTTTCGATTTGGATTTGGAACCGCCAGATTTGCCCGAGCTTGACCGAGCGATTAAATAAAACGCTGGAGCCAGCAAAAAAGAAGTTGCTAAAAGAGCGCTAAATTCCATAAAAAGCTATACCCTTAACTTTCCAAATTCGAACTTGTAAACTTAACTTGTTTGAAAAAATGAGTATTCAAACAAAAATTTTAGGCAAAAAACGCCCAATTCTATAATTCCGGTACTAATTCTAACTCAATTAAGGAATTTTTAAGCGAAAATATAGGCCTTATCGGATGACCTTTTTGGGAGGTTTAAAACTCATTTAAATATAATGGGTTACTAACTATTTTTTTCATTGCCTGGTGTAAATCAATTACGTCAAGAAAATGAAAAATATCTCAAAAACTTAGTGGGTGTAAAACTTCTTGATTTATTGGGTTTTTTGGTGTTTGATTTCATAAATTTTTTATATTTGTTCTTTCGGGATAAAGTGTTTTTATCTTTAATGTTTATTATGAAATTATTCCGATTCTTTTAAGAAATTCAAAGGCGTCCATAAGTTTATAAAAATTAAATGGTTATAGATTGGTCTGAAAAAATATGACAGATTTATTTATTGAAATTGGTGCGGAAGAAATACCCGCTGGATATGTTGAAAACGCTTATAAGTACTTAGAAAAAGAAATTCTTGGTTTTTTAGATAAAAAAGCAATATTAAAAGGAGAATCGCGATCTTTTGGAACTCCAAGAAGGTTAGTTGTTTCTATTTCGGGTATTGAGATAAAGCAAAAGGATGTTACGGAAAAGCATTTAGGGCCAAATGTAAAAAACGCTTATGACGAAAGTGGTAACCCGACAAAGGCGGCAATAGGATTTGCTAAAGGAAAAGGCGTCGATGTTTCCCAATTAACTCGAGAAAAGACTCCAAAAGGCGAAGTGATTTGCGCGCAAGTTGACAAAAAAGGAGAGCTTACAATAGATCTGTTGAACGGTTTTCTTCCTGAATTAATATCTGGAATTCCTTTTCCAAAAAAGATGAAATGGGGGGATAAAAAGTTAGACTTTGCTCGACCTGTTTTATGGATATTGGCTTTATTTGACGGGAAAACGATGGGTTTTGAGTGGAATGGGCTGAAATGCCAAAATAATTCTTCTGGCCACAGGTTTTTGAACCCTGAACCTTTTGTTTGCGATGGTTTGGACGATTATCTTCAAAAATGCGAATCTCGATATGTTGTTCCCGACCCTGAAGCAAGGAAACGAATTATTAAAAGTGAATCGAATCGTTTGGCGGGCGAAGTCGGTGGACAAGTAATAGAGGATTTGGATTTATTAGAAGAGGTGGCTTTTTTAGTCGAAAATCCTACCCCATTGAAATGCGAGTTTGATGAAAAATTTTTAGAACTTCCGAAAGAGCTTTTGGAAGTAACTATGAAAAAACATCAAAAATATTTTCCCATCTCCACCCCTGATAATACTGCAACGCGGTATTTTATTGCGATAAGTAATATGAATCCAGAAGCGAGCGACCAAATCAAACGCGGTAATGAGAGGGTTCTACGGGCTAGGCTCGAGGATGCTCGTTTTTTTTTCGACGAGGATAGAAAACAAAAATTAGAAGATTTTATTGAACCGTTGAAAGGAATTGTCTTTCAGAAAAAGTTGGGAACGGTTTACGAAAAAGTAGAGCGGATAGTAAGTTTAAGCCAAATAATTGTTAAAGAAGTTTCTCCGGAAGACGAAAGCCACGTTATTCGAGCCGCTCGCCTTTGTAAAGCGGATTTGAATACACAAATGGTTTTTGAGTTTCCAGAGATGCAAGGAATTGCAGGCAGTTACTATTCAATTCATAGCGGCGAGAATCAAGCTGTATCATCTGGTATTAAAGAACATTATCAACCTGCATTTGCGGGGGATAATTCTCCCTCGACTAACGTAGGGGCAATTGTGGCTATAGCGGATAAATTAGACACAATAATAGGCTGTATTAGCGTTGGGCTCATCCCCACGGGATCGGAAGATCCTTACGCCCTACGAAGACACTCCCTGGGAATAGTTCAAATTGTGCTAGATAAAGGGTGGCAAATTTCTTTGGACGATTGGATAGAGGCAGCTTTAGCTAACTTAAAAGATAAAGTTGTATTGGCTCAAAAAGATATTAAGAAGTATGTTATCGATTTATTCACGCAAAGATTTCGAAGTATGCTCAGTGGACAAGATTACCCTCATGACGTGATTGATGCAGTTCTATCGGTTGGAATAGATTCTCCTTGCGATATTCAAAAGAAAGTAGCGGCTGTTTCAGATTTAAAAAAACAACCTTATTTTGAAACTCTTGCGGTAGCCTTTAGACGAGTGGTTAGTATTTTGACTTCGGAAGCCGAAGGAGAACCTAATCCCGATATTTTTAATAGCCAACAAGAAAAAGATCTTTATAGCGTGTACTTAAATATTCGCGAACCAGTAGATAAATGTATCAGCGAAAAAGACTTTGCTTCAGCATTAAAAAACATCGTTGAAATTAAAGAATCCGTCGATGCTTTTTTTGATAATGTTATGGTGATGGATAAAGACAATGCAGTGAGGATAAATCGCTTAAGACTTTTAAAACAAATCTCCCTTTTGTTTTCTGATATTGCCGACTTTTCTAAATTAGTGGTTAAGAAAGGTTGATAGGCAAAAGTACTTGTGTCGCGGCTATTTATCAAAAAATTAGGAATAAAACAGGTGTTTTCTCGTTGGCCGATGAGTGTTTTGAAATTTTAGATAAGTTGATCGAAATGCAAAATTTCTCAAAACGCCAGGAATAATCCTTAAAGATTATTAAATAGAGCAGGAAATTAAATGATCGCAAAATACGTTTATTTTTTTGGAGGAGAAAAAACCGAAGGTAATGCAGGTTTAAGAAATCTTTTAGGCGAGAAAGGAGCTGATTTGGCCGAAATGGCTAATTTAGGAATTCAAGTGCCGCCTGGATTTACAATTTCTACAGAGGCTTGGGATTTTTATTTCAAAAATAAAGGAAAACTTCCCACTAAACTTTGGGATGAAGTTTTAAATAATTTAAAAATCTTAGAAGAAGTTACCGGTAAGAAGTTTGGAGATAAAGAAAACCCTTTACTGGTTTCCGTGAGATCTGGTTCTCGATCATATTTTCCTACCATTGAGAATACCGTTTTGAATTTAGGTATGAACGATGAAATATCTAAACGCCTATCTAAAAGTTCTTCTAATGAAAGTTTTGCTTTTGACTGTTATACCCGCTTTATGAGTATGTTTGGTTGTTCTGTCCTGAATATAGAACCCAAGGTATTTGAATCTTTAATTGAAAAAAAGAAAAAACAAGTAGGGAAAGCTTCGATCCATGAGTTTTCTCCCGATGATTATGAGGTTTTAAGTAACCGGTTTAAAGCGGCAATTAAGAAAAACTCGGAAAAGAATTTCCCGCAAGACTCTATAAAACAATTGCGAATGGCGGTAGAAGCCGTTTTTAATTCATGGGATTCAGAAAGTTCAAAAAACTATAGACATATTAAAGACATACCTGATGATTGGGGGATTGCCGTCAATGTGCAAGCGATGGTTTTTGGAAATTTTGGAGAAGATTCTGGATGCGGTTTTGCTTTTAGCAGAAATCCAGAATCTGGAGAAAAAAGAATATTTGGCGAGTTTTATCCTAAGAGTCAGGGGAAAAACTTGATAGCCGGCAATCAAAATTCTACGCCCATTTCGTCTTTAGAAGAGACTTCCCCTGAAGTTTATTCCACTATTACAGATGTCTGCCAAAAGTTGGAACGTTGTTATCAAGACGTTTCAAGAATTGAGTTTACGGTAGAGCAAAATCAATTATATATCTTAAAAACTGAAGCGGCCCAAAGAACCCCAGTGTCGGCTATAAAAATTGCTTTTGATATGGTGCAAGAAGGGTTGGTGGGGAAACAAAACGCTTTAATGCGTATCCCGACCGATCAGCTGGATATGGTTTTTCATCCAATGGTTGATGTGAAATCAAAACCTGTGGTTTTGGCTAAGGGACTAGGAGTCTCTCCAGGAGCCGCATCGGGAAAGGTTGTGTTTAGTCCCAAAAAAGCTCAAGAGTTAGCGGAAAAAAAAGAAAAAGCCATTTTGGTTCGAATTGAAACTTCTCCGGAAGATATTTGGGGAATGGAGTTCGCACAGGGAATTTTAACAATGAGAGGAGGGAAAACTTCTCATGCCGCTGTTTTTGCTAAAGCGATGGGAAAACCTTGCGTTTCCAGTTGTAGCTCCTTAAAAATCGACGAAAAGAAAAAACAATGCCGCATTGGAGGAGTTCGTATTAAAGAATTAGAAGAAATTACTTTAGATGGATCTTCTGGAAATATTTTTAAAGGAACTATAAAAACGGTGCAGCCTAAGCTAAGCGCAGCATTTACTTTTATTATGAAATGGGCTGACGAATTAAGGAAAATAAAAGTGCGAGCGAATGTGGATACGCCGCATGATGCATTAGTCGCTAGAGATTTCGGCGCCCAAGGTATTGGTTTGTGCCGTACCGAACGTATGTTTTTTCAAGCAAATCGAATTCTTTATGTACACGCAATGGTTTTAGCTTCAGATCAAAAAGTAAGAGAAGAAGCGTTAAAAAATTTACTGCCAATTCAGAGGAGCGATTTTACGCAGATATTTAGGGCAATGGATGGGTTGCCCGTTAATATAAGATTATTAGATTTGCCTATGCATGAGTTTTTACCAACGAAATCCATAGAAATAAAAAATCTTGCTAAAGAGTTAAAAGTTTCTCTAAAAACTTTGAACGAAAAAATTGACTCTTTAACGGAAGCAAACCCAATGCTTGGACATAGAGGTTGTCGGTTGGGAATTACGTATCCAGAGATTTATCAAATGCAAGCTCGCGCAATTTTTGAAGCGGCTTGTAAGCTGGTAAAAAAAGGCGGGAAGGTATTTCCTGAAATCATGATTCCTTTAGTGGGTCACGTAAATGAATTTCGAGAAGTTAGAGAGCTTTTAGATCAAGTTGCCGACGAGGTCATACAGAAAAATGGAGTAAAGTTAAAATACAAAGTGGGAGCTATGATAGAGCTGCCGAGGGCGGCTTTAACTGCGGATGAAATATCGCGCGACGCCGATTTTTTATCCTTTGGCACCAATGATTTAACTCAAACTTTATATGGTTTAAGTAGAGACGATGCCTGGAGTTTTATGGCTGAGTATTTAAAAAAGGGAATTTTTCAGGCTGACCCTTTTTCAACAATGGATCGTAAGGGGTTAGGGGCTTTAATTGAAATTGCTGTTCAAAAGGGAAAAAGTTCTAATCAAAATATTCAACTCGGAGTTTGTGGCGAGCATTCGGGAGATCCAGATTCTATTGATTTTTTCTGCCAGCTAGGGCTGGATTATGTAAGTTGTTCTCCCTTTCAAGTGCCCGCTTCTCGTCTAGCCGCCGCTCAAGCGGCTATTGGAGATATCCCCTCTAGTATTGCAATATCTAATTAAATTAATTTTCGTTTGGAACGCTCAAGGGGGCCATCAAAATATCGGTGGGCGTTTCTATAATTCCTTGAAATGTTCCGACAAACTTTTTTTGGAAAGAAGTAAAAGGAATTAATTTCATTTCTGGGGCGGAAAAACTTCCATTGAGGGCATAATAGGTTTTTACTAAGCTTCGTTCGCTACCTGCGGTTAATATTTTTCCTAACAGAGGAATTTGTGTTAGCACTTTGTCCACACCCGGTAAATGGGCTACGCCTACGACAGTATCCATTTCGTTTTTATTCAAATCGAAAATTCCGGCAAGAGTCATTCCTCTAGTGTCGTTTAAGTATCGAAAGTTTTCTGTTTGAGCCACTCCATTCTTGGCCCAGAACTCCCCTGTAATTTTTTTATAAGGCCTATCGTCAGGAGGCTGGTTTGCGTCAGGATTGACCTCGTAGTCAAAGCCAAACAAGTCTGAAGATCCTTTAAGAAGTTTGTTCGGATCAAAAGTTCCAGCGGTGAGATCGAAATCTAATTGAGCGTTAAAAGATTTACGGAATTTTTTCCAGGTGTCTCCTTGGACTTGAAACGCCCCTTCTAATTTTTCTATTGAACCTGTTAAGCCATTATCGAAAGTTTCTCCGAATATAGATAGGAAGTCTTGTGCTTGAATTTTTGAACCGGAAAAAAAGCTGTCGACTTGAATTCCCGAGGCTTCAGGAAAAGAAAATCGCGCTCCCGCTTCAATTAATCCGCCGCTTGGTTGCAATACCTTAAAGTTTTCAAGGTTAAACCCTTTGTTTTTTAAATAAATTTTCCCAGAAGGGTTATTTAAACGCCAAAATAAAAACTCATAGTATCCAAGTTGAAATTCAATAGTTGCAGTTCCGTTGTTAAATAAGGGAGATTCAAATAATGTTTTTCTAATCTTGTCCAAAGGAATCACCCCAGGCCATATGTCGTTAAAATCTACCTTTTTCCCAGAAATAGTAAGGTTTAGAGAAGGGGTATCGTTCCAAACGTAGTTTCCAGTGAATTGAACCGCTGAATCGGAAGACGCGAGGGTTGCGGAATTAATCTTCGATTTTTTATTTTCGAGATCCAAATTAGCGTTCAAAATTAAAGGATGCGTAAACCCATCTGCATTAAAAGACGCGTCTCCGATTTTTAAAGTCCCCTTATATTTTAAATCCTCTAAAGATGCCCATGAGCCTTTTCCTTTCAGGCTAATATTTGCGACTCCTGAATCCAGAGCTTCTAATGGAGAATAATTCGAAGAAATAGATTTTACGGAAATATTTTCTCCAAATAGATTAAAAATAAAATCTTGGGAATCAGAAAGGTTTATCTTGCCGCCTCCTCTCATAACTGCATCTTGAATCTTGTATTTAAAGTTTTTGAAGACTATAAAATTATTGGCGTTAAATCTACCCTCCATGCTAATAGAATTTGTGTCGCCTGGTTTTTTTTCAAAGGTTGAAAACTTATAGCTTGCCGAGTCTAAATCTAATTCTGTAATAAATTGAAAATCGTTAGATTTACCTTTTAATTTTGACTGAATTCCAAAATTGCCAGCGAGATTGATTTTTTGGAAAAGAGGTGTTTGTGGTAAGTTTTTATACGATAGTTTTGGAGATTCGACGGTTAAATCAAAACTTGGAGCTTTATCGTTAATTTGTTTGATTGTGCCTTCAATTTGAAAAGGCGATTCTCCCCAATTACCAACCATTTTTTGAAAAAGAATTTCTTCTTCCGAGATATTAGCGTTTCCTGAAATTTTTCCAATAATCGAGTTGGAATCATGGAAATTGAACGTAACGTTTTGAAATTTTAAGTCTGCGTTGTAATCTCCCCATCGATCCTTTGAAACGGGTCCATCCCTAAATAGATCAACGATAATCTGTCCATCGATAAAATCGATTTTTTTCAAATTAGAAAACCATTTGTCGCCAAGACGGTTGGAAAGTAGGCCCGGCATCGATTTGGCGTTTATTACCAGGCTTGCAGATGATTTAATCTTAGGGGAATTTTCGTCAAATAGTATGTTTCCTTGCAAATTTGAAATTAAACCATCGCCAAATTTGCCTTTAAATCCAGAATAAGAAACTTCCCAAGGAGTTTTAGAACCCTCTTTTTTAGTGGGTTGTTCGTTGTGTTTTACTTCCAGGAGTCCATCAATATCTCGAAAAAGTAATCCAGATTGTTTATCGTTAAAACCTGCTTTAGTAATTTTGTAGCTTACAGAAAGGGAAGATTTGTCATTGAACTTTATCGGACCTTCTAGACGACCTTTTAGACTTCCTGAACCATGAGTGTTTTCAAACCTGGATACTGCTTTAACAAATAATGGATTCGGTATTATAGACCTCAAATCTTTTATAAAATGATCGGGCGATGGATCTCCTTGAAATTCAATATTTACTTGTGGGTCTTGCCCAAAAACGTCAAAGATTTTGCCTTTTAATTCGGCTTGGCCCAGTTTAGGACAGATAGAGCGTTCAATAGTTAAATCAGCTTTACCAGCGTTAAGCTTTAAAAGACCATTAAATTCTTTTAAATGAAAGCCGTCTAAATCCCAATCGGCTTTTTTAAATAAAATATCTCCTGAAAATGCAGTGGGCGCTTGAGACCAATCCCAATTGGACCAATCCGAAGAGACTTTGTCGAACTTGAAGGATTGAATGGATATAGAACCGCTCTTAAAGTTTACAAGAGAGGGATTTTTTTTAAGCCATTCTTTAGGGAGATATTTTGGAATTGTGTTAGCGGCAATGGAGCCAGTTTCTGCGGAAAGAGTTATCCGAGATTCCGGAAGTTCATAATTTGCCCAACGCAAATTGCCTTTTAGATTTATTGGGTCGCTTTTAAAGTCAAATTCTTCTAAATTAAAATCATTGTTTTCCCATTTAAATTTGATTTTTATCACGCCTTGTGGCGGAAGCTTAATTTCAGCGTTAGAATCTATATCTTTTGTTTTGTAATGCGCTTCTCCAGAAAAATAAATTGTATTTTGAGAATCGATTGAAAGATCGCCGTCAAGCGACATTAAAATATCTTTAAAAGGCAAGTTAGAGGCGCTGAAAAAATACTTTAAGTGATCTATACACAGATTTTGAACAGCTAATTGCCCATTAAATTTGGTTTGAGAAGATTCCAACAATTTACCCGAAATAGCAGCGGTTGCCGGGCCATTATTAGAAGGAATTTCCCCAAAGAGGGATAGGTCCACAGGAGTGTTTGGAAACGGTTTTTGAGCGATAATGTTCAAACGGTTAATTTGAATGGGTTCCAGATTTGCCAATTGAAGATCTGTAAAAAGCACTTCTCCATCGCGGATTATTAAAGTTGGCGACTTCCCGATATCCAATTCTCTTGAAGTTTCAGAATTGATTCTTGATGATGAATTTAAAAGTCCATTCCAGCCTGGAATTTTAAACTCACCGTTTTTTTCTCGAAAAACTTGGAAAGATGGATTTCGCAACGAAATCTTCTTAATTTTCACCTTTTTTGAAAGTAAGGGAGCTGGAGCGAGATTTATCCATAATTCTTTAAGAGAGATAGGAGTGGATTGTCCTATGGTAATATTTTCTAAATGGATTCCCAGACCTTCCAGAAGAGCGAATTCAGCTTTGCCTATTGTTGCTGGCATACCTGTTGCGCTTTCTATTTCCTGAGCTAGGGTTATCTTGATGTTTTCGATATTCATGACTTTATGAAAAAGCCAGTAGGTTGTGCCGATAAGGCTTATGGATAACACGAAAACAACTCTACAAAATAATTTGATTTTAAATTTTGCCATTCAATCTCTTGACTTGATTTGATTGATTAGTATCTTGTTTTTAAGTTTTTTTTTCTGAAGTAGATTTTTTTTATGATTCATGATATTAACATCATGGAAAATGGATTAACTTCATATATATCATTAACTTACGCAGTATTCAAACTTTTGAGAGCCTCGGTTAAATTTTTTTCAGAATTGTTTGCCTTTTTCAATTAGTTAGACTTCTTTTAGGCTGTGCCGTTCTAAAATTTTCTTCTATCGATCTCCCGCCTTTTGAATACCCATCCTAGAGTATACAAATGAAATGGTTGCGAAAAATTTACGATTGGGTTTTACATTGGTCCGGGACCCCATATGCTGTTCCCGCTTTATTGATACTTTCATTCACTGAATCTTCGTTTTTTCCTATTCCGCCAGATGTATTACTGATTGCTATGGCAGTCGCCGTTCCCAAAAAAGCTTTTTATTTTGCAGCAATTTGTTCGGTTGCTTCGGTTTTTGGCGGAATTTTTGGTTATTATTTGGGATTTGAGTTTATGAGTCTCGTTGGAGACAAAATTGTTGAGTTCTATGGTCTTGGACATAAGTTTGAAAAAATTGCTCAACTTTATGATGAAAATGGAGGATGGGCGGTGGCTGCAGCCGGTTTTACCCCCTTACCGTATAAAGTTTTTACTCTTGCCGCTGGGGCCTTTAAAATTGATATATGGACTTTTATTGTCGCTTCCGCAATTAGCAGATCTGCCCGATTTTTTCTGGTCGCTGGGTTGATTTGGAAATTTGGACCTCCAATAAAATCTTTTATTGAGAAATATTTTAATATTTTGTCTATTGCGTTTTTTGTTTTACTGTTTCTTGGGTTTTTATTAATTAAATTTGTTATTTAACAAAACCTTTTAGATTTTTTGTATTGATTATGTCTAACGAATATATTGTTGTTTTAATTACTGTCGGTTCTGCCGATGAAGCCAAAGCCCTTTCTACAGGATTGGTCAAAGAGAAATTGGCTTACTGTGTTAATCAAATTCCAGGCATAAAATCTACTTATTTTTGGGAAGGTGAAATTTGTGTCGATGATGAAGTTCAATTGTTGGTAAAAACTATGACTAACAAGTTTTCCGCGTTAGAAAAATGGATAAAAGCCAATCACTCTTACGACACGCCAGAAGTCATCGCCTTACCAATTATTAAGGGTTCAATTGATTATCTTAAATGTGTTAAGGATTGGTGTGCCTAGAGTCAATTATTTACTTTAGCAAGTTTTATCGAATAAACTTTTGCCTGAGCTGATTTTTTAAATTGAAACTTTACTTTTGTCTAATGAACTATGTTAAAGGCTAATTTTTCTTTTCTGGCTAGTTTTGCTTTGTCAATATCTTGTAAAGTGACTTCTAGACAACCCTCTGATACCCAAAATGACTCGCGAAATGTTTCAGCCAATTCTTGAGCAAAATTATTTGAACAAGTTTCTTTAGCTGAAGAAATATAAGTCATTCCTTCGCTGTAATTGAAAATAACCGTGAAAATATTACTAGGTTTGTACGGAGGGTTACATTTATTATTTTCTTCGGCAGATACTGGGTAAGATAATACAAATAAAAGAAATAGTAAGCAGTAAATAGATTTTTTAAACATATATCCCTCTTAAATTTAGAATCTCATAAATCTAATTTATTCTGACATTGTTTCAGGTAATTTTGGACTGCCCCATTTTACGGACGATACCCATTTCCCAAAATTTGGCGAGGGGTGATAATATGCGCGATAACTACCGCTAATACGTCCCGCTTCTGCAATATCAGTCCAATTGTCCGCAGGAAAATTTTCTAAATCATTAATATGGACAGGAATTGCGTCGGTTTTTACAATGGTCAAAAAACCAGTTCCGGTTGCAAATTCTTTGTCGCCAAATAAAGTTATAGTTGTCCCAATAGGGCCAAAAAAATTTAGGTTGTA
This sequence comes from Nitrospinales bacterium, assembly GCA_038154245.1. Classification (GTDB taxonomy): domain Bacteria; phylum Nitrospinota; class Nitrospinia; order Nitrospinales; family JAJDAT01; genus JAJDAT01. The sequence continues at coordinate 29,298 of JAYOZP010000007.1, read as the reverse complement.
TGGGTTATCTTGAAAATACGCTTCATAAATTTCTAAATCACCTAAATTCTGATTTTCTCCAATGGTGAAGTATTCTCCACAGATAGGGCAGCGAGCGAAAGGGTCTACCTTCCAAATTTTTAATTCGGGGTTTGGCGTTGAAAATGCTAAACCAGGAATGCCTACAAAGTAAAAAACGATGGCCAAAATCAAAAGTTGCTTTTTCATTACCTTTTCCTTTTTTAAAAGAAATTATTTCTGAAAATAAGGAATTAAAATGAGATCATATTTCTTGGAGGTTGTCCGTTTGATATTTCCCATTCAACTAGTGTGAAGACAATGGAGTACCATCGCGAATTTTAGTTTGTAAATTCTCCGTTTTTATATTTTAAATATTATACTTTTAATAACGATTTATTTGTAAAAAAAGAGGTTTTTGGGGCAACGGGTGGTAAAAAATTTGAAAACAGATTCAAAACATGGTTTATTGCCGTTTTCCAGAAATTTTTAGGCGTTTTAAAACCTCAAATGGGATGAAATCATAATTTACGAGACTATTTAGATTCAATGGCTCAAAGTCGAATAGGTATTTTAGGCGGTACTTTTGACCCCATCCATATGGGGCATTTGGGTTTAGCTATTGAGGCTATAGATAAACTTGAATTGAATACGATATTTTTAGTTCCATCATTTTTGTCTCCTCATAAAACAGATCAAACTATTACCCCTATAGATATTAGAGTTCAAATGGCGAGATTAGCGATTGAATCTTATGCTAATATTGAGGTTTCAACTGCAGAGGCAGAACGTGGCGGGGTTTCTTATACGATAGATACTCTAAAGTTATTTTCGAAAAAGTTTCTAAAAGATGAAATTTTCTTTTTAGCGGGAATGGATTCTTTTTTAGATATGGGACATTGGAGAGATTTTCAAAGGATATTTGAACTCTCTAATATTGCCATTGCGGTACGTCCGGGAATAAATACCCCTGATATAATAAATTGCCTCCAAAATTGGTTTGGAAATGAAAATCCCTATATAAAGGTCGATTCCGATAAGTTTTTGGAAAAATTTGTTAGAACTGATAAAAATAAGCAAATTATCTTTTTTCAGCCTAAACCCTGTCCTGCGGCATCGAGCGAAATTCGCGCAATGGTTGCCGAGGGAAAAGAAATTAAAAATTTGTTGCCTGCAAAAGTAGAAAATTATATTATTGGGCATCGTTTATATCAAGCAACCCCCCCAGCCTAAAAGGGATTAAGGAATCCTTGGATAAACTTCAGCGGCTTGTTGTCGATGGCGCTCGAGAGAAAAAAGCCTTCGATATTTTAGTTCTAGATCTGCGTAATCGATCTGATATTACCGATTGTTTTATTATTTGTAGTGGTAATACAAAAATCCATGCGCAGGCTATTGCGGATTCTATAATAGAGCGAACTTATGGAACGGAATATAAGTCCACGGCTATTGAAGGTTATTCTGCCGGCAGCTGGATTGTAATTGATTTAGCGGATTTGATTGTGCACGTGTTTCAAAAAGAAGTTAGGAGCTACTATAGTTTGGAGCGCGTATGGGGAGACGCTCCGGTTATAGAAATGATTACCGATTAATTGTTCGGATTGGTTATTTATGGACGAAGAAAAGGCTAGCCTTTATCAAGAAAAATTAAAACAAATTAAATTAGAATTATTAGGAGACGTTGAAAAAAACTTTAGATCGGCAAAAGAAGAAACGGGCGAGGCTGTGCCCGATATCTCAGACGAGGCATCTAGAAGTTATAATCATCAATTGATGATGAACTTAGGAGAGCAGGATTGGGAAAAACTAAAACTTGTCGATGAGGCTTTAGATAGTTTTGATAAGGGAGAATATGGCATTTGTAAAGAGTGTGAAGAAGAAATTCCTGAACCTAGATTAAATATTGTGCCATTTGCCAAATATTGTGTGGAGTGTTTAAATAAAATTGAAAAAGAACAAGCCGCTGAAAAACACAATTCCAAGTTTTAAGAAGATTTTATAGTCGGATTCGTCGAGCGAAAAAGGCCTGTCGAATCGATTTAATTGAAAGGATTTAGTCAAACCGTGTCTATTAAATTTTTGCTTACATTTTTGATTTTCGCCGTTTATTCCATTTATTTTGCTTTCTTGAATCCACAGGAAATGGATATTCGAGTAACGCAGGAAATTACCCTCCATGTTCCGAGGGTTGTATTTCTTTTATATTCGGTCCTAGTTGGGGTTTTAATAACTACCTTTTTTAGCTGGACCAGAGGGTTTAAGCGATATTTTTCCGAAAGAAAAGTTAGAAAAGATTTTCAAAGAGAAATTGACGACCGAGTTCTTGGCGAGCAAATTTTTGATAAGGCAGAAAACGCTTTCGCAGCAGGAAGATACGACAAGGCTCAAGATCAATTAGGAAGGTTATTAAACCTACAGCCTAATCACGTAGGAGCTCTTCTGCATATGGGTTTGATTAAGCAGAAAGAAGGAAAGAACGACGAGGCTATGGAGTACCATTTAAAAGCTGTTGAGCATGCTCCCGATAATGTACGAGTTTTATACAGCCTCGCTGAAGAATATTTAGAAGCTGGTAATAGCGAGCAAGCTATGGTGTTCTTTAAAAAAATCAGAGACTTTGATAGAACATCTTTGGCTCCTTTGTATAAGATGAGAGACTATTACGTGGAGCAAGAAGATTGGGATAAAGCTTACTCTACGCAAAAAACCCTGCTCCCATTAATAAGAGATAAAGAGGAGCTTATTAACGAGCAAAAGCGATATGGCGAAATTATCTATTCAAAAGGAGTAGGACTCTATAAAAATGGATTAGTTGAGCAAGCTCTAGTTGAATTTAAAAAGTGTATGAAAGAGGCCCCAGAGTTTGCAATGCCTTATGTTTTCTTGGGCGATATCATAAAGCATGGAGGAAATGAAAAAGCGGCGGTCAAAACCTGGAAAGCAGGATTCGAAAACGCAAGGTCATATACATGTTTAGATCGTATACAAAAAGCTTATGAAGGCACTGATAAAGCGAAAGAAATAACCAAGCTTTATCAAGATGCTATCGCTGGTTCTGTGGGTAAGCAAAAAGAGGATTTAATTTTAATTCTCGGAATGCGTTTGCTTGATCAAGGAGACTTGGAAGAAGCCGTTCAAACACTTTCTGGAGATTCTGAAAATCCATCCCTCATTCGCAATATTCTTTTAGCGAAGGCATATAACCAAAAAGAAGAAAAAGAAGAAGCGAAAAAGATGGAAGAAGTTATTTTTAATTCGGCGAAAGAATCTGTTTTTGAAATTGCTGGATTGCCCAAAAATAATGGCAATAAATAACTTGGCGTTAATTTTCTAAGTAGTTAAGATTTTTTTACTTCGAAGTAATTTGTCTAACAAGGAGGTGCTTGCTCGTTTTGTTAAAAAGCGTGGCTGAAAAGACTCGATCGTTAACGATGACGAACTGCATGCCCAATTCTGAATATCGAGCTATGTTTGAAGATAAAGACTTAGGAAGCCCATAGGTTTCAAAAAGTTTTTTATATTCGCTTCCTAAGGTTAACCCTGAAGAGAATTTCCCCTTAAACTCCTTCAACGCCTCGACCACCTCTATTTTATTTGTTCCACTTATAACGTGTAAGAGTAACCCAACCCCTGAGTATTTTAATGCGATGCTGTCCGAGTCTTTTCCTGTACCTCGGTTTGTTAAAAGAGTGTCGGGCGGTCCAAGTAACTTAAAAATTTCATTTAAATTCATTCCTATCTTAATATTCTCGCCTAAAACCAGATTTGGTTCCGCCGTTGCCGTAATAGCATATGTTAAAAAAAATAGAACCAAAACCGCTTTAAGTTTTTTCATAAAACCTTTATATCCAAGGAAAATTACACAAAGAAATTTAATGTTGTTTTTATCCCGCCTTATTCTTTATCGATTTTAATATACCAATCGCTGATTGCAAGAGATTTTGAATGCTATAGATTTTCTAAACGCTATTCAGGCGAGCGTCAAAAATTTATTTGATTCATTAATTATATAAATTCTCGAACTGAAAAGTGTATTTTTCTTGTTTTAGTCTTTTCCCCTTCTTTTTCAATTTTTTAGAACTTTTACGATTTGTCGATAATTTTCTGTTCGTGATTCTTTACTGATACAAGAAACTAGAAGGATGAAAGTATTAGTTTTTTATCATTTCGCGGGAAAAGGATAATTATTTTGATTAGCGATTCTCAAAAATCTAAAAAAATTGAAAAATTTATGAATAGGGATTTGAGATTTTAAATTTAAAGCTGATTTCATGAAGAAATTTTGGTCTTTGATTTAAAAATCTGCATTCCTTTATGCTTGTTTGGGATAGGACTGGTTTGCTGCTCATTTAGAAAAAAATCAGATAATTTTTGCATTATATTTTTTACTTTATGAGCTTTAGTTTATAAAAAATCTAACCGATTGATAATCAAGCTTAAATTTAAAACAAAAGATTTTTAGATTGGTGACTCAATATTTTCTTCTTAAATAAGTTTAATTTTAAGTTGTGTATATAGACTTTTATTAAGCTTAAAAACAAAAAATATTAAATTAAAATAACTTAAAGTTAAATTTTAGAAAAAAATTAGTTGTAATTTATATCAAATTTGGTATAAAGGATTAATCCAAAATTATATATTTCAGAGAAAAAGGCCATATGGACTCAGTGTTGTTTGGCGAATCTTTTTTGCTTGCTCGATTTCGTGAGTTTTATCATGAGATAATTCGACATAAGCGAAAAATTCATATTGGGGCGGTTTCAATGAAACCAGCTTCGAGTGAAAAAGAGGATCTAGATTCGGGTTCTAATCCTGTCAATCAAGTTTGGAAAGAGTTACTTTTGCTGCTGGAAAAGCAAGAAGTTACGGCTAGCCGTGTGGGCGGAGATTATATTTTAGAGACCTACAAGGAAGCGCAATATGTAATGGCTGCCTTAGCGGATGAAACCTTTTTAAATTTGAGTGTGGATGGTAAAGATTGGGAAGGGAAAGAAAACTGGCAAGCTAATTTGCTTGAAATGAAACTATTTAATTCTCATGCGGCAGGCGATATCTTTTTTGAAAAGCTTGATCGTATTTTAAGATATAGAGATCCACTGAATACCGAATTAGCCAAAGTCTTTTTGTTGGCGTTAGCTCTTGATTTTAAAGGAAAATATAGAGATCACGACGAAGAAGGTAAAATTGAGTTTTATCGAACCGAGTTGTTTCATTTTGTTTATCAACGAGACCCGGATATTTTAAATCAGGATTACCATTTTTGTAATCAAGCGTATGAGCACAATATGGAAGAATCGACTTCTCTTAAGTTAAAAAACCCTCTTTTATGGGGCTGGGTTTTCGGAGGAGCGGTCTTATTAGCCTTCATCTTATCTCATTTTGTCTGGGGTTTTCTAGTTGAAGACTTAAGTCAGGTTATACAATCTATTTTTCAAGAGGCCTGATTTTATGAGCATGAGATTACTTAACGATATCTACTATTTAATTTCTCCCTATTTGGGTTACTTTTTATATTCCGTCCTGTTTTTTGCTCTTGCTATCGTTGGTTTTGTGGTTGCTAAAAAAACTGCTTCTAAAAAAGGCGGCAAGGAAGAAGATGCCTCTGAAGAAAAGCCAGTAGCAAAGAAAAAAGAAGGCCCCACCGTTTCTCCTTCAAATATCCGCAGATCATTTCGCCGTGCAATGGGCAAGTTGAAGTCCAATGTTTTTGGCGGCAACTTTCAATACAAAGTTCCATGGTTCATGGTGTTAGGGCAACGAGAGTCTGGAAAAACCACTCTTATGTCGCACACTGGGTTAAACCTTTCAATGGGACGTCCAGAGTCTGAAACCCTAGGAAGTCGAGACGGTTGTAACTGGTGGTTTTTTGACGAAGGAATTATGTTAGACATCGATGGAGAACTTGTTCTTCGCCGAGACGGTAAAAGTCATGATTCACGCGGTTGGAAAGCATTACTGGACTTGCTTCTAAAAAATCGTTCTCAAAGGCCTATTGACGGGGTAGTTTTAACAATTCCCGCTACAGAATTAATTGGGTCTGAAAAATCGGAAGCCGATAGATCAATTAATGCTGGAGAAAAATCCGCTCAGTTTTTTGACAGACTATACCAAGCGCAAAAAGTGTTGGGAATTAGGTTCCCTGTTTATATCGTTGTTACCAAATGCGATGCCATTCAAGGATTTAAGAGTTTTTGCGGCGAGTTGCCTCAACGATTGAGACACGATATTTTCGGGTGGTCCAACCCTTATACTTTAGAAACTTCTTATAACCCTAGTTGGGTTGACGAAGCTTTTCAAAGCCTATTTAAAGATTTACGACAAACTCAAATAGAAGTCGTTGTCGATGGAATTCAAGTTAATAACGGGGATAACTTTTTTAAATTTCCGACTGAATTTATTTCGATGAAAGAACCTCTTAGAACTTATTTTAATAATTTGTTCAAACAAAGTGTTTATCATGAACCCTTTATGTTTAGAGGTTTGTACTTTTGTGGGGATGGGGTAGAAGATGAGCAAGAATCTGTTGTTCCTTCATCAGAATCTGCGCATTCAGACGAGCCCAGCAAAGGCGATATTTTTTTCTTAAAAGACCTATTTCAAAAGAAAATCTTTCCTGAATATCGATTAGCGCGTCCTACCGCCAAAATTTTCCAATGGAGAAGCAAGCTAACTTGGGCTCTTAGAGCCGCCGCCGTTATTTTCGTCGGAGTGTGGTTTGTTGGAATTTCAGTTAGTTATGATCGATTACAAGATAACAAAAAAGATCTTCTTCCCGTCTTGATGGATATCCAAACAAATTTAAGAGAACTGAAAGTTGGTGGGGGAACAGATGAGGAGTCGGAACGCGATTTCTTTACCAAAAGCGCGAAGAATCTTCTACAAGGAATGACAGAAATTAGCTCAAACAGCTTTTCCTCAATGTTTATTCCAAATTCGTGGACTGGAACTATTGACGAGGAAATTCAAAAAACGATGGCCTTGGCCTACGATAAGATTATTTTGAAGTCTATATTTTTTGGGCTTCAAGTTAAGTTAGGAAAGATCATTGAAGAGAGCGACGATCTTTATGTGAGAGAGAAAGAAAGAGCCGAGGGTAATTTAGACTCTTGGGAAAAATCGCCAGAGTTTATTCAACTAACGACTCTGATTGCAAAATTAGACGAATATTGGAAAAACGTTCAAAGTTACAACGGGCTCAAAAATTCGCAAAATTTAAACGATTTAGGAAAAATCATTAAATACCTTTTCGACATACGGCTTCAAAAAGGATTTTACAAAAACGCTTTGTTTTATCATAACGCTTTACGCGAAGTTGAATACACCGAACTGCATCCGGATGTGGATAAGTTTTTGGTCACTATTCCAAAAGTAAGAAAAGTAGCGACCAATTTATATTCTCAGGTATTTGCTTCCAATCCTCTTTTAAAAGACGTTCAAGAGTTTTCTTATTTTATAGATCAAATTCAATCACTTGAAGGCGAAGGTAAGACAGCTGAAGAAAGAGAAGAGTCTTTTAGAGACCTGCTAGTTAATATTTCGAGGATGCAAAGTTTATTACGAAAACCTGAATTTGCCTGGTTGGCCAAAAAGAACCTAGATTTAGGATCTAAATTTGACAAGATGATCGAAGATATAGGTTCATCTCCCTTTTTAGGAGTTGACTTAAAAAGCGATTTAGAAAGTTTGGGGCAGCAAGAATTTTTAAAGTTAAAAGCCGAGCTGAACTCTCAAGAGACAGAGTTAACTGGTCCCATATTGACCGAAGACGAAGATAACCAAATGATTGTGTTGTCGTCGCAAGTTTTAGGTTTGAAAACGGCTATGCAGAAATTCTTGAATCAAAAATTCATGGCGCAGGTGATTGAAAAAAGGGAAATGATTGTTGACCTTGAGCCCAATACTCAAATTCTTTGGGATACTAATTCGCTCGAATCTGCGATAAATCTTTACAAGAAATTTCAAGAATTCAAAGCTATCGATTTACCTGGTTTTCCTGAACCTCTTCAAGCGCAGATTTTGACGTTAGCTATGGAGCGTTTAGCGGGCAATATATTACAACGTATTGCAGAAGCTCAAGAAATTCGGGAAGTTAAATCTGACGAGTTGACTTTTGTTCGTCAAGAGAACGACTTAAGCTTGGAAATCAAAAATTTTCGCGATAGTTCGGTTTATTTAGGGCAACTAACCGATATTTTTAATTCTTTGAATTATGTTAACGCTTCTTGGATGCTTTCAGAGCTTTTATCTTCTCATGCTTATGTTGTTTTATCGGCAGTTGATCGTTTACTTGACGAAGAGAGCCTCTATAAATTCAAGGATAATGACTTCAAATGGTGGGATGGTAGCCCTGGAGTGAGTTATGCGGCATTTGAAGTAAGCGACGAAAAAGAACTAGTTTATTTCCTAACTATTCAAAGAGAGCGAGTGAAACATTTGGCGAGACAGTATGCAGAGCCGCTTTTAATGTTTTTAGCTAATAGAACAATTAATCGTAAACCTTCCGAAGAAAGGGTCCTTGCTCGATGGAAAGGTATTTTGCGAGAAATAGATTATTTCGAAAAGAAAAAAACAAATGGATCGGTTAATTTATTAGAAAAATTTGTTTTAGTAGATATGAAAAATGCCGATCCTTCTAATTGTTTATCCACGGTTCAAAGTAAAGAACCTAGAGGGGGAGACAGAGATTATTTTAGGAAAAAGCTAACCAACATTATTGGAAAGCTTTTAAGTCAATGCCGAGATTTAGCCGACGATAGGGTATTTCAGCAATATTCAAGGCTTGAAAATTTCTTTAATAGAGGGCTGAAGGGAAGATTTCCTTTTGTGTCCGCTTCAAATGCTCCGCAAGCCGATCCTAAACTTGTGCAAAAGTTTTATTGGATGTTCGACACCTATATTAAAAAAGATTTAAAGCTTTTAGAGCAGAGTTCGCAATTTGGTCTCTCAGGCGACAAGGCTCTCGAGTTTATTTATAAACTAGAAGAAGCTCGTTCTTTCTTCGAGCCTTTTCTGATACAGGACAAAAAAAATACGGCTCCTCCGGCCTTTTACTTTTTACAACCTGAATTTAGAGTTAACAGAGAAGCAGAAGAGGGAGCAAATCAAGTCATCGATTGGCAACTGGAGACACCTCTGGGCAAAGTGACAAACTGGGACTCTAAGCCCAAAAGTATTAAGTGGAGATTGGGCGATCTCATTAAATTTACGTTTCGCTGGGCAAAAGACGCTCCGTTTTTACCAATAACTGTTAAACGTCCTTGGGGACAATTAGAGGGTAGGACTTTGACCTATTCTTTCCAAAATTCATGGTCGCTAGCCACTGTTTTAACTAAGTTTGCGGCTATTGAAGAAGATTTTCAAGCAGCGGGTATTCGCGCTGCGAATACGCTTAAATTTGAGTCTAAAACTCGTGAATGGTCGGAAGAAAAGGCAAAAAAAGAGCTGTATTTGCCAAAATCGGGAAAAGCCAGGTTTTTTGTTCGGCTTGGGGTTATTAATCCAGGGTCTAAGGAATCTTTAGAATTTCCTGATTTACCTGAAATGGCCCCACAATTGATAAAGGAATTAAATAGTTAGCGGGTAACAAAAATTTTATTTTAACAAATTAAGTCCAAAATAATATTTTTTATAGTAAAATGAGCCTTCAACAAAAAAATGAATTTCTAGATTTACCGAAGCTGCTAGCTCCTATTTCTAGGGAGAATCCCACTGGGGACTACTTGCTTTATGAAGGAACGTACGATCAAATTCAGGAAGCTAGGAGGGAAGACGACCCAGGTTTGGATCAAGGAGTTTGGACCACGGACTTGAAGAGGGCTGATTGGGGGCGCGTTCAAGATTTATGTATGGATGCCCTATTAAAACGCTCCAAAGATATCCAATTGGCGGCATGGCTTATGGAGGCTTGGCTCCATACAGAAGGCTTTTTTGGCTTACGAAAAGGGTTAGAGGTTTTATGTAATTTGACTATGGAGTTTTGGGAAGAAGCCTATCCTAAAGTGGAAGGCGATGATTTTGAGTCGCGAACGGCTCCATTTTTTTGGATTAACGATAAACTGTCTGTCCGATTAAAATTATCGCCTATAGTGGAAAAAGGAGGACAAGAGTTAAAAAAATTATCTTTTTCAGATTGGCAGAAGGCAAGTAAAAACGAGAATTTAATAAGAAAAGGGCAACTAGATCCAGCGGACGAATCCGCTAATATTTTTACTCAGTCAAAATTTTTAACTGAATGCGCACTTTCACCCAATAATTACTATTCAGAGCTTTCTGCGAATATTTCGGAGAGTATCGAGTGGTCTCAAAAATTAGAAACATTTTTGGATGAAAAGTGTGGAAGAGATTCTCCAAGCCTTATTGGGTTTAGGGAAACTCTAGAAATGATTCTCCGACTAGTAGACGAAACTATAAAACCTAGATTAGGAATATCACAGGAAGAAGGGCCAGAGAAAAAAGCGAAATCTCAGGAAAAGAAAATGGAAAAGAAAATGGTTGCAACTCCCGCTCCAGAGACAGTTTCTTCAGTTCAGAATCGAGCCGAAGCCTATCGTATGTTGCAACAAGCGGCAGATTATTTGTTGTTGACCGAGCCGCATAGCCCTACGCCTTATTTAGTCAAACGCGCTGTCTCTTGGGGGAATATGAGCTTGGCTGAGCTTTTAGGTGAAATTGTTAAAGATGAAACTGATATGCGTATGATCTTCGAATTATTGGGAATGAGACCGTTAGAAGATTCGATGAACGACCAAGACGATTACTAAAATTTTGAATATATAGATCGAACTTAGAATGTTTATTATTAAGGAGGTAGTTACAGTTTTTTATAGTAGTGAATTTAAAAATGGCGTTTATTTTATCAACCTTAGAAATAAGGAGGGAATATGTCTGAAAGTATTCAGCATAAACTAGACCGCGTTCGCCCTCCGCGGGTGCAAATCACATATGACGTGGAGACCTTGGGCGCGATCCAAATGAAAGAGCTCCCATTTGTTATGGGGATTATGGCTGATCTAGCGGGGAAGGATAAAGATCCCGCTGAAATGCCAGAAAATTTGAAAAAGGGATATCTCCCTTTGCCAAGGCTTGCCGACAGAAAATTTGTAGAGATCGATAGAGATAATTTTAATGGAGTTTTAAAATCTCTGTTGCCTCATTTAAAGTATACAGTTCCAAATAAGTTGGCCGGAGACGAGGGAGAAGAGGCAACTGATTTGGCGGTGGAACTTTATTTTACGAGTATGGACGACTTCGAACCAGTACAAGTTATTAAACAAATTGAACCTCTTAATAAACTGTATATGGCTAGACAACATCTTAATGATTTGGCTGTTAAATTAGAAGGTAACGACCAATTAGATAGCTTATTAAGCGAAGTTGTTGAAAATACAGAAGGTCTTGAAGAAATGAAGGCGGCAAAGGAAACTGAGCCCGAGCCCGATAACGAATAATTAAGGAGAAGAAAAATGGCAGAAGAAACAGCAGAATTAAGCCTAGTCGATCGAATCCTTGAGGAAGGTAAATTGGCGCGGGACAAATCCCAAAGCAAATATGCTAAGGATCTTGTAAGCGAATTTGCCACTCAAATTCTAGACGAGGGTATGACAGTCAACAAAGATACGCAACAGATGCTTAAAGATCGTATTGCTCAGATTGACGAGTTAATTACGAAGCAGTTGAACGAAATTATGCATCATCCAGATTTTCAGAAGTTGGAAGGTTCCTGGAGAGGTTTGAATTATTTGGTAATGAACACCGAAACTGGAACTATGCTGAAACTACGACTCCTAAATATTACTCAAAATGAGATGCTTAAAGATTTAGAAAAAGCCGTAGAATTTGATCAAAGCGCTCTTTTTAAGAAAATTTACGAAGAGGAATACGGTACCCACGGTGGTAATCCTTATTCTTGTTTGATGGGAGACTTTGAATTTACTCGTCATCCTCAAGATTTCAAACTTTTAGAAAAAATTTCCGAAGTTGCGGCGGCGGCACATGCTCCATTCATTGCGGCGGCTCATCCGAAGTTATTTGATTTAGATTCTTTTACCGATTTGGGAGTTCCTCGGGATTTGGCTAAAACTTTTGAAAGTTTAGAGTTAATTAAGTGGAGATCTTTCAGGGATAGCGAAGACTCACGCTATGTAACTTTGACTCTTCCAAGAATTTTAATGAGATTGCCTTATGGTATGGATACGGTTCCAGTAGAAGAGTTTGCTTCTTTTGAAGAAGACGTAGATGGAACCGATCATGAAAAATATTTATGGGGTAATTCCGCTTATGCGATGGCTGAAAGAATCACCAATGCGTTTGCTTTATATAAATGGTGTGGCGCTATTCGCGGCGTTGAAGGTGGCGGTAAGGTAGAAGGCTTGCCTACCCATACTTTTAAAACCACCGATGGCGATATTGCCTTGAAATGCCCAACCGAGGTTGCTATTACGGACCGTAGAGAAAAAGAAATTAGCGATCAAGGCATGATTTCTTTGGTTCATTGTAAGGGTACGGATTATGCCGCTTTTTTTGGCGGTCAAACCTGTAATAAACCTAAAGTATATAACTTGGACGCAGCTAATGCGAATGCTCGACTTTCGGCGCAGTTACCATATATTTTAGCTGCATCGCGATTTGCACATTACTTAAAAGTAATTATGCGCGATAAAATTGGTTCTTTTATGACTGCTGGTCAAGTTTCAAGTTATTTAAATAATTGGATTGCTAATTATGTTCTTTTAAGCGACGAAGCGGGTCAAGAAACTAAGGCGCAATTTCCATTACGGGAAGCTCGAGTGGACGTTTCTGAAATTCCTGGAAAGCCTGGTTGTTATAAAGCGGTTGTTTTTCTGCGACCTCACTTTCAACTTGATGAACTGACTGCTTCTATTAGATTGGTTGCGGAATTACCTCCACCAGCTGAATAATAGGATTTGACCTCCGGAACGTCCTATTGGGCGAACCGGATTGGTTAATGGTCGATTGACATAAATTGTTTCTGTTTTTTTTAATTTAGGAGAGCGCTATGCCTCAAAATATGTTTATGAAGATTAAGGAAATTCCCGGCGAAAGTACAGATGGGACTCATGCCGGCGAATACGAAATCCTTTCTTATAGCCATGGGGTGTCTCAACCAACATCCCCTACCCGGAGTACATCTGGAGCCGCTACGGTTGAAAGATGTTTCCATCAGGATTTTTCCATAGTTAAGTATATGGATATTGGAACGCCTGACTTGAATCTATTTTGTTGTCAAGGTAAGCCAATAAAAGAGATCGTTATTACATGTTATCGCGCGGATGCCGTTGGCGAAAAACCCGTTGAGTATATGAAATATACGATGAACGACTGCATTATTTCGTCTATTTCGGTAAATGGCGGCGGTGGGGATATTCCTACGGAATCCATTACCTTCAATTATGCGAAGATTACTTGGAACTATCTACCTCAGAAAGAAGGCGGCGGAGCGAAAGAGGGAAACAAACAGTCCGGTTGGGATCTTTTCAAGAATACCAAGGTCTGATGAATGCCTTCTTTTAAGCCTGAGGACAACGTCAGGGCGGCTCTCTTTGATCGTTTGATTGATTTGGAACCTGAGATTACAAGAGAGCCTCGCCCCTTACGGACTATGAACGTAAGAGAGCTTTATATGTCTGTCCTACAAGAGTTGAATAGATTGCTCAACTCAAGGTGTCCGCTTACTTTTGATAAATTAGAAAATCGGGAACGAACAACTATCGATTATGGAGTTCCCGATTTTTCAGCTTTTAATCCGCAAAGTTTAGACGATCAAAAACTTCTGGCGAAGAATATTAAAGAAACCATTGAAGTTTATGAACATCGCCTTGAAAATGTTCGGGTTAAGATAGAAGAGTTTGTTGACGATAAAAAAGCTTTATTAGTAAAAATTGAGGGTGTGCTGGCTTTTGAAACAGTCCGTGAACCCGTTTCCTTTCCATTAGTCATTAGTGAAAAAGGGGAAAAGGTAACTCTAGATGCCAATACAGGATGACCGCCTGATTTACTACCAAAGGGAATTGGCCTATCTTAGGAATATGGGAAAATTGTTTGCCCAGACATACCCAAAAGTAGCCGGTAGATTAGAATTAGACGCGGAGCAATCCAAAGACCCATATGTAGAGCGGTTGATAGAATCTTTTGCGTTTTTAACTGCAAGGATTCATAGAAATATAGACGACGAGTTTCCGGAAATTGGCGCCGCTCTATTAAACGTTTTATATCCCCACTTCATTGATCCAGTTCCATCATTTTCCATAGCCAAATTTGCCCCCGACCCGACTCAAGGTAAAATAACTTCCGGTCACGTTATAAATAAGAATACTGCTTTATTCGCCAATACTGAACAAGGGGAGGTCTGTCGGTTTAGGACTTGCTATCCGGTTACATTATGGCCATTAAAGGTAACGCATGCCGCCTTTGAGTCTTTTGAAAATTATGATTATTTAGAGGGAATTGATAGAGCTGCAACGGTTTTGAGAATTCGGATAGAAAGTTTGAGTTCTTTCAGAGAGCTCAAGATACAGAGTCTTCGTTTTTTCATAAATGGAATAACTTCAGTATCCAACGAATTATATGAGCTTTTGTTTAATCAATCTTTTTCTATCTACCTGCGTTCCGACAAGAAGGACGCCAAGGGAAAACAAAAATTCGTAAAGTTAAAAGAAGACTCTTTAGAGACAGTAGGGTTTGAGTTGGATGAAGATATTTTGCCGTATCATAAGTTCACCCATCCTGGATATAGACTTCTTCAAGAGTACTTTACTTTTCCAGAAAAGTTTTTATTTTTTGATTTAAATGGATTAGAAGCTCATGGAGCGGAAAAAGCTTTCGATATTGTTATTCTTTTAAAACGAAGGCCTCGCGACAAGCTGCATATTAATGAAGAAACTTTTCAACTTGGATGCTCGCCAATTGTTAATTTATTTAGGAGTACCTCAGAACCGATTAGAGTGGATCAGTTGCAGTCGGAATATCCATTAGTTTCTGATATTCGTAGAGAAAGAACCACGGAGATTCATTCTATACATAAAGTTTCTAGTTCTAGCGACCCGGCATCAGAAACCCAAGTTTACAAACCGTATTTCTCTTTTGATCACGAAATGGAAGATCGCGGTCACGAAGCTTTTTGGTATGCCAGGCGGCGAGTTTCAGGAAGACCCGGCGTGCCAGGCTCGCAAATGTTTTTGACGTTTTTAGATTTAAAGTTTAACCCGACAATACCTCCAACCGAGGCGATATTTGCTCATACTTTATGTACCAATCGCGATTTAGCCGCGCAATTGCCTGAAGATGCCGAATTGCAGATTGAAGAAAGCGCTCCTTTAGCTTATATTGCGTGCCTGAAAAAGCCGACTCCGCAAATTAACCCATCGGTAGATGGCTCTACGCTTTGGAAATTAATTTCTCATTTGTCTTTAAATCATTTGTCTTTGACTGATAATAGCAAAGGACTTTTTGCGCTTAGAGAAATACTGCGTTTATACAGCTTTTCGAAGCGTCAATCTGTGGATCAGCAATTGATTGGTATTGCCGAAATGAAATCGCGTAAGGTAGTTCGAAGAGTTCGAAATGAAGCTTGGAGGAGATTTTGCCAAGGGACGGAAATCACGCTTGTATTTGACGAAACGCAATACATGGGAAATAGCCCATATATTTTAGCCTCGGTACTCAATAGATTTTTTCCTTTATATTCCTCAATTAATTCTTTCACCCAATTAATCGCAAAAAGTCAACAACGCGACGGAGAATGGAAGCGATGGCAACCTATGGTTGGAGAAAAAAATCTTCTGTAAAAGAAGGTCTTTTCCAAGAAGGAAGCCGGTTTGAGTTTTTCCAGGCGGTTAAACTTCTAGAAATAATATATAAAGATCGTCTTCCTGTTGGAGAGGATAGCGCAGATCCCATTAACGATGCAGTTTGGTTTCAAGGCAAAACTAGCCTATCTTTTCCGCCTGGAGATATTGATGGCGTTGATTTACCCGAAGGGAAAAGGCCGGCTCGAATGCGCGTTAATTTAATGAGTTTGACAGGAGCGCTAGGACCTTTGCCACAGGCTTACACAGAGCTTGTTTTGCAGCGTATTAGAGCAAAAGACACCACCCTTAGAGATTTCCTTGATATTTTCAATAATCGACTGATTTCTTTAGCCTATAGAGTTAGAAAAAAGTTCAGGCCCGGTTTTGAGTTTGCGCCGCCAGATGAAAGTGGATTTTCGCAATACCTCTTTTCTCTTATGGGGGTAGGCACTCCAGGGTTAAAGAAGAGAATGGAAATAAAAGATCGAGCTCTTTTATTTTATGCCGGGATATTAGCTCTGCAACCTAGATCTATGGTAGGGTTGATTGTCATGTTGGAAGATTACTTTGGAACAAAGGTAAAGGGGGAATCTTTTTGCGATCAATGGCTTTATTTAGAAGAAGATCAGCTAACTCAAATTGGAAAATTTGGTCAAAATCAAATTTTAGGCGATTCAGCTTTACTTGGCCGAAAAGTTTGGGACCAACAATCTAAATTTAAGCTCATGTTTGGACCCTTAACGTTTAAGCAGTATTCGGAATTTCTTCCTTTGGGAAGAAGCTTCAATTCGCTTTGTGAATTAATTCGCTTTTATACCAGAGATGAGCTCGATTTTGATTTGACTTTAAAGCTGAAGAAGGCTGAAGTTCCCGCATTAAGAATTGGAACTCAATTAGGCTCCCGTTTGGGTTGGACATCTTTTATTAAAACTAAAGAATTGAACGAAGATCCACAAACGGTTAATCTATCGTCAATGAGGTATAATTAATAACCTGATTTCAATTTTAATTATCGATTAAAATTAGAAACAGGCAGAAAGGTTTTTTTATGAACTGAGTTTTATGAAGTCCTTTTTTCGGATTTTAATCCCTCCACCATCAAATTTCTTTCAAACACCTCCATGAGCAAAGACTTAAAAAATCTAATTGCTAAGTTAAACCCCATTTGCCGAAAAAGCCTTGAAGAGTCGGCGGCTCTTTGTGTTTCTCAAACCAATTACAATATTGAGATTGAGCATTTTTTGCTAAAATTGATCGATATACCAGACTCTGATTTATATCGATTGCTGCGGTATTACGAAGTGAACGGTTCGCGGGTCAGCCGTGAGTTAACCGCTGCAATGGACCAATTTAAAAGAGGTAGCCAACGCACTCCTGCATTTTCGCAACATGTTTTGGAGTTGCTTCAAGAATCTTGGGTTATATCGTCGTTACATTTTGGCGGAGAGGATATTCGAACGGGAGCTTTGTTAATGGCTTTATTGCAAAGAGAATCTCTCCGAGGGCTTATTGTAGAATCTTCTCCTTCGTTGTTACAAATTCCTCGCGATCGATTACGCGAAGATATTTTTGAATTAATAAAAGGCTCTAAAGAAGATAAGAGGCTAAATAAAGAGCAATCAATAGATGAAGAGACCGTAATTGACGACGAGCCAGATATACCTTTGATTGAAGAAAACAAAATCTCGCCTGGAGAATCTATAGAAACGGCAAATCCTAAAACGCCTGCGCTAAATAAATTTACTTCCGACTTGACTCAAAAAGCCAAACTAGGAGAGATCGATCCTATACAAGGAAGAGATGCGGAAATACGTCAGGTCATAGATATATTAACTCGACGAAGGCAGAATAATCCTATTCTAACAGGAGAACCTGGCGTCGGAAAAACTGCAATTGCCGAAGGTTTTGCGTTGAGGATTATTAAAGGCGATGTGCCTCCATCTCTTAAAAATGTTTCTCTTCGTTCTCTAGATTTGGGATCTCTTCAAGCGGGAGCGGGAGTTCGAGGAGAATTTGAAGAACGTCTTAAATCTGTCATCAAAGAGGTTAAGTCTTCTCCGAAACCGATTATCTTATTTATTGACGAAGCGCATTCTTTGATTGGAGCCGGAGCCTCCGCTGGACAAGGAGACGCGGCGAACCTGATTAAACCCGCTTTGGCAAGAGGAGAGCTACGCACAATTGCCGCTACAACTTGGTCCGAATATAAAAAATATTTCGAAAAAGATCGTGCATTAGCAAGAAGATTTCAGGTGGTTTCTGTAAAAGAACCTGAAGAAAACGTAGCCATTAATATGTTGCGTGCAATGGCAAAACATTTAGAGAAACATCATAAGGTTTGGATATTTGATCAAGCGGTTCAGGATGCTGTGAAACTTTCGCATAGATATATTTCTGGAAGACAATTGCCTGACAAAGCTGTGAGTGTTTTGGATACTGCATGCGCTAGAGTGGCTATTGGCCAGAATGGAACTCCTCCGTCCGCTGAAAACGCAGCCAGACATATCGAAATTCTCGAGTTAGAAATTTCAGGTTTGAAACGAGACAATGCCGCAGGCCAGGATCGTTCTGAACAAATTGCAAAATTGAATGACGAGCTTGAAAAGGCAAAAGTTGAGCAAGATAAGGTCAATGCTAGATGGAAAAAGGAATTGAAGACGGTAGAAAAAATCAAAAGCCTTCAAGATCGAACATTCAAATTAGAAAAAGAATATGAACGCAATAATTTACCAGAAACTCAAGAAAGAATTCGAAAAGCGAAACGAAATGCATTGCGACTTAAGAGAGGGTTAGAATCTTTTCAAGGCGACGACCCGATGGTTCCTGTTTGCGTCGACTCCAGATTAGTCGCGTCCGTTATTTCAGGTTGGACTGGAATTCCTGTTGGTAAAATGATGGCCGATGAAATTCAAACCGTCCTTGGTTTGAAAAATGTTATGGAAAAACGGATTATAGGCCAATCTTCTGCAATCGATAGTATTTGTAAGCGGATTCGAACATCGAGGGCTCTTCTAGACGACCCAGAAAAACCGATTGGAGTTTTTCTTCTTGTTGGACCTAGCGGAGTTGGTAAAACTGAAAGCGCTTTAGCTCTTGCAGATATTTTATATGGCGGAGAGAAAAATTTAATAAAAATTAACATGTCCGAATACCAGGAACCTTACACGGTGTCAAACTTAAAAGGGGCTCCTCCAGGGTATGTTGGATATGGCCAAGGAGGCGTTTTAACCGAAGCGGTCCGTAGAACTCCATACAGCGTTGTTTTGCTGGATGAAGTAGAAAAGGCCCATACCGATGTGACAGAGATTTTTTATCAAGTATTTGATAAAGGGGCGATGGAAGATTCGGAGGGGTTAACTGTAGACTTTAAGAATACAGTTATTCTTTTGACTTGTAATATAGGAACCGACGTTATAATAGATGCGTGTAGTAATGGAAGAGAAGCCGTAGATGTAAAAGATTTAGAAAATAAAATTCGCCCATTGTTGTTGCAGCATTTTAAGCCGGCGTTTTTAGGAAGACTAGTAATTGTTCCTTATTATGCTTTAGGGGAATTAGAAATTAGTCAAATCGTACGTTTGAAGTTGGATAAAATTCAAAAAAGATTTAAGGAAAATCATCGAGCAGATTTTATGTATGGCGACGATTTGGTGTCCGTAATTGCCCAAAGATGTTCCGAAGTGGATAGCGGCGCCCGAAATGTCGATCATATTTTGACCCACGCTCTTTTGCCGCAATTATCTTCGGCCGTTTTAGAAAGAATGGCAGACGAAATTGAATATTCGCAAGTTAAAGTTTCTTTTGACTCCGATGAAAATTTTGTTTTCAAATTTAAATAAATTGGAAAAGTAGGTTATGGCCCTTACACAAGATAATTTGGATATAACTCTTACCACTCCCCTGGGAAAAGATAAGCTTATAATCAAACGGTTTAGCGGTGAAGAAAAAATTTCAGGTCTTTTCCGATTTTATTTAGAAATGATTTCAGACGCTAACGATTTAAATTTCGAAAGTATTGTTGGTAAAAATGTGACCGTGACTATGAAATTAGCCGAATCGGGGGAAAGATATTTTCACGGGCTTGTGGGGAGATTTGTGCAAGCTGGAGGCGATGAAAAAAATACAACTTATTTAGCCGACGTTTATCCTTGGTTTTGGATGCTCACCCTGACCAGAGATTCCAAAATTTTTCAAAATAAAAGCGTTCCCGACATAATTGAAGAGATTTTTAAAGATAACGGTTTTACGGATTTTAAAAATAGTTTGACCAAAACTTATTCGCCGCGCGAATATTGCGTCCAATATCAAGAAAGCGCTTTTGATTTCGTCTCTCGTTTAATGGAGGACGAAGGAATTTTTTATTTTTTTACACATGAAAAAAGTAAACATACCTTAGTGATGGCCGACGACGCTAGCGCTCACAAACCTTGTCCTAATATAGCATCGGTTCGTTTTGGCCGGTCAATGGCCAACGCTCAAGAAGACGATGTCCTAGTCCAGTGTACGTTTGAGCAAAATGTCGCCACCGGCAAGTATGATATGGACGACTATGATTTTGAAACACCCGCGACTGATTTAATGGTAAAGGCGACGGGAAAAGCTAGCAAAATGAGAGTTTATGAATATCCCGGAGGTTTTGTTAAAAAAGATGTTGGAGAAAAACGAGCCAATGTAAGGTTGGAAAGTCGAGAATATCCGATAAAAATGCTAACCGGAGCTGGATATTGTCGAGATTTTATACCAGGTTCCAAGTTTGATTTAAAAGAGCATTCTAGAACTGATATGAATAGTTCTTATGTTTTGAGTCAGGTTGTTCACTCTGGAACTCAAGAAGAATATTCTAATTCATTTCGGGCGTTTCCAAGCGATGTTCCTTATAGACCGGCCATGACGACTCCCAAGCCTTTCATTCCAGGAACCCAAACAGCGGTAGTTGTGGGTAAGAGCGGAGAAGAAATTTGGACAGATAAATATGGTCGAATTAAAGTTCAGTTTCATTGGGATCAATTAGGCAAGAAAGACGAAAACAGTTCTTGTTGGATTCGAGTTTCCAGTAGTTGGGCGGGAAAAAGTTGGGGGAATATTTTTATCCCAAGAATTGGGCAAGAAGTTGTTGTGAGCTTTGTTAATGGCGACCCTGATCGTCCATTAGTAACTGGCTCTGTTTATAATGCTCAGCAAACAGTTCCTTATGCTCTGCCGGCAAATTCAACAAAGAGTACATTAAAGTCGGATTCATCTAAAGGGAGTGGGGGTTTTAACGAAATACGATTTGAGGATAAAAAAGATTCGGAAGAGATCTATGTTCATGCCCAAAAAGATATGACTATAACCATTGAAAATGATCGAGTTAAAGAAGTTTTGAACGATGAAACGAACACGATTACAAAGAATCGTAAAACGACTATTTTAGAAGAGAACGATACTCTAGAGATTTCAAAAGGCGATCGAACATACTCAGTCAAGAAGGGAAAAGAAGATTACTCTGTAAAAGGAAAGAGAACCGTAAATGTAGACGATGATGAGGCTCATAATAACAAAAAGAAATTTGTGCATAAGGTAAAAGGCGACTATACCTTAGACGTAACTGGAGCCATCACAATCAAAGCAGGCGGCGATATCACTATAAAAGGGAGCAAAGCAGTCACAATACAATCTGGTACAGATATGACTGTTAAATCAGGAACAGCGATGAACCTGAAGTCTGGCACTGAATATACGGCTAAGGCTGGCACAAATATGACTAATAAGGCAAGCGCCAATTTGACAAATCAAGCTGGAGCTAATTTGACTAACAAAGCAGGCGCTATGAGCGATAATAACGCTGGCGCTATCATGAAGGTCAAAGGGTCCATGACTCAGATCGGTTAAATTTTTGGGTTAAAAAAATGGTCGACGAAGAAAACAGAACTACAAACGATTCTGTGGAAGATACCGCTTCTGCTATAGAAAAATCCGCCGATGGAGAGCAGGAAATTTTTGACGACGAAAATAACCTGATCCAGAAATTTTCATTGGTAAACGGTGAAAAGGAAGGCGAGGCCCTGGTTTACGACGAAGGAGGATGGGTATCTCAAAAGTCCAATTATGTAAAAGGGAAATTACAAGGCGAATCAATCCAATTTAGCGCTGAAGATAAAATGTCTGAAAAGGTTAATTATTCTAAAGGCGTTTTAGATGGTAAGTATGAAAGGTTTGACGAAGAAGGAAATATATTAGAAAGAGGAACTTTTTGCGAAGGCAAGCTTGACGGCGAATCTATTTCTTACGAAAAGGGTGTCGTTGTGCAGATTACTCATTATAAGAATGGCCAACTTAATGGGGAAATGCTCTTGTTTGACGATGAAGAAATTTCCCAAAAAATTAATTTTGTGCGAGGTATATTAGAAGGGCCCGCATTCTCTTATTCGGGTGGTCAAATAAAGGCGAAGTGGTCCCATAAAAACGGCAAACGACATGGAGAATATATCGTATATGGCGAAAATGGAAAACCGATGTCTAAGTCGGGTTATAAAGATGGAAAAGCTGAAGGAGAATCGCTAATATTTGACGAGGAAGGTAAAATAATTCAAAAAAGTTTTTTTAAAAATGGAAAACTAGAAGGTGATTTTTTTGAATACTACTCAGATGAGACCCTTAGGACAAAAGCTTTTTATAAAAATAGTAAGTTGGAAGGCGAATTGATTCGTTATCAACCGAGCGGTAAAATTGCCGAAAAATCTTTATTTCTCCATGGAGAGAAAAAAGGAGCGACCATTAAGTTTGATGAAAAGGGTAAAGAAAAAGAGTCTGAAGGCGGTTCCTTCTTAGATAAACTATTTAATTAATATTATTTTTTAGTTCCATGAACGTATTATTTCTGGAAATTGATTCGGACAGAAATTGGGCTTTAGCTTCCATCGGTCCTGCTTGCATAGGAGCTTATATCCGCCAAAGAGGTCACGACGCATCATTAATGAGAGTTTCTCCCGACGAAACCGCCGCTAATTTATTAGAAAAAGTGAAAGAAAGAAAACCTGATATCCTAGCTTTGTCGCTGACAAGTCGCCAGTGGCTTCGTGCTAAAAGGATCGTAAACGATTTAAAAAAAAAATTAAATATTCCTGTCATAGCGGGAGGACTTCAAGCAACATATGATCCAGAAACGGTTCTTGCTTCTTCTGGGTTTGATTATGTTTGTTTAGGTGAAGGAGAAGAGGCTGTGGTAGAGCTTTTGGGTTATTTAGAGCGAGGAGAAAAAGTTTCCTCAGGCTCTATCAAAAATATTTGGATGCGAGGAGAAACTAGGCCCTTAGTTCGCCCGCCAATTGCTTCCTTAGATTCATTACCTTATATGGCGCGCGATCTTTTAGACGAGCAAGAAGGCGTTGTGCATATTTGCACTCAAAGAGGGTGCCCATTTCCTTGTTCTTACTGTGCGGCGGGGAGTACTTTAGAACTCTATAAAGGTAACGAATATGGAAGACGACGTTCTTGCCAAAATGTCATTGACGAACTTTCTCATATCCAGAAAAATGGGATTCTGAATTTTGTTATTTTTGAAGATGATACATTTACGCTAGATCGAAAATGGGTTCGGGAGTTCTGCCGACAGTATGGGGCCGAAATAGGAGTCGGTTTTTCGCTACATGCAAGAGTCGAAACCATGACTTTAGAGATGATAGAAGAGTTGTCTAATGCAGGTTGCCAGCACATTGTTTATGGAGTTGAAAGCGGTAGTTATCGAGTACGAAAAGAAATAATGAAACGGCCAGTTGCCAATGAGCGTTTTTTAGAAGTTTTTAATTGGTCAAAAAATTCCAATATT
>JAYOZP010000007.1:0-5678 GCA_038154245.1 Nitrospinales bacterium | reverse complement strand
TGTTATAGCAAATTTTATGTTGGGATTGCCTGGAGAAACGAAACGCGATATAGATATGACGCTAGATTTTATTAAAGAATTGGAGCCCGACGATTTTGCCTATTGTGTTTTTTATCCGTTCCCAGGAACGGATTTATTTAGGTTGTGTAGAGAAAAAGGATATCTTCCCGAGAACTATAGAGAATTACCCGCTAATCATAGACAATCGGTTTTAACTCTTCCCGATCTTACTAAAGAAGATATTGCTTATTATTACGATAAATTTACTGAGATAAGGGAAAGTAACTATTTAAGGCAGTATGGTAATTTGCTAGATTTTGAAGGACAACGATTAGCGCTGGAAGGAATAAAAGAAAGCGCTGCTCTAGGATAATTATAGGTAATAATAATCAAAATTAAATTATAAATTTGTAGAGATTTCTTAAATTTGAAACTTAGGAAAACAATATGCCTAAAAACGTTTCTTTAAAAAAGAAAGAAGTTCCGATCCCATCAGGAACGCTTCAAAATGAAGATAAGGAAATAAAGCTTCCATCGGGTCGGTCGATATCCGTGAAAATAAACGGAGAGGAACAGTTAGAAATCTTTTCTCCCGATGGAAAATTAGAACTTAAAATTAGATTGACCGAGGACGGCCCTACTTTATCTTTAGAAAGCGCTCGTTTGGATCTAAAAGCATCCGAGAATATTTCGTTGCAAGCGAAGCAGGTCAAAATTAAAGCTGAAGAAAGCGCTTCATTAGAAAGTGGAGGGAAGTTGAAAATTGATTCTGAGGAACAAATGGATATCCGATCCACCGAAAACATTAAGGTGGTGGGTAAACTTATCTATTTAAATTAGAAAGAGGAAAAACGATGCCAGCAGCGGCCCGAATGACTGACTTAGTAAAGCAAGATGCCCCTCATTGTCATGCTCCCATTCATCCTCCAGCCCCCAGTCCAACGCCCGTTCCACATCCTGGGATGCCTTTGGCTATAATATCGGGAGCTCCTACGGTTCTTATTGGAAATCTGCCGGCTGCAAACGTAGGAAGTAATACAATACCATGCGTTTTAGCTGGTTGTGTTCCAGGCGGACCTGGAACAGTCGTAAAAGGATCAAGTACCGTGATGGTTGGCGGCCCTCCTGCGGCGCGGGTTGACGATATTACGGCTCATGCAAGTTGTGTGGCTCCGATACCGGGTCCGACCGGCAAAATTTTGCCTCCAGGTTGTCCAACAGTTATTATCAACGGATAGTTCTTTGAAATTAAGACATTTTGAAACTTTAAAGCCTTTCTGCCCTTCTTGTTTCCGTAATTCCTCAAAAGAAAATCTATTAAATATAAGAACTGTAAGTCGCGAAACAAAAGGCGACATTTTTGAAGGCGTTTTGGTTTGTTCTGATATGGGATGCCAAGGCGAGTATCCAATAATCGATGGAATACCCATTATCCTTCCCGATTTAAAATCCTACATTTCGCAATTTATTTTTCCGATTATGGCGCGGGGCGATTTGGGAGAGACGATTGAGAGCATTCTTGGAGATTGTTGCGGTTCAGGGTCGGCTATAGATGTTCATCGGCAACATTTGAGTTCTTATGTATATGGTCATTATGGCGATTTGGATCCAGTTGAAGATCCAAGTGGCGATGCTATTCCTGGGGCGATAAAACCTCTTTTAGAAAATGGACTGGATCTGGTTGGAGAAATTTCTAATGGACCCATAATTGACGTAGGATGCTCTGTTGGAAGGTCTTCTTTTTTATTGGCTGAAAAAACGGACGATATTGTCTTAGGGGTTGATTTGAATTTTTCTATGCTCAAAGTGGCGTTGGATTTATTGACTACCGGTTCGGCTTCTTATCCTCGGCGGCGAGTTGGGATGGTATATGATCGACGTGAATTTTGCGTTAATTTTGCTAATAGAGATCGCATTGATTTTTGGGTTTGCGACGCTTTGACGTTGCCTTTTCCAAACGCAAGCTTTTCATTTGTTTCAAGTATGAATTTAATAGATTGCGTCTCTTCTCCGCATGAACACTTAGTTAACTTAGACAGAATCTTGCGAGATTACGGTAAAGCGTTACTAGGGACACCATACGATTGGGCTGCTTCGGCAACAGCTCCCGAATCGTGGATCGGAGGTCATTCACAAAGATCGGAAAAACAGGGAAAAAGCGAAGAACACATCAGAGATTTGTTCAAAGATGGCAATAGTCCTGCGCGAATTAATGGTCTTAAATTAATTGCTGAAAAAGAAGAAGAGCCTTGGACTGTTAGGTTGCATGAAAGAAGCGTTATGAAATACTTGGTTCATTTATTGGCGATTCAAAAGGAAAATTCTTAAAAAGTTTCAAAACAGGAGTTACATAATTGCGGATTCGATTTGGTACTAGCTCATTTATTATCCCTGAGGGTTTTGAAATTCAAAAGGAGAGTTGCATAGATGGGGTTGATTTTTTGCAATCAAACCATCCTCAGCAAGGAAGCGGTTCAGTAATTGTTTTGAAAAAAAAAGAAACGGGTCTAGGAAATAAAATGACTTATATTTATAAGAAATCGGATATAAACCCGAATCATTATTCTCCTGTTATGACTCTGAACTCTGTTTTAGGCGAAGACGCAGAAAATCCTTTGGAGTATTTAAAAAAAGCCAAAGAGACCTATATTTCCCGATTGCCGGAAGGGAATTGCCACTTTTGCGAGGCTGATAGAATTGGAATTTGTGCTGCAGCTCAGATGCAATTGGAGTTTGGAGGCGATTTACGGTTGACCTATCTAGGTCTGGTTTGGCAATGGGAAATACTCTTGTTCCATGCTTCGCTGATATTGCCGCTTGTAAGAGTGGGAGAAGGTTGGGGAGCTTTGTACGAATTTGCCGAATCGGTTCGTTGGGAAGGGAAGAGAGAAGAAAGTTTGAATACTAGCTCGGCGATATTTTCAACCTCCTATGAAAAAAGAAAACCCAAGGCAGCTAAGCAATTCCCAATTGGAAGCTAAGCGACCAATTCTAAAATTAGGTTTATTTTGATCGAAACTTTTGCCATTCACCCCACGCGATAACGCCAAGTCCTATCAATATAACCCAAGTTGGCTTCAAGCTATCTTCGGGTTTGTTGAAAACTAATACGCACATAAAAATAACCCCCGCCATTGCGATAGTCAGTCCTGTATAAACATTCGCTAAGCCATTAGCAAACAGCTCTGGGTTTTTTAATTCTCTTTTTATTTCAGGTTTTAATTCTACTTTCCACATTTTCTTGGTTTATCCATTTTTTTTTGAGATAGAAGGATTGAAACTTCCGGAACGATATCCTTCAATATCTATAGTGACGAATTTAAAGCCAAGTTCTTTAAATTTAGGTCCGATTTTTTTTGAAATTTCTTCGGAGAAAAAACGAGGTATGTCTTGGCTTGGTAATTCAATTCTAGCGATATCTCCATGATGACGAACTCTAACTTGCAAAAAATTAAAAGAAATTAAATAATCTTCGGCTTCTTCGATCATTTTAAGTTTTTTAGAAGTAATAGGTTGGCCAAAAGGAACCCTGGAAGAAAGACATGCGGCTGCCGGTTTTCCCCAAACGGGAAGGTTAATAAAACGAGCTAAATCTCTAACATCCTGTTTATTAAAACCTGCATCTCTGAGTGGGCTTAAAACGTTAGCTTCTTTTGCGGCAAGAATCCCTGGCCGGTAGTCGTCCATATCGTCTAAATTAATTCCATTAGCGATGTTTTTAAAATTTAAATCGTTGGCAATGGTTCTCAATTGTCCATAAAGCTCTGTTTTACAATGGTAACAGCGGTTTTGCGGATTTGATAAGTAGTTTTCCGAGGTCATTTCTTGAGTAGAGACTATTTTATGCTCGACTCCTAATTCAAGAGCTAGTTTCTTAGCTTGCTCCATCTCTCTGGCGGGTAAACTTTCAGATTTTCCGGTAGCGGCAATAACGCGGGAACCTAAAACTTTAGAGGCCACCGCTAATAAAAGCGCGCTATCAACGCCGCCCGAATAGGCGACGACAACGCTTTCCATTTTGCTCAAAATAGATTCTAATTGCGCTTGTTTGTCGTTTAAATTCATTTTGATAAGCAAAGAAATTTTTTCTTTACGTTATCATAAAAAGAGGGGATAAAAAAGTTTCCAGGGACGACTTACTAAAGTCGCCCCCAGATGGAGAAGGTAAGGGCAGGTTGGAGAACAAGCCCTATAATTTTTTAACGGCCGATATTTCGAATTACTTGAGTCTTCTTTTAGATGCGTAATATATTTTTAACCGCCAATTGCGTACATGGCCCTTTCTGGCTGCTCAAAACTATCCAAATTAATTTTGTGTCCAGGCTCTTTGATTAGAACCGCTTCGTATACCGCTTTTCCAATATCTTCGTCGCTAGCTCCATTGCGAATAAGGTCTTTTAGATTATGTTCATTGGTGGAAAATAGGCAGGTACGTAATTTACCATCTGCCGTCATCCGGATTCGATTGCAGTGATCGCAAAATGGGTTGCTAACTGCCGTAATTATACCAATTTTGCCTTTCCCATCGGCGAAGTTGTATTCGCTTGCGGGACCAATTTCTAAAGAATTATCTACAGGAACTAAATCATATTTTTTCTTAATAGAATCTAATATTTCATGGCCAAATAGAACTTTATCTCTTTCCCAAGATCTATCTGCATCCAAAGGCATAAACTCAATAAAACGAATTTCGAATCCATCGGAGCGCCCCATTTCAATAAGATCCATTATTTCCGTTTCGGAAAAATTTCGAACCGCTACCGCATTAATTTTTATGGATTTAAAGCCAACTCGATTTGCTTCTTTTAATCCTTCCAAAACTTGTTCCAGGCAATCGCGTCGATTGACTTCCTTAAATTTTTCTGGGTCTAATGCATCTAAACTTACGTTCAGTCTTTTAAGGCCAGCTTCTTTAAGACTTTGAGCGTGTTCTTTGAGGAAATAGGCGTTGGTGGTCATTGCTATATCTTCAATAAGGTCTACGCCTTTGATCATTCGAATTAACTCATGTAAATCTTTTCGCATTAAAGGTTCGCCGCCGGTAAGCCTAATTCTTCGAATTCCCATTTTTGAAACTATATTTACAACTCGCACAATTTCTTCAAAAGAAAGAAGATGGCTGCGATTCATGAATTCAACATTATCTGCCGGCATACAATAGGTGCATCGGAAATTACATCGATCTGTAACGGAAACGCGCAAATTGACGATAGTTCTGCCCATGCCATCTACTAATTTAGTAGGTAGGGATTCTTTTGAAGTTGCCATAACGTTTCCTTAATTTTCTAATTCCAACGACTAAACCGGCCGAAAATCAGGCGTTAATGCCTATATTTTCTTAGGAATCAATCGTTGCAAAAGTTAAAATTAATCCTAAAAAGCAATTTGCTTTGCTTTAAAGCAAAAAGCGCCAAATCATTTCTATTCTATTAGCTAATTATAAACTTTTTAATAAAATAATGCATTAAAAAGGCTAAAAGTCGGCTTTGTAATAACATATCTAGAGTTTTTTATTTTAAATTAAATAATCGAGAAAGTTTTTGAATTCTCTAAAGTTTTCTTGATTTGTTGATACAGTTTGTTTTTCTTCTTTTGCTTTGTTAGTTAGAGAAACTAGAATGTTTTGCAATGAGTTGACGTTATATATTTTGGGGTCGTTTTTGGAGTTTTCAATTTCC
>JAYOZP010000006.1:60783-97438 GCA_038154245.1 Nitrospinales bacterium | reverse complement strand
AAGATTACTTCATTTTTACCTTACAAGCTGTCTACAATTCTAGGGGCATATCACTATATGATAACGCGCTTAATATGGCGGGCCGGTCGTTGTAACGAAATACGTTGGATAAAAAAACGCTGTTTTCAGGGGTTTCATTTCTTAAATAATTTATCATCTTAAATTCATCTAAAGTCATTTCAACCGGGGAGGTTTCCATTTTATTTTTAAAGGCAAGTATGGGAAAGATGAATAAAGTGATAAACATCATTATTAAATAAAGGTTTTTGTTGGGAATTAACTTTTGAAGCGCTATAGGAACGGCGGTTAATGTACCTAAAAAAAGTAAAAAGTGTGAATCGCTAACCATGTATCGATGTGCAATTATAGAAAACAAAATGATTGAAGTTAGGCCTAACCAAAGAAGTTTTTCAATAAAACTAATCGGAAATTTTTTAATGAGTTTTTTCGCGTTGAACGCCAAAAGAATAGGTAATAAAATCGCAATTGAAGAATATTGACCTTTTAACTTCATCAAAAGCCTTTCTAACGTCAATTCAGGAAGAGGGAAGAAGTGAGTTGAAGCGAAAAACTTTCTACTAAACCAAAACAGAAAAAAACCCAAAAAAACACATGGGACCATTAATAGTATTCGTTGGTCGTTCCATTTTAGAGACTTAGAAAAAAATAAGATTTTTAAATAGAAAATTACAAAACATGGAAAAAGGGCTACTAAGTAATTTCCTTTAACTCCATATAAAAAAATCCAGGAAAAAGATAAAACTAAGTAAACGGATTTTTCAGTGTTTAAATATCGTAAAAAAATAAATAGAGTTGATAGCGCTACTAAAAGCCCAGTTTGACTA
Organism: Nitrospinales bacterium; assembly: GCA_038154245.1. GTDB lineage: Bacteria > Nitrospinota > Nitrospinia > Nitrospinales > JAJDAT01 > JAJDAT01. The sequence continues at coordinate 96,593 of JAYOZP010000006.1, read as the reverse complement.
CGTAATGGAAGTAGATCAATTGTTAAAAACGGAGAAAAAAAGAAAAAGTTGACACAAAAAATTGGAGTCCATTTGTTATCGGAGAAATGGGATGTAATTAAATAAACTAAAACCAAAATGGATATTTGGATTATGATTGGACTCCAAAGTAAATAAGATTCCAGTTGGTCGATATTAAAATATTTTATTAAAAAAATGGGAAGAGCATTTCCGAGCCAACTGAAATAATAAGGCGGTTCTCCTGGAAGTGTTGGATTGTCTATAGGAAAAAAGAAATCTCTAGCTACATTTATTTGAGAAAGTAGCATTAGGTCGTCCCAATTAACGATATAATTTAAATTCCCATTTTCTCCCTCCGTTATAACTCCAGGCCTAAGATATAAGTTAAAACATATAATTAAAATTAAAAGAACAAATAATAAGGATGAAACAACAATCTTTTGAAAGAAAAAAGGTTTAAAATCGTTATTGGGAAAATCATATAAAATAGAAATTTTAAAATGTTTTTTAAATGAACAAGCTAAATAAAATATACAAATGCTAAATACGCTATATGCTAATAAATTAGAACGAGTTAAAAAAATACCATACGCTAATAAATAAAGAACAATTAACGACAAGATAATTGATATTCCTAATGTTTCAGCAATTTCTTGCATTTCTATGTTTAATATTTTCCCCAATGTATAACCAACAGAAATTAAAATAATAAAAGCAATAATGATTTTAAAAGCGGAAAATATTGTAATGGAAGGAAGTAAGCCCATGAATATCCGAACTAAAACGATGAAAAGGGCAAAAAATGATACTTGAAATGAAACTCTTGTGGCATTTTCGCTTGTAGGTTTAATTTCATTAGTCGGCGTCTGAAATAAGAAACTTATTTATAGTTTATTTTTATTAACAGAATTTGATTTATTGGATAAAGATCCAATTTCTTTTTTGGCGACATATACGTCAAAATTCCCTCTATAATATTCAGAATAGATCAAATGTTTTAATAAATTGTTTTCTAATTTGCTTATTAAAAGACCAGGCCCTCCTTTGAAGTAAGAGCCTAATGCCATTATTAAAATGTTTGTATTAGGTATAAACCCGATTGAATTTATTTTTCCTATTGGAATTCTAGAAAGTCGTTTGTTTTTAAAATTATTTAGGTTTTCAAAAAAATAAATGGATTTGTGTATATTAACTGGAGTAGATAGTTTGAAATTATTTAGATCTAATCTAAAAATATTTTCATCATAATCAACAAAAATTATTTCTTTGCTTTTCTTCGCCATTACCATTTTGTGTACAGGAGATTTAAAAGTTTTAGTTGCATGGACCAACTTCCAGCTGTTTGTTTCCCATAATTTTATTTTGCGGTTTTTACAATAATCTGAACCTTGGGAAGTCGCGAGCAAATTATGATTAGGTATATATAAAGTTTTATTTACTCTGTTTTTAAAGCAATGAGAGATTCCGGAAAAGTTTATTGCTTTATCTAATGTAGAATTAATTTCTAATGACTTTATAGTTTTACCTGTTATTCCGTCCAGCAAATAAATCTTATCCCCATCCCCGGCTATAAAAAACTGTGCATTTTTAAACCGAGTTATAGAGGCAATTTCTCCCTGGATTAATTTTTTATTAAATAAAATATTTCTATTTCCAAGATCCAAAAATTGAATGTGCCCTTTAATATCTCCAACCGCCAATAAGTTGTCTGCAAAATCAATACTTGAAATTTCATTTGGAAATTCATAATCGAAAAAAAAACGACCATTTTTATAAATTTTTAAACTTCCATTCCAACTAATAAATGCCAAATAAGTTCCATCTTCGCTTGATTTGATATAGCGATTTGAATTTGAAGGTGAACTAGAAATTTTAAGATTGGACACAAATTTTAAAAGGTTTTTTGTGTCTGCGTCTTTAAATGGAAAATAAAATATAGATTTTCTTAAATTGTCTACGGGCATTGTCGAAAAAAAAACTTTTTGAAGTTTTGAATTATATGAAAAAGAGTTTATTGCTTCTACTGGCCCTTTGATTCTTGGGTTTAATTCAATTCTTCTAGTTTTAATCATAAAGGTGGGCTCAACAATATATGATTGCTCGCAAGCAGAAATTAAAATAATAAATAAAAGTAGAATTGATGCTTTGCCCAGGTAATACATAATGAATCGTTTGATTTGTTGACCTTAAATTTTGTAGAAAACTATAGATTATTGAAACAATATAACTTTATTTTTATTTAGGAGCGAAATTAAACGGTTTTTTTAGATATTTCGTAAACGGTTATAGTTGAATTTTTATAAACCTGTTTGAATATTTCGGAGTGAGGCTTAAAAATAGGAAAAGGAGTTATTTTATTAGAATTCATTCCAATGAGAATATTTTGTGTTTTGTTGAAGTTGTTTTCGTAAATAATCAAGTAGTTTAAAAAAGGATATTTCTTAATAAATCTTTCCTGATCTTTTTTAGCGCAGCGACACATCATGAATGTCCAATAATCATAAGTCCGACGTTCTAACTTATGATTAAATAAATAAGAAAATCGTTCTCCTTCGTCGATAAACTGTTTTTTATAAGTTAAAGCGCTTAATAATGCTGGCCGGTCGTTGTAGCGATAAATATTTGATAGGAAAACGCTGTTATTAGGAGTTTCATTCCGCATAAATTTTATCATTTTAAGTTCATCAACAGTCGTTTCTAGAGGTGTAACTTTCTCTTTAGCTTGAAATGCCAAGACTGGAAAAATGAATAACGTTATTGCCATAATCCTCAGATAAAAAGTTTTATGTGGAATTAATTTTTGAATGACTATTGGGAAAGTTGTTAAAACTCCAAAATAAATTAGATATTTGGAATCGCTTACCATGTATCGGTTTGCAATGACGGTAAATAAGACAGTAGAAACGAGGCCGACAAAAAGAAGTTTCTCGAAAAAATTTACTGGAAGTTTTTTAATAATTTTTTTTCCATAAAAAATCAAAATGACCGCAAATAAAATTTTAATTGATGCATATTGGTTTTTTAACTTAACCAAAATCATCGAAAATGTTTGGTCAGGTAAAGGAAAGAAATGAGTTGAGGCGAAATACCTTCTGCTAAACCAGAAAAGGAATATTCCCAATAATGTGCACGAAAAAATTGTGAGTACTTTTTTGTCGTTCCATTTTGGAATTCCCGAAGAAAATAAAACCTTTAAATAAAAAATTGCAAAGCAGGGAAGAAGAGCCGCCAAATAATTTCCTTTTACGGCGTATAAGAACATCCAAGAAAAAGATAGAACTAAATAAATTGTCTTTTGGATGGATAAGTATTTCAGGAAGAAAAACATTGCCGAAAGAACAATTAATACCCCCGTTTGGCTTCTTAAAGGGAGATATTCAATAGCTAAAAATGGAGAAAAAAAGAAGAAATTAACGGAAAATACAGGAACCCATTTATTTTCTGAAAAATGGCTTGTAATTAATATAACCAGTAAAAAAATAGTCGTTTGAATGAAAATGGGCCCCCAAATAAAGTAAGACAACATTTGATCAATATGAAAATACTTTATTAAAAATATGGGGATAGCGTTTCCAAGCCAACTAAAATAATAGGGAGGCTCTCCAGGTAGAGTCGGATTGTCCAAAGGGAAAAAGTAGTCTCTAGCCACATTTATTTGTGAAAGGAGCATTAAATCGTCCCAATTTATGAGTAAATTTAAATTCCCATTTTCTCCTTCCTCTAAAACGCCAGGTCTAAGGTGTAAGTTATAAAAAACCAGGAAAATGTAGAGCGAAAAAATGATATAGGAATAAATATTTTTTTGAGCAGAAAACCAACCAGAAAAAGTTAGGGGGATTGTATTAAAAGTTGTTTTTTTGAAGTTTTGTGTCAGAAAGAAAATTAAGAAAAAAAAACTCCCTAAAAAGACGCTATATAACAGAAAATTTGATTCCGTTAAAAAAATACCATATGCCAGTAAATATAGTGCGTTTAGGGCTAAAACTACTGACATACATAAGGTTTCCGCAAATCCTTTCATTTCAATTTTAAATAGTTTCCCAAATGAAAAACCCATCAAAATTAGAAGCAAAAATGCGGTAATAACTCGTATGACAACTAGGAATGAAATAGAGGCTAATAAATCTGAAGGCATTTGAGTAAATTAAAGAAGGAACGGGAAGAAATAAAATCGGACCTGGATTAACCAGATCATAGAAAGGCTGTAAGACTTAACAAAGTTTTCGCCGCAAAAGCTAGTAATTCTCTTGAAGTATAGCAATTAGCGATAATTAAGCTAGGACATTTTCCGCTAATTATGCATTTAAAAATTAACTGAAACCCATTTATATTTTAGATTTGTTAATCCAGGAAATCTATGTATGATATTTTTCCTGAATCTTTGTTGTAAAAGGGGCATCTTAAACCATGACAAAAATTTATGCCTGACTTATTTAGTTCGATTTGTAATGGAAATCTTCAAAAATAATCAATAAATTATTGAAATTTTGTATTCGCAAGTGTAGCGTTTAAAAAAGTTTTTGAAGAATTCAAATTTTAAACCAGGTATTGGCAATATATAGGTCATGACCATCCCGATTCTTATTCTTCTTTTCCCTCTTTTAGCTAGCGTCCTCATTAGGGTTTTTGGCCATCAATTACAATCTCATGTGGCCAGAATAGGGGTTATAGCGAACGTCATTTCTTTCTTTCTTGCTGTTTGGACTCTCTATTATGTGAGCGTTGAAGGTACAGTTCATATAATTTTATGGCCTACAAATCCTGAGAGTTCTTCCATATTCAAGATAGGAATGTTGGTAGACCGTCTCGCCGCTGTCATGATGGTGCTGATCACCAGCGTAAGCATTGTTATTCATGTTTATTCAGTTCGATATTTAGAGGGAGATCCGGGTTATGCGCGATTTTTTGCGCTATTAGGTTTTGTAGTCTTTGTTATTCTCTCTATAGTTACTAGTCCCAATTTGTTGATGCTGTTTGTGTTTTGGCAGCTCTTGAGTTGGGGACTCTATATAATCTTGGTATTTAATTTTTCTCATCCCGACGCTTGTCGTAATGGTTTTAAAACATTTATTTGCCATCGTATCGGCGATGTGTTCTTTCTTTTCGGAATTTTTCTGGCTTATAAATATTTTGGAACGCTTGAATTTACGGAACTTTTCAAAGCGGCGAAAGAAAATTCTCAAACGATTTCGTTATTGCCGGGAGGCTCCTTTAATATAAGCGTTGTTGCCGCTATTGCTTTATTTATTTTTGTTGGCGGGATTGCCAAATCTAATCAATTCCCTCTACACGTTTGGTTACCCGACACCATGGATTCGCCGACGCCTGTGTCGGCTCTTATGCATGCGGGTATTATTAATGCAGGCGGATTTTTATTGAATCGTTTAGCTCCTTTTTACGCGCTTTCGTCGCCCACTCTTCATATCGTTTTTATAATTGGCGTTATTACAATTTTAATGGGCGCCTCAATGATGCTGGCGCAAAACGATATTAAGAAAACCTTAGGGTATTCCACTATGGCGCAAATGGGTTACATGATTATGGAATGCGGCCTAGGCGCTTTTGCTTTGGCTATTTTTCATTTAATTGCCCACGGTCTTTTTAAAGCGTCGTTGTTTTTGGGAGCCGGTACAGGTATTCATTCATCGCGAGAGGAACCGAAATTTCCTAATCATTCCCACCACGATGACGAGGAGGAGAAAAAGAAATCTTCCAGCCAATTAACCTGGGTTACGGGTTTGGGAGTCACTTTAATGATGCCGTTGGTCATTCTTATGGTGGCCCATGACATGTTGGATATACACCTGCAAGACGCCCATGGCGCGGTAATTTTTCTGTTTTTTAGTTGGATTACGACTTCTCAAGTTATGTTTAGTTTATATCGTCTACAAGCGGTGGCTTCCTGGAAGGTCGCATGTGCGATGATTGGGGCTTTATTTTTTATTGGATTTGTTTATCTGTGGGCCGGCGAGGAATTCACGCATTTCCTTTACCCTGGACCTGGCGAGGCCGAAGGATATTTCGTGGCTGCGGCTTTCAATCCGCAAGTCTTTGATATGATCATTTTGATAGCCACGGGACTTATTCTTTTTGGGTGGTTTGTGGTTTACACTGACGCCAAGGGGCAAAAAATATTTATTTCGGATTGGCTTGTTTCCGTTCGAAAACAAAGTTACATCCTTCTAATTAATCGATTCTATATTGACTTGGTTTACGCTAAATGGAGCGCAAATATTTTACGATTGGCTCAAAAAGTAGCTCATCGTTTCTAAAACGCGATCGCTTATATTATGGATAGTCAACACACTCTTCCAACAATTCTAGCTCTAATTCCGCTTGCTCTGGGGATTGTATGGAAGGTTGCCCAAATTTCGTTTGCCAATTTAAAATCTATTGGATTAACGACGATTGTAGTTCTTGGCATTTTGCTTGTCACTACTGTTGAGTTAAACTCATCGGTTTCTTTTTTGGCTTTCGCAGTACTTCTTTCAGGTTTTTGCGTTATGCTCTGCCAAGAGGGAACGGAACAGGCTACGGAAGTTTGCTCGTCAAGCATGATAGCTTTGGGATTAGCTTTAGGTGCATTGGTGAGTCAGGGAATTCTAAGTAGGTTTTTTCTAGTTGGTTTATTAGGTTTCGGCGCTTTTTCTATTAATCGTAAAAAACACCGAACCTTTAAAACAACGCTCATTCTTATACATTTTGTTATTGCCGTCGTTCTCTCTTTGAGTTCCGCCTTGGGCGGCGATGCTTTGAAAGTTTATGCGGGATTGTTTCTAGCCGCCACTTTTTTGCCGCTGGTTCCTTTTCATCTCCCTTTCGTAGGCATGATTGAAGGAGCCAAAGGAACTCTTTCAAGTTTTTGGGTTGTCGTTTGGTTAGCTATCGGGTTAGCGGAATTAAACATGATTTATTCTTCGCTTACTGCTGAAATGCTCTTCATCATAAGTTTGTTAGCGTTGGTAAGCGCATTTTATGCGACTTTGGCGGCTCTTGGACAAAAACAAAGTAATCTTTTCGTTGCCTCCGCTACGGTCGCTAACGTATCGCTAGTTTGGGGATTGCTTAACGTTTTTCCAAGTTTTCCCGAGTGGGGAATTGCTTTTGGCATTGCCGTGGGGTTTGTTCTAGGAGGCATCTGCCTTGCGTTTTCATTTGTTCAACAACGCTATGGATGGCAAGTTATTGGAAAGCTACCTGGGCTTGGGGAACCTATGCCTAGATTTGGAACTGCTATGGTTTTTCTTGTGACTTTTGCCCTGTTTCTCCCCTTTTTTCCAGCGATTTCAGGTTTGACGAACATGCCATCAATAGAAACTCAAGATGTTAATTTCATCAAGGTTTTTTTCATGTTCCTTGCGGTTTGGTTGGGAGGAGGTTGGTTTTTGTTGCAGACACTTCATCAAACCGCTTTTGGCAGGGCACGAATGGATGTTTTTTATACCGATTTGAGGACAACAGAATTTGTTGCGGTGGCGGTATTATTGTTAGGGGCTACTTATAGTGGATTGTGCTACTAGCGTTTTATTTGAACAACTATTTTGGAGGTCGGTGAATCAAAGTCATGTCCACGGTCGACGATAAAGATACTGCGACGCCTACCCAATCGCAGCGGATAGAATTACGGTCGTTCGTAAATCTGGCCGGCGAACCTGTGTCCCATTACTGGCCGATGAAAACCTTTATTCATCATAATCCGCTACACGGGTTGGAACGTTTCCATTTTGAAAGAGCCATTGAGGAGGCCGAAAAATTTCTAGGCGGACGAGGTTATCTTCCCAATCAAGTATACCGGGACTACCATAAAGAAGGCCGAATAACTGAAGAGGCTCTAAACGACGCCCTTAAAGAAATATCGAAAGAAGCGACCGTTACCATTGGCAATCGTAATTTTACTCATCATGAAATCATAAAAACCATTTTTCTTCACGGTTCTGGAAAAATTTCTGGGAACGCAGTTTCGGCCTTTTTGCAATCTTCTCATGTTCAAAAAGAAGTAAAAGAACTCGTCGAAAAAATTCAGGAATTACCCAAAAACAAAGAGCAAACAATTTCCTTGAAGGCTTATGCAAAGCAGGACCAAGAGGATTTAGCGATCCAGTGCACGATTGGGGAGTGGTGCGATGAATCGCTTGGTACAAATGTACGGTATCAAGTAAACCACGAAGTTATAAAATGGATTAGCGGGTTTCTCGACGAAGGACACGCTCATTGGGGTATGCCTTTACGAGAAAAAGCTTTTTATAGCAGTTGGAAAGAATTAGCTCGCGACGATTCTTCGGGTTCCATCTTGGGTATTCCCGATTGGAAAACTAAAATCGAAAACTTACCCGATTTACCTGAAGACGCCATATTGGAAAGTATGACCATTTTAGGCATTCCTAAGGAACTATGGATCGATTACTTCACCCACCATTTGGCTCAACTGGAAGGATGGACTGGATTTCTTAAATGGCGCTCCGAACAAGTGGACTATGTATGGCAAAACGCTTATCCAATAGACCTGATCGAGTATATGGCCATTCGTATTATTTATGAACGGGAATTAGTTGCTCTGGCATGCCGCAATAAATTAGGAATTCCTGGCGCCTATACTTCGATACGAGCTTACCTAAATAATTGTTCTATTGGATATGGGCTATATAAAGATTACCAAACCCAAGGGTTGCCGGAAGAAGTAGCTGAAAGCCTCGATATGTCTATGTTTGTGCAAGAGCCCTTGCGTATCGACGACCTTAATCGGTGCGAATCGGAAGCGATTGTAAATTGGGAGCAAATAAGACAAAAGCAAGAAGTTGAAGTACAGGCTTTAATGTTATTGCATCTCGCTAAATCATTAGACGTTTCTTTACAAGATATTATAAAAACTCCCGATACAGTAGAAACCTTGCTTAAATGGATTGAGGAAATTCCAGAACCTCAGCACGGTCCCGTTTGGCTTAAATCATTGGAAGCCAGCTTTATAAAAGATTTTGTGAAAAAATTTGATTCCAATATTGAGAAAATGAAAAAGCTCGACCCCGAGGATGAAAAAACTTCGGAATCGCGTCCGCTATCTCAATCGATTTTTTGTATCGATGTTCGATCAGAAGGCTTTAGACGTCACCTTGAAGAAGTTGGCGGAAACGAAACGTTTGGGTTTGCCGGCTTTTTTGGAGTCCCAATATGCTATGAAGGATTCACGAGCGAAGAACAAACAGACCAATGCCCGGTTCTTCTAAAGCCCAAACATGTGATTAAGGAAATTCCTCGCGCTTATCAAGCAGAAGCTGCAAAGGATTTTTTAGAAGGACATCAACTCGCCAAAGCTGGCCATACGCTGCTGCATGATTTGAAAGAGAACGTGATCACTCCTTATGTAATGGTCGAGGCGATCGGTTGGTTCTTTGGATTTAGGCTTTTTGGTCAAACATTACGCCCTAAATGGTTTAAAAATGCCGTTTCATGGATAAAAAAACGATTTGCTATCCCAATAGGTACAACTTTGACGGTAGATAAAATCCAACGAGACGAAGCTTATGAAATGATTGCGGCAAAACATCGAGCGACCATTTACCGGTTGTTGATTGAACAATTTGGTCAGTTGGGCGGAACCATTCCTCACAATCAGGTTGAACGCTTGCGAAAATTGGCCTTGAATGAAATTGAGTTAGAAAGTCCTGACAACGAAGAATTGTATGGATTGTTGCAGTGGACTAAATCCGATCTTGAACAATTTATTAAAACGCTTAATAGAGATTTTAATCTTCATGAACGCGACTTGGACAGTCGGTTGGGACGGATCACACAAGCAGGATTTACGGTCGCCGAGCAAGCCAAATACGTGGAAACAGCCTTAAGGGTTTTAGGATTCAAAACATTTGCTCGACTTATTTTGCTTTGTGGTCATGGTAGTACCTCGGATAATAACCCCTTCGAATCAGCCCTAGATTGCGGAGCGTGCGGCGGCAATCACGGCATGTCCAACGCGCGCGCTTTAGCTGTCATGGCTAATAAGCCGGAGGTTCGACAAATACTGGCAGGGAAGGGATTGGCCATACCGCCTGACACTCATTTCCTTCCTGGTCAACACGATACGACAACTGACGAAGTGGAATTCTTTGATTTGGAAGATGTCCCAGCCACGCATCGAAAAGATTTGATCAAGCTTCAACGGGACCTCCTAGAAGCGGGTGAAAAGAATAGTCGAGAACGGTTGAGCCGCTTGCCTGACGAACCCGATACTAAGGGAGAATTTAGCGCTTTAGGAAGAACTAAAATACGCAGTATAGATTGGTCGCAAGTTCGACCAGAGTGGGGACTTTCCCGACATACAGCTTTTATTGCGGGGCGACGGTTGTTGACCCAAGGAATAAACCTTGAGGGCCGGACTTTTTTACATTCATATGATTCTTCAAAAGATCCAGAGGGAAATTATTTGGAAATCATCATGACTGCCCCAATGATCGTAGGACAATGGATTAACATGGAGCATTATTTTTCCACTGTCGATCAGGAAGTTTATGGAGCGGGAAGTAAGGCTTATCACAATGTAGTTGGAAGGGTAGGCGTTATGTTCGGTACCGAAAGCGATCTTTGTGTCGGGCTTCCTTTGCAAACGGTTTTTGATGGGGAAAAACCTTTCCACGAGCCTATGCGATTATTTGTTATACTAGAGGCTCCTAGAAAAATGATTACTATGCTTATTGAAGGGCATACTATTTTGCAAAGATTAACCATGAATCAGTGGCTCCATATTGTTGCTTTAGATCCCGAATCCATGGAGTTTTTCCTTTTCCAAGCGCCAAACGATTGGCAACCTATAAAATAATATAACCTTGTTGTGGAGATTGAAACATCATGAACGCCATGAAACTTCATCCAATGAAAGAAATTAAAATCATCGTTGAAGGGGAGCATCTTAATTTCGTGACGGACGTCCTTGATCGGATTAAAGCTAGTGGTTATACGATTTTCCACAATCTATCGGGAAAAGGGCATGGCGGATTCCACGAAGGGCATATGATGTTTAATGATACGAGTAGCTTGCAAATGGTTTTGACCGTTGTCCCTGAAGAAAAGCTTGATCCGATTCTCTCTGGCCTCAAGCCATTTTTGGAACGCCATTCTGGCAGCCTTTTTGTATTAGATTCATGCGTGCTTCGACCAGACCATTTTGAGTCGTAAGCGCTATATTTTAAACTTTTTGAACTGCAACAAAATTTAAGCGGTTAATTCACCCTTTTTCTCTAATTGATGTTTCAATCTAAACGTCTTTAAAATCAAATTCGCCCACGGGCTGTTTCTCTTCTCCTTTCCCCTTCAAAAAAAGCTTTTTCATTCCTAAGCGCCAAAGTTATTTAATTTAAGCTTGTAAATTAATTTACAAAGGAATATTAATAACTGTCAGTTAAAAAACAAATACTGGCAAAGTTTCTTTTGCAAATACACTCTCCTTATAATTAAACCCTCCATGAAAATCAATTCGCGTTTCAGTCTTATTTTATGGTTTTTGCTTCTAGCAGGATTTGGATTGCGTTTCCACAATTTGGATCAGGTTTTGGGAAGAGGGGATGAGAATCAGTACCTTTTGGACTATGGCAATGCTTCCCTTGAGTTTATTAGTACAACCTTCTTTTTTGGCGGTCATCATATTTTTCATACTCTAATTATGCGCCTAATGATTATGGTGTTTGGGGATGAAAATGCCATAGCTATAAGGTTTCCCGCTTTCATTTGCGGACTCGCAAGCCTATTTGTAATTTATAAAATAAGTTGTCATGTTTTCAAATCTAAGGCTTCCTCTTTAATATCCCTTACTATATTAGTTTTTAGCCCAATTCACATTTACTACAGCAACGTAGCTAGAGGATATAGTTTCATAATTTTATTCTCTGCCTTGATGATTCTTTCCACAATTCGTATTTTCGATTCTGGAAAATTTGGTATTTGGGGTTGGGTTTTAACTCTGTCCACATTCTTGTCAACCTATACGATTGCAACCAATGTTTATTTCGCGTTTGGTCTTGGGTGTTGGATAGGGATCGTTGTTTTTACGCCGGGGTTATATAAAGAAACCGGTTTTACCCAAAAACAAATTAGAAAGGTAGTAACAAACTTTTCTATAATTTTTTTAACCGCAGGTCTTTTAGCGCTTTTAGCATATTGGCCAGTTTTGAACGATTTACAGCAAGAAGCAAAAAGTTTTCATCTGCCTAAGACCGAACAACAAAATAACTTATTAACCGTATATGAATTAATAAAGAATTCGTTCAGTTTAATCTTCGATGGGAAATTAATATCTTTCACTCCTTTTATTATTTGGGGAATCTTTTCGCGAGACATTAAAAAAAGGTCTTATCGTTTGCTAGCTGTTTGCACATTGATAATTCCTTTTCTCATTCCTTTAACAACTGGCGTAGGAGGGTATGCTAGAAACTTTTTATTCAATATCCCAATTGCAATAACCTTTTTTGGAGAGGGTTTAATATTTTTTGGGATTTGGATGGCTGAAAAATTAAATCGACCAAACTTACATTTTAAAAGTGGGTTTATTGCATTATCTTTAATTGTGGCGATTCATCAAACCTTTTTTAATTATTTTCCCTCAAGGTCAAAAAGCTTTAATTTAAACAAATTTAAAAAAGATATGCGGCAATTTGTAAATCCATTAGATCTTTTAATTGTTCCCGATACTCAAAACTATTGGTATTCACACAATATTTATAATGCCAATTTAAAAAGAGCTATTTTTGCCAATAAAATTTCTCAAGTTAAAGTGTTAGCAAAAGACAAAGAAGAAATAACGTCCTTCACCGTCAATGATGGTATATCCAATTTTCCTATTTTTAAAAAGTTTTTAGAAAACAAAGAAGTTTTATCTAATAAAACCCATAGAGGACTATCCCTGTTTTCATTGAACAAAAGAGAAACGTTAGCGCTATTTGAAGAAGACATTGAATCTAAAAATAATTGGATTGCTGTTGAGGGAAGTGGAACGTTAGAAATTGATAAAAAAGTAAAGTTAGTGGGCAATACTTCTATTAATATTAAAAACCAAAGCGAAGACAAAACATTTGTCGTAGAAACAAATTTGAATCGAATGATTCAAATTGGGAAACCTATGTTTTTCGCGCTTTTGTGGGGTGGGCTAGAGTTAGAAGAAGATTATAGAGCTTATGAACTATTTGCTCCTACACTCACTCTTGAAAACACTTCTACAAAAAAACAAACTCTTCTTCCAATGGGCCAATTGAATGTGGGGATATATAGTTTTGCAAATCAAGGAACTGAAACTAATTCTCCAAAATGGATGATTTCTTCAAATCTTGGTTTTTTTTCGCCAGGAGAGTTTAATCTAAAGCTACGACTGGCGGTTAAACCTGGGCAAGCTGCGGTTTTTGACGGTATTCGTTTATTTCTATTTGAACTAACAAATTAATCAAAATTAAGATTAAAATTAAATTCAATAAAATTTAACTAAACTAAAAAAAATACCCACATATGACCGGGCGCCTTCTTAAATTTAAAATCCAACCAAAAGACCTTATCTCGCCTTTAATAGCCTTGTCCTACGTAGCTATCTCCTGCTATCTAATTATTTTTCATGAATACTATAACGGAGAATTTAATTACTATTTTTATAAAAGCCCTTTAGAGGAAATTTTTTCACAAAAGTTTAACGATTTGTTTGCAAAAATTTGGTATGGAAATGTAAACAAAATAATTTTTCCAATAAGTTTTTGGCTTTTTACTGGTTTTATTTTTCTAGCCCATCATCTTGTCAATAAAAGTTCAATTACTCTTGAAAAAGTTTTATTAACTTTTCGATACACCCTTATTTTTCATTTTTACATCTTACTGGCGACATATGTAACGGAAATCACTCCTGGTTTTATAATTATGCCAGGAACGGTTCCTCCCATAGATATTATTGCTTGGTATCGAACCTTTTTTGTGGAGTTCGTTTTAACAGGTTATTATTTATTTTGGCTTTTTGAAATAGATAATTTAATTAATAAACTAGGAGAGTGGTACCGCTTTTCGATAGTTTTTTCTCCTATAATTCTCTTTTTTTTACCTTTTGATACATCCCACCTATATAGCTTTGTTATCGCTTGTATCTTTGCGGGGGGGTTAGCTTTAAATAGAAAAAGGGTTAAATTTCATTGGCCCTTTAAAATATCTCTATCAACTATCGCGATAATTATAATATCAGCCCTAGGTGTTTTTTTTAGGCTTAAGTATGCCCAGTTTTTTACCGCTACCGGAGATCAATTATTAATCTTTAATGCAGATGGAGAAGCTTATTACACTTCGGCTAAAAAATTTTTTGTCGGAAATATTGCAGATATAAACTTTGTACAAACCCCCTATTATTCATTTTACTTATACTTTTTTTTTGAAATTTTAGGCCCAAAACTATCTTCACTCTTTTATGGCCAAGCTTTAGTTGGAGCGACTGTACCACTAATTATTTATAGCATCTTAGCTAGGTTTAAATATCCTTTTGCAGGTCTAATAGCGGCAATTTTTATTGCTACAGATCCATTGTGCATACATTATTCCGTATCAGTTAATAGATCATCCCCTCAATTAGTAACATTACCCCTCATTATTCTTTTATGCATTCATTTAGAGAAAAAAATTTCGGCGGCTAAAGTTTTATTTTTTGGGAGTTGCGTAGCCGCAACATTTTATATGGGGCCGGAAACTCTTCCTATTTTGTTAGGGATAGGGGGGTATGTAATGTACTTATTTTTCAAACAACATTTAAGTTTGATTGAAAAGTGGAAAACTATCGCTTTTTTTCTAATAGGAATTTCAATTATTTCTATTCCAATTAACGCGATCTATTATAAATCATTTGGTAAATGGATATTACTGGGAAGAGATTCTCAAGCTAGTCACGCTTCAACATTTGTGTATAAAAATAATGAAACGACAAAGAAATTTGTCGAATTGGGTTTTAACCCGATAGAAGACCCTCAAAATAGTCTCAAAATATTTTTACAACAACCTATAACCATTTTTAATTTAATCGTTGAAAAACTATTCACAGAAATACCTGGTTTTTTATTTGATCCCGAAGCCGTTTATCTAGCGCCAATACATTTAAGCATGGAGTCTTTTTATGGGGCTCATGTTCAATTTTACATTTATTTTTTCTTACTTATTGGTGGAATTTATTTTATTAGTAACCCCCAAATAGCCTTTCGTTACAAAGCTCTAATTTTAGGTCCAATAATATGCCAAGCTATTATGACATCCATTGTCATTTTTGGAACCAATCGTTTTCGAGCTCCTATAACTCCACTAAATTTTATTTTGGTTGGTTTTGGTATTTGGGCGGTATTATTTTTTAAATTCCAATTGAGTGACTCCAAAAAAAATTTAAAGCCGTTAAATGCACAAAATATTTTTTCCTTCGACAACCTAAATAAATTTAAGTATTTGTTTACTTTTATTTTTTTCGTTTTAATTGGATTAATTAGCCCTTCTTTTAAAACAAATAAAATCATTCCATATGGTAATTATCAGATTTCTAATTGGATGAGGGATAAAGGTGAAAAGCTCCCTATGGGTGAAACTTATAATTTGAAATTAAATTCGGGGGTCGTAGCTTTTGTTGAAAATAAAGAAAATGAAAACAAACAAAAATTTAAAGTTTCTTTTCCGGTTTGTAATTATTTAATTCCTAACCAGAGAAATTTTGTTGTGTTTGCTACAAGTGAGAAGATAATTGGAAAACCAAGAATAGTTACAAGAGGATGTTCAATAATTGAAACAGAAGTGTATTTTTATAATAAAATCGAAGCCTTTTATTTTTATTTTTATGCTTCTAAAGATGGTTTTTTAGAATTGGAAAACCCAAAGACCGTAACTGCATTTTTCAAGGGTAATGAAATTCAGACTCCTTTTTATCAAAAATTCAAAATTAAAAAACCGAAAAAATTTTCCAAAACTGATTTTTATTACCAAAACTATTCAAATGGAGGTTTAATTATTGGTAGACCTGAAATTGAGTAATTTTACTTTGTCTTTATTGGATAATAGCCGATCCCTGAATTTCTTTAAGAGCATTTTTCAATAATTCTTCTAGACTTTGATGCTCGTCGGGAAACAACGAACTACCTATTAAAGGTTCCAATTCGAAAGAAGTTTCATCTATGTTAATGGCGGGTTTTAGATGTTGTTCGATTTTTTTAAAAAGCGCATCCTTGGTCCCGGCATTCTCAATCAAGGTAAGCAAGACAAATTCACGGTTAGATAGTCGAATAATAGAATCTTCTTTTCTTAAACAAGAGGAAAGTCTATTCACCGCTTCAAGTAATATAGAATCCGAGATTTCCTGATCGCTAAAGTCTGGTTGTGGATTAATCACTTTTAAATCCAAATATAGAAATAAGACTTTCGCTTTTTCTCTATTTGCGCGAGCCACCGCCATAGAAAACCTGTCTTCCAAAAGATTCCGATTAAGTAGCCCAGTTAGGGAGTCAAATGCAACAACGCTTTTAATTTTTTTTGATTTATTGCTTATGGATTCTAATTCACTGCGGCTGCGCTCGGACAATGTCTTTAACAGTTTCATGACTACAGCCGAATTTGAGGAGAAGTAAGTGCTAAATAATTCTTCATCAATTTCCAAAAGCAGGGTGTCTTTGATTGATTTTACCGTTGCTGAACGCGGTTTGGATTCAATTAGGGCCATTTCTCCAAAAAATTCATTGGCTCCGCGCGAAACAATGTACTCCCCTTGCTTATAAACTCCAAGCTCGCCTTCCAGGATGAAATACATGGTTTGCCCGGGAGAGCCTTCCTCAAACAACACATCTCCAGGTTTTAAGCGCTTTTCTTCGCTATCTTTAGCTAATTGAGCTAAAAAAAATCTTGGCAAGTCCTGTAAGATTTCGAATTTCTCAAGATATTCTATTTTTTCGATATCTTCCATATTTCTGCATCGTTTCCTGAATCAAAAAAAAAGACATATATCTTAGATGAATATTTTGGCCCGCAATTCCCGTCTAAACTTTTTTATATGCAAAAACCTAAATAGTTTAGGATAGAATTAATTGCCAGCGCTAGTAAAAAAATAGGATGTTCGATGTTTTTCGGATAACTAATGAAAAATCAATTAAAAGGAGATAGGTAGGTAATAAAAATAAAAAAGGGTTCACAAAAACTCTTGTAAACCCTTGATATATTTGGTGCGCCCGAAGGGAGACTATTCGAACGAATTATTCCAAATTTTGGAAGATTGGAATCGCGTTTTAAAACACACATCTATAGATAATACGCCATCTCCCTGACAAACGATATTACCACAAAAAATCCGCCCTCGGAGGTTTTCCTCCAGAGGCTTTTTCATTTTTGAATTTCCAAAACTCAAATTTTTTATATATTCACCTCCTGAAATACAAATGGTGGAACCGGCCAATTAACGGCTATATTGCGGCTGACTGTTTTATATTTTTCCATGTTTTTTTGCTATTGTTTTTCGGCTAATTTTCGGCTAACTTATAATTATGGCATGGTCACCTAAATATACGATTACAGACAGGCTTTTGATTACCATGCGCGAGATAGGCGAATCCATTGGTGAAATCAAGAGCTTCAATCTTACGGAAAAAGCATTGGCGAAGCTGGAACTTAACGCCAGAGAACTATCCTCTTATGCCTCCACTAGCATTGAAGGTAATCCGCTACCTCTCACCGATGTCAAACGCCTGTTGAAGACCAAATCTTCTCACATCCGTGATACAGAGCGTGAAGTCCTAAATTACAATAAGGCTCTCAAAAAGCTATACAAAGCAGTAAAATCTAAAACGTTCAAATTGAATATTTCAACAATTGAAAAGATTCAAGCTCAGGTTGTAGATGGATTAATGGATAACCCTGCGGACTGTGGTAGATTAAGGCAAGCGCCTGTTATTATCCGCAACCCGCGAAAAATTGATCAAATTGTGTTCCTGCCCCCTGACGTAAAAGATGTCCAAGGACTGACTTTCGATCTTATGAGTTTTATTAATAAAAAGCTTGGCAAGATTGATCCTGTAATTCTGGCAGGGTTGTTTCACCGGCAACTTGTCATTATTCATCCTTTTATGGATGGGAATGGACGAACGACACGCCTTTTAACAACTGCAATTCTTGGCAAGGCAGAGCTTGACCTATTTGAAATTTTCAGTTTTGAGAATTATTACAACAGAAATATCACACGCTACTTTAAAGCTGTGGGGCTTCAAGGAGATTATTACGATCATAAAGAGAATGTAGATTTTACCAATTGGCTGGAATATTTCGCTGACGGCATATTGGATGAACTGCGGAGGGTCCGTAAAGCTCTTCGCGATAATTTAGAGCCACAACCACGTCTTGAACCTCATCATCAAGAAATTCTTGGCTATATCGATGAAAATGGCAGTATTACGCAACGTGAATATGGAACCATATCCTCGCGAAGTCTGGCTTCCCGAAAACTGGATTTCGAAAAATTACTGGATTTGAATCTCATCGAAACCAAAGGAACAGGGCGCGGTACATATTATGTTCGCTCAATTAATTAAAAAAAAACGGTAAGAAAATTAGCGGAAATATAGGGAAAATGTACCTAAGCGGATTCGAACTGCACGGCACTTCAACTAACTCCCTATAAAATATAGAGTTTATTGAAAAGATGGATTAACCTGGAGTTAACTTTGATATAGAAAAAGGGATTTACGACTAGAAAACGAAAATTTCAAAACCGTCGCAACTTCGCCTTCCATCAGGTTTTTAGAGAATTTAAAGAGAGGAATATGAAAATAGTGCCCCCGGCGAGATTCGAACTCACGACCCCTGGATTAGGAATCCAGTGCTCTATCCTGCTGAGCTACGGGGGCTAACCTTATAATTGCCGTAATTATAATTTTTTGCGTCTCTGGTTACAAACTTTTTAGTTGCGAGCAATTGATGAATATTTACCTAGATTTTTCGTTCCTTCGACTTCGCTCAAGAAAAGCTCTGGAAGAGAAGGCTCCTATAGAATAACTAAAGGTTTCAACTAGGCCCACTTTAGTTTTATAGCTAACCTAGAAAACTTAAAAATTAAAATATGCCAAGATTCCAAGTGATAAAACGATCCGGTAAATGATAAAGGGGATCAGGCCTGCCTTTTCTAGAATTCCTAATAGCAACTTAATCGAAAAGTAACCCACCACAAACGACGTGATAAACCCAACCGCTAATTGTACGGCAGAATAGGGGATCGCTGTTTCGGGACCAGAAATTAAGTGCAAGACTTTTAAAAGTCCCGCCGCTAAAATAATTGGCGCTCCCAATAGAAAAGAAAAGCGGGCCGCTGTCAGCTTCGAAATATTTCCAAATAATCCCGCCGCAATGGTTACTCCCGATCTTGAAGTTCCTGGGAGCAAAGCCAACATCTGCGCGAATCCGACAATCAAAATTTGTTTTAGCGATAGAGATTCGAGGGTCATACTCGGAGAAACGGCTTTTTTACCAAAACGTTCCGCCGCAAAAAAGACAAGCGACCACATGAAAAGATTTGCCGCTACAAAATTTGGGTTTCTGAGATTACTTTCTATATAATCTCCAAAAAACAAACCAGCCAACCCTGCGGGAAAACAAGCTAATACGATTCCCCATGAGACTCTTTTGTGGTCTGGACTTGCGCTTTTAAGAAATAAACCTTTACTTAAGTTTATCAGGTCGTTCTTAAAAAAGATTATAATGGCTAATAAGGTGGCTACATGGAGAATTGCGTCCAATGCCAGTCCTTGGTCTGGAAAGTTAAATAAAATAGGCGCAAGGATCAAATGCCCCGAGCTTGAAATAGGAAGAAATTCGGTGATTCCCTGAATGATTCCCAAAAGTATGATTTGCCAATATTCCATTTTGAAGCTGGGTTTTGAAGATACAGAAAAAAAGAATTAATTTTATTGAATCGAGGCGAGATCCTTCGCTGAACCTAAAGGTTCACCTCTGGATGACGCGCGGAGAGGACCATAAATCCTATTCTTCAATCAATCAACACACAAAACAAGTCAAGCACTCAGGATGGCGCTATTGGTGAGAGTTTAAACGTAGCGGCCCTTAATTTCTAATAATAAATGCATCCAAAAATAAAAAAACAATTAACGACTATTACCTTCATTTGTTTCGGGATTATTTTACTCCATAACCAAAAGCTTTCTGTCACCGATCCTGAAAACACTTATCCTAAAAGAATCAGGCGAGCCGTTCGACTTTGGATCAACCCTCCCGAAAACGAACTGGAAAAACATCTTATAGGAAAAGGGATTGCTTGCGAGAACCGGAATGAGCTTTATAAAACTGTCGCCTCCGCTACCGTCATGATTAAAACCGACGAAGGGCTTGGCGCCGGCGTTTTTGTACGGCCTAATTTGATTGCGACTGCCGCTCATGTGGTGGATGGAAACGAAATAAAAGTATATCTGGCTTCTGTTGAAGAAGAATTTTTAGCCAAACCCGACAAGCAAATTGCGGTTAGAAACGTAACGCGGGTGAAGGGCTTGGATCTTGCGTTTATCATAACTAGAGATGGAAGTCCTTCCTGGCTTAATTTAGAGAGAGATTTTAACGACGACGAAAACTTGATGGTCGTTGGACATCCCAACGGCAAATATTATTCTTTGCAAAAAGCGAGAATCAAGAAAAAAGCTAAAATTCGAGATTCTAACTATATTTATTTTAAAGATAATGAAATTTTTTTTGGGAATTCAGGCGGAGCAATCGTATCTTGTAATGGAAATCTAGCCGGTATTGTTAGCATGATGGATAGTTATGATAACAGCATGCATAAACAAGGAATTGGAATAAATTCGATCACCGTAGAACGTTATATCCAGAGATTGCGACTAAATTAAGAATTAATAGGAAACATTAGAAACAACTTCTTAACCCTTTGAGAATATTGATTTATTTAATACTTAATAATTTGATAAGTATCATGTTTAATGATTTTAAAATAAGTAGATATAGTGATTGATTAGTTGTTTTGGCTAGTTATAAGTTACTATTAAATAAGGGTTTTTTATCTTTGCCGGAAATGAAATTTTATGGTATCTTAGCCCATCTTTTGATTTAACAAGGGCTTTCATGGTTAGAACGCTTTTGTGGTTATCTAAGAAAGCTGCTTTGCCGCCCTTGAAGATTTCCAACCCATCGTTTTACCCTAACTTTTAATCCCGATATTGTAGTTGGAAAAGTGAAAGAGTTTTCCAGGATAAAAAGATTACCTCCCTACGTTTTTAATAGCGTCAACGAACTAAAAGTGGACGCAAGACGCAGGGGCGAAGATATATTAGATTTTGGGATGGGCAATCCAGATATGCCCACACCTCCCAAGATTGTGGATAAGTTGTGCGAAGCGGCCAATAAGCCGCAAAATCATCGTTATTCTCTTTCAAGGGGAATTCCTAAGCTACGTCTAGCGATTACCGATTGGTATAAACGCAGATTTGATGTCGATTTAGATCCCGAAAGCGAAGCGATCGCCACTATTGGTTCTAAAGAGGGAATATCTCAATTAGCTTTGGCTATTACTAATCCTGGAGATTCCATTTTAGTCCCAACGCCAACTTACCCGATTCATACTTACGCGTTTATTTTGGCGAATGGAGATGTTATTCATGTTCCATTGTCGCGGGAAGTTGATTTTTTTGAAGCGTTATTAAAAGCTTTTAAACAAAATTGGCCTAGGCCTTTTGCTCTTGTTATAAATTTTCCTCATAACCCAACCACCGAGGTTGTAGAGATAGACTTTTTCAAAAAGGTGGTGGACTTTGCAAAAGAACACGATCTAATCGTCATTCATGACTTTGCATATGCCGACATTGTATTTGATGGTTATAAAGCTCCAAGTTTTCTTGAAGTTCCTGGCGCAAAAGAAGTGGGAGTTGAAATTTTTACTCTTTCAAAAAGCTATAACATGCCGGGATGGAGAGTTGGATTTGTGGTAGGAAACTCGGAACTTATTCACGCATTGGCAAGAGTGAAAAGTTATCATGATTATGGTATTTTTCAACCCATACAAATAGCTTCTATTATTGCGCTTAACGAATTAGAGGATTGTGCGCAAGAAATATGCGACATTTATAAAAACCGTCGGGATGTTTTATGCGATGGACTGAACAGATTAGGCTGGAAAGTAGAGAAACCAAAAGCTACCATGTTTGTTTGGGCAGAGATCCCCGAACAATTTCGGGAAATGGGTTCTTTAGAGTTTGTGAAAAGATTAATTAAAAAATCAAAGGTAGCGGTATCCCCAGGGATTGGTTTTGGAGAAGAAGGCGACCGTTATGTTCGCTTTTCTTTAGTAGAAAATGAACACCGCACCCGGCAAGCGATTCGCGGATTGCGCGAAATATTTAATAAGCCGGATGAATTTTTAGAACGATCGGAATAATTTATGAAAACCGTAAAAGTTGGTTTAATTGGTTTTGGTATTGTTGGTTCGGGAGTTGTCAAAATCTTGTCCGATAATGCAGACGTGATTTCTCAAAGGCTCGGAACTACTATTGAATTGGTTAAAATAGCCGATTTGGATATCACAACCGATAGAGGAGTCGAAGTTGACCCAGGAATTTTGACCAAAGATGCCGACGAGATTCTTACAAACCCCGAAATTGATATTGTTATCGAGTTGATTGGGGGCACGGAACCCGCCAAAACCTTTATGATCAAAGCCATGGAAAATGGCAAACGAGTGGTTACTGCAAACAAAGCCCTTTTGGCTAAGCATGGCGACGAAATATTCTCTTTAGCCGATGAAAAGGGGTTTGCTTTAGGCTTTGAAGCGGCTGTCGGTGGTTGTATTCCGATTATCAGATCGTTGAAAGAATCTTTTGCGGCGACTAAAATAAAATCCATAATGGGAATTGTTAATGGCACCGCAAATTATATTTTGAGTCAGATGACAGACAATAGGCGTGAGTTCGACGTTGCTTTAAAGGAAGCTCAAGAATTAGGATTTGCAGAAGCCGATCCTACTTTTGATATTGAAGGAATTGACACCGCTCATAAAGCCGCGTTGTTAACTAGGCTGGCTTATGGCACTTCCGTAAACTTTGACGAAATATACATTCAAGGGATCACCGATATTACCTTGAAGGATATCGATTGCGCTAGGGAGTTTGGATATAAAATTAAATTATTGGCGATTTCTAAGCTTAGCGGAGATTCTGTCGAGGTTCGCGTTCATCCTGCAATGGTTCCCGAAAATCATTCATTGGCCCAAATTAACGGCGTGTTTAATGCGGTTCAGGTCTATGATGATTTGATGGAAAAAAGCGCTTTAATAGGACATGGGGCCGGTTCTTTGCCAACCGCCGCCGCAGTGATGAGCGATGTTATAGAGATTGCCCGAGATGTTTTACTCGGTTTATCTTCTCGAGTACCGGTACAAGCTTTTAGCGCCAAAAGTTTTAAAAAATTGCCAATTAAAGATATTAGGCAAATTGAAACGGAATATTTTCTCCGATTAAGAGCTGTGGACAAACCAGGTGTTTTGTCTGTGATTTCTGGGATTTTAGGAGAGCATTCAATCAGTATTAAATCTGTTATTCAACAAGGAAGAGACTTAGAGGGTAAAGGAGTGCCTCTGATTTTTATGACACACCAAGCTAGAGAAGAAAGTATTCAGGACGCTTTAGCTAAATTGAAACAAACCGACGTCATTTCTGAAAAACCTATTGTTATACGGTGCGAGAGTTAAGTATGAATTTTAAAGCTTGGTTTCAATGTATTAACGGTTGTGCGGGACGTTATGATTTGACCGAAATAATTTACCGTTGTCCAACTTGCGATGATTTGCTTGAAGTAAATCATGATTTGGACGAACTTAAAAAACGTTCTTCAGAAGATTGGAGATCTTTGTTTGAAGAGCGTTATCGAAAGCATGAATGGCCTTATGGAAGCAGTGTTTGGGGTAAAAAAGAACTTGTTTGTCCTAATTTAGATAACGATAACATCGTATCGACCTATGAAGGAGGCAGCAATCTTTTTTATGCGGAGCGATTTGGTCAAGAGATTGGTATTGATGATTTATGGGTCAAACAATGCGGTTTGTCGCACACTGGTTCTTTTAAAGATATTGGAATGACCGTTCTTGTCTCCATGGTTAAACAAATGAGGAGCCAAGGAAAAAATATTCGAGCGGTTGCATGCGCTTCTACAGGCGACACTTCTGCCGCGTTGGCAGCTTATTGCGCTGTAGCGGGAATTCCTGCTATCGTTTTTCTTCCCAAAAACAAAGTTTCTTTAACGCAATTGATTCAACCCATAACGCATGGGGTTATGACTATTTCGTTGGATACAGATTTTGACGGTTGCATGGAGCTTGTAAAAGATATTTGCATGAAAAACGATATTTATCTTGCTAATTCCATGAATTCCCTCCGTATTGAGGGACAAAAAACAATCAGTTTTGAATTGGTCCAACAATTTGATTGGGAAGTGCCAGATGTAGTTGTTGTGCCTGGAGGGAATCTAGGCAACGTAAGCGCGTTAGGAAAAGGTTTTACAATGTTAAAAGACTTGGGGTTAATTGATAAATTACCCAGATTGATTTGCGCTCAGGCTGAAAAAGCGAATCCTCTTGTACGGTGTTTTAAACGTGGTTATAAAGATTTTGAAAATGTTCAAGCGGAAGAAACTTTAGCCTCAGCCATTCAAATTGGAGCCCCTGTTAGCGTTAAAAAGGCTATTAGAACTCTCCAAGCGTTTGATGGCATTGCGGAAGACGCATCCGAAGAGGAATTAGCCAATGTGGCGGGTAGAGCTAACCGAACGGGACTTTTATGTTGCCCTCATACCGCTGTTGCATTAGCGGTTACTGAGAAGTTAGTCAAAAGAGGGGATATCAAGAAGAGCGACCGGGTTATAGTAATTTCAACCGCTAACGGGCTGAAATTTTCTGAATTTTTAAATAATTACCACGCCGACAAGATTTCGGGAGTGGACTCTAAGTTTGTATATCAACCTTATGAGTTGAGCGCCAATTACGATAAAGTTCGAGACGCAATATTTCAAAACTTGGATAAATAAATGGTTTAAATATTATGATTAGAAATTTGATTGGAATTATTGGAATCACTTTATTCTTATCTAGCTTAGTTGTCGCCCAAGAAACTCCGAATTTTAATTGGCAATTTATACCCGGCGGGGAGTTGAAAATGGGGGATTTCTATTGCGTAGAAGAGCAAGGGAACTCTGACTGGTGTTCTGACGAAGTTCCTCATAAAGTCCAATTGGACGATTTTGAAATATTACGGGCCGAGGTTACTAACCAGCTATATTACCGATGTTTTAAAGATGGTTTTTGCGAACCTAATGAATTGCACGACTCGCGACCAAGGGATTTCTCGGGAAGAGACCAGCCGGTTGTTTTTGTTTCTTGGCAGCAAGCTAATGACTTTTGCGCCTGGGCAGGAGGTAGACTCCCTACCGAAGCGGAATGGGAAAAAGCCGCTAACAGAGAAGATCTAGGCGGCGCTGTTTTTGGCAAAAAGTATAATGTTGGCGCTCCTAATAGAGTTGAATCGGCTAAACCCAACTCCAAAGGTCTTTATGATATGTTAGGAAATGTGTATGAATGGACCCAAGATTGGTATGGCCCTTATGAAACCACGAAAGTTCAATTGAACCCAAAAGGGCCTGGAATAGGTAAACGAAAAGTTATTAAAGGAGGCGCTTGGAATTCTCCGGCGCATTATTTAAGAGTTTCGGATAGAGTAGCCCGAAATCCTGAGTTCCGTTATAGCGATTTAGGTTTTCGTTGCGTGAAACCACATAATAGAAAGGACGATTCTTGATGTCTGAAGTAAAAAAAGTTGTGATTATTGGTTCGGGGCCTGCGGGACATACCGCGGCGATTTATGCAGCTAGAGCAAACTTAAATCCTTTTATGTTTGAAGGATATATATCGGGCGGACCGGCTGGCGGCCAATTAACCACTACAACTGACGTCGAAAATTATCCTGGGTTTCCGGAAGGTGTAAACGGTCCCGATTTGATGGAGTTGTTTCGAAAACAAGCCGAGCGATTTGGGACTGAAATGTACCGAGAAGATGTATCTGAAGTCGATTTTAGTAAACGACCTTTTACTATCAAATCTGATAAAAGGGAAGTTCAAGCCCATTCCGTTATCATTGCGACCGGCGCTACAGCCAGAAGGATGGGCGTGCCAAGCGAAGAAAAAATGTGGAATAATGGAATGTCTGCTTGCGCAGTTTGCGACGGCGCCTTACCTTTCTTTAGAAACCAACCTTTGATGGTTATTGGTGGGGGCGATACTGCAGTTGAAGAAGCTTCCTATTTAACCAAATTTGGTACGGTAGTTTATTTAGTTCATCGAAGAGATGAATTACGGGCTTCTAAAATTATGCAAAAGCGCGCTTTTGATAATCCTAAGATTGATATTGTTTGGGATTCGGTTTTTGTAGACGCTTTGGGCGAAGATTTCGTTACCGGCGCCAAAATTAAAAATATTAAATCTGGCGAAGAGAGAGAAATTCCATTGGCGGGTATTTTTTACGCTATTGGCCATACCCCCAATACTTCAGTTTTTAAGGGGCAACTTGATTTAGATGAAACCGGTTATATAAAGATAAAGACTGGAACTCAGCAAACAAATATTGAAGGAGTGTTTGCCGCTGGAGACGTTCACGATAAAGTTTATAGACAAGCCATTACCGCCGCAGGCGCAGGTTGCGCTTCCGCTTTAGAGGCCGAGCGTTGGTTGGCCGAACAAGGTATTGAATAATTTTTATTACCGGGATTCCTAAATCCCGGTTTGTTTTTCCTTCCTCTTATTTTTCATTTCTCCCACTTTCTTGTTACTTGACAACCGCCGTCTCGAATCTTATTACAGAATAGTCAGTTAAATTCTTGTTTGATAAAACCAGGAGTAAGTAATGCGATTCGATAAAATGACAATTAAGTTACAGGAAGCATTGGCGGAAGCTCAATCCTCTTGTGAACGAGAAAAACAACCGTATATCGAGTGCGAGCATCTATTGCTGGAACTGCTAAAAGACAAAGATGGTTTAACTTTTAGTATTTTAAATAAATCCGGGGCCAATTCGGAAAATATCATAACGCAACTAGAAAAACGTTGTTCGACTTTTCCTAAAGTAACAAAAGAAATCCCTCAAATTCATATTTCGTTAACGTTTAAATCTATACTTAACCGAGCGTTTGAAGAATCTAGCGTTATGAAGGATGAGTTCCTTAGCGCTGAACATATTTTGCTAGCCATCTGCGAAACCCCAAATTCTAGCGTTGGTCAAGTGTTTGTTAAAAATGGAATTCGAAAAGATCATATTTTAAAAGCTCTTTTTGAATTGCGGGGCAATCAGCGTGTAACCGACCAAAACCCTGAAGATAAGTACCAGGTATTGGAAAAGTATTGCATAGACGTTACGGAGCAAGCTCAAGCTGGGAAGTTAGATCCCGTCATAGGTAGAGACGAAGAAATTCGTCGAGTGGTTCAAGTGTTATCAAGAAGGACTAAAAACAATCCTGTTTTGATTGGAGAGCCCGGAGTAGGGAAAACCGCAATTGTTGAAGGGTTGGCCCAAAGAATTTTCCATGGAGACGTGCCAGAGACGCTTAAAGATAAAAGAATATTGACTTTAGATTTGGCTGGCTTGGTAGCGGGTACGAAATACCGAGGAGAATTTGAAGACCGTTTAAAATCCGTCTTAAAAGAAATTGGATCGGCAGGCGGCGAAATTGTTTTATTCATAGACGAACTCCATACGCTTGTTGGAGCCGGTTCCACAGAGGGTTCGATGGACGCCTCAAATATGCTTAAACCTGCTTTGGCTAGAGGAGAGTTGCATTGCGTAGGCGCCACCACTTTAAACGAATATAAAAAATATATCGAAAAAGACAAAGCTTTAGAAAGAAGATTCCAACCAGTATTAGTTGGGGAACCAACAGAAGAAGACGCTATATCGATCTTGAGAGGATTAAAGCCAAAATACGAAGTTCATCATGGCGTTCGAATACAAGATGGAGCGATTGTTGCGGCGGCAAGACTTTCAAACCGATACATTACGGATAGGTTTTTACCAGACAAGGCCATCGATTTAATAGACGAAGCTGCTTCTAGACTTAGAATGCAAATAGATTCGCTACCGGTCGAAATTGATCAATTTCAACGAAAAATAACTCAATTAGAAATTGAACGCGAAGCCTTAAAAAAAGAAAACGACGCCAAGTCAAAGGATCGTAGCGAAAAAATTGAAAATGAAATTTCCGTCGCTAAGGGAGAATGCGATGAATTACGCAGACAATGGGAAGAAGAAAAAAAGTCTATTGGTAAAAAACAAAAACTGAAAGAACAAATTGAGCAAACCTTAAGAGATTCTGAAAAAGCGGAAAGGGAAGGCGCTTTAGAAAAAGCCGCATCTCTAAAATATGGAGAGTTGCCTCGTTTGAATAAAGAATTAGAATCCTTGCAAAATATTCAAGAGCCAGATCAAAATAAGAAAATCTTGAATGAAGAAGTAGGCGAGGAGGATATAGCTTATATCGTATCCCGTTGGACGGGAATACCATTGGATAAAATGTTGCAGTCTGAAAAAGAACGTTTAATTCAAATGGAAGTTCACTTGAGAGAAAAAGTTGTGGGGCAAGAAGAAGCGGTTGGTTTAGTTTCAAATGCCATTCGCAGAGCGCGCGCTGGTTTGGATGACCCCAATAAACCAATAGGAACTTTCCTTTTTCTTGGACCAACTGGAGTTGGGAAAACTCAATTAGCTCGAACGTTGGCCGAATTTTTATTCGACGACGAACAAGCGATGGTTCGCATAGATATGTCCGAGTTTATGGAAAAACACTCTGTTTCTCGATTATTAGGAGCTCCTCCAGGTTATGTAGGATATGAAGAAGGCGGTTATTTGACGGAACATGTTCGTCGAAAACCATATTCTGTAGTTTTATTTGATGAAATGGAAAAAGCTCATCAAGATGTTTTTAATATTTTCCTTCAAATACTAGACGACGGTCGGATCACTGATGGACAAGGGAGAACTGTAGATTTTAAGAATACCGTAATTTTAATGACTTCCAATATAGCGGGTCAATTAATTCAAGAAGAAAGCGAACGAATTAGTAATAACCATGCGCAAAACGGTTCTTTTGAAGCGGAATGGGACAAAGTTCGCCAAGCGGTTAAATCGGAATTGAAAAAATATTTTAGACCCGAGTTTTTAAATCGAATTGACGATTGCGTCATTTTTAGAAATTTAGGTAAAGATCAAATTAAAAATATCGTAGATATCCAGTTAGCCGATCTCAAAAAACGATTGAGTGAAAGAAGAATTTCCTTGGATATGAAAGAAGAGGCCAAAGCTTTATTGGCTGAAAAGGGGTACGATCCAGTTTATGGAGCTAGGCCTTTAAAAAGAGCCATTCAAAAATACATTAAAGACCCACTGGCAACACAAATTTTAGACGGCAAATTTAAAGATGGAGATCAGGTTACGGTGGGCGTTGATGAAAAAGGCGCTTTTAATTTTCAAAATTAAATTTCAACATTAGCTTGATAATCTTTTAATGGCCTCTTCAGAAAGCTTAATGAATTTTTCGTTGTTAAATTTGCTGAAGAAATCTAAAGCTTTTTTGAAATGATAGATAGCTTTTTCCTTATTTCCTGTTATTTCCATAACTGATGCAAGGTTAAAATTTGCTCGTGCGAAATTTGGATTAATTTTAAGGGCGGTTTCGAGTTGTACAGCCGCCTTTTGAAATTGATTCAGCTTCATTGATATAAATCCTAAATCATTCCAAAATAACGCCCCCTGAGGATAGATCTCCAAAAGAAATTTTAACTCGTTTTGAGCTAATTCTATTTGGCCAGTATCTAAGTATTTTTGAGCTAATTGGTATCGGTTATCCAAATCTAGCGGATAATTATATAGGACCTTTTCAAACTTTTTAATCTGCGACAGTTCGGAGAGTTTGTTCGATAGACTGTTGTCATTTAAATTTGCAAGTTGTAAATTATATTTTCTTAAATAAGAGTTTACTTCCTTTTCGGCTAGTCCTGCCATTAAATCGTTTTTATCTCTGCGATATAAATCTTTTGAAATGCTCATGTGAATTAAGGCTTGTTTACCTTTTTTTATACCATCTAGAGCCAGAGCTAAATTAAAATGAGTGTCTGCGAAATCGGGCATAATCTTAAGAGAGCTTTTGAAAGCTACGATCGCCTCAGCAATTTTTCCTAGTTTTAAATAAGTTAGACCCACTAGATTATGGCTATTAAAGTTCATAGGATCTAGGTCAATCGCTTTCCTAAATGCTTTTAAGGCTTTGTCATATTGTATTAATCCGTGAAAAGATAATCCCAACAAGAAATGCAATTCTGAGGAAATTGGATGCTGAGAAATGAGATCCTCTATTAATTCAAGAGATTTTTGGAATTCTCCACTTTGTATATAACTGAAAGCAAGTTTTTTGTTTTTGTTTTCTTCGGAAGAAAATACTGTGGTTTTGTTTTTCAGGTTTAAAGTTTTTAGGTCCTTATTAATAAAGTTGGCCAAAGTTTTAGCTACAAGACTATTACCTTTAGGAGAATAGTGATGAAAATCTTTGCCGTCTTGGTTATATAGTTTAGATAATTCGCTTAAAGAACCTTTAGTTTTTAGTAGGAGAGCGTTGTTTAAATCTAAAAAAGGCAGCTTGCTTTCCTCTAATAAGTTTTTTAACTTCCTATAGTTTTGGTGGAAACCGCTATCCAAATTTTTGCAATTCTCTGGCTTACCTTGCCAATAACAATTTAGCCATTGGGTTCCCGTTAGAGTTGGAGACAAAGCGAATATGGTATCTGCATTATTAATTTTTCCTATGTCGTGTATTTCTCGAAAAAGTTTTTTGACCGTTAATTGGGCGCTACGTGGGTCAATTTCTTGGCTAGAACAAATTTTGTTTTGGATTTTAAAGTTCGAAAACAAACTGTTTAACCAACTTCGACTGAAAAGATTTTGGCAAGAAAACCTAGATATTTTCGGGTTTAGATTTACTAACTCTCCATTTCTTAATTGGAATAATGGTTTACTGATTCCAAAGAGATGATTCTTTCGAGAATCTGAAAAATCATTCCCTGTGTAAATTACGTTAACGATTAATTTGGGATTTGTTTTTTTAATGAAGTTTTTTAAAGTCAGGTAGTATTGGCCAATACCGTAACCTGAAACAGCCATGTTCAATACTTGATCGTCTGGAAATTTTTCATTTAAATAAAATGAAAGCGTTTCGTGGTCGTTAACGCCTGCCCCATAGGCTACAGAATCGCCAAGGATTAAGATTTGCTTCTTAGATGGGTTTATAGGAGGAGATCGAAATCCTAATTTATTAGTGGTGTATGTTCTTTCGTCTGAAGTAAAAGATTTATTTGGGATGTTGACCCAACCTAATTGAGCGTCGAAATGAGTTCCTAAAGCGACTGATCGATCCCAATTTTTTAAAATAAAATAACCTTCAATTAAAAAAACAACTCCGACCAAGCTAATTAGAGAAACGATAATGGCTAAACAAATTTCTTTTGTTTTGTTTCGCGACAAAGGGAAAATTCCTGAAGATAACTTTGTAGATTATTTTTCGGCTAAAACAATAATACTTGAACCAAAGGGGAGGCGAGAACGACTTAATATTCTCGCTTCAAAAGACATTACTTTTAGAATGAACTGATTTATCATTTCTGGGACTTTAAAAACATTTGAAGAGGTTTCTTTTGGAGACGCTATTTTTTGAAACAATCGTACCAATGTCAAAACTGGAAAAGTAGTTGCAAACATATAACTTGCTCTTAAAACTTTAAAACCTGCCTGCTCTAATTTTTCCGTAATAGAAGATATAGTGTATCGTTCCCGCGTCATAACGGCTTTATCGTGCGAGCTTAATAAAAATGGAAAAGCGGAATCGGTGATTAAGAGTTTTCCTTTTGGCCTGAGTATTCTTGAAATATCAGATAAGGCGGAAATATCATTTTTAACCCATTGGTGATAAAGAACGTCTAACAAAACGGCGAAATCAAAAGTTTCGTCTTTTATGCCCAATTCATTTAAATCGCCCCTGATTAATTTTTTTAAAGCTCTTTTTTGACAGAATTCTAAAGCGTCTTGCGAAAAATCCAGGCTAGTTACGGCCCCATATTTTTCTAAGAAAATACGATTTGCTCCCGTACCGCACCCAGGTTCAAATATTTTAGCGTTGGGCGCTAAAGGGACATTATTCAAAAAACTTTCAATAAACATTCGTTTAGTTTTAAAAAACCAATGCGATTGTTCTTCAGCGAACATTTTTTGATACTCTGATTTGATCATTTTTTGAGCCGGAGCGAGTTTAAAGACTCTTTGAAAAGGTACGAGAAAAATGATATTCTCTTTCTTCACTTTTTTCAATTAAATGCTTTAAAGTCAACAGTATTGGTTACTCTATGTCGGATGAAGAACGTTTTATTGATAACGGCGACGGTACTATAACGGACGTCAAAAAAAACTTAATGTGGACTAAAACAGACACCATGAACGACCTTAAAAAATGGTGCTGTTACCAGGATTGCCTGGACTACGTTAGACACCTAAGGGAAAATAAATTCGCTGGATACGATGACTGGCGGCTTCCAACCCGGGATCAAATGGACTCTATATATGACGAATCTTTTTCAAATAAAGACGTTTATGGAAAAGAAATTCATATAAGCGATAAATTTGAAAAAGGGGGAGGGTTTACGATTGTTGCGGAAGTGGTTTCAGGACGAGCTCGAACTTGCGTTATGAATATTCGCGAAGGAACCTTTGAAGACCCAGATGGTTTGTGGACTTTGTCCGAAGCCTCGCGCGGCGTTCGAAAAATTGTCTCATAAAGTTAATTAATGGAGTTCCTATATGTCGGAGATATATAAGCCGTCTTCAGATTCAAGTCAACGAGCTTGGATCAAATCCATGGATCAATATCAAGAAATGTACGATCGTTCTATTAACGATCCAGAAGGGTTTTGGGCGGAAGAAGCTGAAAAATTCACATGGTTTAAAAAATGGGATAAAGTTCGCGATTTTAATTACGATGTTCGAAATGGAAAAATTTCTATCGAATGGTTTAAAGGCGCGCAAACTAATATTACCGTCAATTGTATTGATCGACATTTGGATACCAGAGGCGACCAAACCGCCATCATTTGGGAAGGAAATGAGCCCAATGAAAACCTCAATCTGACATATAAAGAACTTCATGAAGAAGTTTGTAAGTTTGCAAACGTATTGAAAAAGCATGGCGCAAAAAAGGGAGATAGAGTTTCTATTTATATGCCGATGATCCCTGAACTAGCCATCGCGATGCTGGCTTGCGCCAGAATTGGAGCTATTCATTCCATCGTATTTGGAGGCTTTTCAGCTAACGCTCTGGGAGATCGAATTGCCGATTCAGCTTGTTCTATAGTAGTTACAGCCGATGGATCTTTTCGCGGAGCAAAACCGGTTCCCTTAAAAGCCGCTGCGGACGAAGCTATTTCCATAGCCGAGAAGCAGGGAACTAAAGTTAAGGCATGCATTGTAGCCAAACGAGTTGGGGATAAGATTCCCGTTGAAATGATAGAAGGAAGAGATTTTTGGTGGGAGTCTGAAATGGTCGAAGCTAGCGCAATATGCGAACCCGAGCCGATGGACGCCGAAGATCCTTTGTTTATTTTATATACTTCTGGCTCTACCGGAAAACCCAAAGGGGTTCAGCACAATGTAGGCGGGTATATGGTCTATGTTCCTTTGACGCATAAATATATTTTTGATTATCACGATGACGATATTTGGTGGTGTACCGCCGATATAGGTTGGGTAACGGGCCATTCGTATATCGTTTATGGACCGTTAGCAAATGGAGCTACGACAATAATGTTTGAAGGTGTGCCAACTTATCCAGATGCTGGTAGGTTTTGGGCAACTGTTGAAAAACATAAAGTAACTCAGTTTTATACCGCTCCTACAGCGATACGCGCTTTGATGTCGCATGGAGATGAGTTCCCGGCAAAATACGATTTATCCACGCTAAAGGTCTTAGGTTCGGTTGGAGAACCCATTAATCCGGAGGCATGGCGTTGGTATTATAAAAATATTGGAAGAGAAAACTGCCCGGTTGTCGATACGTGGTGGCAAACAGAAACAGGAGGAATACTAATTACTCCTTTACCTGGTTGTACTCCAGCAAAGCCAGGTTCGGCCACATTGCCTTTTTTTGGAATTAAACCCGTAGTGATTGAATCAGAGTCTGGAAAAGTTGTTGAGGGCAATGGCGTTGAAGGCGTATTGGCTTTATCAGAAACCTGGCCGGGTCAAATGCGAACGGTTTATGGCGATCACGACAGGTTCGAAGAAACTTACTTCAAAATGTATCCTGGATATTATTTTACTGGGGATGGTTGTCGTCGAGATGAAGATGGATATTATTGGGTAACAGGAAGAGTAGACGATGTAATCAACGTTTCTGGACACCGTATGGGAACTGCTGAGGTCGAATCTGGTTTAGTATTGCATAAAGCCGTTGCTGAAGCCGCAGTAGTTGGTTTTCCTCACGATATTAAAGGGCAGGGGATCTATGCTTACGTTACTTTAATGGAAGGCGAGGAATACACCGACGAATTAAAAAAAGAATTAATTACTTTTGTGCGAAAAGAAATTGGAGCAATAGCGGCTCCGGATGTTATTCACTGGGCTCCTGGTTTGCCTAAAACTCGATCTGGTAAAATAATGAGAAGAATCCTTAGAAAAATAGCCGCAGATGAAGCCGATCAATTAGGGGATGTTTCTACGTTAGCAGATCCGTCTGTTGTGGAAAACTTAAAGGCTACTTACAAGAAAATCTAAGGAAGGTCTAGGGTATGGAGTTGAATGCGTCGATTCAACCCCATAATTTTTACTAGCCGTAAAAAATAGAAAGGTTGCCCCTTCCTCCCCAAAAGTTTAAAAGCGTTGTAAAAACCGCCGGTAAAACGGATGTACTTATTATATAAAAAAAATATTTTTTTTCAAACAATATTTTTGTTTTTATTGAAGTTAAGTCATAATGATTGACTATTAAGTATCTGACCTCCTGATAATTTCTTCCCAACTTCTTTTCTTTTCAGTTTTTCTCTTATGGCTAATTGTTTGGCTTGATTTAGTCCATAATGAGCGGAATTATTTAGAGGTTGTAGCCTAATTGCTTTAGAAAAGGCCGCTCTAGACTGAGCTAACCTCTTTAATTTCAAATAGCTCCACCCAAGTCCTTCATAAATAGAAGTCCAATTGGGCCTTTTTTCCAGTTCCTCATTAAAAATAGATATTGCTTGATTATATTGGCCTAAATGAAAATAACTCCATCCCAATTTTGTTTGAGCGCTTGTTTCGTAATTATATGGGGCTATAGCTGAATTATCTTTTGCCAATTCATCGACAGTTTTAAGCTCTTTATTTAAAACCGTGCTTTGTTTTAGGTATAATATGGCCTTATTGTAATCTTTTAACTTATAGTTTGTAAACCCTAGTCCCTTAAAGGTTTCTGAGCTATCTGGTTTTCGGTTTAAAGCAACTTGAAAAATGTAGTTAGCTTTATCATAACGATCCTGACGATAATATGCCCATCCAAACTGATTATAAACTTGCCAGCCAAATCGTTCTAAATCCAAAACTTTGCTAAACTCCTCGGTTAGTGCAAAATCTGGGTCTAAAGTTATGGCTTTTACAAAATATTCGACAGCCAAATCAGGTTTATTAACCGTATAATATATCCAACCGAGTCCCATATACGAGGAAGCTCTTAAAGGGTCCCTT
>JAYOZP010000006.1:37538-60773 GCA_038154245.1 Nitrospinales bacterium | reverse complement strand
GGGTCCCTTTGAATATTTTCCATAAAAATGTCTTTTGCTTCTTTTAGTTTGAAACTTTGCAAAATTGACCAATCGAGCTTATATCTTATGTTTTTGCGATTTGGCTTAATAGAGTCGGCCAATTCCAAATATTCCGCAGACTTTTTATAGTCTCTTAGGTTGTAATGCGCTAGTCCTAGTCCCAATGCTGCGTCAAATTGAAAGCGATCGTGGTCGATAGCGACTTTGAATTTTCGAATCGCTAGTTCATATTGCTTTTTCCCAAAATAGCTCCACCCAAACCCATTGTATGCCTCGGCTAAACTATGTGAAGAAATTGGGTTATCCGTAGAGTCTATTTGATCCATAAAGTGCCGGGAAGCCTTTATATAATTTCCTTTTGCTAACTCCTCATTTCCCCTAAGAAGCAGGGGAGCCGTTCTTTTATATATTTCGTTAATTCCTAACTTCGCTGGTTTGTAATTAGGGTTTATTTCCAACGCTTTTCTGAAATGAGTTTCAGCGTCTGCCAAACGATCTGTTTTGATATCAATAATACCCAAGTTTAAATAGGGATATTCCCAGTCGGGAAAATGGCCTTTTAACTGCTTAAACTTGTTTTTGGCGATCATTAATTTATCTAAATTAAAGTAATAATCGGCATAAGCGGCTTTGTCTTTTTTTATTCTTTTAACGGTTTTCATTCCGTCTTCCGCTCCTGGAAACCCTTTAAAGCGTTCCAGAATATCTTTAAAAAGAACTTCCGCTTCCATGAATTTTCCGTTTTGAATATAGCTCCACGCAAGTCCGTTTGAAGCGTCTAAATGTCCTTCTTTATACAAACCTTCAAAAACCTTAAGCGCTTTTTTTACATTTCCAAATCGTAATATCTGCCAAGCTTCATCAAGCTCTTTCGAAGGCACAAAAGGTTGAAAAGCCAACATGGCTCCCCTATAACGAGGATGTTCTTCTTTTAATGTGAAGATTTTTCTGAAGTCCTGTTTAACGATAGAATTTATATCGTACTCGGCATATGAATTAATAGGAACGGTTTTCCATTTTGCTGAGATGGAATCAATGTCTTCAGGGGCATATAGTTCTGAAAGCTCTTTGCGAGCTTTTTTCAAATCTAATAGTTTTAAATAAGCAAAACCTTTACCCTTATGGACTATATATGGGTCGGCTTTATAAAACATGGCTCTATCGAATTTCTCAAGGGCCGTCTCATAATCTTTAATGGCTAAATAAGACCAACCTAGTCCAATATAAACTTGTGGGTCTTTTGGAAAGAGGGATTTTGCTCGTTGAAAGGAAAGGACTGCCTTATCGTACCGCGCTTGAAAAAATTGAGACCACGCCAAAAATTTTAAGGCTTCTCCGTTTCCAGGTTGTGCGACAAGAAATTGCTTGAAGTAATATTCCGCTTCTTCGTAATTTCTCGCATTGTATTGCCGAACGGCATATCGGCGATCAAATTTCGCTTCTAGTTTATTTAAACTATAGTTTAATTTGCTTTTGGTATTAGTTAATGAATGATTAAGGGCAACTTTAGTCTTTTCTAAAGACTTGTCTAACGAAGAACACCCGTTAATAACACCGATTATAAAGAAAACGGTAATAAAAATCGGTACTTGCAATCTATTTTTATATAAAAACATTCCAAACCCCTCAATTATTCATAGATGTACATTTTTTTAACGGTTTTTTTTTGAAAAAGGTTTAGAAAATTTTTATGAAAACTTAAAATAAAATGTTATTATTTTTGACTTTACGCCAATCCTTCACGCTGGAATTAGATGAAACAACTAGCCATAATTGTGGGTTTATTCCTTATTTTCTCCGGTTGCGGAGGAGAAGATGTCAAAAGCTCGGCCCCTGTTAAAAATACAGAAATTGAGAAAGCCGAACCAGTTTATAAAACGGCGGTCGGGAATGATA
Source organism: Nitrospinales bacterium (assembly GCA_038154245.1). Classification (GTDB taxonomy): domain Bacteria; phylum Nitrospinota; class Nitrospinia; order Nitrospinales; family JAJDAT01; genus JAJDAT01. The sequence goes on along the minus strand of JAYOZP010000006.1, from coordinate 58,856 downwards.
AACCCGATGTTGTAGACATTGAAAAGGTTAAAATAGCCCCAGAGGACCAAGAAAAAGCTAAAAACGCCCCCGAAGGAATGGTTTTCATATCGGGAGGTTGCTTTATTATGGGGAATGACTTTGCTCAGGCCGATGAAAAACCCGAGCATGAAGTTTGTCTCGACGATTTTTATATGGATAAATACGAAGTGACTCAGGAAAGATGGGAAAAAGTCATGGGATTTAATCCATCAAAAAATATTGGTAAGGATTTTCCCGTTGAACAAGTCAATTATTTCGATATTCAAGAGTTTATCGAAGAGTCAAAAGGACGATGCCGATTGCCAACAGAGGCTGAATGGGAATATGCGGCAGGCTTGGGAATTCAAGCGAATTACTATTGGGGAAATATTATGGACCCTGATTACGCCTGGTATATTGATAATAGCGGAAAAATGACCCACGCCGTTGGACAAAAAAAACCAAATCAATTTGGTTTATACGACATGCTGGGCAGTGTTTGGGAATGGGTCGAAGATTGGTATGAACCTTACTATAGCGCGTTAGTGAAGAACAACCCAAAAGGACCGGCAAATGGAGAGTATAAAGTAATTCGGGGCGGTGGGTTTGACTCGTCGGCAGGAGCTTTAAGGATTACAAACCGAATCTGGCTGCATCCTAAAAACCGCGTTTATTCGAAAGTGAATTTATACGGCGGAGCTGTAAACGAAGTTTACAATTATATTGGGTTCCGTTGCGCTAAGTCGATTCCTAAATAAAAGAAAATTATTTGCGGCAGTCGCTGCAAATACCAAACATATCCAGTTTATGAGAAGTAATGGTGAAGCCATTATTCTCGGCTACTTCTTCCTGGAATTTTTCGATAAGAGGATGATTGAACTCAATAATCTTTCCGCATTGAGTGCAAATCATATGATCGTGATGGCTGTTGGAGTGGTTATGCTCGTAACGTTTTTGGCCGTCGCCAAAGTCCAATTCAATCGCTAATCCGCTTTGAGTCAACAAGGCGAGGGTACGATAAACGGTAGCTAATCCAATTTTAGGCTCTTTCGCTGAAACGGCCCTATACAACTCTTCCGCGCTTACGTGATCCTGACATTCCAAAAAACATTTCAGAACGGCTCGTCTTTGGCGGGTAACCTTTAAGTTGTGCTTGGAAATATAATTTTCTAAAACTTCTTGTTCTGCGTCCATAGTCCTCACTCAATATTTTCGTTAATCTACCATGCTAATAACGCTTGGTCAATGGAAGGATTCTCAATTAGGTCACTTTATTGATTATGCTTAAAAAAAGAAAAGTGGAGGCTTTAAAACTTACGATGTGAAAGTTAATACGCTTTTAGGGTCGGCTAATAAAGTATCTAAAGAAATGTCTTTTTGTTCTCCATTCGACATATTTTTAAGAGGACATTTTCCAGAATTAAGTTCGTTTTCACCCAAAATAAGAACAAAAGCAGCGCCCAATTTATCGGCTTTTCTCATTTGGCTTTTCATACTCGTTGAATCGTAGGCTCTATCAACCCAAACCCCTTGATTTCTTAATTCATGAGTAATCCTAAAAGTTTCTTTTTCTGCGGCTTCGCCTAAAGCGACTATAAATAGGTCGGCTTTCCTAAAAATTTCCGAGTTGTTTTCTGTCGATACTAAAGACACCAATCTATCTAAACCAATGGCAAACCCAAAACAAGGCGTTGCGGGACCGTCGAACTCCTCGACTAATTGATCGTAACGACCGCCGCCGCAAACGGCGCTTTGCGCTCCTAAATTAGAAGAAACAATTTCAAATGCTGTTTTGGAGTAATAATCTAATCCCCTTACAAGTTTAAAGTTGATAGTGAAATCTGTTTTTGCAGAGTTTAAAAGTTCTTTTACCAAATTAAACTCTTGATCACACTTTTCGCATAAATGCTCGGCGATTTTAGGTAGTCCTTCCGCTATTTTCGAACATGTTTCTACTTTGCAATCCAGTAGGCGAAGAGGATTTCTATCGAGTCTTTGTTGGCAATTGTTACATAGCTCTTCAAATTTTTCTTTTCCCGATTTTTTTAATAGTTCGCGGTATTGAGGACGACAATCAGGGCATCCTAAGCTATTGATTTGAAGTTCTATGTTTTCTAGGCCGAGACGTTCAAAAAGTTCCATGACCATACAAATCACTTCTGCGTCTACGGCAGGCGACTGAGAACCCATAGCTTCAACGCCGATTTGATAAAACTGACGAAACCGACCGGCTTGCGGTCTTTCGTATCGAAACATGGGACCAATATAGTAAAGCTTTGTCAGGGAAGGGGGGTTGTATAATTTGTTTTCGACGTAGGCTCTGGCGACCGAGGCGGTACCCTCGGGGCGCAATGTGATCATTTCACCGCCCTTATCTTCAAACGTATACATTTCCTTTTCGACGATATCCGTTGTTTCGCCAATACCTCTAGAGAATAGATTCGTGTACTCAAAGATAGGCACTCGAATTTCTTTAAACCCATAGTTAGCAAAAACAGAGTGGGTAATGGATTCCACCCATTGCCATTTTTCAATTTCTCCTGGCAGGATATCTTTAACGCCGCGTACTTTTTTTATTTTCATTATTTAATAAATAGTCACAGTGGGCTTCATGTTTACTTCGCCCATTAGTTGATTAAGGAACTTATTTATATCAAAGACGCTAAATTAAAGTTGTGTTTGCTTAGGATCGTCCCCACGGCGTGTCTCATTAGCCCTAATAATGTCACCCTGAGCCTGTCGAAGGGTCGCCCCGATTCAATAAAGTTCTACCTTTATTCTTTTAGAAGACCGGATAAAAGTTTTTTGAGGTTTCGTAAAATCACCGCAATTTGCTTTCGGCCAATTCAACATCGGCTTTGCTGCCGATAAAAAGAGGAATTCTTTGGTGGAGTTCCGTTGGCGATTGATTATAGATATTAGACTTACCGTCGCTCGCTTTACCGCCAGCTTGTTCCACGATGAATGCTAAAGGAGCCGCTTCAAAAGCAAACCTTAGTTTACCATTAGGATATTTAGAATCGCCAGGATACATAAAAATACCACCCTTAAGCAGAGTGCGGTGAAAGTCTGCGACCAGTGTTCCGATATAACGCAATCTATAAGGTCTTCCAGTTTCTTTATCTGTCTCTTTAAAATATTGAACTACGGATTTTTGTTTATCGCTCCAAAGTGAAACGCTACCTTCATTAATACTATAATAAGGCCCTCTAGATGGAATTTTTAAGTCGGGATGAGAAAGATAAAATTCACCAATTGCAGGGTCGAGCGTAAAACCGTGGACTCCTTTCCCTGTGGTATAGACAAACATGGTGCTGGAACCGTATAGAATATAACCAGATACAACTTGTTGATCGGCTTTTTGTAATAAATCTTCGTCGGTTACCGTATCGCCAGAACTCACCTTTTTATAAACGGCGAAAATAGTCCCGATACCAACGTTAACGTCGATGTTGGAAGAGCCGTCTAAAGGGTCCATCATAAATATATATTTACCGCTGGTTTGTTGTTCTTTTGGAACTATAACTGCGGTTTCGTTTTCTTCCGAGCCTATAGCGCAAACTTTACCCGATTGGGAAAGTACTTTTATAAAAGTTTCGTTTGCGTATTCGTCAAGTTTTTGTACTTCTTCGCCTTGGACGTTAAATTCTCCCGTTAAACCAAGGATATCTTCGGCAATACCGGCGCGGTTAACTTCCCGTGAGACCAGTTTAGCGGCAACTAAAACCTCGTTCATTAAAATGGAGAATTCCCCAGTCGCTCCAGGAGTGATTCTTTCCTGCGCGTGGAGATGTTGAACTAAAGTAATTCCAGACATATAGAGGGTATAAACCTTTCAAAAATGTACCGAATAAAAGCTCAAGATTCTAACCCATTTCCCCCCGTTTCTCAAATTGAAAGAATCGAATAATAGAAATGATAATTCTATATATCGCATTAAATATAAAATCCAAAAATGTTTTTTATAAATTCTTTTAAATCTGAAAAAATCAAGTAGAAAAAAAACTTACAATGAGGCAGGTTGCTTGGTTAATCGTATTTTATCCAACGATGTTAAGAGTTTTTATCAATATGATGCGGACAATCGTTTAATTTCTTTAGTGAATCAAGGCGTAGGCGGATTGGATATAAGCCGGACTTTATACACTTATGACAAGGTGGGAAATATCAAGACCGTGTCAGTAGGGCCGCAGGGAGCGGAACAGACAACGACCTATACTTATGATAGTTTGAATAGGTTAACCAACGTAGACGCGACTAATACGACAAACGATCATACCTATACTTACGATAAAGTAGGTAATCGTTTGACTCACATTCAAGACGGCGCTGTTCAAGCTTACGCGTATAACGTCAATAACCAGTTAACTGAAGTGCACGACGGTAGTTTGGCCGGTCCTGTTGTTTACACATACGCTTATGATTCTAACGGCAATCGGTTGAGTAAAAGAAATGTCGACGATACGACTTTACAGAGTTTTACTTACGATCGAAAGAACCGAGTGACGGGGATGTCGGTTTCAGGAAAGTCGTTTTACTTTAAGTACGATCCAAGCGATTACCGGATAAGAAATAGCCCTTCGACAGGCTCAGGACAGGCTCAAGATGGGACCCGAAATTATTATTTAGAAGGGGAGCATTTAGAAGCGATTTACGATCAGAATTTTCAATTACAGGATCAATATTTTCGCGGCGTGGTGGTGGACGAAATTGTGCATGGACTTCACTACGATTCGAGCGGTAATGAAAGCGGAACGACGTATCATCACGATCATTTGAGGTCGGTGACGTCATTGGTCGAATCGTTAGGCAGCGCTCAAGCAACCATGCAATACGGACCTTTTGGGGAATTGATCTCAGAAACTGGCAACGACAATGGCAATCGTTTGCATTACACCGGACGCGAGTTAGACGAATCCGGTTTATACTACTACCGAGCCCGCTATTACGATCCCGAAGTCGGAAGGTTCTTGACTGAGGATCCTATTGGATTTAAAGGTGGAATTAACAAATATGCTTATGTGGAAAATAACCCATTAAGCTTTAATGATCCCACAGGACATTGTCCAAATTGTGTAAGCGCTGGTACTAGTGTTTTAATTGGGGGATTCATAAGGTTTCTTACTCCTGGCGAAAAGGTATTGGATCCTACAGCCATTGCAGCTGATGCAGGTGCTGGGCTAGTGGGACTTGGGCTTATTTCTAAAGGTAAGAAATTACTGCAAGCTTTAAAAACACAAAGAGCGGGTCTTTCTAAAGCTGATATAACTCGTATTCAAAATGCTGCAAGTAGAACAAAACAAGACATTACATTAATCGGAAGTAGAGCTAGCGGGAAAGCTAACCCTACTTCTGACTTTGACTTTATTCTTTCAGGAAACTCTGCACAAAGACACTCTGCTGTAAGCTCGTTACCTCGTGGAACTCAAGGAGGCGCACAAAATTCGATTGGTAGAGAAACAGGAATTGATATCTTTCAAGATTTTAATCCAAATGCAGCTAACTTTTCAAAACTGAACTCTTCGAAACCACATATTAGGTTTAGCCCTGAAGGATCAGGTATATTTAAGACCGGGGTATCCGGTGGTTCTGGCGGCTTTTCGACTAGTGTGGCGGGAGGTGCTTCAGGTCAAGTAGCCTCTCAAGGAGCTAAAGGCGGATTTGTACTTTATCCGAATAAACCTAACTTAAATATGATGCAAAGAGTTTACTCAAAGTAGATTCTTTTTAAGAAAAGGTTTTTATTTGATTTTTTATGTAGTTTAATTCTCATAGAGACATTAATAATTATAAAGCGATAATTTTTTTAAAAGATATTTTGCGGTAATGATAATTCATGTACTGAGTGATCTTCATATTGAGTTTGAGCCTTTCGACTTACCTGAAACGAAAGCCGATTTAATTGTACTAGCGGGAGATATCCATATTGGAGAAAAAGGTGTTCATTGGGCGAAAGAGAATATTAAAGATAAACCTGTTATATATGTTTTAGGAAACCATGAATATTTTGGAAATGCATATCCCAAATTATTGAATCAATTAAAAACTGATTTAAAGGGATCTAATATTCATTTGATGGAGAATGACGAAATCGAAATTGAAGGTATTCAATTTTATGCTTGCACATTTTGGACAGATTTTGAGTTATACGGAGATCCAAAAGTCGCAGAAATTGAAGCGGCTGAAAAAATGGTTGATTATAAAAAAATAAGAGTAAGCCCAAAATTTTCTAAAATTAGACCCATAGATACATCAATCATCCATAAAAAATCTGTTAAGTGGTTCGAAAAGAAATTTGGAGAAGCGGATATGTCTCCAAAAGTTGTTATTACCCATCATGCCCCAAGCAAAAAATCAGTTCCCAATAATTTTAGCCAAGATATTCTTAGCGCTTCCTATGCTTCAAATTGTGAGGAATTAGTGAATTTATCAAAAGCAAATCTTTGGATTCATGGCCATATACACAGTCAACTGGACTATCATATTGGAAACACTCGGGTAGTTTGCAACCCCAGAGGATATCCTGACGAACCCAACGATGATTTTCAACCCACCTTTTGTGTAGAGATTTAAACATTTGAAAACTATTTGATGGATTTAAAAAAACTTATTAAAGAAGCGGAGTCCGAATGGTTGGACTTTAAAAAAGAGTGGCATCAATCCAATTTAGATTTATTGCATGATGTTCTTTGCCTTTCTAACGCTTATTCTGAAAATGATAGATATCTTATTTTAGGGATATCAGATGATCGAAAAATCATAGGTATAGAGTCTGACTCAAATAGAAAAAAACAATCCGATCTATTAGATTTCCTTCGCAATAGCAACTTAAATAGAATACCCACCATAAAACTTGGAACTTGCACAATTGAAAACCATGAGATTGATGTTCTAATTATAAAAAATCGACCCGACAAACCATTTTTTCTTTTAAAAGATAAGGATTACCGGGGGAAAACAGTAAGAGCTGGTGTAGTGTATACCCGTATTGGCGATACGAATATTCCTTTAAAGGGATGTGCTCCGACCGATATGCAAGAACTTATGTGGCGCGAGCATTTTGGTATCTCAAAACCACCATTAAAAAGATTTGAAATGTATATAAATGACTTAAAAAACTGGGAAAAACCTAATGGTGAAGAATACTTTTATTATAATGTTTTTCCTGAGTTTACCATTCGAATCGGGAATCGATCTGATCGACCTTATGAAGAGGAATGGGCCACAAGTTTTCCTGATAAAAATGCTTTTTCCTATGAGCTTGAAATTCTTTGTCACAATAATTTGTTGGAGAAGTTTATTTTTGTAAGTTGTGATGGTGGTAGATATCAGATTCCTCAGCCAGAAATTAAAAATGAAAATGGCAAAAGTTTTTTTTTCATTAATTCAAATTCCAGCAAATATAAAATATCTCATTTGTTCTATCAGTGGGGTGATGATATTGATAACGTTTTAAATAGGGCAGGAATAGAAATAGTGAATGGTGACACCTATCTTTCCCAATCCTAGCATTTTACCCTCACCCTCTTTTATAAACCATTATTACAATGAAGATGATTTGGGCTTGTTTAGAAGAATTAGACTTTTGATACCTGAATTTAGAAGAGTTCCAAAGTAGCCTCAGAATAAAAGCCAAAATTAAGTTTAAAACCGCATTGGGGTAGTTTTACCTAGATCCTTCGTTTCACTCGAGGATGACAGCTATTGAGCTTTATTGGAAAAAATTGGTTGAAGGCTTTGAGGTAATTAAATTTAAGCCTACGCCGCTCGCGGTTTCCTTCGACCGGGCTCAGGACGGGCTCTCGCCTCACTGTGACAATTTTTAGAAATTTATAGCAAATGAATGAGCCTCTGTATATTACTACCGAGCCCTCTATTACGATCCGGAAACCGGAAGTTTCCTCGCTGATGACTCTTTATTGATAAGCTGGCTCTAGGGTTCCTTGATAGGCAGTAACTTTTATTTTTTTGGCGCGTTCATTGGCCTGTGCAGAATCATACTGAAACTGCAATTCCATCCATCCTTCTGGGGTTGATCCAAAGGCTTTGGATAGCCGAATGGCCATGTCCCAAGATAAGGAAGTTTTTTCATTAACCAATAAACTTAAGGTTTGTCTAGTAACGCCAAGGATTTTTGCGCCTTTGGTGATACTCAATCCATAAGGTTCTAAACAATCAACTTTTACGCCTAATCCAGGATGAGGTGGTTTTTTCATCTGATATTTTTTAGCGGCCATTTTTTTTCCTTTTAATGATAATCTTCAAAATTTAAATTAAAAGCGTCCCCATGTTCAAATCGGAAAGTAATCCGCCAATTGGCTCGAACGGTAACGCTCCAAGTTCCTTTCCGACCTCCCTTAAGTTCATGTAAGTGGTATGAATGTATATTCATAGCTTCAAGGTTTCTTGCAGTATTCAAACGAGCCAATATTAAACGTATTCGATCTAGCATATCGTGAGGTAGTTTTCGGGAGTCGCTCTCCTCAAAAAACTTTTTTAATCCACGATGCCTGAAGCTTTTTATCATTTTCAAATTGTAATCCGTCAAATGGCGTTTGTCAATTTGGTTTTAGTATTTGTTCATTTGCGACTTTCCAGTATTTAGTTTACGATCAGAAGAACCGGGTGGCAGGAATGTCGATCCCTTGCAAATTGTTTTATTTTAAATACGACCCGAGCGATTATCGGATAAGGAATAGCCTTTCGACAGGCTCAGGACAAGCTCAAGACGGGACACGCAATTATTATTTAGAAGGGGAGCATTTAGAAGCGATTTACGATCAGAATTTCCAATTACAGGATCAATATTTTCGCGGCGTAGTGGTTGATGAGATTGTGCACGGTCTGCATTACGATGAAAACGGTAATGAAAGCGGAACGACGTATCATCACGATCATTTACGTTCTGTAACGTCGCTCGTGGAATTGTTAGGTAGCGCTCAGGCGACCATGCAGTACGGCCCATTTGGCGAGCTGATAACGGAAACGGGCAACGACAATGTTAATCGATTGCATTACACCGGACGCGAGTTAGACGAATCCGGTTTATACTACTACCGAGCCCGCTATTACGATCCAGAAGTCGGACGTTTTAGACAAAAGATTTAGGTTTGAAATAAGATTATTCCCGTGGTTATTAAAATCAATTTTCATAAAATGGTAAATGGTTACGTTAATCACATCCCATCTTGAGTCCCTGTGAAAAATCTCGTACAATAAAACCATGAATTTTACAATAGAATTGCCAAATATAGACGAAGGAGAACTGTCAAAAACCGAGCTTACTGCGACGCAAATACAAAAAGCAAAAGAGGCTGTAGCGGCGCACCTTTACGGCAATGGTATATTCTCCGAAAAAGAAGCCTGCGACTTGGCAAGTCTGACTCGGCGAGAGTTTGAAGACATGTTGCCGGATTATGGTTTTGCTATCCTTTTAAGCACTCCAGAAAACATAGCCATAGAAACAAACCAAAAGTAGTATGACAGGTATTGTTATTAGCGATACCGGTCCTCTCATTTCTCTTGAAAAAATGAAGGACGGCTTCGGTTTTATTCGTAAGCTTTGTTCTAAAATTATTGTGCCGCCCTCTGTCCTTGAGGAACTTTATAGAAACTCTTTCCCTACGGCGGAAGAATACCTGCAGGCTTTTAGTGTTCATGATTTGATCGAAATACAAACTCCTTCGGTTATCCCTGAAGTTCTCAATAGTAATCTTCGCTTACATCAACCAGAAAAAGACGCTCTTGCTCTTGCTTTAGAACTCCAAAAAACTTTAAGGATTGAGGAAGAAATTGGCCGTAGCATGGCGCTAGCACTTGGTCTAGAAATTTCTGGTATTGCAGGTCAAGTTCTCAAGGCTAATAAGAAAAACTTAATTGATAAGGAAGAAGCCGGTCAAAAATTTAAGGAACTTTTTAATGGACGGCGGCTAAACCGAAGGTTTTATGAAATTTTGGTGGAAAAGATAAAATAGGATTATTACTTGACCCAATCTCAAAGTATTTTTCCAGTTAAGACTTTTTTAAAATCGAAAAATTAAACAAAAGCTGTATCCGGATCAGTGGGAAAATAATTCTAAAATCGCATTGGGGTAATTTTACCTAGATCCTTCGTTTCACTCGAGGATGACAGCTATTGGGCTTTATTGGAAAAAATTGGTTGAAGGCTTTGAGGTAATTAAATTTAAGCCTACGGCGCTCGGCCTTAGAGAGCCTCAGGCTGACAATTTTTAAAGTTCTGATAGAAAAGGAATGGGCCTCCGTATATTACTACCGAGCCCGCTATAATTATCTAGTTGGAATAAGAATAAATGAGATTGCTGAAATAGCAATTATTAACTTTCTTCATCAAACAGCGCTTCTTGATCCCTTGATCCATGAACAACCCGGATAATGATAATTTTTTTGTCAGTGACTTTGTAGTAAATCGCATAATTTTTGTAAAAATGCGCTCTTAAGCCTGGAGCAAGATGGTCTCGTTTTGGGTTAATATCTGGATGTTCCAGAAGAGGATCGAATTGTTTTTCGATCTTTTGAATAAAAGCTGTCGCGGCGTTCGGAGAGTCTTCAGCTATAAAAGCCCAAATTTCGGCAAGGTCGTTTTCTGCTTTATCAGTTATATGGAGGGTGCGCGATTTGCTAATCGTTTTTTCCCTTTTTTGATAATACGGTCTGGATTAAATTTTCGGGTTCTCCCAGCTTTTACGTCAGCAATGCCTTCTTTAACGTCTTTTCGTAAGGCTTCTAATTGACGATCTCGAAGCATGTTTTTATGCGTCCAATCTCTCAAAGCCTCGCGAATTATTTCGCTGTTCGAAGCGTATTGGCCTGTTTCCACAGCCGCGCGCACGGCCTCGGCCATTTCTGAAGTCAAAGTAATTGTTATTCGTTCGACCGTTTTCATAGGATTTTTCTAATCTCTTTTATTCATACTTTATCATACTATATGTAACGCGAGAATGTGAAACGCAATCTTCAATAACATAATAGGTCGTAATAATATCTTTAAAAAAAAATTAATTTGAGGTCAAAAGTTTAGATTTGCGCTTTTATCGAGAAAATTGGTTTAGATACTTCGGAATGGATCAGTACAGGCCGGGAAGGAAAGGGGGTAATTTGGCGCTCGCGGTTTCCTTCGACCGGGTTCAGGACGGGTTCTCGCCTCACTGTGACAGTTTTTGTGGCAGCCTCTGACTGGATAAGAGATTGAACCCCAGCACATTACTACCGAGCCCGCTATTGCTTAAAAGGATTGGCAAAAAAAAAACGGCGTTCCCGGAATGGGAACGCCGTTGAATGAAGCTTTATTTACAACTTAATAGCGATAATGCTCTGGCTTATATGGACCGTTAACAGGAACGCTAAGATAGTCAGCTTGTTCTTGAGTCAGAGTCGTGAGTTTTACGCCTAACTTCTCCAAATGCAACCGTGCGACTTCTTCATCCAAGTGTTTAGGTAACATATAAACGCCTATTTCATATTTCTTATTGTACAACTCAATTTGCGCCAGTACTTGGTTCGTAAATGAGTTGGACATTACGAATGAAGGATGTCCGGTGGCGCAACCTAAGTTTACCAATCGTCCTTCCGCTAACAAAATAATGCGATGACCGTCTGGGAAGGTGTATCGATCCACTTGCGGTTTAATAACTTGTTTTTCAATTCCTGGAAAGTTATTAAGCTGCTCCACCTGGATTTCAATATCGAAGTGTCCAATATTACAAACGATGGCGGTGTCTTTCATTTTTTCCATGTGGCCGATCGTAATAATATCTTTACAACCTGTTGTGGTGACAAAGATATCGCCTTCTTTAACCGCTTCTTCCATGGTGGTGATTTCATAACCTTCCATGGCCGCTTGTAACGCGCAGATTGGATCGATCTCTGTAACGATTACACGTGCGCCATAAGTTTTCATGGATTGAGCGCAACCTTTACCAACGTCGCCGTATCCTGCAACAACGACCACTTTTCCGGCAATCATAACGTCGGTAGCGCGTTTGATTCCATCGGCTAAAGACTCTCGGCAACCGTATAAATTATCGAATTTGGATTTGGTGACGGAATCGTTAACGTTGATCGCTGGAACTTTTAACGTTTTCTTTTCTATCATTTTGTAAAGGTTGTGAACTCCGGTCGTGGTTTCTTCTGTGATTCCTTTAATTTCTTCTAAAAGCTCAGGGTGCTTGTCGTGAACGTATTGCGTGAGGTCGCCGCCATCGTCCAAGATCATGTTAGGACCTTGATCGTTATCGAATAGCAAGGTTTGACCTGTGCACCACCAGTATTCTTCTTCGGTTTCTTCTTTCCACGCAAAAACGGGAATGCCTTTGGCCGCAATTGCCGCCGCTGCATGATCTTGAGTAGAGAAAATATTACAAGAAGCCCAGCGAACCTCGGCTCCCAATTCGATCAGGGTTTCAATCAAAACAGCCGTTTGAATGGTCATGTGCAGGGAACCGGCAATTCGCGCTCCAGCCAATGGTTTAGTTTTTCCATGTTTTTCGCGCAAGGCCATGAGTCCTGGCATTTCTTTTTCGGCCAAAATGATTTCTTCTCTTCCCCAATCGGCAAGAGAAATGTCTTTTACTTTATATTTTTCGGCCACAACTGCTGTAGTCATATCGCTCCTTTTTTAATTAATATCAAAAATGTTTAATAGATTCTGGTTATTTGTTTATGTTTTTCGAAGGTTTTGTTTCAAGATCCAATTTATATTGCTCTCGATAAGCATCTTCGTTTTTCTTATTAGATTTAACGTTTAATGGCGACTCTTCGTTTTTTTGATTTTCATTTGGTTTCTGTTTCTTTACTTTCCCTTTACTTTTATCCAGATTTAAATAAAGACGCTTTTTCATTTTTTGTAGTAAAAGAGGATATAAAGCTTGAACAAAAGGAAGGTTAACTAGTTTCTTTTAAAGAGTTTAACAAAGTTTTGACTCTTTCGTCCAGTTGAATTCTAAAAATACTATAAATGTGGCTTTTTTCGAAAATATCTATCGTTTTTTAGGTATCAAAATAAGTAGTTTATTAATTACTAAACCAAAAAATGATTGGTGTGTTGTAATCGTTTTCTCTTTTGGAAGATTAAGGGGGGCCATATTGAAAGCTTGTCAGGAAAGAACTTAGGGAAGGGTAAGATTGTTTTTCAAAAAACAGCGGACAAAAGCCCGCTGTTTTCCAAATATTTTTAGACCACTGTTACATTTGTAGCCTGAGGACCTTTTTGTCCAGTCGTTTTTTCAAACTCAACTGCTTGGCCTTCTTTTAAAGTTTTAAAGCCGTCTCCTTGGATGGCTGAAAAGTGAACAAAACAATCTTCACCATCGCTAGACTCAATAAAACCAAAACCCTTACTTTCGTTAAACCATTTAACTGTTCCTGTAGCCATTTTAAAACTCCTAAAATTTTGCGGAAAATAAAATCTATAAATTTGAAATAATTTTATTTCCTAATCACTTGAGATGGGTCTTTAAAAAAATTTGTAGCGAGTTCTTTTGGGAGGAAAAATAAAAAATGGTGGGTGATTTTACCAAACAGCTTTTACTAATTCTTCGACAAATTCTACATAAAAATTATTTATAGACCGTTTCTAAAACTTACTTGGACAGTGTACCATAGAAAAAAATAATACCAATGAAAAGCTTGGGATGATTTTTAAATATTTTCAGGCTTTGCTTCTAATATATTACTGTTGAGCCTGGAATTTAATTGCGACTTGTTGCTGTGTAGCGCAGTGGATCCCTCCATTTCCAGTAATTAGCGTGTTGCTTGGAAGTTTAACGATAGCTCTGTTAGGAAAGTAAGGTTTTAAAATTTCGCAAACTTTGTCATCGTTTGTGTGGTCGTAAGAGGGGACTAGAACGACCTTATTTCCAATGTAAAAGTTAGCGTAACTGGCTGGATATCTCAAAGAATCTTCTCCAATATAACCAGGAGTTGGCAACTTTATTAGATTAAGTGGGTTGCCATTTTGGTCGGTGGATTCTTGTAAAATCTCAAAATTTTCTTTTAGATTCCGGTAATTCGCATCCTTTTCGTTTTCCTCATAAACACAAACAATTGTATCTGGCGAAACAAATCGAGCTAAATTGTCGATATGACCGTCGGTATCGTCTCCTTCCATCCCACCTGCGCACCAGATGACTTTTGAAATTCCTAAATAGTTTTTCAAATAAGATTCCATGGTCGCTTTGTCTGGGCCGTCGTTTCTATTTTGGTTTAACAAGCATTCTTCAGTCGTCAGGCAAAGGCCTTGCCCGTTCACTTCAATAGCTCCGCCTTCCAAAACTATATTGGGATGGAACGGTTCAATATTTAGTTTTTTAGCGATTAGGGGAGCGACATTTTTTTCATCCTCCATTTCGTATTTGTTCCCCCATGAATTAAACAGCCAACGGTTTAAACGTATGGGGTTAGTAGGATCTTTGGGGATTAAAAAATTGGGCCCATAATCTCTTATCCATATATCTTTTGTTGGAATGATATGGATTGAAACGTTTGATGTTGAAACTTGATTTTTAACTAGTAATTGAGATATTCGGCGAACGCTTCTGTCGTCGTTAGCAAGAATATGCACATGCTCACCAGGCGACAAAGCTTGAACAGCCAGTATATAAGCGGCTTCAATCGACTCCATTGCCTCGCCTTGCCAATATTCCTTATTTTGAGGCCACGTTAACCAAGTTGCCGAGTGGAGTTCCCATTCAGCGGGCATGTGATAACCCTGGTCGATTGGGTTTGGTTCCATAATTTAGGAATCTATAAAGATTTTGTTTAATGAGGAGTAAGAGTCTATTCTTCTATCGCGAAAAAAAGGCCAATTTTGCCGTGTCTCTTCATTTATAGAAAAGTCGCAATCGGCTAGCAAAACCTGATCGGATTTTGAGCCCGCTTTGGCTATGATTTCTCCAAAGGGGCCTGACACAAAAGATTGCCCCCAAAAACGAATGGCGTCTTCTTGTCCTACTCGGTTTACAGAAGCTACGAAAAGTCCATTAGCAATGGCGTGGCTGCGTTGGATGGTTTCCCAAGCGGAATGTTGTTTTTCGGCAAACTCAGCGTCTACTTCTTGAAAGCCAATGGCTGTGGGGTAAAACAATATTTGGGCTCCAGACAAGGCGCAAAGTCGAGCGGCTTCTGGAAACCATTGGTCCCAACAGATTAAAACTGCAATTTTCCCATACTTAGTAGAAAATGCTTTGAACCCCAAGTCGCCAGGGGTGAAATAAAATTTCTCGTAAAAACAGGGGTCGTCTGGGATGTGCATTTTTCGGTATGTCCCAACCAAAGAACCGTCGGCGTCAATCACAACGGCAGAATTATGGTAAATCCCTTCGGTTCTTTTTTCAAAAACCGGAGCGATAAGTACAATATTTAGAGATCCCGCTAGTTTCTGTAATTTTTCAATGATAGGTCCTGGAATAGGCTCCGATAATTCGAACTTTTGATGATCTTCTGTTTGGCAGAAATATCTGGAATAAAACAACTCTTGCAAGCAAACGACTTGGGCTCCATTATCGCTAGCTTCTTTTATAAGGGTTTCGGCGCGAAGAAGGTTTTTTGCGACATCTTCTTCGCATTTCATTTGAACAAGACCAATTTTAACGGCTGACATAATTTTTAGTTGGATTAACTCAATAATAAAAACAAAGGTTTGAAGATTGTATCAAATTGGCTTTTATGCTAAAAATTAAATCTTTAGTTTGCAAAGATTTTAAGAAGTTTAGACGGTAAAATAATTTAGAGCGTTTCTACTATTTCTAAGTATTATCTTGAGGCGACTCGCTGACCCTTTATTTTACTAGAAGGCTCGTGGCCTATTACCATTTTAGGAAGTTCCTTAAGTTATTCATTAATTTTGAGGTTTTGTAATAGTTTTATGGAAGATTGGAGCAAAGTCGAGTGGGTTAAAAAGGAATTAAGGGACTATTACAAACCAAAGTTAAAGAGAGATCTAAAACGAAACCCGACTCCGGAAGAGGTAGACGCGAAATTTCGAGAAATTTATCCCAACCTGCATTTCAATTTACTGGTTGGCGTTTACGAAGGGGTAAGCGTCCAGTTCTATGAAATTGCTAAATTCACGCTAGAAGAATTTGAAACTTTTTACGAAGACGTAGAAGGTTATTTAACCGAGAAATTTGGAGGAGGATGGTTTAAACTAAATATGTACGAAGGCCCGACCTTTGCAATGTGTGTAAATTACAAACCCAAAGCTCCTCCGAAATGGGAACATCTTTTATCTAAAGATTCCGAAAAATCCTAACTAATAAGATCCTACTCGTAGCGCAACTCTTTAATCTGTTTCCCCTTTTTCTTAATTAATTCATGGATCAAACAGCTTCAATTTCTCACTCCTTTGCGGAAAAACTCGATTGGATTTCCGAAACCGCCAGCTCTCAAAGTTTCGATGAAAGCTTAACCGGGTTTAAAGGCGCTTCAAAGGCTCTTTTTATAAGTAGAGTTCAAAATCGTTTAAAAGTTCCGATCCTCGTTTTGGCGTCAGACCAAAACCATGCAGAAAAAATATTAGGAGAAATTCGTTATTTTGTTCGCCATGAAAAAATTAAGAGGCACCCAATTTTTTTCCCATCCTGGGAACTTTTACCTTTTGAGCCTTTATCCCCATCTAAAGAAATTAGCGGCGAACGCATTGGCGTATTGAAGGAACTACTTGATGGCGAGGCGCCATTTGTCGTGGCTCCGGTGGATGCTGCCATTCAGCATATATTTCCAAAAGAAAACTTGAAGAGGGCGGCATTTTCTTTAATTGCAGGAGAAAACACCGATCGCGAAGTGATTGAAACCTGTCTAATTGACTGCGGTTACTCTCGTTTTGGGATGGTCGACGAAAGAGGTCAATACAGTTCACGTGGAGACATTTTGGACGTTTTTGTTCCGTCATTGCACGATCCTGTAAGGATTGAATTTTTTGGCGATGAAATAGAATCGATACGACTTTTTGATGTTGGCTCGCAAACAACTATACGTGAGATTGAATCTTTAAGCGTTATTCCTGTTAGAGAATTATGTTTAACGCCTGAGTTATTAAATAAAGGTTTTGAAAAAATTAGCAAATGTGCAACCGACTTAAACGCTAACTCTTCTCAAGTTAAAGAATTAAAAGAAAAATTTGAAAATTTAGGAAGATTTCCAGGAATGGAGGTGTTTTCTCCTTTCTTTTATTCGGAAAAAAACACCCTTTTAGATTATTTCCCTCCAGAAACATTAATCGTTTTCGACGAACCAGAGGATTGTAGAGGAAAAATAGAAAATACATTGGAAATAGCCGAGTTGGAATATGAAAAAGGCGTGTCGGAAGGAGATCTTTTACCTTCTGTAGATTCCTTATATATAGACTCCGAAAAGTTTAAAGAAAAAATATCTAATCGAAAAACTTTAAATTTAAGAGCGCTTAGTATTTCTTCCAATGAAGATCCAAATAACCAATTAAATATTCGCTCGATTCCACCTTTAACAGGCAAATTTGAACAATTTGCCGAATGGGCTTTGAAATACATTGAAGAAGGTTACAAAGTTCAAATTGTGGCTCCTACTAAAGGCCATGCTACGCGGGGCCGGCAATTACTAGAACAATATGGATTAGAAGCTGGGGTTGATATTGGAACCATCGGCCATGGTTTTGTGATTCCAGAAGCAAAGACCGTTTTTGTTGCCGAGCACGAAGTCTTTGGAAAAAGTCATAAGCATAAGTATCGAAGAAAACCTAAATCGATGAGTTTCCAAAGAGGGTTTAAGGATCTTAAACCTGGAGACTATTTAGTCCATATCGATTATGGAATTGGCCGTTATTTAGGAACGAAAGAGTTAGAAACGGGAATAGGGGGCGGCGAGTTTTTAGATATTCTTTATGCTGGAAATGAAAAACTATATATTCCAATGGATGGTTTGGCTTTCCTTCAAAAATATGTTGGAACGACAGAATCGCCTCCGCCTCTAGATAAACTAGGCGGAGTTTCTTGGAAAAGACAAAAAAATAAAATCAAAGAATCTATTCGCGAAATGGCCGAAGATCTTTTGAAACTTTATGCAAAAAGAGAAATGGCAGACGGAAAAGCCTTTCAGACCAACCCCGTTTTATTGCAAGAGTTTGCAGATTCATTTGATTATGTCGAGACCGACGATCAAATGAAAGCTATTGAAGAAGTTTATGAAGATCTAGAAAGAGAAAAACCCATGGACCGTCTCGTTTGCGGCGATGTTGGTTTTGGAAAAACAGAAGTGGCTATGCGGGCGGCGTTTAAAGTCGCTATAGACGGCAAACAAGTGGCAGTGCTTGCTCCTACAACCTTGTTAGCGCAACAGCATTACAATACCTTTTGCGAAAGATTTAAAGCGCACCCTCTTAACATTGAAATGATAAGCCGCTTTCGTTCCGCAAAGGAACAGAGAGAAATATTGGAAAAACTAAAAAATGGCCAAATCGATATTATCATTGGAACTCACAAGTTGTTGGGGGATAAAGTAAAGTTTCTAGATTTAGGTTTAATCGTAATAGACGAGGAACAGCGATTTGGAGTTAAACATAAAGAAAAACTTAAAAAATTGCGGGCTTCTGTTGATATTTTAACCTTAACGGCGACTCCAATACCCAGGACTCTTTATTTTTCTTTGATGGGAGTTCGCGACTTAAGTGTCATAGAAACGCCTCCAGAAGATCGCTTGGCAATTAAAACTTATATAAGAAGATTTGAAGAAAGCGTTATTAAAGAGGCTATTACCCGAGAAATAGAACGAGGCGGGCAAATATATTTTATTCACAATAAAATTTTCAGCATTAACTCTGTCGCAGAGATGCTCCTCCGAATCTTCCCCAATTTAAATTTGGGGATAGCCCACGGTAGATTGCCGGAAAAAGAGCTAGAAAAAGTAATGAAAAAGTTTGTTGATAAAGAAATCGACGTTCTTTTATGCACCACCATTGTGGAGAATGGCATAGACATACCATCGGCAAACACCATCATTATCAATCGTGCCGACCAATTCGGTTTAGGTCAACTTTATCAGCTCAGAGGTCGTGTCGGTCGTTACAAAAATCAGGCATACGCTTATCTATTAATTCCTGGATTTATGACAGTTACGGAGGAAGCTAGAAAACGGCTTTCGGCCATCGAAGAATTGACTGAATTAGGAGCCGGTTTTCAATTAGCTTCCAGAGACCTTGAAATTAGAGGGGCTGGTAATATGCTTGGGAATCAGCAGTCAGGGCATGTAAATACCATTGGGTTTGATTTATATTGCAAGTTGATTGAGGACACGGTTAAAGAACTGCGGGGACAGAAAGTAGAGGCGCATAAAGAGTCCGAAGTAGACTTTAAAATTAAAGGCTTTATTCCTAAATATTACATCTCAGATTTGAATCAAAGACTAGAATTTTATAGAAGGCTTTATCTGGCCAACGATTTAGAAACGGCAGAAAGCCTGGAAGAAGAGCTAGAAGACCGGTTTGGGGCCATGCCAGACCCCGTGGAAAAACTAACAAAATTGTTAGAAATTAAAATACTTTGTCAAAAGTTGGACATTTTAAAAGTTGATTTAAAATCTGGTTGGATATACTTAGAATTTGATAAAAATAACAATATGCCTGCCGAATCGGTGGTCAATTTATTGGATAATAACCTTAAGTTTGACTCTGAATTTCGTTTGAAAATTCTTTCTCCTCAAAAAGGATGGAAGGAAGATTTTCTGTTGGTTAAAGGATATTTAATTAAGTTAGGAAAAGCTCGCGTTGACAAATAAATTAAATAAGCCAATTTTGTTTTTTTGGGTCGTTTTTACCGCATTTTTGTTGGTTTCTTGCGAAAAAGAGGAAGTTATCTCAAAATCAGGGTTGGGACCTAATATTATAGCCACGGTAAATGGAGAAGTTATTGATATTGAAAGCTTTAGGAAAGACCTTAGTCTAACAGGCCGTAAATATAGGGTTCAAGACAACGCTGACCACACTGAAAAAGAGATTTTATTCCTTAAAATAAAAACTTTGAATGAAATCATTCAAAATGTCCTTTTTAGGCAAGAGGCAAAAAAGCATAAAGTAAGTTTGGAT
The DNA here is from genome assembly GCA_038154245.1 of Nitrospinales bacterium. Taxonomy (GTDB): domain Bacteria; phylum Nitrospinota; class Nitrospinia; order Nitrospinales; family JAJDAT01; genus JAJDAT01. Next base: position 38,788 of record JAYOZP010000006.1, on the reverse strand, counting down.
CCCAATGAGTTTCAGGCTACTATGGAAATAATTAAAACTGATTATTTAGATGACTCTTTCCAAAAAACGTTTAAAATACAAAATATCAGTCAGTTAGAGTGGGAAGACAAATTAAAAAACTCTTTAATTCTGAAAAATTTGATAAACGAACGGGTCAATAGTAAGGTAACGGTTGGGGAGGAAACTTCCAAAAAATACTTCGCGGAACACCCCGAGGAATTCCTAAAAGGCGAACAAGTTAAGGCTCTTCATATAAATGTCGCAACGGAGGAAGAAGCAAGGCGGTTGTTGAAAAAAATAAAATCAAGAAAAGCCCAATTCACGGATTTAGCGGTACAACATTCTTTGGGTCCTGAAAGCGTTGAAGGTGGAAATTTAGGATATTTTGAGGCGGGACAAATGCCTGCCGAGTTTGATGGAGTTTTTGATTTAGAACTTTATGGAACTAGCGATGTTATTCAAACTCCTTATGGCTATCACATTTTAAAAGTAGTGGATAAAAAACCAGCTCGTAAAATGAATTATGAAGAATCAAAAAAAATAATTCGTGAAAAACTGTTAAGGGAAAAACAAGAAGAAGCATTTAAGAATTGGGTAATGGATTTAAAAAATAAGGCGATTATTAGAATTAATTATGAAGCCATTGAAAATGTCCAATAAAAGATATTTCATGAACGTCTTAGCTATTATCAGCGCATTAATTTTTGCTCTTCCAACTTTGGTTGGCGCAAAAACATTTGATCGAGTAGTCGCTAAAATTAACGACAGTATTGTCACTCTTAGCGAGGTAGAAGATCGCGCTAAATTAATCAGAATAGGAAGTCAAAGTCAACCAGGCCTTAAGTCGCTCACCGATAAAGAATATAACAAACAAGCCCTTGATTTGATCTTAGAAGAAAAATTGTTAATTCAAGAAGGTAAAAAAACACTAAATATTACGGTTTCAGAAGCTAACGTAGACGACGCAATTAAAGAAATTAAATCTGCAAATAGAGTTCCCGACGATGTTTTTTTGGCAATGCTGGAAAAAGAAGGACTGACTCTTAAAAGCTATAGGAAAAAAATTCGTGAACAAATAATTATTTCAAAAGTAAGAAACCACCACTTAAGAAATAGCGCAAGAATTAGCGAAAAAAAAATAAAGCGATATTACAGAAAAAATAGAAAAGATTTTTTAACGCCTTCTAAAATTCATGTTCGACATATTTTATTTATTTTTGGCGAAAGTATTACTGAATCAGAAAGATCAC
>JAYOZP010000006.1:31136-37528 GCA_038154245.1 Nitrospinales bacterium | reverse complement strand
AAAAAGAAAAAAGGCGCAAGAAGCGCTAAAAGAAATAAAAGAAGAAATGTCCTTTAAAAAAGCCGCAAAAAAATATTCTGAAGATGTATCAGCGTCTTCTGGAGGCGACTTAGGGGTTTTGGAGCGCGGTAAGATGCTAAAGGAGTTTGAGGACGCGGCTTTTAAGCTAAAGCAAGGGCAAGTGAGCCCTATAGTGGAAACTCCTTATGGGCTACACATTATTAAAGTTGATAAGGTTATTCCCAAAAAATATAAAACCTATAAAACCGTTAAACCCGAAATTGAAAATATTTTATTTGGAAAAATCGCTCAAGAACAATATAAACGTTGGATAGCTGGACTAAAGAAAGATGCCTTTTTAGAAGTTTTTCTTTTTGATCCACCTAAGAAGAAAAAACTTGCTAACAAAACAAAGAAGATTGGCCAAACCGCACGTTTGCCCAGAAAAAGCGAGTTAGATAAACGAAAAAGAAAACAAAAAAAACAAAAAGCACAAATAAGCTCTAGTAGCGTTCAAAATGAAACGGAAGAAGTCGAATCCTTAAAAAAACGACTTCAATACATTAAAATTCTTAAAAAGCGAAATATCATCTCTGAACAAGAGTACGAAAAAAGAAAAAAAGATCTCCTAAAAAGCCTTTAGTCGCACCCCCCGCCTGATTATTCAAAAAAACTTTCCTGACTTTCTTATTTATTTTTTTTAATTGAGGTATTCTATTTTCATGAAACCTCTTTTAAGCAAGATCCAAAAAACTTTGAATTCATATAATATGATTGCCTCTGGCGAAAAGGTGTTGGTCGCCTTATCTGGAGGTAGCGACTCTGTTGCTTTATTAACGATCCTTCGGGAACTATCTGAAGATTTAAAAATAGAACTTTATGCTGCGCATTTAAATCATCTTGCAAGGGGCGAGGACTCCTACCGTGACGCACAATTCTCAAAAGAATTATGCGAGAAATGGAATATCAAATCTTATTTTTCTGAAATAGACGTCAAATTGGTACAAGCCAAACTTAAAAGTTCGTTTCAAGAAACGGCAAGAATATTACGTTATGAATTTTTTAGAAAAGTTTTGCAGGAAATCGGCGGCGACAAAATTGCTCTTGGACATACAGCGGACGATCAAGCTGAAACGGTTTTGATGAATTTCACAAGAGGATCTGGGCTTAAAGGAATATCCGGAATTCCACCCGTAAGAGATGAACTGATTAGACCGTTAATTGAATGCAGAAAAGAGGAGTTATTAGATTATTTAAAATCTTCGTCGATAGAATTTCGTGAAGATTTGACAAACAAATCTAAGGTTTATTTGCGAAATAGGGTACGCGCTGATTTCATCCCATATCTAGAAGACAATTTTAATTCCAATATTGTTAATCGCCTTAGCGATATGTCCCAAATGATCCGGGATGATTTGGATCTAATAAATGATTTGACGCAAGAATATTTTGATAAGTTTAGTTTTAATATAAATGTCGGCAAGGAAATATCTTTTAAATTAAAAGAGTTAAACTCTATTAAACCGGGATTAAAAAAACGTCTTTTTTTGAAGGCAATAGAATTTATAAAAGGTGACTTACGAAGAATTGAAGGGGCGCATGTAATTAGCTTAGATCAATTTTCAAAAAAAGGAACTTTAGGCAAAAAATTGCAAATCCCTTGTTTGATCGAAGCGATTATTTCGGAAAACTCATTAACCCTAAGGAAAAAAAGGGATGAAGAGAAAATAGATTTCGTTTCAACTATAAGAACTCTAGAAGTTCCAGGAAAAACGGTATTAACGGATTTAGGCATAGAGCTTAATTGCCAATTAATTGATAAAGCCAATCTTGATTTTAAAAAGAAAAGTGAAAAAGAAGAGTTTTTTGATTTTGAAAAAACCGGCGATGCAATATCATGTCGTTTTTTTGAAGCGGGCGACCGGTTTGTTCCGTTAGGAATGGACGGAGCTAAAAAAGTGAAATCGTATTTTATCGACGAAAAAGTGCCTAAAAATGAAAGAAATCGCATTCCAATTTTGACAAATGGGAAAAATGATATTATTTGGATATATGGGCATAGAATTGGTCATGATTTTCGGATTAGAGAGGAAACTCGAAAAATCATTGCCATTCAAGGTCGAGATTTGAGCTAATTTGACTAAAAAGTTGTTTTTTTGCTTTTTTCCACCATCTTTTCCCGAAGTTCTATTAGAATAAAGGGTTAGCAAGTCCAAATTTAATTATGTTAAAATATTAGTATATATATTGACTGAAGCCTTCATAAGAGGAGACCGTTTTGAACCAATTTTATAAAAATCTAGCCCTTTGGTTGGTAATTGGGCTGATTATGATTTCCTTGTTTAATATTTTTAATAGACCGCTTTCTCCCCAAAGTGAAATTATATTTAGCGATTTCATTAACAAAGTTGAAACTGGGCAGATCTCCGAAGTGGTTATTCAAGGAGACCAAATAAGAGGCACTTATACCGACGGTCTAACCTTTCAGACATACGCTCCTCCCAAAGACCCTGATATGATCAAGATGTTGCGGGAAAAAGGCGTGCGAATCGTGGTTGAGCCCCCAGAGCAAACCAGCTGGTATATGAATATTCTTATTTCTTGGTTCCCTATGCTTCTTCTATTGGGAATTTGGATCTTCTTTATGCGGCAAATGCAATCTGGCGGCGGTAAAGCTCTTTCTTTTGGAAAAAGTAAAGCCCGGTTAATGTCTGACAAAAAGAATAAAACTACATTCAAAGATGTAGCCGGAGTTGACGAAGCGAAAGAAGAGCTGCATGAAATTATCGAATTCTTAAAAGAGCCGCAAAAATTTAGCAGTCTAGGTGGAAAAATACCTAAAGGCGTTTTGTTGGTGGGACCTCCAGGAACGGGTAAAACATTGCTTGCGCGTGCTATAGCGGGCGAAGCAAATGTTCCTTTCTTTAGCATAAGCGGTTCCGACTTTGTCGAAATGTTTGTTGGCGTTGGCGCATCGCGCGTTCGCGATTTATTCGAACAAGGAAAAAAGAACAGCCCTTGTATAATTTTTATCGACGAGATTGACGCGGTTGGTAGACATAGAGGAGCGGGACTTGGAGGAGGTCACGATGAAAGAGAACAAACTCTAAACCAGCTTCTAGTCGAAATGGACGGTTTTGAAAATAACGAAGGCGTTATTATGATTGCCGCTACTAACAGACCGGATGTTTTAGACCCAGCTTTGCTACGACCAGGTCGTTTTGATAGACAGGTAACGGTTAACCGACCAGACGTTAAAGGTCGAGAAGGCGTTTTAAAAGTTCATACTTCCAATGTTCCGTTGACTGAAGATATCGATTTAAAAGTGATTGCTCGCGGTACCCCAGGATTTACGGGCGCAGATTTAGCTAATCTAGTTAACGAAGCGGCTTTACTAGCGGCAAGAGCGGATCAAAAAGCGGTATCGCAAGAGTTCTTTGAGCAAGCTAAAGACAAAGTGCTTATGGGCGTTGAGAGAAGAAGTTTGGTCATTTCTGAAAAAGAAAAGACCACAACCGCTTATCATGAAGCCGGTCATGCTTTGGTTGCGTTTATGCTTCCTGGAACCGATCCCATTCATAAAGTTACCATTATACCGCGTGGTAGAGCTTTAGGCGTAACTATGCAATTACCTGAAGATGAAAAGCATACTTACCCTAGATCTTTTTTGTATAACAATTTAGCTATTTTAATGGGCGGTCGAGTTGCCGAGGAAATAGCTTTGGGGCAAATGACTACAGGCGCTGGTAATGATATCGAGCGGGCTACCGATATGGCCAGGAAAATGGTATGCGAATGGGGAATGAGCGAAAAAATGGGCCCCTTAACCTATGGAACCAAAGAAGAACAGGTGTTCCTGGGTAGGGATTTTAATAATCAAAAGAATTTTAGCGACGAAACCGCTAAGCTCATTGATAATGAAGTTAAAGAATTGGTGATGGATGGGTACAATAAAGCCAAAACGTTGATAGAAGAAAATCGCGACGCTTTGGAAAGACTTGCTCAAGGTCTTCTTGAAACTGAAACCGTTGACTTTAAAGAAATGAAAAAATTGATCTCTGGCGATACATCGGGGGATGATGGAACACCTGTTGAAACCGATACCAAAGCCGCCAATGAAGAGACGGATATTGACAAACAAGCCGATAAATCCGACGAAGAAGGGTTGTTTCCAGGAGGCATGCCAGACCCAACACCTGCTTAATCATTCTTAAGTTAAACTTAAAAACCCCATTCTTTTAACAAAGAATGGGGTTTTTCTTTTTTTGAGCAAAATGGACTTTAAGTTTTCCCATAAAAAATTTTGGGTCATGGGCGTTATAAACCTAAACTCCGACTCCTTCTACGGTCAAAGTAGAAAAAATACTCTTAAGGAAACTTTAGAGTTTGCGGAAAAGATGGTGGACGACGGAGCCGATATTTTGGATATGGGAGCCGAGTCGTCGCGGCCAGGTTCTCTACCTATCTCTGAAGAAACAGAAATTGACCGGCTTAAAGAAATTGTTCCGGAGTTAGTGAAAAGATTCAATATACCCATTTCGGTAGATACGTATAAACCAAAGGTTGCGGAATATGTTTTAGATAAAGGCGCGGCTATTATTAATGACATTACCGGTTTAAAAGAATTTTCTGAAACCGCTTCTATAGCGGCTAAATATAATGCCGGTATGGTTCTCATGCATATGCAGGGAACTCCGCAAACAATGCAAAAAAAACCAGCTTACGAAGACTTAATGTCTGATGTCGGAGGCTTTTTAAAAGAATCTGCAAATAAAGCGGTTCAAGCGGGGATAAATCCAGAAAAAATTGCTTTAGATCCTGGCATTGGTTTTGGTAAAACGATCGATCATAATTTACAAATCCTCCGAGAACTAGACAAATTTAATTCATTAAAATACCCCATAGCATTAGGGGTGTCGAGAAAATCATTTATAGGAAAAATTTTAGATTTGCCTGTTGAAGAAAGGTTAGAAGGATCATTAGCCTTAGCAGTGTTGGGTTTGCAAAAAGGAGCTAAGATTTTTAGAGTTCACGACGTTAAAGAGACTGTTCGAGCTATAAAGGTTGCCGGAAAAATTCTAAGTCAATGAATGAAGGAGGAAATTAAGTTGAGTAAAGTTTTTATTTTTATTTTTTCGATTTTATTTTTTTTGCAAATCAATGCAGAAGCGCAACCCAAACATACCAATGAATGGATGCATCAGGCTATACAAGCAAGTATCAAAGGCGATAATAAAACAGCTAAACATATATTCCATTCAATATTAAAGGTTCACCCAAATCATATCTTTGCTTTAAATAATCTAGGTAAAATTTATTTAGATTCCAAAGAGTTTGATAAAGCAATTCCCTTATTAAAAAAAGCTTGGACGTTGAATCCTAAATTTTATATGGCAGGCAATACCTTAGGCGACGCTTATAAACAAAATGGAGACTTAACAGAAGCCGATCAAACTCTAAAACAGGTAATCAAAGTAGCTCCAAACTTTGAATTAGGTTATTTAAATTTAGGGGAAGTTTATTTCCAACAAAAGCGATACGACGATGCAGAAAAGTTATTTAAAAAAGCTCTTAGCCTTATGCCGGAGTTAAAACGCCCCAATATATTTTTATCCAAAATAGAAGAAGAAAAAAAGAAACCTGTAAATAATGCAAATAATTAATATAGATATTTAGAAACAATCATAAATTCATTATTTGGAGAAAGCTATAAATGATCCGTTTGTTTATAAATGTAGACCATGTCGCAACCGTTCGCGAGGCTAGAAAAACCGATGAGCCAGATCCATTACAAGCGGCCTTATTAGCGGAAATGGCTGGGGCGGATGGTATTACAATTCACTTAAGAGAAGACCGGAGACATATCCAAGACCACGATGTCGTTCGGATTCGGGAATCTGTAAAAACCAAAGTGAATTTAGAGATGGCTCCAACGGAAGAAATGCTTGGAATTGCTCTTAAAAATAAACCGGACCAAGTGTCCCTAGTACCAGAAAAACGCGAAGAAATCACGACGGAAGGTGGATTAGATATTATTTCAATGGAAGATAAGCTAAAAGGTATGGGAGAACAGTTTAAGAAAAATAACATTCTTTTTAGTCTGTTTATTGATCCAGACCCTAAACAAGTAGAAGCTTCTAAGAGAGTAGGGGCTGATAGTATAGAGTTTAATACAGGGCAATATACTGAACTGAAGGATACGGCTAAGATCGCCGAAGAGTTAGAAAAAATAAGGAATTCCAGTAAGCTGGCGGCAAAATTAGGACTGCGAGTTTTTGCGGGACATGGATTAAATAATCAAAATGTAGTGGCAATCGCCGCTATTCCAGAAATAGAGGAATTGAATATAGGTCATAATATTGTTGCGAAATCTATTTACTTTGGGATGGAAA
>JAYOZP010000006.1:14099-31126 GCA_038154245.1 Nitrospinales bacterium | reverse complement strand
GTGTATGATTTTCCTATCCAAATAAAAATCTGTTTGATCGTTGGTTAGGGAAACTTGGCACGTTTTTTGCCTTTTTATGTTTTGTTGAAAAACGCGCCAAAATTTTGACCAAAATAATCGATCCGAGGTAAGTAATGAGCGCAGTAGAAACTGGCCGAAATAATACAAAAGTACGAGAAGAGGGTGGCAACTTAAGCCGAGAACTCGAAGGTGTCGTCCAAACCTTTAATAAAGTTTTAGAGACCAAAGAAAATGAACGAGAAGCTCTTGTCGAACGAATTGATCAGTTAAAGCTCATTTCCGAAGAAACCCTTGGCCAGTTACGTATTCTTTCTACAAACCTCTCTATTTACGATCAAAATTTGGCAAAAGTAACCGCCGCCTTAGATCAATTGGACGCTAATGAAAGAATGATAAAAGAACGGTATGAAAGCTTATTAATGGGTAGCTCCAATCTGTCAGATATGATGCCTCTTGAACCTGGAAACTTGTCGGTTCAGAAAAGAGTCACCATGGATGTCGAAGAAAAATTAATGGGGCAATATAATAAAAACTGTCTTGGCAGGGACCATTTAATCAAAAGAAGGCGAGAGTATTTAGAATCTTTAGATAACGCGTTTAAGAAATTTGACGAAGATTTGTTCTATATAGATGGCGTTCGTAATAATTTGATGGGAGCGTTTGCAGAAATTAACGCTAAAAAAGAAAAAGCCAAGGATATGAAAGCTTCCATAGAAGCGAGATATAAAACCGTAACTGATGAAAAAAAGAAGCTAGATAAAGAGTTAGAAAGCGTTATGCGGCAAGAAAATTACCTAATTAACGAATACCGAGAGGTTCTTCGTCCAATCGGCGCAAGTCTCGAAATCAAACCTCAAACCGACAAAATGCTCTTCAATATGACGTCGGAACAAACTGAATCTGATCCCGCCAATAATCAAGAAGAGGTGAGACTAAAGGTTGTAAACTAAAAATTATAAAATAGGCTGGCTATCGTTTCGCTGAGTTAGGTATTCTTCTTATCTAGAATAGTTTTGATTTTCCTTCCTAAACACGTTTAAATAATTATCAATTCTTCTAATGGTAAATTACCATTTAGAGTATTTAATCCCCTTAAAGACTAGCGACAAACATTTTTAAAATATCAAATGGATTACAAAAAATTTCATCTTGAAATTTTACCTCCTTCGCAAAGACGTTTGTGGGACAGATTAATTTAAACGCCAAGTCAATTCACCCTTTATGGAGGAAAAGCCATCGCTCTTCATTTAGGACATCGACAGTCTGTGGATTTTTACTTTTTGGGAACCGAAGAATTTGACCCAGACGACCTTTATAAAAGTATCCTCTTTTCTTGAAAATTCAAAAATAGTTAAAAAAGCTTCAAATACTTTAACGTGTCTTATAAGCGGTGATATTGGGGAAGCCCTAGTTTCATTTTTTAGAACCCCAGAGATCAAACCAATAGAAACTTCATTTCTAAAATAAAATTTATAGTCAAACTTTGATAATAAAAAAATGAAGCAATTAAGTTGTACCAAAGAACTGAAAGAAGTTTCACATCGGATAATTTGGTTTGAAAATCCGGAAAAAGCGCTTTCCGACCCCATCAGATTTATCGCTTATGCTATGACTTATGGAACGCATGAAGATATGAAAATCGTCCGGGAATATTTGACAGATGATGACTTAATCGAATCTTTAGATAAAGCTCCGCCAGGAATATTTGATGGTCGTTCGTGGGCTTATTGGAATCTAAAGATGGACCGTTATCCAACCCCGCCAATGCCTACCCGTCGCTTTGATTGAATCAGATTAAAAAAACAAATATCGGGAAGTTCTCCGTCCAATTGGCGCAAGCTTGGAAGTCAAACCTCAAACCGACAAAATGCCCTTCAATATGACATCGGAACAAACCAAATCTGATCAAGAGGATCAAGAAGAAGTTAGACTAAAGGTCGTGAATTAGTTTTTCCCTATATGTCTAAATTGTTTCCATTTAAGCTAGATTATTATTAAAAAGCTCTAATAATCAAAAAAACTTCACTTGTTTTCTTTTATTATTTCTCCTTCTCTTGTCTCCTCAATTGGGATTCTGTATAATCCTTTTAACGTTATTTAAAAACAATTTAGAATTTGAATAGTAATTTCTGTTTTTTCCAGCCTATCGTTTTTTTAATCATTCCTTAGGAATTTTTCCATAATATTAAAATCTTTATAAAACCTGTTTGTCCCGCTTAGTGGGATAAGGAGTAACTAATAGAATGTCGAAAAGGATTGCAATTAATGGGTTTGGCCGCATTGGTAGAATGGTTTTACGTGCCATTTTGGAAGATAGTCGTTGCGACGATTTAGAAATTGTCGCGATTAACGACTTGATGGATACCGAAACGTTGGCCCATCTTTTTAAATACGATTCAGTACATGGCCGAAACTCAGCTCAAATTGAGGCGGCAGAAAATGAAATTAAAATAAACGGTAAAAATATTCGGGTTACGGCGGAAAAAGACCCGTCAAACTTACCTTGGAAGGAGCTTAATGTCGACGTAGTCATTGAATCTTCTGGATTCTTTGCCAGTAAGGCAGGCGGCCAAAAACATATTGATGCTGGCGCCAAAAAAGTCATTATTTCAGCTCCGGCAAACGATTCCGATATAACCGTTGTGTTGGGAGTTAACGAAAATAAATACGACCCCAAAGAGCATCAGGTGATCTCAAACGCTTCTTGCACAACAAATTGTGTGGCTCCTTTGGCAAAAGCCCTACATGATAGGTTTAAAGTTAAACGCGGTTTAATGACCACTGTTCATTCTTATACAAATGATCAAAAAATTCTGGATGTTCCCCATAAAGATCCAAGAAGGGGTAGGGCCGCGTCGCTCTCTATGATCCCAACGTCAACTGGAGCCGCTAAGGCGGTTGGCTTGGTTTTACCAGAATTGAATGGAAAGCTTGATGGAATGTCCATTAGAGTGCCAACCCCTAATGTCTCTTTGGTAGATTTAGTCGTTGATATAGAAGGTGAAACCACTAAAGAAGAGGTTAACGAAGCTCTTAAGTCCGCCTGTGAAAATGAGTTAAAGGGGATTATGGACTTTGAAACCGCTCCATTAGTTTCTTCAGATTTTAATGGGAACGCCGCTTCTTCAACCATAGACGCTCTATCAACTAAAGTTGTCGATAAGAATATGATCAAAGTTTTATCTTGGTACGATAACGAGTGGGGTTATTCTTGCAGGGTTAGAGATCTCGTGCTGTTTATTTTTGAAAAAGGTATTTAGCATTTATGTTTTAACGCTATCTTATCTGTAACAAGACTTCTACAAATTGACTAGGAAAAGGTGTGATTTTATAAATTGAGGCGAGATTCCTCGACTTCGCTCGGGATGACGTGCGGAGGGTATTATATAAACCAAGTTCCTATGAAGTGCAAAGCTAGTTGGTTATTTTTATTGAAACTACTTAAGAATACTTGAAATAAGATATTAAATGAAAAGGCCAATTATAGCCGGTAATTGGAAAATGAACCTTCCTTGGCCAGAGGCCCAGGAACTTGTTTGCGAGTTAACCCAAAAACTATCCAGTCCAGTAAACGCAGACATTATTTTATTTCCAGGTTTTACAGTCCTTAAAGCCGTTCATAATTTGCTTAATGGCTCTGTAATAAAAATTGGCGGTCAAAATATGTGCGGCCAAGCAAAAGGAGCTTATACGGGGGAAATTTCCGCCGATATGTTATTGGATTCTGGATGTTCCTATGTTCTCCTTGGGCATTCTGAACGTAGAACCTTATTTGGGGAAACAGACAATCAGATAAATGAAAAACTACAATTAGCTCTTAGTAAAAAACTATCGCCAATTTTATGCGTTGGCGAAACCCTTGAACAACGAGAATCAAACCAAACTGAAAACGTCTTAAAAAGCCAATTATCTATTTGTTTTCAAGGGGTTATTGGTGATAATTTAAATCATGTTATCGTTGCCTACGAACCCTTTTGGGCTATTGGAACTGGGAAAAACGCGACTCCAGAGCAAGCATGCGAGTCTCATGGATTTATTCGTTCGACGCTTAAAGAACTTTACGATTATGAAGCAAGCGAACAAATGAGTATTCTCTATGGAGGTAGCGTAAAACCGGATAATAGCTCAGAGTTATTAGCAAAAGAAGGCGTCGACGGTTTATTAGTAGGCACCTCAAGCTTGATCGCCGACTCGTTTTATGCGATTATAAATTCAATTAATTAAGGAGGAGAAGAGTACTACATGAACACCATTTTGGTTTCCATTCACATAATAGCCGCTTTATTTTTGGTTTTAATTGTTTTATTGCAAACTGGTAAGGGCGCGGCAATGGGTAATGCTTTTGGAGGGGCTGGAAGCCAAGCGATGTTTGGTAGCTCGGGCGCGGGGAATATTTTAAGTAAATTGACCACTGTCGCCGCAGTTATTTTTATGTGCACTTCTCTTGCTTTAGCCACTCTTTCATCCAGAAAAGAGGCTAATTCGGTAATACCTGAGCAAACTCAGGAGCAAAGCCAACCGGCGTCTTCAGACCCCAAGCCTGCGAATTAAAAGCAAAAACTAAGAGCCGATGTGGTGGAATTGGTAGACACGTGCGCTTGAGGGGCGTATGGAGCAATCCGTGGGAGTTCGAGTCTCCCCATCGGCACCATGTCTTTTTGTTCTATTCGACTCGTCTTCCTATATAAAAATAGCTTAATACTTGAAAAAATAAGTATTATCTCGCTATTTATAGCTAAAACGCTAAAGTAATTCTTTCAGATTTCGTTAAATAATATGAGTCTTTTTATTAATGAAGAAAGCTTTTAGAAGCTTTCTAAAATCTATTTTTCATATGAAATCAAACCGAAAAGTGTTGGTTACCGGAGGCGCTGGGTTTATAGGGTCGCATACCGTAGACGCCTTATTAGAACGCGGAGATACTGTCCGTGTTTACGATAACCTCAATCCCCAAGTTCATGGACCAAATGCAGAAATTCCGCGATATTTAAGCTCGGATGTGGAGTTTATTAAAGGCGATGTTCGAGACCGCGATAGCTTAAAAAAAGCCATTCAAGGCGTGGACGTAGTCATTCATGACGCTGCAGAAGTTGGCGTTGGTCAATCGATGTATTCGATAGATCAATATATTTCTGTGAACGTACAAGGAACGGGAATTCTTTGGGATATCTTAGTGAATGAGAAACATTCCGTTGAAAAGGTTCTTGTCGCTAGTTCAATGAGTCTTTATGGAGAAGGTCGGTTTGAATGTGAAGAACATGGGCAGGTAAAGCCTAAACCCAGGGTGGAAGAAGATTTATTGGCTAAAAAATGGGAGATGTATTGCCCCGATTGCAGGAGCGTTTTAAAACCCACTCCCACAGATGAAGAAAAAGAGTTAGATTGCACCTCTGTTTATGCCCAGAGTAAAAAAGACCAGGAAGTTTATTCCATTATGATTGGAAAAGCCTACCAATTACCAACGGTAGCGTGTCGATATTTTAATTGTTACGGCCCCAGACAAAGTCTGAACAATCCTTATACAGGAGCTGCGGCAATATTTTCTTCGAGCATCAAAAACGACAAGCCACCTTTAATTTATGAAGACGGAGAACAAGCCAGGGACTTTATCCATGTGAAAGATCTAGTGCGCGGCAAACTTCTATTATTAGATTCTCCAGAATCAAAATTTGATATTTATAATATCGGAACTGGTCAACCAACTTCTATTCTGCAATTAGCTCAAGCTCTCATTGATTTATCCGGTAAAAACTTCACGCCAAACATAATTCATAAATTTAGAAATGGGGATATTCGACATTGTTTTGCGGACGTTTCTAAAATTGAAAAATTAGGTTTTAAACCACAGTTTACATTAAAAAAAGGACTAGAAGATTTAGCTAATTGGGTTGAGAAAGAGACTGCCGAATCAAAGGTTGATCTTGCTCATGGCCAATTAGTGGAAAAAGGTTTAGTTGTTTAGAACTGCCGAAAGTGAAGAGTCTTCGTTATTTTTGCGTTTTTTTATTCACTCTTGTATTTAGCTTTACTGGTGTAACTTCTTCAAACGCTAAAGGCGTCCCATATCAAACAAAAATTTTCGGAGTTAAAAATCCGGAATTAAAAAAGACTCTTGAAGCTTCTTCTAGTCTTATTCAATTAAAAGATTCCCCTCCCTTAAGCCAAACTGGTTTAATTCGTCGTATTCAAAGCGACGAGGAACGATTTCAAAAAGTTCTTCAATCGTTTGGTTATTTTTCTGGAACCATAAAAATTCAAATTGCAGGTAAACCAATACAGTCTTTACGCTCTCTTGTAATGAGAAAAGGTAAAAGTTTTCCGGTCGCTATTAAAATATCAACAGGCTCCTTATATAAGTTTGGGAAAATAGAGGTTTTCGGTTTTGAGTCGATGAAATCTAAACCCATTATTTCTTATATCAAAAGGGGAGAACCTGCTTTAGGCTCTGAAATATTAAAAACAGAGAGCGACTTAATAGGTCAATTGAAGGTTAACGGCCATGCCTATGCAGCTTTGGGAAAACGAAAACTAGAAATAGACCGCAAAAAAAAGACTATGGACGTTACATTAGTCGCTATTCCAGGGCCGAAAACTCGTTTAGGTGGGATTGTTTTAAAAGGTAATAAAAAAGTTAAATCCGATTTTATTATCCGCAAAATTCCTTGGAAAAAAGGCGACATTTATAATCCCCAAATAATAAAGGGTTATCAAAGTGTTTTGTCTAACTTGGGATTATTTGCATCTGTAAAAGTAAGGATGCCGGAGAGAAATAAGCTTCCCAAAAAAATATCGAAACCCGTTCGAGTGATTGTCACAGTAGAAGAAAAAAAAATGCGCTTTGTGGGTTTTGGGGCCGATTATTCTACTAACTTTGGAGGCGGTATTTCGGCGTTTTGGGGGCATAGAAACTATTTTGGAAGGGCTGAAAGATTAAAACTTGGCGGTCGAGTAGATCGTATCGGAGAGAATGAATTTAGCAAAATTAACAAAAACCTGAACCTGGAATTTAAAAAGCCCGATTATAAAATATTAGGACAAGAACTATTAGGAGACGGGAAAATAGTTAGCGAAAGCTTTGACGCTTTTGATCGCGACGCTGTTTTGGGTTCAATCGGCTTAAGTCGAAGGTTTGGACGATACACATCGTTTACTGGAAGAGCGGCTGCCGAATTTGCGGAAATCGACGACGACGGCGATAAAAGCGAGTTTACTTTAATCAGCGTACCTATTGGTTTTAAATTTGACAATGCGGACGATTTATTAAACCCAACTAAAGGAACACGCCAAGAGTTATCGATTACTCCCTTCGCAACGGTATCTGGAGACGGAGATAATTTCACCATCGGGAGACTAACTAGTAGAGTTTATTTTGACGTTTCCGGGAGCGAAAAATTAATCGTAGCATTTCGCGGGAGTCTCGGAGGAATTATTGGCGACTCGACCATTGAAATCCCCAAAGATAAAAGATTTTTTTCTGGCGGAGGCGGTTCCATACGCGGATATGAATTTCAAAAAGTAGGGCCGCTCGATGAGGAGTTAGACCCAGAGGGCGGTAGAAGCTTAGTTGAAGTCAGTACCGAACTCAGGTTTCGCGTTAAAAACTATGGGCTTGTTTTGTTTGTTGACGGCGGCAATGTATTTGACGAAGAAATTCCTGAGTTTGGAGAAGAATTGCAATGGGGCGCAGGTATTGGCTTTAGATACTATGCCAGCTTTGGTCCCGCAAGAGTCGATATTGCAATTCCTTTAAACAAAAGAGAATTTGACGATTCTTTTGCTTTTTATATCAGTTTAGGACAAGCATTTTGATAAAAGTTTTTAAAAAATTATTTAAATTCCTATTTAAGGCGTTTGCCACAGTTTTTCTTTGCTTAATTATAACCATAGGAGCAAGTTTTGCCGCTTTTCAAACGAACTCTGGTAAACGGTTCTTAGAAGGTTTTATCAGCGAAGTAACCGATTCTCCTGATTTAAAAATCAAATTAGAAACATTGGACGGATTATTACCTTTTCGAATAGAGCTGGGTTCCATTCATATATCAGATAAAAAAGGGATGTGGTTTGAAGGCAAAGATATTTTGTTGGAATGGGAACCATTAGCTTTACTAAATCCCGAACTAAATATTGTCGAAATATCCGGCAAAAGTCTAAATATAAAAAGAGCGCCTCAATCAACCGAAGGGCCCGTTGAAATAAAAACAGACCCTCAAACAAGCGGAAAGGCTTTCATTAAAGGCGTTCCTATACCTGTGGTATTGCAAAAACTAAAGTTTGAAAAAATTTCCCTTGGGAAAGAGCTTCTCGGCGAACCTGTAGTCTTAGGAATTGAAAGCGATGGCGAATACCGAGATTTAAAAAAAGGAATTGAATTTAACGCTTCTGTAAACAGGTTAGACGGCGTACCGGCTTATTTAAAAGCAAGTTTAGGCTTTAACCCGGTTAATGGAAAAATAAAATTAAACGTTTTAGCGGGAGAGCCTAAAGGCGGTATTTTGGTCAAAAAACTAAATATACCAGGGTTCCCCGAAACGGAGGTTCGCGTTCAAGGAGAGGGCACTCTTAATTATTGGAATGGAACCTTGGACATTAAAGCGGGTCCAGAGTTATGGGCGAAAGGAACAACTTCCATTATCGCGGTTAAAGATCCCGTTAAGTATGACGTTGAATTAGATTTGCAAAGCGGTTTTAATGTTTTACTGGAACCTAAACTAAGACCTTTAGTGGGAAAAAGTTTAATTTTAAAAACAACCGCGTCAATTGATCCTTTGGGGGTTGTTGAATTAAAAGAATTAGCCATTAATACCGCAAGCGCAAAAATAAAAGCCTCCGGAAATTTTGATTCTTCTCAAAATATTGGGAACATCAAGTTTAACGTCCAAAACAAAAGTTCAAAACCATTCGAGCAATTAGTCCAAGGAGCAAACTGGCAATCATTTTCGGTTTCTGGAGAAGCGTTAGGCGATTTATCGAAGCCAAATGTTTATGTGAAATTTAAATTACAAAAACCCACTTTCGAAAATAACTTTGCAGATAATATTTCCGTTATCGCCACTTCAAAAGGAAAGTTAGATAGCCCTAATGTTGTCGTTAATGCGAAAGTAATTAATCCCCAAGCGTCAGACTTTTCAGCCCAATTAGTGGATTTAAGAGCAAGTTCTTCAGGTTCTATAAAATCTCTAAATGTGGTGGCAAATCTTAAAGTACAAAATCCTAAAACCAATGAAGTTGAAATCAAAGAAGTCGATTTAAAAGCGCAAGTTACCGGAGACCTTAAGCAACCCAATATTAAAACGGAGTTATCTGTTTTAGACACTTCGGTTAAAGAATATCAAATAAGAAAAGTTTTCCTAAAAGCTAACGCTATTCCCGATGGTCCTTTAGAACAAAAGCAAACCAAATGGCAATTAAATACAAATGGTTCTATTGCAACTATAAGAGGATTAGAGCCTAATATTAGTCGATTAGCTCCAAACGTTCGTTGGGAATTTAAAGGTAATATAGACCCATCTGCAAAAAGAGTCCGAATAAATAATTTGGGGGTTCATCTTCCCACAGCTCATTTGACGACAACTGGCAATTTAGAGGAATGGGGTAGAACTGCAATCGTCAATGTAAGCGTCCAATTACCCGATTTATCTTCCTTCTCCCAAATTGCTAATATGCCTTTAAGAGGAATGCTTACATTAAACTTAGGGGCGTCCTCATATGATTTTGGTAAGCAATTTGATTCGCAACTATCATTAAGAACAGCGGGTCTTAGAACAGGAATAGAAGCGGCGGACGATATTTCTAAAGGAAGTATAGCGTTCCAAGGAAATGTCAAAAAAAATCTGGATGGAACTATCAGATTGACGAATTCTAAAATGACCGTTCCTATCGGTACACTTGCCCTAAACGCGGCCTTGAAACCGAATAAAAAAATCATGGCTAACTGGACCTTGGATATCCCACGCCTAGCCGATTTATCAAGACCTCTAAAACAAGATTTAAGAGGCGACTTGGTTTTAAATGGACGCGCCTTTGGTTTAATGGAATCTCCTCAAGTATTTATCAACACAGTTGGAAATAATTTGGGTTTTGGAGCAACCGAAATAAAAACTCTAAAACTTAATACAAATGTTCGGAATATAGCAAAAGCCCCAGTGGGGTCTGTGGACCTGAGTGCCAATCTTTTGGGACAGACTGGTACTTTTTCTTCCGACTTTTCCCTAAATCAAAGAAAAGATCGTTTGAAGTTAAAAAAGGTTAGCCTGTCTGCTTTAAACGCCTCATTAGACGGCGATCTGGAGGTATTGCTAAAAACCAAACTAGTCAATGGTTATTTGAAGGGAGAAGTCGGCAATTTTGATGAAATATCTAAACTAATTAAAAAGAATCTTTCAGGCAATTTAAAATTCAACGTTTCTTTTTTTAGAGATAAAGGTCAGTCGGCGCGTTTTATGGTTACAGCCAACGACTTAGAATTAAACGACGAGGTTAAAGCGTCTTTAAAAAAGTTTAAAATTGCGGGAACCGCTTCAAATGTCCTTCAAACGCCAAGTATAAACGTTAATGTATTTTTAACGGACGCAAAAAAGGACAATAAAACTCTCAAAAAAATGCAATTAAAGCTGGACGGTTCTTTAAAAAACGCCAAATGGGATATTGATTTATTGGCCAATGTAGGAAAGTCCATCGCCTTAAAAGCCGCAGGAAGCGTAAGAAATGAAAGTACATTAAAACGTCTAGTTTTAAATAAACTGGAAGCTATAGCCGCCACCATACCAATTCGATTGTTAAGACCGACCAGTTTCAGTCAATCTGGAAAAAACCTAGAATTAAATGATTTAGCTTTAGGCATTAAAGACGGCAAAATTCTAGGTAATGGAAAGTTGGGCGGTAGAAACTTTGAAGGCAATTTAAGTATTAAAAAACTGCCTCTAAGTTTAGCTAGCGCTATAGATCCTACTTTACCTCTTTCTGGATATTTAAATATAGACGCTAATCTAAGTGGAACCGCAGCTAATCCTAAAGCCAATATAGAGGTAAGATTAAGAGACTTTAAAGTACCAGGAAGCCAATCTGCGGGTCTTAAGCCTGCCAGCGCAGATTTAAACGCTAATTGGCAATTAGGAAAAGTTCGATTAGACGGTTCGCTGTTTCAACCAAAAGTTGGTAAGTTAAATTTAAAAGGAAACGCTCCTCTAGAGTTAGATCCCATAACTTTTAAAATCGACCTTCCAAAAACAAAACCCATTTCCGCCGAAGTCGATGGCTCATTAGACCTATCTTTTGCAAATGAAATTCTATCTGCTAGCGGGAACTCGATAAAAGGTAAAGCCAAGATTAAGGCTGGAGCAACTGGTTCCATCGAAAAAATTAAATTTAAAAGCGACATTTCTTTGCAAAAAGGGCAATTTGAAAACACTCAATTTGGGACTTTAATAAGCGATATTAATTTATTTTTAAAAGCAGATAATAATGGCTTATTGGTAAAAAGATTCACTGCCAAGACTCCAAATGATGGAGCTATCAAAATATCGGGTTCGGTTAATAAGGAATCAAATGGGAAAATTTTCACCGATATATCAATCAACGCCAAGCAAGCGCAAATGATCGCATTGGACTATTTAACAACTCAGGTAAGTTCTAAGTTAAAAGCTAAAGGTCCTCTCGACGCTATGAAATTTGGAGGAGTTATACGGATTGATAGAGCCGAAATAAGAATTCCCGAAAATTTTCCTCCTTCCGTTGTTGCTTTGGAATTCACAGAAAAAAATGGCCGTATTATAGAAATTCCTATAAAGGAAATAGTGAAAACTGAAAAAAAAGCCGCTTTTAAGGCGACTTTGGATATAGCGATTAAAGCGCCTAGAAGAATTTATGTGCGAGGACGCGGATTAGAAACTGAAATGGAGGCGGACATTAGCGTTACGGGCACAACTAACGATCCGAATATTAATGGCGGGTTAAGTATGCGGCGAGGTACAATGGAGTTGCTTGGAAGACAATTGAGTTTTAATAAAGGAGCCGTAAACTTAGATGGCGTTCCAAGATTAGAACCCACTTTGGACTTTAACGCGGATATAGCCGCAAAAGAATGGATCATCCATGCGAGAATTACCGGACCCGTATCTCAACCTGGTATAGCGCTAAGCTCCACACCGGAATTACCTCAAGACGAAGTTTTAGCGCGATTGTTATTTGGTAAAAGCGCTGGCGCCATGACTCCTTTAGAAGCAGTTCAATTAGCCAATGCAGCGGCGGAACTTGCCGGCTTGACCTCATCGGGACCAGGAATTGTAGACCAAGTTCGCGGAGCCCTGGGCTTAGATACTTTAAAATTTGAAGGAGGGATGGGTACCGGCACTCAAATAGAAGCGGGTCAATATGTCGCCGAAGGTGTTTATGTTGGTGTTAAGCAAGGGGCCGACCAAAATTCTACAGGAGTGGTTGTCCAAGTTGAAGTTTCCGACAAAGTGAAGGTTGAAAGTAATATGACAAACAACGACTCCAATGTAGGCGTCAACATGGAATGGGATTATTAGAATTTTTATTAAATGGTCATGGACTAAATGCATATCTCAATCCATTACTCGCTATTTGATTTTCCTTTTTCAAAATCAATTCGTAAAATTTAATTATAGTTTTACATGCTTTTGAATAATCTGCTTTATTTTCTAATTTTTTAGCTTCTAAAAATTGCGAGTCGCTACCAAGTTGATCTTTTATGTTTTGAAAAAGTTCTTCTCCCGCCTTATTATCTAATTTGCTATTTTTATTAATATAACTATCTTCAATAACAAGACTGACAGAGTTAAGCATTGGAAATAATTCTTTAGAAGATAAATATTCAGTAATAATGATTGGCCCGTATTCAGAAGGGTATAGATATTTCATGCATAAAATAGGATCTCTTTTTTCAAGGTTTCCTAATAACTGAATAGTTGCTTTAGTAAATTTTATAAGAGCTTTATTACTAGTACTAGGCAATGCTTTATCGGCAAGCCCTCCCATTAAACTATGCGCTAATTGTAATATTTCAATTTCACTTGCCCCTTTTTTAATTTGAGTTTTCATCTTTTCAAGAATTTGATCATATACTTTTGGAGCAAATTTTTTGACAGTCCTAATAGCGGGGTTTTTTGTAAGTTCATTTTCAATGTTTTTTATTAAAGAAGAATCGTAATTAATTACTTTTAAATCTGATGGATTTACCACTCCATGAATCACGCCTGCATCTAACATTTCCTTTTTGGTGGGATACCACATATCGTTTTTGGAAGCTTTAAAAACACTATTAATAAAACTCTGGCTAATTCCCTGTTTTTCAAAATTTTCTAAATCTTTCCCCTGTTCTAATGAAATATCATAATATTGTTCTAAATTTTTTGAATATGGTGAATATTGATGAAAAGCTAAATTTGCTCCTTTAGCAAGGTAACGTTTTTTCCCATTAATAAAAGCCATTGCGCATGCTGAATAACATCCAGTTAATGAGTAGGTGTTAAAATTATTTTCTTTTATTATTCTAGAGATTTCTCTACTTTCGTATATCCTTCCACCAATGCTATCAAGAATAATGCCCTTAACTGTTTTATTTTGATTAATTAAACGCTGAACTTCTTTAGATACGCCAAAAACCAAACCGCCTTTTAAATGAATTAAATTACCTTGTTTTAAAAACTCTACTTCATAATTACTAAATTTATCTTTCTCAAAACCAATTTCAAATAAATCTTTATATGTAGGCCATGAAGCGTTTATTCGTCCTAAAGTACCAATGACTCCAATAACAATTAAGACTTGGACAAAGTTTGCCCAAAATTTACGTTTGTTGTTTTCTATATATCTTTTGGTGCAACGCCATATTCCTACTATTTGCCAAGGATATACAATTACAATTGTAAAAAAAGAAAAAATTATAGCGATTTGAGAGGCCGAAACTGGATTGTTAATAGAGGAAAAATTAGTTATCAATGAATCCGTAAGATTGAGCAAAATATTTAGAAGAAAGATATTAACCCAAAAAGAAATGCTTAGAGAAAGGTCGCCACGCCAATGTTTTTTTATGTGGTTTAACATTAAAAATAAATAAGTTAATTAAAATTGTGCGGAAGGCTTAAAAATTTTACATAGAAAAATTATAATTATTAAAATAAATTTGGCAATTAAAATTTGTATTTTTTCAATTAAAGTTCTTTAAATTTTAAGATAGGCAAAAACCTAATTCTTAAGGCAAGACAAAGGGACTTTTATATCGAAAAATAATAATTATTAAAAATTTGAATTAATTCTTTAGTTATTTGGGCCGGTACGCCTAAAGGTTTGAGAATTTGATAAAATCAAAAAGAAACTTTAAACGGGGAAATACGGTACCGAAGGCGTTAATTTGGAATGTGGTTATTATCTAAAGAAAATTAATTATGAAAAAAACACTTAAAGAAGCCGAAAAACATTTTTTGACAAAATATCCTGGCGGGTTTAATCATCCTGAGATGGCCGCGTTAGGAAAGAAACATAAGATGGAACAACTAGAGAAAATGGCAAAAGAGAGCTTTTCTAAGAAAAATTTTGACGATACAGACTTTATTCTTTCCGAAACTTCTAAACTTGTGAGTCGTTCAACGATGATTTCCATGTTCGAAAAACCCAAGTTCAGAGACATGATTAAAGGACTGAACAAAAAAGAGAAAGAAATCTTTACGGAATCTCTTTACGAACTTTTACATGGGAAAGAAAAGGTAGGATTTGAGCTTCTTGTATCTGAGCTTCAAAAAAGAAAACTCGCTAAGTGGACATTAGCAACCGTCGTTCAAACCTATTATCGGCCTCAAAAAGAAGTGTTGGTCAAACCATCGACAACGAAACTGATCATAGAAAAATTGGATTTAGATCTTATTTATAGACCAACTCCAACCTGGGACTTTTATAGAAAATATAGAAAGTGTATTAAGGATTTAAAGACAAAAGTAGATAAGAATCTAACTCCAAATAATCCCGCCTTTTGTGGTTTTTTAATGATGAGTCTTGGAGAACCGCTCTAGAATAAATACTCTAAAAAAAGTAAAGAAGATTTCCTATTTTTATTTCTTTTAAGAGAAAATATTTTTTTTAATATAAAAAAAAATTAATATGTTTAATTTTCAACGGTTAAAAACCCATTATCGATCATTTGAATCATTAAAGATTTAAGATGTTCTAAATACATTTCTAAAACTTGATCTTCGTTCAGACTTGTTTCTTTTACAGGACCTACTACTTCATTCGAAAGGTCGGTTAAGATTGAACTCATTGTCTTCTCCTCTATAGTCAAATTAATAACACTATGAGTAATAGCAATAAGCATACCATTTTAGAGACCATTCTATTACCCTAGAAACTATCTATAAAATAAAGGTTTATACGTTAATAGAATTTCAAGAAATACGGTATGTAATAATATAAATAGACAATATTACCTACAGAGGATAGAAAAGTTTTCCGGTTAATTAGGAAAAACTTAAAAAAGCAAAAAAAAACGACGCCTTTTAAAAGACGTCGTTTTATTCAGTCAAACAGCTAATTTATGCTGTTGTATTAATTCCTCCACTGTCTCCAACCAATTTACCCTGTCTTTCAAAAGGCTGTTCTACAGCATTTTGAACGGCAAAACTAACGTAATTAGTGTTTTGAACAATTTCACCAACAACTGTAGGGGGGGTTGAGCCAAGATCTTCTTCAACACGAGGTACTGATTTATTCACGCCACCTCTCAAACTAATACGGTCTGCAGTTCTAGTAAGGTCTCCCTCACTTTCTGAAAACTCCCTGGAATCTACAGGGTCAGCCTCAAGAACTTGCGAAGCGGCTGTATTCCTGACGCCAAAAGTTCTGGCGGCATCTACCGCATTAAATCCTTGTACGTTTACGTCTACCATTTTTCACCTCAGGAAAGGATTATGGTTAATAATACACTTCTCCATATACGCTGGAACACCCCCTTCCATGGGTTGATTTATTATATCCATTTTTAAACAACTTTGTACAGAAAATTAAGGTTTTTTCAAAATAATTATTTTTAAAAGTTATTTAAAAAATTGGCGGTTATTAGGGTTTTTCTACAAAAAAAATGTTAATATAATCCACTAAATTTGGTTTTTCCAAGTTTTAACTAAAAATTCCATTTTTTGGTTATTTCCTTCTAGTTTTAACTTCCGTTTTTTCAGTAAATCTCCCATATTGTTTTTGATTTTTTTGTTTTATCTTCAAAAATTTTCAAATTTATTTGGATAGATTTACACTGGTGAATTTTCTTGGATATTCTTAAATTAAAAATTTAATTAAAAATTAAGGTTTGTTTAACTATGGGCATTGATAAAAAAGAGTTTTGGGAAAAAAAAATTCAAGGTTGGGAAAAAGATAGGTATCGCATTGAAGATGGCGAGGGTAAGGTGAAAACCGACTCTAGTCATCTGGCTGGGTCTTCTTTGCAATTTAGGTTTGAATCAACTGCTGAATTACTAAAACCCTATTTAGACGGGAAAAAAATTCTCGATATAGGTTGCGGCACCGGAATTTTTTATAATGAAATAAAAGACACCAATTTAGAACACTATTATGGGTTCGATTTTGCTGAAAGCGCGATCTTAGAAGGTAAAAAGAAGTTTGAGGGCCCTAAGTGTTCTCTATTTGCCAGTAATATTGAAGATTTTGATTTTCCGGAATGCGATATAGCTATTGCTTTGGGCGTTTTAGATTGGCTCGAAAATGACGAAATAGAAGCTCTTTTCAAAAAAACCTATCCTCGAAAATTTCTTTTTGCAATTTCAGAAAAGCAAGCTTCAATTACTCTCTGGATCCATGCCATATACTGTTTTTTATCATATGGCTGGAAATCTCAAGGTTATGTTCCAAAATACCATACAACAGACGAGATTATAAAAATTGCCGAAGCAGTTGGCTATAAAGACATAAAAATTTACAGGCATCCAAAATTGAGATTTGGAGCCTATCTTTATTGCCTTGACTAATAATCTATTATTCAT
>JAYOZP010000006.1:0-14089 GCA_038154245.1 Nitrospinales bacterium | reverse complement strand
TTCTATTTTTCCATCCCAATAGCTTCTTTCCTGTAATTGCCATATATGCCGTCTTACCAAAATTATTTTGACGACCAAGCTAATAAATATAGCGAAAACTCTGATAAAGGTTTTTGGGCTTTTTTACGAAATAAAGAAAGAGAAGCTGTACTTAAGGCTTTAGAACCTTTTGAGGGTATGAGATGCATTGATTTAGGGTGTGGAGCAGGATATTACACTAAATTATTATTGAGTTATTCTCCAAAAATGACAATAGCCGTGGACCGCTCGTTAACCATGTTAAAGCAGTTAGAGAGTAATAATATTTTGAGGGCGCAAGCAGACATTCAAGCAGTGGCATTCCAAAAACCTTTTGATCGAGTTTTGTGCGCCGGGGCTCTTGAGTTTTTAGAAAGCATCGATCCTTTCCTGGAAAATGCTAAATCGCTTTTGGCAAAAGACGGTTTAATGGCGATTTTATTGCCCAAAAGAGGTATTTGGGGTTTTTGTTATAAGTTTTTTCATTGGTCTCATTCGGTTCCTATTCAGTTGTTTTCTTATAGAATGTTGGAAAAGAAATTGAATAAACTCGGTTTTCAGATTAAAGCAATAACATGCCCAACGCCAATGACATATGTATTAAAAATTGCACATAGGTAGAAAATGAAAGAAAAAAAAGTTTTATTTTTAGCCAATGGTTTAGGTATGGGTAACTCTACCCGCTGCTATGCTGTGATTGAAAGACTTGTAGGAAATGGCGCAGTTGTTGATGTAATGACCTCTGGCAATGGGGTGAAATTTTTCTCAGAAAAACAAGGGAAGGGGATTAACCGGCTAATCGAAACCAATAGTTTTAAATATGCAAAAGACGCTAGCGGCAAATTGAGCGCCGTTAAAACTATTTTAAGCATTTTCGAATTAGCCAAAGTTTATATAAAAAATAATAAGCTTGTTAAACGCTATATAAAAGAGAACCAGCCTTCCATTGTAGTGACAGACTCCGAATATGTTTTCCTACCTATGTGGTTTTCCAATACCCCCATTGTCGCTCTAAACAATTCGGACATGGTTGTAACTTCGTTTTTTAAATTCCCAAACAAACCATTTTCAATATACCCACAGTTCTTTCTAGTCGAGTTTTTTGACTTTATGTTTCATTTAATTGTTGTAAATAAAGTCATTAGCCCACGTTTGGATTGTTCAAAGGCTTTTGGCAATAAGTTTGTCAAAGTTCCGCCTATTGTTAGAAGAAGTGTTGAAGGAAACCTTCTTGATGGCGAAGTTAAAAATGGAGTGATTATGTTGAGCGGTTCAACTTTTGGATCCAACGTTGATCTTCATGGAGAAAAATTTCCTTTTCAAATCGATGTGATTGGCCGCGAAGGCGAAAACTCCGACGGTATAACTTTTCATGGGAAATTGGTCAATAATCTACATTTGCTCAATAAAGCGGGTTTTCTTGTAATCAATGCTGGTTTTAGCGCGGTTTCCGAAGGAGTCTGCATGAGAAAACCATTGATTGTTATCCCGGTAGAAAACCATGCAGAACAATATATAAACGCCAAAATGGTCGAGAACCTAGGAATTGGTTTTATGGCGTCGGCAGAGGAAATGTCAGATTCAATTAAAACCATTACAAAAAATATTGAAGACTTTCGCAGTAAATGCAAATTGTTAAATTGGGAACAAAATGGCGCTGAAGAAGCCAGCCGGGTTATCTTATCTGTTATAGAAGATAAAAATTAAACTTAAAGTCTTCGCGCTAGTAAAGGACCGAGGTGACGGTTAATTCTGATAAAAAGATAATAATTTGCGCCGATGATTTTGGCATTAGTCCTGGCGTATCAAAAGGAATTTTAAAATTAGCGGAAAAAAATAAAATTTCCGCCACCAGCGTTATGGTTTGCTTTGACGATTGGACTCAAGAAGCTAAACCATTACTTGGTTATCACGACCAAATAGATATTGGGCTTCATTTCACTTTAACTGGAGCCACTCCGCTTTCTTCCTCCCAAGAAATTCCTTCCTTAGTCAACGCTAATGGAGAGTTAGCAAGCCTCGGTCAATTCATAAAAAAATGTTTCCTTAAAAACATTAATTCACAAGACGTAAAGCGTGAATTTTTCAAGCAATTTGACCAGTTTGTCGAGTTCTTTGGTTTTACCCCTCATTATATTGACGGTCATCATAACGTTCATCAATACCCTGTGGTCAATGAAGCGTTGGTAGAGGCTTTGAAGGAAAAATTAAATGGACAAAAGTTTTACGCTCGGAATACTGCGGTGCCTTTGAAAAAAGCTTTCAGACAAGTGGGGAACTTTCTAAAAATTTTTCCAATCAGTTTATGGGGAACGCCTTATAAAAATTTATTGCAATCAAATGAAGTCAATACTAACTCCAGCTTTATGGGAATCTATGACTGGAGACAACCACAGTTATTTGGTCAGAATTTTAAGAAATTTTTGCGAATGTCGTCACAAGAAAATGGGATTATTATGACTCATCCTGGATTACCGGACGATACTCTCAAAAAACGAGATATTTTTAACGAGGGCAGGATACAGGAGTTTAATTTTTTAAATGAAATGGATACAGATAATATTTTTGAATCTATAAAGATTATTCCCTCTAAATTTCAATATTAGTCTATTTAAGGGAGTCTCTAAAAATAAACAATTGCCAAGAGCCTATCCCTTAAAATAAGGAGCTAGACGATAGCAAACTAGTATAACTGGTAATTATTAGAGGCGCTCTTAAGTATTAAATCCAAAACTCTTCTATCGTCTGTAAACGTTTTTCAGCAAGAATAAAAGCCGCTTCTCTAAATATTAAGTCTTTATTAGAATGGTCGCGCATGATCTGGTAGGTTTCGCGAACATTTTGCGAGATCGTTTTAGAAATTAACTTTTCTAGATAACTTTGCGGGCCTTCCGCATTTCTTTTATCGCGATAGTCTTTATCTGCCGTCATTTTTAGCTCTACCGCACAACCAATAACGCCTCCCGCATTTACAATAAAATCCGTCAAAGAAAGAATATTACGTCTATTTTGCAGATAGTATTCTGTCATTTTACTGCTGGGCGTATTCGCGCCTTGAATAATGTATTTGCACTGAATACGATCGGCGTTTTTTGCGGTTATGGCGTCTGGACGCGCCGCAGGAATTAAAATATCGCAAGGAGCTTCAAGCAAACGGTCAATCGCATTAGGATCAAATCTTTTGTCACCGTGAGAAGAATAATTCGCAATTCCATTTGGAGTTTTTCTTATTTGATTTAATGCGTTAACGTCCAAACCTTCAGGATTCCAAAGAGCGCCGTTAATATCTGAAGCTCCAACAATTATTGCTCCCGCTTTTTGAAGTTTTATCGCAATTTCTGCCCCAACATTTCCAAACCCTTGAATGATTACTTTGGAATTTTTTATAGAAAAACCGTCAATTAAAGTTTCCAACGTCTCAGTTGCGGCGAACAAACCACACGCTGTTAATCCCCAATCGTCAATTGGAATACCGCCTGTTTCATAGGGGCGACTAACAGCGCCGCGCATATGGTTGCCTGTTCCCAATTTATTAGAAAATTCATCGAAAATTATCTGCATATCGCGTTCGTCGGTTCCCATATCTGGCGCAGGAATATAACCTTCAATAGGAAATAATACGTCCGCATAGAGAGCCATTAACTCTTCTTTTACGGTTGGATTTTCACGAAAGCATTCGGGGTCTGCAACCAAACCGGCTTTGGCGCCGCCTAAGGGTAAATTTGCAGCGGCGTTTTTATGTGTCATGATATAAGCGAGGCGAGAAATCTCTTGCATGGAGATATCTTTAGCCATTCGAGTTCCGCCTAAACCAGCTCCTCTGTCCGTGTTATCTACTATCACATAACCCCAGGTTTTACCGCTTGCAGGGTCGAATAAACGAAACTGGCTTTCAGGGACCCTTTGCGATGAAAACGGGTTTTCTTCTAAGGATTTAACAATTTCTTCAGCTTCTAATTTTTTAGGTAATTCGATCATAATGGTATCAATTAAACAGTGGTTATTTCGTATTTTCAATGCTAATTTAATTTTTCATTTTTGAATGAAAGAAACATTTTAAAAGTAAAAAAACAGATGAAATACGCGCCAAATCAAAACCAAATTCGCGATTGGATTGAAAGAGGTTTAAAAGAGGACATTGGAGAAGGGGACATCACTACAGATAATATAGTTTCCAACGATTTGGAGTGGCAAGCAGAAATTATAGCTAAAGAAGAACTCATAATTTGTGGATTAACCTTATTTGAAGAAACTTTTTTGTTTCTTGACGAAAAAACCTCAACAACTACTTATTATTCAGATGGCGATTTGGTTGAGCAGGGTAAGAAAATTCTAAGTTTAAAAGGTAAAGCCCAAGTTTTATTAAAAGGCGAACGCACCGCTTTAAATATTTTGCAGCGATTGAGCGGAATTGCAACCTTGACCAATGAATTTGTAAAATTGGCTGGAAAAATAAAAATTTTAGATACTAGAAAAACAACTCCGGGTTTAAGAATTTTCGAGAAATATGCCGTGGCCTGCGGCGGCGCGGATAACCATCGCTTAGGCTTGTTTGACGCGGTAATGATAAAAGACAACCACATAAGAGCGGCTGGCTCAATAGAAGAAGCGGTTTCAAAAATCAGAGCAAATTTTAAAGACCCATGTAAAATTGAAGTTGAAGCTTCAAACCTGGATGAAGTAAAACAAGCCCTTGCCTGCAATGTAGATAGGATCATGCTCGATAATATGTCGTTAGAAGAAATGAAAGAAGCCGTGGGACAAATAAACAAACAAACAGAAATTGAAGTTTCCGGAGGAATGAATAAAGAAAGCGTTATAAACATGTCTGAGCTTGATGTCGACTATATTTCAGTAGGGTCTCTCACTCATTCATCTAAGGCTGCCGATATATCGATGAAGTTTTTATAAAGATAAGGTGGTATAATTTTAGTTAACGTTAACTATTGAGGGTATGAAATGCCTTGCAAAGATAGTTCTTCCCAATGCGTAATTCATTTAGATTCCAACGAGCATTTGGTTGATTTTGATTTTTCCAAAATCACCTGTAGCAAGGAAATAGGGGGTGGAACGGGTTATAACGAATATTGCCGAGGAATGAAAGCAGAGAAAATACTTGATTTAGATTTTGAAGATATTTCTCAAAGCCTAAAACTAAAAGACTCTGAAGACCACTTTTTTTTGTATCTGGAATGGTCTGCCCTTAGAGCGGGTATCATCCAATATTTAGGTAAAGAACCAGACTTTGATCCCGAACGTTACCAAATCGCCTTAATCGATTATGGTGAAGATGGCGTAAAAATCCGCCAAGTCATTACCCCTCCCCAAGAAATGCCCAAGATCATCCCTTGCTCCGTTAGGTCAAATTAATCCCCATACAAGCGTACTAATCTAACGTATCCTTGAGAAAAGTCTTTGTCAAAGGTTTGGGACATACCGCTGGCGTATGACAAATAAAAAGCGGCTTGTTGATCGAATGGTAAACACCAACTACCATTTCCGCCACCGGGTTCAAATACTTGATCGATATGGATTTCTGCCTTTGACCTAGCCATAATCGTCGAATCTGGCATATATAACTTCTCAGCTTCGTCTTTTTCAGGGATTCTCCAATCCCAAAAACCAAGATAAGCGTCTTTATTCATTTTATCAACAAAAGCCATAGCTTCGTTGAAGTCTAACCAGTCCTGCTCAATTTGCCAGGAATCCTTTATACTCCACACAAGACCCGTTTCAGAGTCTTTTGCGGTTCCGTCTCCGTTATTGATAAATCTAGCGGTATCGTTCATTTTTTAACTCTTAAGTTTTGAAATTAAACTAATCTGAAATAAAGGGTAATGATATCGGAAAACAACCTGTTTTGAAAATGGTAAAGTGAATATAAAGATATTTAGAAATATTAAAAATTTCTTGGTTTTTTACATAAAAATTTGCTAGAAATTTAAACGTGTTTTAAATATTTCGAAGTTTTTACTTGAAGCAACTCGCTCGCCCTTTTTTAAGGGCGGCTCGTAGCCAATTCGCGTTTAAAGAAGTTTTCTTAAGTTTAAACTTTGTTTTTAGGTCCAATAAGGGAGAACAGATGTTTTTTTCTAAAACAATAAGAACCTGCATGCTGACATTCAGCGGTATTTTAGTCTTTATCTTAGGATTATTTTCCGAAGCGACCGCAGGTTTTATGCAAAGTTATGGAGCAAATTTTCTTTCAATTGGCGTTGCTACAGGTTGTGGAGAAAAAATTACCCCAATTGAGACCTACAACAAAATATCTTATTTCTCCCTGGCTGGTGGATTAGGGTTAGTTTTTCTTTCTACTTTTTTGAATTCTAAAAAAGTTCAAATCGCTTTAGGCGTTTTGGCAATTATTCCTCTTGCTATATGGGGTTACGTAAAGTTTCAAGTCGACTACGACCAAATCAGAAGAGTGACTTTCACATATAACGTTCAGGCTGAGGGAACTTTGGCTAACGTAGCCGAAGGACAAGATAGATATAAATCTGAACACGGCAAATTTTTAAACGATTTGAATAAACTGCGTGCGCATGTTGCAGGATCTCACGGTTTGGATGAATGCGTTGAAATATTAGAATTGGATGCGCATTACGATTATTGGACCGCTTCGGCTAAACAAGTTTCTAGCCCGGAAATTATTTACTGGGACAGTCGGAAAGGGAGTTCGCTTAAAAAAGGATAAGTTTAAAAAGATAAATCAGCGTTTCCTAGCCCAAGCTTTTTTTATATAAGCTTCGGCGTCTAGAGTTTTACAACCTGTTTTTCCATGATCGACGTCAACTATACCGATTCTTTTCGCCGCGTTTATGGCCTCTTTTTCCAAAACGTAAATCCCAATAGCCGTTAACGCCATATTCATTGCATGACGGGCCAAATTAGGGCTTTTATGAATTTCTTTTTCTATATTCGAAATATACTGAACACACTTTTTGGAGGGAATTTTATTTTCTTTTAACAATTCACACATCATGGAATAGCCGCAATAGAGGTAGAATTCTTTGACGGAATTTGTCCATTGCTCCATTTTTTCCAGAGCATATGAAGTTTTAGAGACTAGCTCCGCTAACTCTACCGCCAACACCCTATAAGAAATTTGTTTGATCCATTGATTGGCTAGTGTTTTTGTAAATTTTTCTGGGTTAGCAATCTTTAACGCAAGGGTTTGAGCGTCGGTGTTTCCTGATTTCCAGAGACATAATGCCAAATCATGATCCATCTTAATTTTTTTAACAAGATAATTAAGATTAGCGAAGCTAACGCCATAAACGTTTTCACCAGCGCCATGACGTTTATAAGTTTTAATATTTTTGGCTGTTCCTTTTTCCTTCAACCATGTCATTGTTACTTTGAAGGTCATTATAGGTTTCCTTATAATGCTTATAGAAGTTAAGTACAAATATAAATTTATAATTATTAGTTTCCGAGAGTATGTCCGTGACCAAATTTAATATTCGCTTTCTATTTTTTATTCTAGCCTTACTTTTTCTCATGGTTTCTAAAGCCTCTGCGGGAGAATTAACCCTAGACTCCTTAGTTAAAAAAGGGCAACCTCTATTTATCCATTTTTGCTCTCATTGTCATGGAATTTTGGGTAATGGCGAAGGTTTCAACGCTGATTACTTGGATCGACAACCTGCAAACCTAACCGATCCAGAATTTATGGCAAAGAGGAAAGATAGTAGGATCTATCGAGTCATAAAAAAAGGAGGACCAGAGGTTCGAAAATCTAACCTAATGCCTTCTTTTGGGAATACATTATCGGATTTAGAAATATGGTCGCTTGCAGCTTACGTTAGAACGCTTTCTGGCATGGAATTAAAAGAATTCCCTAAAAACTTGGATGTTAAAAGACCCGAAATTAAAAAAATCAGTAAAAAGGAATGGTCCGATTTCAAAGCTTGGGAAAAAGCGGGAGGCTTAGATAAAGACGCTGGGTTTGGCGAACTTTTAGTAAATAAAAAGAAGAGCTGTCCAGCCTGTCATGCCATCGAAGATGAAGGCGGGGCTTTAGGTCCTAAATTGACTCGCGCTGGGCTGCTATATTCCCCTGAATGGCTTTTTCAATGGTTGAATAGTCCTCAATCCATCAAACCAAATACCAAAATGCCTCATCAAGGGTTGAGCCGTAAGGAAACTAAAGCGGTCATAGCATTTCTTTCCGGTTTGATTGGCGAAGACGAAGAAGAACTTGAAGTTGCCGGGAAAGGCGACGCCAAGAGAGGTAAGAAATTATTCTTCGACCTTGAAGGCAAAGCTAAGTGCGCTAAATGCCATTCTATAAATAAAGAAGGCGGTCAAATTGGTCCCGACTTGAGTTTTGTTGGGTCAAGTAGAACAGAAGGGTTTATGTTGGAGTCCATTATTGATCCAAGCAGGGTTATAACTTCTGGTTTTTCGACGGTATCTGTGATTACCAAAGATGGCAAGTTTTATAACGGAATACAAAAGAATGAAACATTTGAGTCTTTTGATTTGGTTGATGAAAACGGAAAAATAAATTCAATAAACAGGGAACGTATCAATAAGTTTAAATTTTCCGACAAATCTTTAATGCCGGAAAGCTTTAAAACTGAACTGTCAAAACAGGAAATCGCAGATATTGTGAGTTATTTAAAATCGTTAAAGTTTACTAAAAATTAAAATTCGGAAACAGCTTTACCTTTAATTTAAACCATTATTTGCTCATAAAAATTTAGTTTCCCATTCTATAATCTTTATCCATTATTACTGAACCGTAAGGATATACAGGCTTATGATCTCTAACTTTAGCAGAAAATATTCTAGAAAATAGAGGGTGAATACATAAAAGATCGTCAGTTCCAGTGACAAGTTTATGAGGTACCGTATATTCAAATTCCCCTTGAACATAAAGCTCAGTTTCCCTTATAACTCGTCCAATAGCTCCAATTTCGATTAGCATACTCTTAAATTCAAAAAAATCATCAGACTCCATAGCGCTTTTTCCTTGTTGTCGGAAAATCCTTTCTAAATCACCAAGAGAAAATTTGTTATGTAGCTCTGGTATGCATCTTTCACATACGATTTTAGCCTTTGGATAAACGGGACTATAAGCATTAAAATTTTCATCAACTATTCTAGGTTCTACCTCAGCAATTCCTTCTCTAATACCATCTTCAGTAAATAATAATTCTGAGCTTTTGCGATGCCGTTTATTTGTTTTATATATTGAATTAAGAATCATTATTAAATGTCTTGGTAATAATTGCGTGTGTCTTAATATATAAGCTATAGGATCTTCAAACACCCCAAGATAATTTTTGATTTTAGGAGGTAGAATTTTTTTTAAAATTTTTTGTGCCCCTTCTTTATCGATCGGGTTTTGATTGTTAAAGTTTTGATACTCATAAAGATTTAAAAAAAGATTTAAACGATGTCCAGCAATCATAATTAGTTCTGAAGATATCCATTGAAGAAGAATGGTTCTTTTAAAGTCTTTATTGGGATTTGAAGATATGCTTAAAAAACTATGATAAAGCTCAGAGGGCAAGCAAAATCTAACATCAAATAGACTATTTGGTTTATTCGAAGCACCAACGTATTTTAATAAACCTTGGATAGACCTACCTACTTTTTCAAGGTGTAGTTTAAAGTCATCTAATGAGTCCAGCAGTATGATTGATGTTTTGCCTAAACTTTTAAATTCTTCATAGACAGCTGTTTTAGTTTTTTCTAGGGAAACATTATGTAGATTAATTAATATCTCCGATATCACGCCATGTTCAGTATTTTTAGCGGACTCTGCAATAATTTTAGTTAATTTCCAAAAAACTCCATCAATAGTCTCTGTTTCAACTCCAATTTTGGCCAGATAATCTTTAGAAAACTTTTTGGCAATTCCCCCATTTTCTAGTTTTTCCTTAACTTGACTAATAAAACCGATAAAGATTACTTTATCCCAAATTTCTGCAACAGATTCAACAAATACCGGTCCTCCAGAAAACTTATTTATTGCTTCAATTACATTTTCTAACGCAGAGGCAGTGTTTAATTCAACGATATTGTCATAGGAGTCATCAAAATAAACTGTTTTTAAATATGAAGTTTTACCAGACCCTCTACGACCTAAAACTATAGATGGGCAATCTTGAAGTTGATAAAACAATTTATTATGGTGCTCAAATAAAATTTCCAAAACTTCTAAATCATCTATGTCTCCAGAGTCTACGGGTCCAAATGGCTCGTCCTCAGTTATATGACTTTTTAACAGTTTGAATTATTGTTGGTTCATTGTGATTTTCTCAATAAATATTTATTTAATTGAATTATACAAATTATCTTTAAGGTTTTTTAAGAAGTGGCTTTTGTCATATGATCTTTCGCATATGGGTAATATAGCTCTTAAGACTTTTTTGGGGAACTATGTTAAATTATTCTTATGAAAAATAATCTTATTGTAAACCAAAAAGTTTAGATAGATTAATTAGTTTTTGTGAAAATATAACTTTTGAATTTAAATTTCTTGGCTTAACCATAAATTTCACATAATCTATTCCATGAAACTATCAGGTTGGACTCCCTTAAATACTAAAGGAACTCCTCGGTTTTTCCGATAAAGAAAGGCAGATTCTTTTTTTAACTAATCGACGGACCGAAAAGTTTAATGAAAAGAGCAAAATATTTGATGGTGATTGGCGGGGGAGTGTTTCAGGTTCCCTGCATTAAAACCGCCAAAGAAATGGGCGTTAAAGTTGTCGTTACCGATTACCAAGACGACGCTCCCGGAATGCTCTTGGCCGACCATCCTCTTGTTGTCAGCACTCGTAATATAAATCTCACAGTTAATGCCGCAAAAGAATTTCATAACGCTTGCCCTTTAAGCGGGGTTATGACAGTTGGAACAGACGCTTCGCAAACCGTTGCGGCGGTCGCTAATGCGCTGGGTTTGCCTGGAATTCCCTTTGCCGTTGCGGAACGGGCCACCGATAAAATTAAAATGCGCCGATGTTTAAAGGAAGCTGGGGTGCCAGTGCCAGATTTTCGGGCTGTATGGTCTTTTGAAGAAGCCGAAAAGGCTATGGCAGAGCTTCCATTTCCTATTGTCGTTAAACCTTGCGACAACATGGGAGCGCGTGGAGTAAAAAAAATAACCAAACCCGAAGACCTCAAAACTGCTTTTCGAGAAGCAAAAGAAGCTTCGGTAAGCGGTAACATTATTCTAGAAGAATATATGGATGGTCCCGAACTAAGCATTGACGCTTTGGTTCATAACGGACAAATAGAAATTACGGGAGTTGCAGACCGAATTATAGAAAAACCCCCTTATTTTGTAGAAATGGGACATACGATGCCATCGGCTCGCCCCCAATTTGAATTAGACGAAGCCATTGACGTTTTCAAATCTGCTCTTCGCGCCTTAGGAGTCACTATTGGAGCTGGAAAAGGCGACATTAGGTTGACCTCCGAAGGACCAAAAATTGTCGAAGTTGCATCGCGACTTAGCGGCGGTTGGATGTCTGCTTATACATATCCACTATCTTCAGGAGTCAACCTTTATAGAGCTGCCATAGAAATAATTCTCGGCGGTAAACCAAGTTTTTTAAAACCAAAGAAAGATTGGGTCTCCGCAGAACGCGCTTTAATAGCCGAACCAGGAAAAATTCTATCTATTAAAGGCGTTGATGAAGCAAAAAAAATTAAAGGCGTTGCAGAAGTAATTTTGCTTAAAGAACCCGGCGACATGGTTTCTGAAATGAAAAGCAATATGGGTAAAGTAGGCTATGTAATCACTGCTGCAAAAGATCGGCAAGAAGCCATTTTAATAAATAATATGGCGAGAGAAACGATTCGTATCGAAACAGGTCCCGCCGACGACCTGACCTGGGATATCATTCGCAACAATGCACGCAAAAAGTTCTATGTGGCTTGTAAAGCTTGTATTGTCTGCGACGGCCATGAATGCGCAGGACGAGTTCCCGGAATTGGAGGAATTGGAACAGGAGAATCCTTCAAAGTAAATCTCACCGCTTTAAATAAATATATGATCAACCTTCGTACTATCCATGGAGTCCGATCTCCTAATATGACGACAGAGTTATTTGGTCAAACTTTAAGCCTTCCGCTTCTTGCCGCTCCTATCACAGGTATGGAAACCAATTTAGGCGGTGGTATGAGCGAAGAGGAATACGCCGACTCGGTTATAAACGGTTGTTTAGACTCAAGCGTCATTGGAATGGTGGGCGACGGAGCCAGTCCAGAAAAATACCGCGTTGGGTTACAAGCTATCAAAAATTCTGGGGGTATGGGTATTCCTGTTTTCAAACCGCGTGGCGATAACGCAGAAATCATCAAACGTTTTGAAGCAGCCCAAGAAGCTGGAGTAATTGCTATTGGAGTCGATATTGACGCAGCATCCTTCAAAACAATGACGATGAAGAAGCAGACAGTCGGCCCCAAAACCCTTGAAGACTTGAAATTATTAAAATCGCACCTTTCCGTTCCATTCATATTAAAAGGAATCATGAATGTGGAAACCGCTCTATTGGCAATTGAAGCTGGAGCCGATGCTATCGTGGTTTCTAATCACGGCGGTAGAGTGATGGATTTCATGCCTGGAACCGCAGATGTCTTACCAGAAATAGCTGCTGCCGTAGGAGGCAGAGTTAAAGTTCTTGTGGATGGAGGGATTCGCGAGGGCGTGGATATTTTGAAAATGTTAGCTCTTGGAGCCGATGCGGTAATGATTGGTCGTCCTATATGTATCGCCGCTGTTGGTGCGGGGAGGGAAGGAGTACGTTTTTTTATTGAAGAGAAGCGCAAAGAACTAAAACAAGCGATGATTCTGACGGGTTCTGCCGATGTAAAAAAAGTAGATCCTACTGTGATTGTTCGCAAATCCAAAGGAGCTTCTTAAATCATGGAAAAAAAACGACTTACAATTTTAAAAGGAATGAAAGGGGCAAACCAAACTCGTATTAGAGAGAGTTTGCAAAGATTGCGGACTTTATTTGGAGCCTCAAGCGTAAAACTATCGACAGAAGACGCTGCAATGAGTTTTGAACAAATTCGACGTTGGCGCGCAATTTGTCAAGGTATCATTCCTGTAGTTGTTAAAATCGGCGGCCCAAATGCACGCAACGACATAAAACAACTAATCAACTTGGAAGTTAAAGGTTTAATCGCTCCTATGGTCGAATCTGTTTATGGTTTGGATAACTACGTTGAAGCATTAAAAGACTATACAACCCCAATGCGTTTTGAAACCTTGGATAAACACATCAATGTTGAAACTATTGTCGCTTTAGAGAACTTAGATAGAATTCTCAATTCACAGTCCATTCAATTTATTGACGAAATTACTATCGGTAGAAAAGACCTTTCAAAGTCAATGAATTGCGAATTAGAGGATAAAAATTTGGTCAATGCCGTTAAGGAAGCGGTAGAAAAAATAAGATTTAAAGGAATTCCTGTCTCAATTGGCGGCGGCATTAATCCAAATTCTATTGATACTGTGTTGAAACAGATAAAACCCCAAAAGTTTAATACTCGCCTCATTACTTTTGACGTTGAAGCAAATAGATCTTATCCGGACTCTGTTGTGGAGGCCTTAAACTTTGAAGTTTTAGCGTTAAAAAACGACCATTCTATGGGGTTTATTTCCCGCGAAGAGGAGAGTTGCCGCTCTCAAGAAATACAAAAAAGATTAAGTTAAAATTCGCCTCTTTTTTCTTTTCTTTACATACGCTTAACGTATTGACAATCTTCTGTTTTAAATTATAATATCCCATCCCAATTGGAATAAAGCTTTGTACATTCCCACCGGATTAAAGGCTTATTGCCTTTACTGAAAAGATTTCCCGTAATGTCATATAAATAAATTATTTAAGGTAGGAGTTAGGAAATGCAAGTGACCGGAATGCTCTGGGGCGGTATACTTTTGGACTTAGTGGAATTCCCCCGATCCGAAGTATTAGGCGCCGAAGCCAGTGTTGACGAAATTAAAGAATTGATCGCCAAACATGGTACTGTTTTTGTTAAGCCAGCATTTAAAGGCGGCGTTGGTAAAAAAGGAAAATCTGGGTTATTAGGAAGAGTTGATAAT
>JAYOZP010000005.1:79651-111256 GCA_038154245.1 Nitrospinales bacterium | reverse complement strand
CAAAAAGAAAACTTTAATAACTGTTGCACTTGCGACTTGAATCCGCCTATAATTAGATCATAACTTACATTTATAAAGGGAATCCTATGGCTTTGTCCTCTCAGGAACAACTTGCGCTAATGGCTGCGCTCAACGAGATCAAATTAGAACGGAAAAATGCCTTAAAGAAAATGTTTCAGGGCACGAAATTGGTCCGTAAAAGCCTTGTTCAAGACGCTAAAGATATGTGCAAGTCCGCCAAAGACGCTAAGAAAAAATTTGACGGCGTTCCAGGGATGAATGTGCCAAATCTTGAGCTTGGAATTCCCCCTCTTAACATTGGTATTTTTCAAGGAATAAATTTAAAGAATTTAATAAACTTTGATTTAAAACTAGCATTAGGCGTTCCTAATATCGATTTAATTCCCGATATTAGCATAGGGGGTTTCCCAGGTTTTAACTTGCCTAAAGTTCGGCTAAACCTTAAGGGAATTTTAAAATATAAAGATTTATTCCCTAACATCTCGCTTAGGGCTTTAGTTTGGGCTATAAGCGTTAAATACCCCCATCTTAATTTGCCTTCTATTGTTATTGATATTGGGAAGATTCTTGAAATTGAATTTCCCGATCTCATTAAAAAATTAGAGATTCAGTTTCCAGAATTTTTTGAAATCGATTTGGAAGTTAGTTTACCGAATCTCAAATTGCCAGATGTCAATCTTCCAAATGTAGTGCCTCAAATTAGTTTGGATGTTCCAAAGATTAACCTTGGAGAGTTGGATATTCCCGGTATCGATCTACCAAGGCTTCTAAAGATTCCTGGGTTTTCCAAAGTTATGAAGCTTTTGCTTGAGCTGTTCGATGTCGGCGATTTACCCGATATTATTGGGGATTTAGGATTAGATTTTTTACAAGACTTTGTAAGTTCTGCATTACCTTTAGTTCAGCAAGTTAAAAGTGGGGCCAAAGCCGCTTCAAGTTGGGGTAGAGCCGCCCAGGATCTGCATAAATCCTTTAAGACAAAAAAACATATGCCGTTTGTTTTACCAGGAAATGCACGAGATGCTGTTATTGCGGTAAGAACTTTGCTCCGACAGAGTTCTGCGGAGCATGCCGCCAGAGCGACAATCGAAACGACTCAATTCGCCGTTTCCACGGCTGGTTTATTTGCGGATTTAGGAGGGGCTACAGGGCCTGCAACTTCGGCGGCGGCTTCTTTAGCAAAACTGTGCCAGAAGATCACAATTTTTGCTTTCGAATACAAACAAATGAAAAAGGTGAATCACATCCTTAAAACTTCGCCTGACGACGCTTTGAGTTCGGAGCTATTTAATGTGTCTCCACTGTTAGGATGTTATTACTTAGCAAATAATACCACCAGTAATGTGCTTAATGTGTTGTCGGATAACATCATTGAAGATGATTGGATGGCCGACGCTGAAAATAATAAACGTAAGCATTTGGACCCATTGATTAAAGAATCGCAGAAGTTTATTGAAAAATCTCGATATGTTTTGCAGCCAATTAAGCAAGATAAAGGAATGTACGTCGAGCTATCAAGTTTTGAAAAACTAAAAGCTAGATTTGCTTTGTCTGTAAAGAAAAAACTTCACTTAGCTCCTTCTACGGCAAAAGTTAAAACTCATAGATACATTGGGTAGAAGCTATATAAACACTCTTTTATTTTTTCCCTTTTTGCGCAATCACTAAATAGCGCGTCGATGGACAAGTATCCGCATGGTTTTCTATCGGCGTTAAGGATACGGCGTCGTACACTTCTACCTTCCCGTTAAAAGCTTTTTCAAAAGCTTGTCGTAATCTCCATAAAGCGGGTAAATATCTCATATGCTTTCCTTCATATGTGACAATCATCTTATCCGTATTTCGATTGATGTTTATTATTTCACTTTGCTGGAAAGTTCGATGATCTTGTTCGACGAGAACGGGTTTTCTAAGCGATAGCACTTTCCCGCTTTTTGATTTTACGACGTGAGGGTAATAACGAACGTGGTCGGGAGTGATAAAATCGCCTACAAAATATCCTCCATCCCGGACTAATTCTACTGTCTTATGAATAGCGGGTTCGAGATGTTCGGCGGGCAAATATTGAAAAACATTGAGTCCTGAAAAAGCAATATCCCAAGGCTCGCCTGAAACTTTAAGAGATAAGATATCGGCGGATTTAGCTTGAATGTTACGTTGTGCAACACGTACCATGGCTTCAGATAAATCAATACCCAATAAGTTTTCGTATTTTACTCCCAACTCTTGGATCATATGAGATTCCACCACGCCAGTACCACAACCAAGAGATATCAAACGGGTTGTCTTTGGATCAATCGATCGAGTTTCGAAAAAGAAATCGAGGTATTTAGCGATAAACTCCTCCAGGCAAGGTCGACCGATAACGTCGTCGTATAATTCCGCATAGGTATAAAACGGATCTTCCTCTTCTTCGAAATGAAGTAATTTTTTTTCCAAAAATGCGGTAGCAATTAGTTCTTGTCGAATGAGTTTCCAATAACCGAGGTCTTCCATATGTTGAGTGACTGGATCCAGGCGATCGCTCAAATCTTTTTCAAGCCAATCCCAGTTGTCTCTTGAAAACAAGCTATTTGCCAAACTCTTTTTGCGTGTGGCCAAATCTGATATTTCAGATTCGGATTCTATTTTTTCCAGTCTATTTAACTGTTCTACAGTGTTGCGTAACCAGGTCAAAAAATCAGGATCTGGTCCCTTTTCTCTTCTTTTGATTGCCTCCTCGGGAAGTCCAAAAAATACGCCTCCATTTGTAAATTGAATTCTATTTTCATTTAAATCAAAAACTCGGGCGTCTGCCGTAATATCTGAATTACGATCATATGACCCGTACATGTGCAGAGACATAAAACGTTCGTCGGACGAATTTCCCATTTGATGAACTAGTTGATGTCCCACTCCTAATACTATGCCTGGTTGAACTGTTGAGCGGTTCAGAGTATGAATTTCTCCATCTTGGGCTAAAAAGGCCGCATGTTCTGCGGGGCCGAAAATTTGAACGGCTCCCCATTGCGTATAACCATGGTCGTGGATGGCTGAGTAATCGCCTGGAACCCAAGACATAGCCATGATTTCGAAATAGCCTCCGTCATAAACCAATTGCCTGCCATAGCTATCGGCTATCGGATGATTAAAATCGGCCCATGGTTTAATATCATTTTCAACCACTTGGACGTTTTGCAATATTTCCCGCGCTCGTCGTGGGCTCATTTCCTTTTCGGATTCAATTTCGGAAACTAATTCCTGTATTGATTTCGGTAGTTTGTCTTTAGGAAGAGAATAAGACATAGCAATTTTCCTATTTTAAATTTTGTACGATAGATTTATTCTTAGGCGCTAAGGACTTTTTAGGTAAATTAAGGGAGTCTCTAATAATTCGAAATTTTAGCTTGAGGCAACTCGCTTGCCTTTTGTTTGCAAAGGCAACTCGTGGCCAAAAACAATCTTTAGAGGTCTCCTTAATTATATAAGCCCGAAGTTAGTCGTTCGAGAAAATAAATAATTACAAAGAGATAGAAGTCCTTAAATGAACTTAATGGCGGAAAATGGAAGAACAGGAGATAAATGTGTTTTTCAATATTATGTTTAAAGGAGTTAGGCTTTTACTTTTAAATACTTCTCATTACTTATAGAGAGTATTCATTTGAATTATTTATCCTGTCCTAGTAATAATTTAGGTTGTCTTGTTATAGCTGTCAACAGATGAGTCATAAGCTTTTTATTTGATTATTACGGGGACGATAAATATCTGGCATTAATGGATCAAAATACATCTATTTAAAGCCTTGTTTCTGTATGATGTGTCTAGGCTGATGTCATCTGTTTAAGTATTGGGTTAATTACAATTGAGGTCACATTGGAAACAAGTAAAGATCTTTTTAGGTTTGTAGTATTTTTCATTTTCGTTATCAGTTTTTCGGCTTGCCAATCAATTCCGGAGAAAACTTTGAGTGTGGGCGATCCTATGATACTAATTCCCGCTGGAAATTTTACGATGGGTTACAAACCTGTTGACGATGACGATTGGGGAGACAGAGACGAAGAACCGGTACATGATGTGTTTTTAAGCTCTTATTGGATAGATAAATTTGAAACCACAGCTTTAGATTTTTCTAATTTTTTAAATCAAAATTTAGAAAAGGCCGATCAATATTTTCGCTTTGGTAAAGCAACGACTATTGAAATCGTTAACGATAAATTTAGTCCTCGTTTGGGAATGGAAAGGCTTCCGGCAAATGGCATTTCCTGGTATGGAGCGGATGCATATTGTCGCTCGATAAAGAAACGTCTGCCAACAGAGGCTGAATGGGAAAAAGCGGCTAGAGGAACCGATCAAAGGATATTTCCTTGGGGTAACAGTTTTCCTAATCCTGAGTGGATAACGTTTAGACGAAAATTTTCAAAATTGGGTTTTAAAGTATTTTCCCCTGTCGACGAAATGGAAAAAGGTCAATCCCCCTATGGGGTTTACCATATGGCTGGAAATATTTGGGAGTGGGCGGCTGATTGGTACGAAGATATTTATTACGAATATTCTCCAGAAAACGATCCACAGGGACCGGACAGCGGTGAGACAAAAGTGTTACGCGGCGGCAATTGGTACTATAAGGCCTATTATTTAAGAACTGTGTATCGATACAACGACAGACCCGAATCTTTAAAAGTTTGGCAAGGAGTTCGTTGCGCTAAGTCTTTAAAATAACTGAAGCTATATTTCTTCAATAAAACCGTTTGTGATAGGTAACCTGCGATCTTTTCCAAATGATTTAGAGGTGATTTTTATTCCCGGAGGTCCTTGGCGG
Source organism: Nitrospinales bacterium (assembly GCA_038154245.1). Taxonomy (GTDB): domain Bacteria; phylum Nitrospinota; class Nitrospinia; order Nitrospinales; family JAJDAT01; genus JAJDAT01. The sequence continues at coordinate 106,436 of JAYOZP010000005.1, read as the reverse complement.
CGCTTGTATTCGCTAAGGTTAACAAGTTTTATAACTCGTTGAGCTTCTTTCTTCGGAAACCCTAGCGCAATTAAATCTTTTAAGCCGCAATCTTTTTCAACGTAGTTTAATAGCATTGCGTCCAGCAAATCGTAATCGGGAAGGGAATCTGTATCTTTTTGATTGGGGCGTAGTTCTGCGGAAGGAGCTTTTTTAATAATCGCTTTTGGAATAGTGTTGTGCTTTTTTTGTTTATTGTAGTAATCGGCTAATTTATAGACCCATGTTTTGGAAACGTCTTTGATTAATGCAAATCCTCCAGCCATATCTCCATAAAGAGTGCAATAGCCTACGCTAGTCTCGCTTTTATTGCCTGTTGTTAACGCTAACCAGCCAAATTTGTTTGAAAAAGCCATTACGATATTTCCACGAATTCGAGCTTGTAAATTTTCCTCAGCGATTCCAGAAGACGTTTTTTTAAAAAATGGTTTTAGCATTTCTTGAAAAGCTTTCATGGCAGGAGCAATCTCAATCGTATGAGTTTTGATATCCAAGTTTTGGGCTAAGGATAAGGAGTCCTTTACGCTTCCTTTTGATGAATATGGAGAAGGCATCAAAATTCCAATCACATTTTCCGAACCTAGAGCGTCTACGGCTATTGCTGCGGTTAGAGCTGAATCTATGCCTCCGCTTAATCCGAGGACGGCTTTTTTAAATCCGTTTTTCTTAAAGTAATCTTGGGTACCTAGGGTAAGTGCATTATAAATTTCTGCGGTTTCGTCTAAGGCAGTAATTTCTTTAGTTAAAGGTAACGGTTGTTTTTTAGGTTTTTGAGGAAGAGAAATTCTTAGGTTTTTAATATTTTTAGCCGGAGGTAATTTTTGAGATTGTTTTGGAGTGTTGATTTCAAAATCAAAAAAGACAAGATCTTCTTCGAAAGATTTGCCTCGAACTATGGTTTTGCCTTTTTCATCTACTACTAGGCTGCCTCCGTCGAAGATTAGTTCGTCTTGTCCTCCTACTAAATTAGTGTAGGCAATGGTAGTTTTATATTGCTTAGCTCTTTTTTGAATGAGCTTTTCTCGAATTTTTCGCTTATCTGAGTAAAAAGGCGAAGACGATAAATTTAATAAAATATCGACTCCTCCCTGTGAAGCCAAATATTTTCCAGGTCCATCATGATCCCAGATGTCTTCGCAAATAGTTACTCCGCAGACAATTCCGTTGAATTCAAACCGTAAAAGAGAATCGCCTTCTTTAAAATATCGCTTTTCGTCAAATACTCCGTAATTTGGCAAACAAGTTTTTCTATATGAGGAGCGCAATTTCCCGTTAGCGAAGATTCCCGCAGAATTGAATAGCTTTCCTTTACTATATTCCGGATAACCGATCACCGATATTAAATTTTTGGTGCTTGGAGCTAACTGTTTTAGTGTTTTTAAATTTTCGGCAATAAAATCTTCTTTTAATAGCAGGTCCTCGGGGGGGTATCCTGTTAGAGTCAATTCAGGGAACAAAACAATATCAGATTGGTATTTTTGCGACGCTTTTAAAAAATCGCGAATTTTTTTTAAATTACCCCTGTAATCTCCCACTTTACAGTTGATTTGGGCGAGGCAAATTCGAATAGATTTTGTTTGTTTTTGTTTCACAGAAGCTTGTATTTGAGTTTTTCGATTGGCAGAAAGTTTGCTTTTAGTCTGCATGATTTTTGTCGCTAGAATGTTGCATGATTTTTCGTGACAAACGGCTGAATTATAATACAATTAGGAAAAACCATAAACTTCATCAAAAATTTAATAATAAGTCCGCAATTTGCTTTGTAAAAGATAAAAATAAGATGGAATCTAGTTCTGTAGAAATTAGCGTTAAGCAAACGATTAAGAAAAATGGATTTCCTGAAAAAATAGTAAGGTTACCATTTAAGCCAGTTTACGATAGTTGCAAAAATTCAGGTACCAGTTTACGAGAGGTTTTAAACCGCTTGGAGCAAGAAGATATAATTGGCGAAATTAAGGGCGATTATATACTTTTCCGCGCTCCCAACAAACGAATTGATCCTGAAGTTTCAGAAAATAAACCTCCCGTTAATCCGTTTCAGAATTCTCAAGGCATTCCCGACTTGTCGAACTTAGGCGACTTAGGACACGATTGTTTATCGAAACTGGGTCCCGAACAAATTAATCAATTTCGACAAATGGTGGAAAATCTTAGCGATGAGGAAAAAGCAAAAATAATGGAATTGGCTAAAAATTTTCAGAATATGAATAAATAACTTAAGGGAGTCTCTAATAATTCGAGATTTTAGCTTGAGGCAACTCGCTTGCCTTTTGTGTGCATAGGCAGCTCGCGGCCAAATTCAATTTTTAGAGGTTCCCTTAATTTTCGGTCTTCAATGAATAATATAAAGATCAAATAGATAAAGTTTTTATTCTATATTAATTTGAAAATACCAAACGCTAGCCAATTTTAGAAAATAAAAAATTAATGTAAGTTGTTACCGCTACAAATATTTAAAAACATTTTTAGTTTTTCTCAATGTTGGTTTTTGCTAAAGATATTAATCTAAAAAATTATAATCACGCTCTAGAAGATTCTGATTCCGAATTAAAAAATTATATGGATTATCAACGCAAGTTGTTTCCATATACTATTTTTCGAGCAGGTTTGGACTTAGCCTATAAAGAGTTAGATGACATATTAAATTATGTTGATAATGGTTATAAGCCGCCTACAGACTCGCCAAGGAAAGAATTCCCAGAAGACGTAGACGATTGGTTTAAGCAGCAGTACCCATGGTCAAGCGCTTTTCTTAACAAAGACGCGGTTCACTCCGTGTTGGTTGTTTTGATAAAAGGGATGGAGTCTTTTAGAAGTTATGAATTTTTAAATGCTTACCATTGGATGGTTATGTACGATGTCGTCCAAAATGCGGTAAGTTTTTATAATGATTTATTAACTTTTTCTCCAGATAGAGCGACTGACATTAAATTGAGTCAAAAAATCCCAATCAAATTTGACGATTTCGTTAATAATTACTGGATAAAATTGGACTTTATGATTATGTCAAAGCCAGATTATCCTCATGAGAGATTATTGGCCAAAAATAGGCCGATTGAAGAGACGATTAGGGAATTAATGAATGATGGTAACAATCCGGCGGATGCATTAGAAAAAGTGGCTCAAAAATTTTCGTTAGAACTTGCCACTTTATCTTGTTTACGACATGAAACGGTTACCGAAAAGATGTTAGAGCTACGTTCAGCGCCAATGGCTGAAGACCCATATAAAATAATGTACGAAACTTGTAGTGAGAATGGCCAATTAAAAGGCCTTACAAACTTAGACGCAGATTATTTTAATAACTATCAATTGTTAAAAGCTCAAAAGGATTTTTAAAGTTTTTTCTTAAATTTATTTTATGAGTCATTATATTGAATTAGTTAATTGGTCTGGAGACGATTTAAGCTCCGCAACACCGAAGATGGCTAAAGTTTTTCGGATGTCGCCAAATCGTGCGGCTAATATTATGGAAGACCTCGCCAAAGGGGTCGCTTGGAGGTTTGAAAAAACAATTTCCGATAATCAAGCGACTCAAGCTCAAACTTATTTGAATCGTTTGGGATTTGAAGTAGAGATACTCCCTGTTGAGAAAACAGAAGTTTTAGAAACTCCTAAAGAAGCGCCAGCGCAAGCTTCTGCGATTCAGCCTCCTCCCGTTGAACAAGAAAACAAAGGATCGTTGTTTTCGAAACTAAAATCGATGGGAGGTTCCAAAGAAGAAAACCTTAGCGGTAATGTTGTTTCTCCTCCTGGCGATATTTCCGAAGAAAATAAATCAAAAAAATCTTTTTTTTCGAAACCTGCTTGGTTAGGAGGAAAAGAAAAACCTGAAGTTCAACCGAGCGCTCCTGCACCGGAGAGCGGCGCCGAGGCTCCTCAGAGTTCAGTTACTCCTGAGCAAGAAGACGATAAGAAAGAAAGTTTTTTTTCTAAATTACCTTTAGGGGGAACCTCAAAAACTGATGTGAGTACGGGGGGGTTTTTAAAGCCAGAAAAGGGCGCTAAACAAGCAATTGTAAATGAAATTGAAAAAGAAACTGCAAAACCTTCTTTATTTTCAAAATTAGGCGCCATGCGATCTAAAGAAAAATTTAAAGAGGAAGCCGTTTCCGCTCCTACCCAAGTTGAAGAGCCTCCTCCCTATAAACGTGGTTATCAAGCCGAAGAAGAAAAGAAACCTAAAGAAATTGTAAGAACATCGCCTGTTGCCCAACTGTTTATGGTTCTGCTGATAATTTTGTTTTTGGCCTTGGGCGCTATGCCCTATTGGTTAGGCATGCAAATCGAGATTAAGTTTAATCAATTGCCTGTGCATTTTGCCAAAAGCGGAGACATGGTATGGATTAATACTCGTTTTGATCGTAAATGGTTCGAATCGGAAGCTGAGAATATTTTAAAGTTTCCTAAGCAAGATTTGACTTTCAAGATGACCCATAAAATATCTCATGGCTTTTTACTATTCGGCGAAATATTGAGCGGGGACTATAAACGAAATATTATCAAAATTCTTGACGGTAAAATTGCGCCTTATTTGGGACAGGGAATTTTGAATTCCAAAGTTGTGTTTGTTAATCAATCGCAGAGTTTACCCAATTTTTCTCCTTTGAATATTAAGAATCGCGTAAGATTAGACGGTTCAATTTCTGGGGAATTTAATATTCCCATTTATAAAAATCCTCCGGGGCAACCTTTTTTCCTTAGTTGGCAGGGCTTGAATGGAACGGCGCTTATTTCACCTGATTTTAATAACGTATTGGTAAAAGCAGATGTTTTTCCTCTATTGATTCGAGATGGAGAAAATGTTTTCTTAATCAATCAAGTACGAGGAGAGTTTAATTTACAAGAAAAAGTCGGGGTTCAAAAAATCTTAGCGTATTCAATGAGTGTTGATAGAATTTCTTATCGAGAAAAAAATCAAGTTGCGTCGTTTCGTAACCTAGATTTTATGGGTAATTCCATAGAAAGCGGTTTCGATCAAAGCGTTACCCTAACTAGTGTTTTGGAAGAGTATGAAGACGGGAAGCAAAAATATGGACCGGCTACCATTGCAATGCAAGTTAGGAATTTAAATCCCATTATTTTGAAAAGTCTTCGCGAGCAAGCTTTTATATTGGCTAAAACTGGAGGAAAAGATAGTCAAACCATTTCTAAGATTAGAAACCTATTAAACGGTTTACAGAATAAACCGCCTCAGTTTGAAGTTTCTAAAATAGAACTTAATACTCCAAAAGGTAAGATGGATGGATCGTTGATGATAGATTATAAGGGAGTCGATATTCCTTCCACAGGTTTTAAACCTCAAATGTTGCTTAACGGTATTGGAGTGAAAGGAAGTTTGGGATTGCCTGCCGTTTATTTAGATCAAGAATTCAAGACTTCGGAAAATGGTAGCGAAGTAACTATGCAAATACCGGTTAAGGATTTCGAAGAAAAGGGTTTTATTTCTAAAGAAGGCGGCCGTTATGTAACTCAAATCCAATGGGAAAAAGGAGTTTTGAAACTGAATGGTAAGCCTTTTGAGTTAATGCCAAACTAGCGCAACAAATTCTACCAAACTCTTTTACGCCCGCATCCTTGCGGCTATTATTTTTGTTCCCATTCTCGCTTTTGCCGTAAAATCTGCCCACGATTTAACTTTAAAAACCTGTTTCATAAGGTAGGTAGGACTGCGGTAAAAACGCGCGTGGCATTCGTCTTGAAGTTCTCTCAGCTCTAAATCGGTAAAATCCTTATTAAAAAACTGGATTTTAAAATCAGCGCGAGGATTTTCTGCAAAATCTTGCCAGTGGTCGCTGGGTAAAATCCCGTCTTTAAGCATTCTAAAATAGAGCTCGGTTTTTGGATATGGAGTGCAGATTGAAAACTGAGCGTAGTCAGGTTTTAGTTTTTTAGCGAAATCTACCGTTGCAAACATTTCTTCTTTGGTTTCGGTTGGTATGCCAATCATCATATAAGCAAAATAGCCAATGCCCGCTTCCCGTGTCCATTTGCAAGCGCGTAATACTTTTTCTGAAGTTTGACCTTTTTCAAGATATTTTAAATGTCGCTCGGTGGCTGATTCGATTCCATAATGAATGCGATAACAGCCAGATCGCTTGAGAGCGGCTAGCAATTCTGGACTAACAGTATCGACCCTCGCCGAAATTTTATAATTTATTTTGAGTCCTCTTTTCACCATCAAATCACAAGTTTCAATCAAGTTTTTCTTGTTTATAGTGATGGTGTCGTCGACAAAAAATAAGTCGTCTACTCCCATGTCGACAATTTCCTCAATTTCTCTAACTACATTTTCAGGAGAACGTTCTCTAAATTTGGTTTTTCTAATATCGCAGAAGGTGCAAGCGGCTGGGCAACCTCTAGTCGCTTGAATCGTAAAAAACTGCTGGCCTTCTCCAATTATGTGTTCATAGCGAGAAACGTCTACCAGGTGCCGAGCGGGGAAAGGTAGTTCATTTAAATCTAATAAATCCGTCGAAGCCGGATTGATGTTAATTTGATCGTCTTGTTTCCATCCTAGTCCGTTTATTTTGGATAATTTATTTGAATTTGGACCTTCCGATTCAAGTGTGGTAGCTAATTTTGTAAAAATAGGCTCGCCTTCTCCAAATACAACGTAGTCAATTTCCGGTAATCCAAGCGTTTCTTTCGGATATAAATTAACGTGTGGGCCGCCAAGGCAAATTTTTATATTAGGATGCTTCTTCTTTATTTCTTTTGCCGCTTCCATAGCGTCTAGTAAATTGAAAGTCATGATGCTCATTCCGATCAAATCCGGTTTTATTTCCTGGATTTTTTGCAACATTTCTTCAATCGAATACTTTTCTGGAGGGCAGTCAATAAAAACTGGCGTATTGCCTGTCGCTTTTTCATAGTAGGATGCGACGTACATTAAACCAAGCTTAGGATAAAACCCTTTTCCTCCTTCCAGCATCTTTGGAACGGAGGATTCAATAGTTATGGTTTCAGGTGGAACTAGGAATAAAATTTTCATATGATACTGTTAGTTTTTAGAAATCAATTTATTTAATAGTTTAACATTAAAGGAAAATTCTAAAAATGAGTATTTTCGAAGTTTTGCTACGCTCAAGTTGCTACGCATTACTTTTCTTAAAAGGATAGTTATCAATCGACAAATTATTTAGCAAATATGAAACCAATTATTTCGATAACAAATAAATTTCCGGATGCGGGTTTGGAGGTATTGCGACCTCATTGTGAATTGCACTTGAATGAATCGGGGCTTCCGCCGAACCAAGAAAAGCTTAAATTAATGGCGGAGTTAAGTAACGCCATGATAACCTACCTTTCGGACAAAATCGACGCAAACGTTATAGATGCAGGTAAAAATTTAAAAATTATTAGTAATTATGCCGCTGGATTTAATAATGTGGATTATAATCACGCCGCCAAAAAAGGCATATGGGTGACCAATACACCAGGAGTATTGCATGAGACTACCGCAGATTTGACTTGGGCTATGATGTTGGCCGCCGCTAGACGTATTGTTCCCGCTGACCAGTTCACTAGAGAAGATAAATTCCGTGGATGGGAAGCCGATTTATTTTTAGGTCATGATATTTATGGCAAAACTTTGGGAATTGTTGGATGTGGAGAAATTGGTCGAGCCGTGGCAAGGAGAGCCCTGGGTTTTGGGATGAGAGTTTTGTATTATCAGAGGAATCAGCTAGAAAAATATAAAGAAGATTCTCTAAATTTGGATTATGTTCCATTAAAGAAGTTGATTGAGCAATCGGACTTTATAACATTGCACTTGCCTCTTAATGAGGATAGTAGATATTTATTTGGCCCAGACGAATTCCGATTGATGAAATCAACCGCCGTTTTTGTAAATGCGGCTCGAGGGAAAGTTGTCGATGATAAAGCTTTGTTGGAAGCGGTGAGAAATAACGAGATTGCCGCCGCCGCTTTAGATGTTTATGAAAACGAACCTGAAATTGTAAAAGGTTTTTTAAACGAAAAAAATATCCTAGTGTTGCCTCATATTGGAAGCGCTAGCTATGAGACTCGCGACCGTATGGCTGTTTTGGTTGCTAATAATGTTCTAGATGCGTTAGATGGTAAAAAGCCCAGAAGCGCCGTGACTCATTTTTAAGTACTAGATTAAGCGTTTTTGCCTTTTTTCTTGTTTGATAATTAGGACTTTAATAAAATTTGAAACTATCCTAGACACCTCTTTAAATTCTAACCGCTAACTATTAATGGATTATGATGAAAATAAATTTTAAATCTGAAAGTACTACTTCTCATATAACTCCTTGCTTGATCGTTCCCTGCGCGGAATCTGCTAAACCGACAGGTTGTTCAAAGGAATTGGATGGAAAGTTAAAGGGAAGTATCTCCGCTGCATATAAAGACAAGCGGTTTGAAGGCAAGGCAAACCAAACTTTTTTATTAAATTCACTAGGTTTGATTAAGGCTCAAAATATTTTGTTGGTCGGGATTGGAAAAGCTGAAGAAATTTCTGCAGAAAAATTGCGCCAGGCTGCTGGAACGGCGATAAAAATTGCAGAAAAAAATGGGTTTAAAAAAGTATCTTTTGTTTCTCCCAATGGAGCCGGAAATTTAGATCTAGATGATTCCTCAAGTAATCAAGATTCGGAAACCTTTTATTATGCTGAAGGCGCTTATTTGGCTCTTTATAAATTCGATTCTTATAAATCGGAAAACAGCGAAGATAATAAAATTGGAGAAATTGTTTTTCTGACTAGTAAAAAAGACAATCTACCATCATTAAAAAAAGCTACAGATAGAGCCCGTAAAATTGCCGACGCAACTTTTTTAGCAAGGGATTTGAGCAATCATCCAAGTAATACCGCTACTCCAACTTATCTTGCCGATACCGCTAGAAAAATGTCCCGAAAGTTTGGAATTACCTGCAAAGTTTTGGGAGAGAAGGAAATGAAACGATTGGGAATGGGATCCCTGCTTGGAGTCGCTAAGGGTAGCGACGAACCGCCTAAGTTGATTCTAATGGAATATTTTAAAGGGAGAAATAAAAAGAATCCAGTCGCTATAGTTGGCAAAGGCGTTACTTTTGATACGGGGGGAATTTCATTAAAGCCGCAGGCTAATATGGATGAAATGAAAATGGATATGTCGGGAGCGGCCGCTACCATTGGCGCCATGCAAGCTATTGCCTCTCTAAAGCTTAAAGTTGACGTTGTGGGGATCGTTCCAGCTACGGAAAATATGCCGGGAGGTTCTGCCATTAAACCTGGAGACGTGCTTAAAAGCATGAACGGTAAAACGATCGAAGTTCTAAACACAGACGCCGAAGGGCGTCTCATTTTAGCCGACGCTCTTTCTTATGCAGTTCGCTATAAGCCTAAAGCAATAATTGATTTAGCGACTTTAACCGGGGCCGTTATCCATGCTTTAGGCCATCATATATCCGCTGTAATATCGAATAACGACGACCTTGTATCTCAATTGAAACAAAGTGGCGATGCCACTGGCGAAAAAGTATGGCAATTGCCGCTTTTGGAAGAATATGAAAAAGCAATGAAAAGCAATATTGCGGATCTAAAAAATATTGCGGGGCCTGGGGTTGGAGCCGGAACGATTACAGGAGGAGCATTTCTAAAATCCTTTGTTGGCGATCGTCCGTGGGCGCATTTAGACATTGCTGGAACAGCTTGGGGAGAAGGGAAGTCATACATCCCAAAAGGAGCTTCGGGAGTTGGCGTTCGTTTGTTGCTTGATTTGATTGAAAAAGGAATTTAACGTTTTCCTACAGGTTATAAAATTTTTTCTCAGTTGGTTTTTTAATATTATGCAAAATATTATCTTAATGTTTTTACATTTAGGCGCAGCTGCAGTTGCTTTAGGTACCCTTGTTTTTGGCGCGCTTATAATCAGACCCGTGATCAAGAAAAGCGAAGAAAAAGTTCGCGTAGAAGATTCTTTAGAGCTTAAATTAATGGATCGCTTAGCTCCCACAGTCTTGGCCTGTGTTTTTGTTCTTATTGTAACGGGTGTTTATTATTTATTGGTTAACTATACAGACCAAGTGAACCTAAAAGAAGGATATTACAATATATTTGGAATGAAAATGTTGTTTGTAGTTGCAACGCTTGGCTTATCTGTTTATCAGACGTTTGGACTGCGTGCAAGGATCTCTGATTTGGACTTAAGGCCTGAAAATAAAAAGCAAGTTCCTGAAACATTAAATAGCATGGCTAATACTGGAAATATGGTGTTGTGGACGCTAATAATCGCTATTTTTTTTGGCGTATTCTTATCGCGATATTAAGACGAGGTTTGCTAATCCAAAACTATGTTTGAAGAAAATAAAAAAATCTTTCAAGAATTGATAGAGAAAGGAAAACAACTAAAACAAGAAGCCTGGAATTATGATCATCCTGATTTTTCAGATTGGCATGAAAAAGCAAAACAAGCCGTTAAGAAACTTGCTCCAGTGAAGTTACCTGCATTTAATGAAATCCTTTTTGCATCTGATTTTTATCTCTCCAAATCAATCGAGGAACGTCTTGAAATAAACGATCGCATTGCTTTAGTAGACGATTTTAATTTAGCTGAAAAACTTTTCAATGGAATCGTTGAACTACTTGAAAAAGAAGAGGCTCGAAAACGCGCGCTTTCTGTTCATGAGAATAAGAAAAAGAAATCTAACGAAAGTTTTTCGGAAAATTCCTCTAAACAAAGGTTCTCAGGACTTTTGAAAAAAGCTAAAGAGATGCAATTCTCCGCAAGAGAGTTAAATGAGATTGAGACCGAGCTAACCCGCCTTGAGTTAGAGCTTACTCAACCAACGCCTAGTTGGGATTTAGTAAAGCGCACGATAAAGTTTTTTTTAGACTACGATTCAAACTTTGCTCTTTTGATCCTGCCTGAAATACTTAGAGAATTTGAAAAAATTAGAGCCTAGTTTTTTTGTATAATAATTTTTTAAAAGATGAAAGAAAGTTAGTTTTACTTTGATTGCAAAAATTATTCTGAAGTACTTTCTATTTGAAAGAGATTTAGGCTTTTTAGGAAAGTTTAATAGCCAAAATAATCAAGGATGAGAAGTTCTTCAGATTTTTTAAGGTTAAACAAATCGTGCGGGCTAGGAGCGTCTTGTATGGTTTGTTTAGAGAAGGATACGATTACTTTTCCAATATCTTCAATTTCGCAGGCTTGCCGAGGGACTAAAATTTTTTTACCCTGAATATTGAGAAAACCTCCTTGAGTAATAGCCAAAAATATGATGTTGTGTTTTGGCAGTTCAACCATCAACCCTTCAATTTTCCCAATAAGTTCTTTATTTTTATCGTATAAATAATCTCCAATAATATGTTCTTCTTTATCGATTAAAAAAAGGTTTTGTGTTGCATATTTTAGCTTACTCTCGGACATAAAACCCTTTCTCAAATATATATTGAAAATAATTAGAAGTTTACGTATTTAATTTTTATTGTATTACGTTAGTTTAAACTATAAATCCCAACAATACTTTTCAAAATTAAAAATGTTATTGAAGATTTTCTTTGTTTCTTTTGTGTTCCTTGAAGTTGAATGAGACATTATCAAAATTGATAAAACTTTGGAATGGTTGTGGTTGGTACAATTTAATTTGCCGTCTAAACTAGATTTTACAACCAGCGAAAGGTTTTATTGAAATTAGTAGAAAGCGGAAATCATTTTTTCTGAGAAAAAAAAATTTGTATGACGATCTGGAAACCAATTGTAGTAAGGCTGTTTAGCTCTTGCTATAATTAGTTTTTATTAAGTTTTGAGCGTGAAATGAGATTCCCAAATATAGGGCCTATAAAATTAAGAAAAAAACTCTACCTCGCGTTTATATTTTTTGGAGCGATTTGGAGCTGTAGTTTTTATGATTATGCGTCGGCCCAAATTTTTAAATGGAAAGATGAAAAAGGGGTTTTCAATTATACGGATAGCTTAGAATTAGTTCCTCCGGGTAAGCGTTCAAAACCTGACTTGAAAATCCGCTCTGTTTATGGAAGTAAAAAGCAAGAAATTAAGAAAGACGAAAGTTCTTCAGACGCTAAAGAAAAAGAAAAAAATCCTGAAGAAGCGGCGATCCTAAATGTAGATCCGAAAATTCTTGAGCGTTCTATCAGCCTTTTTTCCTCAGAAATCGCAAGAGATAAAAAGCTGTCGTCCTATTTTCCAAACAGCGTGAATGGTAAAAAAATAAATTCTGAATTAACCTCTGGCGTTGGTCCCAAAAAGGAACTATATCAAGCGTTATTAGAAGAGGACACTCCTGCAATTCAGGAAGCTAAATCTTTTTTAAAGACTAATATTGAAGAGGACCAAAGTATAAGTACATTGGGGCCGCGATTCAAAACTAAGATAAGACAAACTATAGGAAGGCTTAAAACTCAGCTGCCAATAAAAGAAGGTATTTTAGCTAAATTACAAGAAGAGCTCACTCTCGTTAATAAGAAAAAATAATCTAAATGATTTTTGCTTATGTATTTATTAAACGACGATTAAATTAGCGTGGTTAACGGCGAGGGTTTTTTTGCCTGATCCTTTGCTAAAGAAAATAACGACATTTAAATTATCTTCATTACCTTCTCTTTTTATAATGACGCCTGGGCCAAATTTAGGGTGGATAACTTTTGCGCCAATAGGATAAGGTTTGTTGATTTTTTTTGCGGTCTGAGGCTCGAATTGAGAAGTTTGGGTTTGTGAGGAACCTTCAAACGAATTCCAAGATGAATGTGCGCTGGCAAGCCCCGGAATTTTTTTTATGAGATCATGAGGTATAGAATCGATAAACTCTGAAGGTTGATTGCTCGATATTCCGCCGAAAAGTCGGCGTTTCTTTGCGTTGCTAATCCATAGCTTTTTACGCGCTCTAGTAAATCCTACATAACAAAGTCGTCGTTCTTCTTCGTATTCTTCCGAACTTCCCATAGAATTGACATGAGGTAGCAGTCGGTTTTCCATTCCTACGATAAAAACAAATTCAAATTCTAAACCTTTACAAGTATGTAAGGTCATAAGATGAACGCAACCGCGTTCGTCGTCGTAATTATCTATATCTGCCGATAACGAAGTTTCATCCAAAAAATCTTTAAGCGTTCCATTTCTTTCTTTTTCAATAAAGAGATCCACTGCTGAACAAAGTTCTTTTAAATTTTCCAATCGACTTCTATTTTCGGGAGTAGCCTCTTTTTCTAACATTGCCACATATCCAGTCTCTTCTATAACCGCTCGTAAAAAATCCCCTCCGGAAGCTTCTTTATAAATATCGCTCAGGCGTTCAATCATTGAGATAAATTGGTTAATTTTTTTGGCGACTCCAGTTGAAACGATTTTTTCTCTTTGTACACTTCTTAATCCTTCAAGAAAGGGAATACCTTTCTGGACGCTCCAGGCGTCGATTTTTTCTAAAGAAGTTTTACCAATTCCTCTAGCGGGAACATTGATGATACGTTTAAGGGAAACAGAATCGTCTGGATTTATTATGAGTCTTAGATAAGCGAGGATATCTTTTATTTCTCTTCTTTCGTAAAACTTTAATCCTCCAACAACTTGGTAAGGAAATCGGAGTTTTCGTAGGACGTCTTCAACGGCGCGTGATTGAGCGTTGGTGCGGTACAAAATCGCAATGTTATTTAAAGAAACCCCATCTTCTTCGTTAAGGTTTCTTATAAAATCGCAAACTGTTTGCGCTTCATCGGTTTCATCTTCTGCGCGGATATACTGAATGGGTTCTCCAGTTTCGTTTTGGGTCCAAAGGGTTTTAGGTTTTCTATTTAGATTCTCTTTAACGACTTCCCCGGCGGCTTTGAGAATAGTTTTAGTAGACCGATAATTTTCTTCAAGTTTGATGACTTTTGTTCCGGGGAAGTCTTTTTCAAAATTAAAAATATTTTCGATATTAGCTCCTCGCCATCTATAAATACTTTGATCGTCGTCGCCCACAACGCATACGTTTTGATGTTTTTTTGTTAATATTTTTACTAGTCTATATTGTGCGGCGTTGGTGTCTTGGAACTCATCAACTAATATATGGGTGAACCTATTATTGTAATATTCCCTAATTGAAGTATCTTTTTCGAATAATTGCACCGAAAGTATTAGTAGATCGTCAAAATCTAAAGCGTTATTTTTTTTCAGAGCTTCTTGATAATAGGGGTACAGCTCGCCAGCCTTTAATTTTGTGTCGTAGGAAAACCCTTCTAGATTTAGATCTTCCGGTAAAATAAATTTGTTTTTAAACTCCCCAATATGTCCAATCATTGTTTTGGGTGGAAAGACTTCCTCGCTAAACTTTAGGTTTTTCATGCATTGTTTAACGACAGAAAGTTGATCTTGGCGGTCATAGATCACAAAGTCGTTTTTGTATCCTAAAGACGCTATGTGCAATCTCAGAATTTTTAAACAAAATGAATGGAATGTGCTAATCCAAAATGAATAGGAAGGATCCAACATATCGCGAACCCTTTCCAACATCTCTCCAGCGGCTTTATTTGTAAAGGTTATCGCCAAAATATTTTCGGGCGAGATTTCTTTTTCTTGAATTAGGTAAGCGATTCTATTGGCAATTACGCGAGTTTTTCCAGAACCGGCTCCCGCAACTACCATGAGAGGTCCTTCTGAGTATTGGACTGCTGCGAGTTGTTGGGGGTTTAATTTTTGGGAAACCATGATTATAAAAACAGAGGTAAGGGTCTTTGAAGGGAACTTTCAAACAATAGCAGTTTTTTGAAATTCTAAAAAATTAAACCATTTAGTTTTTAAAGGTAATTTTTTGGAATTTCTTTATTTGTAGCAATTACTGAACGCTCCCTGAAAGGAAAATTCCGTAGAAAGCTCAACATAATAGTTTCTTAAAGGAATTACAAGCGGGTTTTAGAGTTTTTTCTTCAACTACAACTTATCAATTTTTGGTTGTCTGGTATATGTTTTTTAAAATTATGTTAATTAGGATAAAATTTATTTAAAGGGCGTCGCAATTTCTGTCATAATAACGTTTTTCCAAATATAAAATCACTGGGTCATAACTCTTTAATATTTTTATACCAAATGTATCCTTTAGATCCCGATGTCGATTCTATTAGAGTTCTTATAGTGGAAGACGATGAAGATGACGTCTTCTTAATTAAGGAATTATTAAAGGAAAAGTTTTTGAATATAAACATGTCCATAGAGCATGTTTATAGTCCTGAACCTTTGTTCCATTTGCTTGAAGCGGCTAAGAATAACGATATTTGTATTTTTGATTATCGCTTAGGTTCTCTTCATGGATTAGATTTACTAAAAAAAATGAGAGAACAGGACGTAATTACGCCAGTAATTTTTTTAACGGGTCGTGGCGACCAAGAAATTGCCGTTCAAGCTTTTAGATTGGGAGCTACAGACTATCTGGCAAAGTCTAGCCTTTCGTCGGAGCAATTATTCCATTCTGTCTGCTATTCCCTAAATTTAAGTAAAGAAGAAGGGCAGCGACGACACGCTGAAAAGAAGTTAAAACGTTCGCATGACGAATTAATCCTAGCGCATGAAGAACTAAAAAAATCTATGTCAAAGCTCCAAACAGTTCAAAATCGAATTGTTGTATCGGAAAAAATGGCCAGTATTGGACGATTAGCGGCAGCTATTTGTCATGAAATTTTAAATCCATTAAATATAATTTCTGGTCATGTACAAGTGCTAAAGATGGAAAGAGCGGAAGAAAAAGATTTGCTACAAGATTTATCCTCCATCAACGAAGAAATTCTACGCATAGAGAAAATTGTGAACGGATTGCTCAAATTTTCTCGAAAAGGCCAAATGGATTTGACGGTAGCTTGCGTTCATCAAGAGTTAGAATCGGTTTTGACCATAGTTGAAAAGGAAATGAATTTGCAAAATATTTCGGTAGTTCGGGATTTTGATCCTAATTTGCCAAAATTAAATATTGATTGCGATCGAATGCGCCAAGTCTTTTTGAATATATTTAATAATGCAACACATGCAATGCCGGATGGCGGGGCGTTAATTGTTCGTACAAACTTTGTGCAATATCCAGAAAGTAAGTTAAAAGAAAAAAGCGAAAGAAGGCATAACCGCGCTGATTATATAAACGATAAGCTAGTTGAATACCCTCATGTGAAAATAGAATTTGCAGATACTGGGGTGGGAATTTCTAAAGATGCAATGGATAAAATATTTGAACCTCTTTTTACGACTAAGCCGGAAGGTAAAGGAACTGGTTTAGGATTATCGGTTTGTCATGCCATTGTAGAAAAGCATGGAGGTAACATTCAGGTACAAAGCGAACTCAATAAAGGAGCCGTCTTTATAGTTAACTTACCAGTCAATCCCCCGAAAGAAACCGCCAAAAATATTGAAGAAGAAGATGGCATCTAATAAGTGGTAGTCAAAAAATTGGCTTAATGTTCGGAAATTTTTGCCGATTCCTAATTTTCCTACCTGTGTTCTCCAACGCGTTTAATCGTTCAAATAGCGGTTATTTTCAAGTTTGAAATCCTTTTTTGGTAAAAAAACTCGATTGTAAGACTAAAGGCATCGAGTTTGCATATTTGTTCGATAAAGACTAATTTTAACTTTATCGAGTTTCTATCCATGAAAAAACAGCTTTCGATTTTCTTAATTATCGTCATATTTATGGCAGGATGTGAATTACACATAGCGCCTTCTGATTTTTTATCAAAGGCTCTTAAGACTCAGAGCGATTCAGGATACTACCGGGATAAAGCTCACAAATTGATTAAGAGTTTGACTAAAAATGTGACCGAGTACGAAATTAACAAAGTAGCGGTTATCGATTTGGTCGACGAGGAAGGCAGAGTGCCGATTTTGGGAGATTATTTATCTTCGCGTATTGTTGAAGATATTACTCAGCGAAAAGTCTTTCGAGTCGCTCAAAAGGGAGAAATAGAAGAAGCCTTAAAGCAACTAGAAGTTTCTCCGTCCTTATATTACACTCGCGACGTTACGCAAAAAATGGGTGAAATATTAAACGCCGAAGCCATAATTAACGGAAAAATAACCGATCTCGGCACTAATTTGGACATTCAACTTGTTTTGATTGATATTGTAACGGGTGAAGTGATAGCATCCGCTTCAGAACCTCTTAATCGAACAAAGTTTGCGGTCGAAATGCTAAGGCATTTTTAAATTCCGAAATAATTTCGACCAGTCTTTTAAAAGCGAGTTTACCGGTTGATAAAAATTTTAGGAGAAAATTTTTCCGGTTTGGTTTGTCGATGATTCGCTTTTTGTATTTTGGTTGGAATTTTCCGTGGATTTAAAGCTTGCAGGTAAAAAGGTAGTTATCACCGGAGCCGGAGACGGCATAGGTAGAGAATTAGCCTTAGAATTTGCCGCCGAGGGCGCATCTGTTTCCGTTTGCGCACGTAGCAAGGAAAAACTTAGTAGTTTGGAAAATGAAATAACGGGAAGCGGTCATATTTTTGTTTCCTGCGATCTAACTGACAAAAGCGATTTAAACTTATTTTACGAGAAAACCCTACAAAATTTTGACGGCCTAGATGTCTTAATCAATAATGTTGGAGGAATCTGTAAATTAGCGGGTTTTCACGATCTTGAAGATGAAGATTGGATCCAATCGTTCCATCTAAATCTAATGCCTTCCGTTAGATTGACCCGTCTTTTTTTTCCGAATCTTAAAGTTTCAAAATCTCCTAGTATTATAAATATTTCTTCAATAGCGGCTCATAAACCGACTGAAATATTTCCTCACTATTCCGCTATGAAAGCGGCTTTTTCTAATTTGACGTGTTCTTTAGCCCAAACGTTTGCTTCGGATAAAATTCGAGTTAACGCTATTTCTCCCGGGCCTGTTTGGAGTGGGTCGTGGGAAAAAGAAGCTAAAGCTGCAGCAAAAAATAGTGGAAAAGATCCTTTGGTTGTGGAAGACGAAATTCGTAAGGAAACAGCGCAAACAGTTTTATTAAAACAGATGGGAGAGCCCAAAGATGTTGCAGGGTTGGTTTTATTTTTAGCTTCAGATTTAGCAAGCTGGATAACTGCCACTAATTTTACGGTGGATGGCGGTCTTTTGCTGGATACACTCTGAAAGAACCGTTACAATAATTTTTCTTAATTATTTCCTGATTGATCCGCTTTTTTTGCGAAGTTATGTTTATCAATTACCGACGCTTAATAAATTTGAATTAGGTTTTTAAAATTGATGGTCAAAAATTTAAAAATTAAATTGATCGCTCCGCATTATCTAGCTTTTATAACTTTTATTTTTTTTGTTATCTCGTGTTCTGTTTCTAAAAGCCCCTCAGGTTTTCCGAAGCAAATTGTAACTAGAGATAACCCAATTTTTGACAATAGTTTTGGCGATTTAGACCCAGAACAGATTCAACTAAAGAATTTTTGGAAAGAATCCGACTCTTCTTTAAAAAAAGAACCAATAGTTATTACGAACTCAACCTTTGCGGAAACCGCCGAATCTATTAGAAATGGCGTGGTTAATCTTTACGCAAAAAAAGTTGAAGAACGGCAAGCGCGTTTTGGAATTTCTCCCAATGATTTGCTCCCATTTCAAATTCCTTTAGTTTCCACAATTTTAGACTTTATTCCGTTCCAGGTTCCAGTTCCCTTCAGAACCGAGGGGTTGAGTCTTGGCTCCGGATTTATTGTTAATAGTCAGGGGTATGTTCTGACCAACGCTCATGTCGTATCAAACGCTGTTGATATTAGGGTAGTGCTTTCAGGAGAACAAAAAGAATTTCCGGGAAAAATTATAGGTGTGGATAGGTTGACCGATGTTGCTTTGATAAAGATTGAATCTTCTCAAGAATTTGAACCGATATTGCTTGGAGATTCCGACGCATTAAAAGTGGGAGAGATGGTGTTGGCTGTTGGTAACCCTCTTGGGCTTCGTCATTCTGTTACTTCGGGATTAGTGAGCGCCAAAGAAAGAGTTTTCCCGCGCGAGGATAATAAGTTGTTGGATTTTATTCAAACCGATTCCGCAATAAATCCAGGAAATAGCGGAGGCCCTTTGATCAATTTATACGGGGAAACGGTTGGTATCAATACGGCAATAATTTCAAAGGCTCAGAATATTGGTTTTTCCGTTCCCATTAATACAGTTAAAGAAATAATGCCTCTTTTAATTTTAGGCAAAACAGAAAGAGGTTGGTTTGGCGCTTCCGTTAAACCATTGAGTTTAGAAGAAGCGATTGAATCTGGTTATTCTGAGTTAGGGGGAGTTTTAACCGACGAGGTGGTTCCTGAAAGTCCAGCTCAACGAGCGGGACTTCTTAAGGGAGATGCGGTTGTTAAGTTGAATGGAGAAAAATTAAAAGGTTTTTTTCATTTTAGAAGGAAATTATTAGGTCTTGGTCCTGGGAGAGAAATTAACTTGACGATAATTCGAGATGGTAAGATGCTTGAAATTTCTGGAAAGCTTGAGAACGTTCCAGTTACTAGGTAGTTAATCTCAAGTTTGTTAGGCTTATTAGATACTTTTAAACTATTTAAATTTATTCAATGCTTCAAATAACTGAAATTTTTAAAAGCGTACAGGGAGAGTCCTCATATGCTGGGTTGCCATGCGTGTTTGTTAGGTTGACAGGTTGTAATTTGCGATGCCGCTATTGCGATACCGAATATGCTTTTTATGACGGAAAAGAGACGACGGTTAGCGAAACGGTTGCCACGGTAGAAAAGTTTGGCCTTCGATTGGTTGAAATAACCGGCGGCGAGCCTCTTTTGCAAAGTGAATCTATTGACTTGATGAAGCGATTTTTAAATTTAAATTACAAAGTAATGCTTGAGACCGGGGGTTCCCTTTCTATTCAAGACGTGCCGAAAGAAGTTATCAAAATTGTTGATTTGAAATGCCCAAGCAGCGGTGAAGTTGATAAAAACGATTTTAAAAATTTATCGCGATTAGCTCCGCACGATGAAATTAAGTTTGTGATTGGGGATCGGAATGATTACGAATGGAGTCGCGAAATTTTGAAGAAGTATGAATTAGAAGAAAAGGCAAACGTTTTATTCTCTCCAGTTTTTGAAGTTGTAAGTTTGCGTTTGCTTGCCGAATGGATTTTAAAAGATAATTTATCTGTTCGCCTACAAACTCAGTTGCATAAGCATATTTGGGATAAACACGCCACGGGCGTTTAGTTTACCTTGTATGATTCACGCCAAGAAACTGAAAAAACTACAAGTCGCATTGTTGAAGTGGTACGGTCTGGCAAAAAGAGAGATGCCATGGAGAAAAACAAGAGACCCGTATTTAATTTGGATTTCCGAAATAATGCTACAGCAAACCCAGGTTAAAACGGTCATTCCATATTTTGAACGCTGGGCTAGCGAATTTCCCACTATTCAGGCTTTGGCCGAAGCTCCTGAATCTAAAGTTTTAAAATTATGGGAAGGTTTAGGTTACTATTCTCGGGCTAGAAATTTACGTAAAGCCGCTCAATTGGTTGTTGATCAGTTTAACTGTAAAGTGCCAAATACATTAAAAGAGATAATGACTCTTCCAGGGATAGGTCGTTATACAGCCGGAGCGATATTAAGTATTGCATATGAAAAAAAAACTCCTGTTTTAGACGGAAATGTAAAACGTATTCTTTCTCGTTTATTTCGATTAAACGAAAATGGGGCGTCGAAGGCTTCTCAAGAAATCCTTTGGAAATCGGCTGAAGAGATTCTTCCTAAAAAAAAGATCGGAGACTTTAATCAAGCTTTGATGGAACTTGGAGCTACGGTTTGTTTACCCTCTAAACCTGGTTGCTTATTTTGCCCACTCAAAAATTGTTGTCAGGCAAAAATTAACGGAGAGCAACACCTTTACCCACCGCCTAAACCTAAAGCTCCGTCTAAAAAGATTGAAGTTAGCGCTGGGGTGATTTGGCGCGGAGGAAAAATATATATCCAACAAAGATTAAAAGATGGATTAATGGCTGATTTATGGGAATTTCCTGGAGGAAAAATTGAATCTGGAGAATCGCCGGAAGAGTGTTTAGATAGAGAAATTCGCGAAGAACTTGGCGTTGAAATTCAGATTCAAAATAAGTTAATGACAATCAAACACTCGTACACTCAATTTAGAGTGACCCTCCACGTATACAAGTGTCGGCTATTAAAAGGGAAGATTAAAGCAGTTAGTTGCCAACAATGGAAATGGGTAGATCCAGGTTCGTTGTCGCAGTTTCCCTTTCCAGCGGCAAATAAAAGAATTGTCGATTCGCTTTCTTGAGAGATTCAAACATTTTTTTCAATTTTCAATTTTTTTAGATTAAAAATCTAAAAAATGCCGTATTAAATTGATTTATGAAACCCAATAAACAGAAAATTTTTTTAGTTTTTTTAGAATTTTTTTTCAAATAAAAACTTTTGCCTTTGTTTTTAGTACTTTAAGTCTTTGATAGGTCTCTTTTTTCAAAATGAATTTTTTTGGGTATTTAAAGAAAACTCACGCTCAAACGTTTATTTTTTATAAATGTTTGTTTTTAATAGGGTTAACTGCCATTTTTTTTATAAAAAAATAAAACTTTAATATAAAAGCAAAACTTTTGAATAAGACTTTTCAAATTTCTATTAAGAGTTTTGCAAAAAAAACCGAAAAATAACATGCTAATTATATTTAATTTATATAAAATTTAAATATATTTAGTATTTTTAGAGAGATTTTGTTGACAAAGGATGTTATTTCCGATATGATCGTCCTATTCCAAAAAATTTAAGTAATCGGAAATACATCCCATTCGCATCCATTTTTAGGGGAGGGCCGAAATAGTGGCTATAAACAGTGTAAAAAAAATTAGAGAATCCAAAATGATGAGTAAGGCAGAGCTAGCTCGCAAGGCTAATGTTACTGTTCAAACCATTGACCGGATTGAAAAGGGTAATGATTGTAGATTAGATACGAAAAGGAAAATTATTACCGCTTTAGGTTATAAATTAACCGAACGTACAAAAATTTTCGTTGAAGACGATGAAGATTAACTTGAAGAAAACGCTTTTTTAAAGAAGAGAAAATAATTTAGTAATGATTTTCTGTAATTGATGAGTATGCGCCCTAAATAGTCTTGGGATTTGTTTTTAAGCTTTCGGTTGTATTTTTATAATATAAATTTTTGGACTTGCTTTAGTTTCTTAATTTTTGAGGGAAATAAAGGAAAATTATAGAAAACCCTAACCAAAGATAAAAAGGTAAATTTTTCAATGATTGGTAACGGTAAAGTGTATAATTATAACCGTTAAAAGCCATTTGGGTTACATCCCGACTTGGAACATTTAGAATTTTTCCTGCCCGCCTCAGTTTTGGGAAAAGTTTGGTTCCAGTTTGTCAAGGAACGAAAATTTTTCAATGTTTCTTACTTCCAAATTACCTTTAGTTGCCGTAGATATCGGTTCTCACTCCATAAAACTTGCCCAGTTACGCCTTTCTCGCGATCGTTATGAATTAGTTAGCTTTGGAATAATGCCATTAGAACCAGAAACAATTGTGGATGGTTCCATTAAAGATATTGATCGAGTCACGGATATCCTCGCGAGTTTAGTAAAAGCCGAAGGCGTTAAATCTCGATACGCTATTGCGTCGGTCTCAGGAGAGGCTGTAATTATCAAAAAGATAAAAATGCCTGCTATGTCCAAGGAGGAACTTTCTGAAAAAATTCAGGAGGAGGCCGAGGAATATATTCCCTTTGATATAGACGATGTAACCATGGATTTCCAAATACTTCGGCAACCAGGTCAAATACCAGGCTCCAAGGACGATCCAGAATCAAAAGATAAGATGGAAGTTCTTTTAGTTGCTGTGCAAAGAGAAATAATCGAATCGCGAATGGAGATTTTAGAAGGGGCTGGGTTAAAGCCTGTGATTATGGATTTAGACGTTTTTGCGATGATGAATGCGATCAACATTGCCGAAAATCTTGAGCATATGGGATGTGTAGTTTTAATAGACCTTGGGTCTTCATTTACTAATATAAATATTATCAATAATGGATTTACTCACTTTACTCGGGATTTTCGATTCGGAGGACTGCAATGTACTGGGAAACTTCAAACTGAATTTAAAATTTCTCCACAAGAAGCGGAAGACTTTAAACGGGGAAATTTTCCAGATTCTATTGACGAAGAGATAGTCAGAAAAATCGTTTTAGAATCTTTTGATCCAATTATTGAAGAAATTAAAAGTTCAATTGGAGGATTTGAAAACTCGGAAAATTGTTCCGTTGATCAAGCGTTTTTAACAGGAGGAGGAGCGCTATTGAGCGGGGTGGATCGTCTTTTTGCCGATCGATTAGGCATTGCAACGGAAATATTTAATCCATTCCGGAATATAAAAGTAGATCTCAAAAAATTTGACGCTGAATGCGTCGCGGAGCTTGCCCCATTAACGGCAGTAGCTTTAGGGTTAGCCGCTAGAAGGTTTGATTACACATGATTCGCATTAACCTCCTTGATTATAGAGAGGAGTTGGAAAGAGTAGCCGTTCAAAAAAAGACGGTAGTGTGCTTAGGCATAGTTAGTGGGTTTATCTTGTTAATTCTAGTTGTGTGGGTTCAAAAGCAAGGTCAAATTATGACAATGCAAGAAGAAGCTTTGGCGGTGCAAGAAAAGGTGAACGCATTAGAACCTCAAGTAAGAGTTATTCGCAAAATGAAAGTTCGGAAAAGGCGAGCGGATCAGATTATTAAGGGTATTGAAAAATTAAGAAAGGATCAAACCAGTCCTTCAAAAATGCTAGAAGATCTTTCTGGAAAAATTCCAAAAGATCTTTGGTTAGACGCGATTCGCCAAGTGGATAAAAAGTATTTGAAGAGCAAGAACATTAAAATAGTTTTTGAAGAAGGTTCTCAAGAAATTATTGTAATTGAAGGTACGGCATTAAAAGAATCTGTTATTTTAGAATATTCGCAATACCTACAGCGCATTGAATATTTTAAATTAGTTGTCATGTATAAAATTGAAAAAACCTTTTTACAAGGAGATCCTGTTTGGGGATTTATTATTTTATGCCATAAAAAAGCTGGACCCAACGATAAACCAATAAAGAAAAAAAAGAAATAAATGGACGCGCTTTTCGACAAATTGCCTTACGACCAATTGCGTAAATATAATTTAGTTCAAATGCTTGCTGCCTCGGCGGCTTTTGGCGTATTTCTTTTTATTGGTTATTACTTTTCTTTGTATAGTTTTCAAGAAGAAGAAATGGTTGCTCTGCAAACAAAAAGAGAACAGACCGAGGAAAAATTAAAACGTTATAAAAATCTGATTAAACAAAAGGACGTAATTAAATCTGGCTTATCCCAAGCGACCGGTAAATTGGCTTTAATAAAAAGCCAAATGCCAAGAAGAAAAGAGGTGTTGGCTTTCATTAAGCAAATTGCCGAAATTGGCGAGATTATGGGGTTGGAAATATTATTGATCGAGTCAAAACCAGAAAAGGAAGTTGATTTTTATAAGGAAATTCAAATCGAAATTCGGGTGTCGGGCGGATTTTATCAGACAATTGGTTTTTTTGAATCCATTCAAAATTTGTTGAGAATTGTAAATATTAGCAATCTAAAATTAGAACCAAAGAATATTTCCATTAAGGTTGGAAATAGAAGAGTTAAAGCTAGAAAACTTGAAACTAGTTCTATGGCGGTTACTTTTAGTTATATAGACGGAGCGGAAGATAAACCGCCAAAAAATACCTGAGTTAGCTAATGTTGGCAAATAAATATTTCATGAAGAAAATTGTAGTTGTTTTTTTAGCGATATTATTTACTGGAGGAGTCTCCTGGGGGCAATCCGATAGAGATTCTTTGCAGAGCCTGAGTTCTGATTTAAATTCTGAAATTGATATAAAGAAACCAAGCGGTAAGCCGAAAAAATCTAAAAAAAAGAAGAAAGAGTTTCCTAAATCGATCGAGGCCCGAGCAAAAAGATATTTTTTGAATCCAGACTATTTATTTCCAGATAAAAGAGATCCTTTTGTGCCTTTATTATCGAAAGCTAAAGGAGTTCTTGAGGCGGATTTATCTGGAATGGTTTATTCAAACCCATATAGCAAGGAAACCAAAAAAGATACGTTTAAAAGATTTGGAAAAGAACTGAAAAAGTTAAAGCCGATTCCATATGAATTTTTTAAGAAGATCGAGAAATTGGATCCGGGTTTATATTCAAACTTGGAAAAATATGGGAAACTATTTCGAGAAAAAAGTTACTTAAGAAAAGTGGGAAAAAGTAAATATTTTGGAATTGTAAATCGTTACCGCGATTTAATTAAATTAGCGAACAAAAAGGCAAAAGAAAGTCCAAAGACTCCGCTTCAAACGCCAATAAAAAAACTTAAGCTAGTGGGTATTATTTGGGAAGAAAATAATAAAAGAGCGTTGGTGGAAACTTCAAATTCAAAAGGTCATTCGGTAAAACCTGGCAGCCTTATTGGAGCAAACTTTGGAATAATACAAGCGATTGAATCAAACAAAATTGTGATTTTAGAAAAAAAAAGGAACTTTGACGGAAAAATTTCTTCAAAAACTGACGAAATAAGACTTAAGCAAAACTCTTAAATTATTAATGAATCGAATATTTTCTAAAAGCTAATGCGATAGAATATATTTTAACTTAGCCTGGTTTTTTAAAACGTCTTTAATTGAAAAGGACATAACATTGAAGCCGACTTTTATTTTGACATTTTTGGGTGTTTTTTTGGCTATTTCCTTTGGAATATCGAACCTTTCTTTTGGGCAGTCCAATCAACCTGAAGAAAACCTCAAAAAAACGGTAGAGGAAGGGATACAAGAATCTAACGTTTCACCTAAATTTAATAAAACAGATTCAGTAGTGTTAATGAAGAAAGACGTTTCAAAGGGAGGCGGCTCGGATGACTTGGCTCTTCCAGACGATTTTTATGCAGAAGAAACTTGCCAGGATATTTTATCGCGAGAGGTTAAGGAAAAAATTTCTTTTAACTATGAAAATGCGCCGATACGAAGCATTCTGAAATCTTTATCTGAAATTTCAAAATCAAATTTGATTGTTTCTGCAGATGTCGGAGGTATGGCGACTTTAAGGGTTACTGAAGTCCCATGGAACAAGGCCTTAAAGATTTTATTAAGAGGTTATGGGTTAGGAGCTCAATGTTTCAACGACATTATTCGGGTGGCGAGTCTTGAACAATTAGTTAATGAGGCAAGATTTCCTGCAAGTCGAATTTTTAGGGAAAAAAGGCTTAAGGAAAATTCCTGCGATGAGATTATTTTAGGAGAAAAAAAGAAAATATCTTTTGATTTTGAAAATGGGGACATACGAAATGTACTGAGATTCATTTCAGAAATTGGAAACTTAAATATGATTATTTCTCCCGATGTTCAGGGAAAAGTTATTATGAAATTGAATGAAGTTCCCTGGAACATTGCCCTAAATGCTTTATTGACAAATTACTTTTTAGGACAAGAGTGTGTTGGAAATATTATCCGAATATTTTCAATTGATAAATTTGAGTATGATAATGACCTTATATCTCTTAGAAACGCAAAAATAATGAATAGTAAATTGCTAGCTGCCCAGGCTAAAAAATTTACAGATATTGACGAAAAATTTGGAGCTGAAGAACTTGATACGTTGAAACCAATTCCTTTAGAACTTTTCAAAAAGATTAAAAATGACGATTCTTCTTTGTATCAAGACTTAGACCATTATGCCGGTTTATTTCGAGAAAAAACTGAGTTAGAACGAATGGAAATAGGAGCATACCTTAGCGTTGTTCGTTTCTATAAGCAATTAATTGACAGAGGACTCG
>JAYOZP010000005.1:0-79641 GCA_038154245.1 Nitrospinales bacterium | reverse complement strand
CTATTAAGGATAGGCTTGACGAAATGAAGGAGAGTGAGTTTGTGAAGATCAAGCCAGGAGTACTTCTCCAGAAACAAAGAGAGAGTGATCCATTTTCACCAATTGTCGGCATGCTTACACCCAATCTCTTGAAGATCTATTCAAAAAATAAAGATTTGACTCCTAAAACCCCGCTGCAAGTGGGCTACGGTCAAGTTCGTTTTGTCGGAACCATAATGGCTGGCGAAGAAATTGTCGCTTTGGTAGAGACGGCAGATAATAAAGGACATACTGTTAAAACGGGCGAACTGGTCGGCCCTAATTTTGGCGTCGTAAAAGAAATATTGCCAGATAAGATTGTAGTTACAGAAAGAGTTAGATTATACGATGGCAAAATAGAGTCGACGTTTAAAGATTTAACATTTATGGACGTTTCAGCCGTAAATAACCAACCGGCTCAAAGCTTGGAGAACCGTTGATACTATTGCGTTTTAAAAAAATATTGCCAGGAATTGTTTTCACTGTTGCGATTTCATTTTTCATTCCGGTATTAGGATTTTCAGCTCAAGATAAACCTACTGTTTGGAGCGATCCTGGAAGGACTAGTAATTTTTCGGATGAAGGTTTTATTATTGCGCAAAATGACAATTCTAAGGAACCTTTGCCCAAAATTACCGGAGTCTCAGTTTCAGAAAATACATCGGGAGTGATTGTCAAAATACAATCTACGATTCCAATTCAATATACAATTTTTAAATTGGGAAATCCCGATCGTTTGATAATGGATATTCCTCGTGTTGAAAAAGCGAAACTTGCTCCTGTAATTGAAGTGAATAAAGGAGCTATTTCCCAAATTCGTCCGTTGTATTTTGACGAATCTAGAGTATTGAGGTTAGAAATAAGTCTTCAAAATTCTAATATCGACTATAGCGTAACCAGAGTAAATCAGGATGGAACTCTCCGAATAAAAGTCGCTAAAAATGAGATTAACGAGTCAGAGACCACCGAAGTAATTGACGCCCAAAAAGATGTTGCGCCAGTTATGGAAAATAGTGTCGCTGAACTGAAATCTCAAATAGTTAAAGAAAAAACTCTACAGACAAAGCCTCCAAAGTTTAGTAAGGATCTAGAATCGTTAGCTAATACATCGCAAGGTTTATTAGAATCCGCTGCAGACAAGGCCGCAAAAACTAAAAAAGGGGCTAAAGGCGATTCTTGCGATTTCCTTCTAACTGGGGACAAGAAAAAAATATCTTTTGATTTTCAAAGAGCCGAACTTAGAAACATATTAAGAATTATTTCAGAAACGGGTAAGTTTAATATCGTAGTTTCTCCGGAAGTTTCGGGCACAGTTACTACGCGGCTTGTTGATATTCCCTGGAGTACAGCTTTAAATATTATTCTTAAAAATAATGGATTAGGGCGAGAGTGTTTTAACGATATTATGAGAGTTGCCACTCAAGCGCAGCTAGCTCAAGAAGCGGAGGGACGAAGACAGGTTAAACAAAATGAAGTTTTGGCGAA
Organism: Nitrospinales bacterium; assembly: GCA_038154245.1. Taxonomy (GTDB): domain Bacteria; phylum Nitrospinota; class Nitrospinia; order Nitrospinales; family JAJDAT01; genus JAJDAT01. The sequence goes on along the minus strand of JAYOZP010000005.1, from coordinate 78,138 downwards.
TGAAGCGAAAAAGCGAGCTGCCGATCTTTTCACTGAAGTTATTAGAATTAGTTACGCAGATATAACAACTCTGACAGAAAACTTAGAAGGATTACGAACTGAAAGAGGTAGGATAACCACCGACGCAAGAACAAATACTTTGGTGCTAACGGATATCCGAACCAGTTTGAATGAGATGATTAACTTGGTTAAGACGTTAGATATTATGCCTCCGCAAGTAATGATTGAAGCTCGAATAGTGGAATTAAATAAGAACGCTACTAAGGATCTTGGGATCCAATGGGGAGGAACTATTTCGAGAATAACAAATAAAGAATTTCCAAATGAAATTACGGTTGGGCCGAGTACTCTGACCACTAGCGGTTTTATTGTTGATTTGCCAACTACCAATGCTCCGGCAGGCGGCATTGGTCTTACGTTGGGGAGTTTAGTTGGAGATACGAGATTGGATATTCAATTGGCGGCGATTGAGTCGCAGGGGCGTGGTAAAGTTATTTCAAATCCCAAAGTAACTACTTTAGATAATAGAGAGGCAAAGATAGAAAGTGGGCGAAGCATTCCATATCAAACGGTTTCTCAGGATGGAACATCGGTACAATTTGTGGACGCTTCTTTGAGTTTAACTGTGACCCCTCATATTACAGCCGATGGTAATATTTACATGAAAATTTTGGCCCAAAAAAATGCCGCTGATTTTGGTAATAGCGTTAATGGCGTTCCTTCCATAACAAAAAAAGAAGCCTCAACCGAGGTTTTAGTTAGAAATGGGGATACAACCGTTTTAGGAGGACTTTACGAAAGTACGATTAATGAAAATCGTAATCAGGTGCCCGGTTTAGGGAGCATCCCTCTTCTGGGAAATTTATTTCAAAAAAGACTAGATACGGATTTGATAGAGGAGCTTTTAATTTTTATTACTCCAGTTGTCGTGCAAGATTTTGAGGCAAATTCTGAATGAAGCGTTTGACGGTAGATTTAGGGACTAGAAGTTACGATATTCTTATCGGTACTGGGATTTTAGAACAAATTGGATCGGTTCTTGGAAAAATTGGCGGCGGAATGCGCGCCATTATTATAACCAACCCTGAAATAGACAAATTATATGGCGATAGAGCAAGATCAAGTATAAAGCAAGCTGGATTTGATGTAGAAACCATTCAAATTCCCGAAGGAGAGGAGCATAAATCACTCGCCTCGGCTGATAAGGCTTACGATTGTTTAATGGAATTTAATTGTGATCGGAATACTATGCTGGTCGCTCTAGGTGGTGGGGTAATTGGGGATTTAACGGGATTTATCGCCGCAACATATATGCGTGGCGTTCCTTTTGTTCAAATTCCAACGACTCTTTTGGCGCAAGTAGATAGTAGTGTTGGCGGTAAAACAGCTGTGAACCATCCTCGCGGCAAAAATATGATTGGGGCTTTTTATCAACCCAAGGTTGTATTGATAGATTTAGAAACGTTATCAACGCTACCTTCTGATGAGTTTAGAGCTGGTTTAGCCGAGGTCGTTAAATATGGGGTTATAGCCGATCCTGAATTATTCGACTATTTAGACGAAAATTCAGAAAAGATTTTGAAGTTAGATCCTGAATGTTTGAGCAAGATTATAGAAACTTCCTGCGCAATCAAAGCGCAGGTTGTTGAAAGCGACGAAAGAGAAAGTAGACGCAGAATGATCTTAAATTTTGGGCATACTTTCGGTCATGCGATAGAAGCTTTGACACATTATGTTCAGTATAAACACGGAGAGGCTGTGGCAATTGGTATGGCATTTGCCTCTCGCCTATCAAATGAAATGGATAAATGTTCATCTTTAGTTGGCGAGCGTGTTGAAAAGTTATTAAGTAAATTAAATTTACCGGTTAAATCTCCAGCTTTAGACCCAAACGAAATAATTGAGTCTATGTATCACGATAAAAAAACTACCGCAAAGAAGATTAAGTTTATCCTTGCAAAAAAAATTGGAGAAGTTGAAATAATAGACGAAGTTCCAGAAGCCACATTAAAAAAGACTCTTGATAATTTTTTGTAAATAGTTGAAAATAATAATCCACTTAAGTTTTTGAAGAGAGGTTAGCTGGTTTTCATGAGACAGAAAGCCCAAATCTTTAGATGGTTTTTAATAATATTGTTAGCTGCTTCAGCTGGCTTTTATTATGGCTGTGGTTCCGCAAGTAATGAAGCTAATGGAGGCGATGGAAGCGTTTCTACAACGGTTGGCGGCACTACTGCAGTGGGAAGTAGCCGAACTTTAAATGTTGCCAGTAACCGAAACACTATTAAGGTTGGAGATCAAGCATTAATTAATATTAGTGTAAGTTGTAGTCAGGCTGATGGTTCCCAATGTTTTTCTGATACATCAGGTAACTTATTTTTTTCAGCAAGACCGGTCAACGCGGCTGATTCTACACAGGCTGATTTGGCCATAGTCGCTAACTTCTCAATTTCAGGAGAAGCGACCCTTTCGCAATCGACAAGTACTTTAACTTTAGCCGCAGGAACTCGCGAGAATGCTACTGCTTCTCCTCCTGTTGCCGTTGTCACGGGAGCTTCTGCAAGCTTTGCTAATTTTACCGCTACTATTACTGGGACTAGCCCCGGATCGGCAGTATTTACAGCTCAATCCCTTGATACCATTGCGTCTATTATAATTGACGTAATAGCAAATACAACTTCGCCGATCACTGGAAGTTAGACTTTAAAAAAGTTTAATTATTTTAATCCCTTCCTACAAAGGCGCGTTTCATGCGCTACAAATACATACTTTCCGCAGCTATCTTGCTCATTCCGTGGGTTTTTTCTTTTCCACCCGAGGGTGATTGGGCGCGTGAAATTAAAGAAAGAGCGCTGTTTTCATTTTTAGCTTTACTACCTGCTTATTTTATTTGGTTTCATAATAAATGGTTGGCCAGTCTTCTCGTTTATTTGAACTTATTTACCATGTTTCGCGAAAATGAAGTCTCTTTCCCAGCTTTTGTCGTTGTGTTGGCTTATTCTTGTCTTTATTTGATGATTCAACGAATCCAAGACGATTTCTTATGGTTAAAAAAAGCAATTGTAGTTTCTTTTGGGATAGTATTTTTTTATGGAATTCTGCAATTATTCAATTTTCATCCAATATTAACAGCAGTTAATTATGCTATACAGTGGGAAGGAGGGGTTTTTGCCAAGAAATTTACACAGAAGTTATCTGAAAAAGGGGAATTAAAAGAAGGTAGATTTGAAATAGAAGGAAAGAATTACTTGAAAGCCATTGTTTATAAAAGATCGGGAAACGTAATGGTTACGAACTTAGAATGGGTTTTACCTACTAAGGGGAAACAATTATTACGTGTTAATGGGATGTTTGGAAACCCCAACGATTGGCTAGGTTATATTCTAGTAACCTTCCCTTTTGCTTTTTATTTTATAAAAAATAAGCAAATTCCATGGCTTTTAGCTTCATTGGTTTTTATGATATCCGCCGTTTTAGCTCTAAAATATAATCCTCCAAAAGAATATCGAAATCTGGCCGCGGGAATTGGACCTTCGATAAGCATCCGACTGCAAATTAACAAAGAAATTTTTGATCATTATAAAGGGCGTTGGTTTGTAGGTCATGGTTTAGGTACTTTTAAAATTAAATTCCCCCCAAAACAAAAGTTTAAAACTTTTGGAATTTTTACCTACGCTCATAATGATGGATTGCAATTTCTTTATGAAACAGGTTTAGTAGGATTTGTCTTACTTATTGGAACTATTATTAGTCCCTTAAGAGGTATCAAATTATTTGAAAAAGATCATTTAATCCTTTGCAGCTCTTTAGGGATGTTTATCGCTTTTTCATTAATATACTTTCCAGCTCATATTGCTCCAACCATGCTTAATGCAGTGGTTGGCTTTAGCCTTCTCAGCCGTAGGGTCGCCGCAACTAATTAAATTCATTAAGTATAACTGTTATATAGAATCTTTTGATTCTTGAACTTTGAACATAATTATTGATCAGCTAAAGTGTATAAAAAATTAAACATTGGTCAATAAAGAACACAATTTTTTATTTAATTTTCTTGCTAGAATCTCAAATCGAGATATAATTAAAAAAAATCCCTTGATAAATTAGGCCTTGCGAGGTTTCGTTTGAGATTGGCATTCAAATTGCTTTATTAACGTTAAAGAAAATTTTTCCAATCCGAAAACCATGAAAATAAAAAAACTTAAAATTAAAAAACCGGAAAAAAACCATGTTAGTTCGCAAAAGGGTTTTACCATGTTTGAAATGCTTGGTGTTTTAGCGGTAGCGGGAATTGTAATGATATTTGCTATTCCTAACATGAATCAGTGGATAAAAAGAAACAAAGCTGAGGCAGTTGCTCGTCAAATCTATTTTGATTTGCAGTTAGCCCGATCAAAGGCCATTAGGAATCATAATAATGCCATCGTTACGTTTCAAAATACCGGAACTCATCAATATACAATTCATATTGATACTAACGACGATGGTGTTCAAGATGCTGGAGAAGATGTTACCACCGTAACTTTGAAGGACAATATTGTTTTTGGCGTTAACAGCGGAGTTCAGGATGTCGATGGAAATGCCTTAAGTTCAGGCATTTCAATGGGTGGCGATAAACAAATTACCTTTAATTCAAGAGGTAGCGCAGGTGAAAGCGGTTCTGTTTATGTGCTTCCATCTGAAGATTTATCGGTGAAAAACGATCTTATGAGAGCGGTTAGCGTTGTTCAGGCAACGGGCGCCGTCGAATACTGGAAATATTCTTCTGGAGCTTCGCCAGGGCCATGGACATGATAACTTTTAGACAAAAAATGACAAAAAAACTTTTTCCCGACCGTATTACGCAAGTAATAAAAAACCAAGGTGGATTGTCGATGTTGGAAGTTGCCATTGGTCTTCTAATATTAGCGGTGGCTCTTGTGGCGTTTCTTTCGTCCGCTGGAAATGTGTCATATTTTAACAAAAGGGCGGAACAAGAAAATAAAGCGACGCAGTTAGCCAGCAACAAAATGGAAGAGATAAAGCGCATATCTACAAATGAAGCTACCGGAAGCGATTATGGGTTCTCTTATGTGACTTCGAAAACAGGTCTTCTCGCTTCAATGACGCGTAATAGCGCTTATAAGTATTCAAGCAGCGAGACAAGCGATATTTATACGGTAACTTCGACTTTAGAAGTTTACGATACATCGACGAGCGCTGTTGCAAATGGGGATATTTCATTTGACACTCCCGATCAAATACGCGTTATCCAATCGACAGTAGAAGTAACTTGGACAGATATGAAGGGACAATCAAAAAGCGTTCAACTTGCAACGCTTTTACACCGTAGACAATTTATCTAAAAATAAAATAGGTGTTGAGGTGAATATTAAATTAAAACAAGAAAAATTGTGGCGGTCAGTTCTAGCCAATGAGAGTGGAATATCTCTCATTATGTTTTTGGCTATTGTTTCTCTATTAGCTGTTTTAGCTTTGGGAGCATTGCAATCGGCCAATTTAAATATTTTAAGTTCCGATTCACATAAGAAAATAAAGAGAGCTTTCTACTCTGCGGAAGTGGGATTAGATTTGGCGGTAGACGCCATTATTACAGAATTCGAAAATCTAAGCACCTATACGCAATCGGCAGATTACGCTGGCGCGGATGGCGATGGATTTATTTCTAAAACTTTTAATAATTATACAGTTTTTTATAAGGTAACAAACCCTTCTGGGAAGTTTGTTTATCAAACGGTTAGTGGAAATAATTTAATCAATCATTACGCTCACACTTATGAAATTGAAGCAAAATCAGTTTCTAATACCGATGGTTCTAGAAATGATCTTAAAGAGACGGTTAGAATTTTAGAAACGCCATTAGTTCAATTCTTCATCTTTTATGGCGGAAGCGGTAATGCGGCTGACTTAGAGATACTTCCCGGTCCAACCTTGAATAGTTGGGGAAGGATTCATTCTAATGGAGATATTTATGTTGGAACGAACAACTATTTTAACCTGCGCAATTATGACGAATCGGGAATTATTTCGCCGCACGCTATGACGGCGACAGGTAGTATTTATTTAAAAAGAAAAAATAATGGGTCAACTTATTCAGGGGATCATGTTGTCGTAAAAACTTCAAGTTCTGGGACTAGTTTTTCTCCGACCACTACTTTCACCGGAGATATTACGAAAGATAATGAAGAGTCTGAAGAAGAGCGATTTGGTAATTATGTTTTAGTTAACGAAGATATTTTAACAGCTACAAATAAAACAGCTTTTAATCGCAATGGATTTTATGAGACCCGAGCTGGCGATCCGCAAGCTTCAAACGTCGATGGTATTAAAATTGTGGGAACAGGTGGAGTGGGAGGCGGGATTACCATAACCGTTTCTCAACCAAGCGCAAATACGGATGTTACAAGTTTATTAGCGACAAATCCTCCTAGTATTTCGGAAGGAGTTTCAAGTACTACAGTTGATTCTCCGCCAATATATGAATCTACTAGCGCGTTTACAGATAATCGAGAAGGGCGAGCGGTAAGTTTTACCGATATCGATTTGAATCTATTAGAGCAATGGTATGTTGAGTATTTAAGCAACCAAGGTTTGACCTTAAAGTCGGCTTCCGATAGCGATGGAGGCGGAGGAATATTAGTGTACGCATCGCGGTCTGCCGACGCAAATTCTGCAAACGATTCCGACCCTATGCAGGCAATTCGTTTAGTTAAAAGCGTTACGCCGCAATTGTTGGACGAAACGACTGTGGCTTCTGATAATGCAATTTATGTACAGGGCGATTTTAATACGGTGTCCACTCGCGGGGTTGCGTTAATAGGCGATGCGATTAATATTTTGTCTAATAATTGGTCGGATCCAGGCGGTTGTAATTCGGCTTCCAATACTACTTATAACGCAGCTTTTTTCGGCGGTAATGTTCCAACCCCAGAAGGTGGCGGAACTTATAGCGGTGGTTTAGAAAATTATCCGCGAATGCACGAAAGTTGGTCTGGAAAAACGGCGTACATAAATGGGGCGTTTATTAATTTATGGTCTAGTTCACAAGCGAAGGGGAGTTGGAGTTATGGTTGTCCTGTTTATACAGCCCCGACCCGAACTTGGGGATGGGACGTGAATTTTCAAAATCCCTCATATTGGCCTCCTTTTATTCCTTCCATTTTTAGCGTTGAAAGGGTGGGACAAATAGAATGATGCGATTTTTAAAATCTGAAAATAAAAATGAGTTTTACTGGGCAAACCAACGCGGTTTTACGATGGTAGAACTTGTTATGGCGGCAGGCTTGACGCTACTGATAATTGCTCTTATGGTTGGAATTCTTCAAAACGAACGAATCATTTTTGAACGGCAAACCCAAAATTCAGAACTTGAAACCGCCGGGATAGCGACAAAAGAGTTTATTTCAAAATCGGTAATGAATTCGGGTTATAACGTATTTCGTGGTAGACGTTTTTTGGCTGCTTCCGATCATTATCTTAGCGTGGTTTATGACGAAGATAACGATGGCGCCATTCAGAATGATGAGGTATTTGTTTATGCCGTTTCTGAAGCCTCGGGTACAGTTACGGAATCTTTTTCTGTTGACGCTTATTTTGACCAAAATGACGATGGAAATGTAGCCAGCGATGAGCATCGTGTATATAGCATTGAATTGATGTTGAATAATCCTCCTTACAACTTGTATAAATACACTCTTAATAATGGAGATAGCGGTTACACCAAATCAGTTGTCGCTAGGAATGTCGATAATTTTATTTTGTCCTATTACGATAAAAACCTAAACTTGTTACCTCGCGACGCGAATAATCCTAATGTAGACCCTACGATGCCATTTAACTTTTCTACTTCTGAATCTCAGCTAAACGATATCCGGCGTGTAGATATGGAACTATTAGTCAGAAGTAGAAATCCTGATTCTAAACCAGAATATTTGTCCAGTGGAAATTATACGGCAAATAGCGTTGCTACTTATGGCGGATCTTCAAATTATAACGACGGCTATCATAGGAAAACTTTCACTGCAAAAATTTCTCCTAGAAATCTGTCGTTATCTCCTTGGGGATCAATTTCGCTGGCTGCCAGTCCATCTAGCGTAACTTGTCCAACTACTTCCACAACAATTACGGCTGGCTTAGTAGATAATCAAGGGCAAGCTATGTCTGGAGAAGTGCTAACTTTTACGGCAAATGGTGGTTCTCTTTCAGTGGCTTCCGCTACGACAAGCACAAGCGGCTCTGCAGAAACATCGTTAAGCTATGATTTTAGCGATTCTTCCAAAACGATTACGCTGTCTTCTAATACAACGGTGACAGTTGATGGAGAAAGTCGTCCTATTTACAATTCAATTCCGATCTCATTTACATCTGGAATTACGGCGGGCGATAATATTGCTACAGAGGATTTTGAAAACGCTTCAGGGAACACAATCCCAAATTGGACAGAATACGGTCAAACCAATTGGAATATAAGCACCTCGGGCACAAAAGTTTATCATAGCGCAGCAAATGGATCTGGTATTGCAGTGTATGATGGAGGCTGTTTATCTACAAATTACGACGCCCAAGTGGATTTAGTTGGGAAAAATGGGTCTGGAATGCAAGATGGAGATTACTCTGGTATGGTAATTCGGCACCAGGGTGAAGACGATCAAAACTATTATAGAGTTCAAATTTATTCAAGCATCACCGGCAATGGAAATAATGCGGTTGAAGAACTTAAACTGCAAGTAGTTAAAGTTGAAGGCGGTACTGAAACTACATTGAGTCCTGAAACCACGCTTGATGTCGCGCTTGATTCTTTGAAAAACACGACCCATTACCTTAAAGTCAGAGCTCAGGGGGATAGTATTCAAGCAAAATTTTGGGTCGCTGGATCTTCAGAACCAAATGATTGGAATTTGACGGTATCTGATTCCACTTTTTCTTCGGGCAAAGTTGGAGTAGCGACTAAAACTTCGGTTAATCGATTTGATAATGTTACCATTACAGCTTTGTAATCAACTTTGGAATTTAACAGGCTAATCTTCCTAATCCATTCTTCTACATTAAAAACCGGTTGACTTCCCTAAGGTCTCTTCCCATAATGACCTATTTACAAATTGGGAAGGAAACCGGATAGCAGCTTCTTCTAGGCTTTTTGCTTGATTTTAAGCTTTTCCCTCGTATTGCCTAATGTTTTGACTTAGACTTCCCGATCTTTTTAAATTTATAATGCAATCTGAAGTTTACCGGAGGTTGTGATGAATATTGCGTTAACTGGAATAACCGGGATGGTCGGGTCCCATCTTGTTCGAAGGTTGGATAAAGAAAACCCGGAAGGCCCGAAATACAATATTCGCGCTTTGATTCGCGAATCGAGTGTCGTTGAACATTTAAAACCATTTGAAGATATTGATTATGTAATTGGCGACTTAACTGACAAGGATTCGTTAGCTAAACTAGTTGCCGACGCCGATACAGTGATTCACTTGGCGCATTTTCCGGGTCCTGTCCAAACTGCCGATGAATTAGTGAAGGCAAATGTCAATGGTAGCTATGAACTACTGGAAGCGGCAAAAAAAGCAAAAGTTAAACAGTTCATTTTTATGAGCGCTTGCGCTATTTTTGGAGACGTGTTGCCATCTGTTTCTGCCGAAAACCCATTAGATGAAGATCATCCGGTTCGTCCTGCAGGTTTATTTGGGGCTATTAAATCCGCGATCGAAGCTTTTTGCTTTTCTTATCATAAGGCGCGTGCTTTTGATCTAACAATTTTTCGACCGGTTACCATTTATGGAGTGAAACCAGAGATTGATAAGTCGGAATGGTTTCAAACAGTCGATTATTTGGCGACTAATTACAATGTTGATTTGAAAGGAAGCACAAAGTATGTTTCCGTCGACGCTGTATGCCAGGCGATTCAAAAAGTAATTGGAAAATCTGACGCAAAGTCTGCCTATCATTTAGTTGACGGTCATATTCATAATTTGGATTTGGGTCAATTAATTGCCGATATTGTCGATTCATTTGGCGAAGCTCAAGGCGTTAAAGGCCAGGAAGGCGTTCCAATGAGCGCTGAAGCGGCTAAAGAATTGGGCGTTGAGTTTGCCGGGTTAAATGGAATTAAAGAATATATTAAGTTGATTCATCAGCTTCAAGTTCAATATGGCGGGGAACGCTCCGTCGATAATTGGTAATTTTTTTTTGAAATTTTTAACGTGCTTAATTCTCAGAGTTTTTTTAATCGGTTAAAACAAGAAGGTTTTAATTTTTATACTGGAGTTCCTTGTTCGCTTTTGGCGGGATTGATTTCCATTTTGGAAAAACAAGATGAGTTTCCTTATCTTGCTTCCGTCAGAGAGGATGCGGCTGTAGGGTTATGTTCCGGGGCGTATATGGGGGGAAAACTTCCCGTTTTATTAATGCAGAACTCTGGTTTGGGGTATAGCTTAAACGCTTTTACTTCTCTAAACTTAATATATAAAATTCCAATGTTGGTTATTATGAGTTGGAGAGGTTGCGGAGGTAAGGATGCGCCCGAACATATTATTATGGGCGATATAAACGAGAAGCTCTTAGAAACTTCCGGTATGGAACATTCTGTTTTAACGCAAGATAACTTAGACGAAGTGTTAGCTAAGGCTCGTCAAACAATTGTAGAAGATGAATTACCTTTTACGATTTTAGTAAAAAAAGGATTTTTTGATGAAAGGTAGCGAAGCGATAGCCGCCGTAATGGCAGAGTTAGACAATGAACCTGTAGTGAACGCTAATGGTTTTATAGGAAGAGAAGCGTTCAATGCAAAAGATCGCGAAGCGAATTTTTATATGATAGGTTCTATGGGATTGGCTTCGTCTATGGGGTTGGGAGTGGCTCTTGCGCAACCGGAAAAAAAGGTAGTTGTTTTGGATGGAGATGGAAATGTCTTAATGGCAATGGGGACTTTGGCTATGATTGCCGCCGCCGCTCCTAAAAATCTTGTGCATGTGACTATCGATAATGAAGTTTACGAGTCCACTGGAAATCAAAAAACTCTATCTAGCCAAATTGAATTACAAAAAGTTGCGGAAAGTTCCGGTTATCGGAGGTCTTTGGTTGTTAATGAACTAGAGGGATTAAAGAGGGAATTTCGAAACGCTTTAAATTCTGAAGGACCTTCTTTTATTTTGGTTAAGGTCGAACCTGATTTTGACCATCACAATACGGGTCGTGTCACCCATACGCCGGAAGAAATAAAGCGGCGATTCATGACCGCCGCTTCAAGCTAATATATTTATACGGTCAAATCCACTCGTTGCTCAGAGTTTCCGCCTTCGCTAACTTCCGCTTCAGACGCTGAAGTATTTGCCGAGTTGGCCGAAGAATCAAAGTTAGAAGCTCCTTCCGAATTTCCTTCTTGAGTGGCGCCTTCAGTTGGCGTAGGTGGAATTAATGTTACTGAATCGCTTGTTGTTGACGGCGCTGTTTCAGCTGAATTTGCCGATGGCGCTTCTCGATTTTCTGATGTACTTGAAGTTGATGTAGGATTTGGTCGAGTCAATAATGTTGCGGTACCTACTCCTTCGATTGGCATAACCCCTCCTTTATTTTTTATTCAGTCTCTTGAATTTGAACTGCACTTTCGTTTGCGCTACGTACCGCTTCGCGTAATCGGATCAGTTCTTCCGTGGGAAGTTGCTTAACCACATCCTTGGTCGAAGGATCTATGATTTTCAATACTACCTGTTGGTTGTCAGTGATCGATAATCGCCTCAAATTTGTTGGGGTAGACTGGTTTTGATTTTTCGACGATGAATTTTCTCGACGAACCTCATCTCCCCCACTATTTTGAAGTTTTTGCGCTAAAGCTGCTGCCCGAGACGCGCTCGAAAGTGTCACCGAATCCTCGCCAGAATTCGCCTTTCCTTGTTCAGACGTTTGTGATGGCCTAGGATTCGCGGACGGCTTATTTGCAGGCGGTTTTCTTCCTGCAGGGCCTAATGGATCTACCGCGTTTGTTTCCATGGCGTTTCCTTTCTTAATGAAACGAGTTTTTGTTATTTTTCAAGAGAAACCAGGCTCCGAAAAATTAGGGGATATGGTCCCTAACTCACGTATCGGCAGCTGGTTTTAAAACTTTAATAAAAAATTAAATTTTTTTGAAAAAAGTTCTAAGTATAAAATAATAAAGGGATAATACTGGGGAAATCTAGTTTGGCGAGCGGTAAACTCCTTTTAAAGCGTGTCCAGAAGCCGCTTCAATATGTACTTTTGCTAAATCTCCCGGTTTCAAAACTTCTTTACCGCCAGAAAAGTTAACCATCCAATAATGCGGGGACCTTCCTTTAAAGTCGCTGTCTTTGTGAGTAGTTTTACTTTCCACAAGCACTTCTACTTCTTGTTTTAAGTATTTTTTCCCGTTACGTTCAGATAGAGACTTTTGGAGGTCGATCGTTTTTTGCAAGCGTTCTTTTTTAACTTCGATAGGAACAGAGTCTTCCATTTCTGTTGCAGGTGTTCCTGGTCGAGGGCTATAAGAAAACATATAACTGCTGTCATAGCCCACCCACTCCATAAGTTCTAGAGTGTCTTCGAACTCTTTTTCGGTTTCTCCAGGAAATCCGACAATAATATCTGTGGAAAATGCAATTTCAGGAGCTTCCGATTTTAATAGATCGATCAAGGTTTTATATTCATCAACGGTATAGCCTCGGCGCATTCTTTCCAAAACCCGATCATTTCCACTTTGAACCGGTAAATGTAGATGATTGACTAAAATGTCTAAATCTTTAAATGCGCGGGCCGCTTCTTTAGTGAAGTCTTTAGGGTGACTTGTAGTAAATCGAAGTCTTTCAACTCCGGGTATTTCAGCGACTCCATACAATAATTCATGAAATGGAGTCGGGCGATGCATATCCCGTTTTCCATAAGAATTTACATTTTGACCTAACAAAATAATTTCTTTAGCCCCTCGGTCCACTAATTGTTTTACTTCTTCGTAAATTTCGTAGGCTTCGCGTGATTTTTCTCGGCCTCGAGTGAAGGGAACTATGCAAAAGGAGCAAAACTTATCGCATCCTTTAATAATGTTTACAAAAGCGCTGGGGCTGGTAACTTTTGCTGCTGGTTCGTCGCTGATAGGAATAGAATAATTTTTTTCTTTATCGAACTCTGTCCAAACTAAGGGTTTTTTTTGAGTTTTAACGTAATCAACCGCTTCTACGACGCGTTCCACAGCGTCAGGGCCTAAGACCATATCCAAGTAAGGAAACTTTTTGACTAAAGCTTCGCCTTCTTGCTGAGCAAGGCAACCAGATAACGCAAGAGTCATATCTGGGTTAGCTTTTTTAAGCGGTTGAATGGCTCCAACTAATGAATAAATTTTTTGCTCTGCTTTGTCTCTTATTGAACAAGTATTGACCAAAATCAGATCGGCGTCTTCTTTTGCGGGAGTTCTCAAATAACCCGATTGAAACAATAATTGTTCCATCCGGTCGGTGTCTGCCACATTCATTTGGCAGCCAAATGTTTCCATATAGACGTGTTTCATGGGATATTTAAGCGCTTATTCTATTTTATTGGTTTCTTGTAAAGCTTTTAATCTAAAGGAATTAACGGTCCAATGCAAGGCATAAGAGTTGCCTGGTCTAAAAAATCAATCCAACTCAAATTCGTTTTTCCAGTCGGAGTCGTTTTCGAGGGGTTTTTGGTCTAGTTTGTCCAGAACGCAATTTCCCAAAACTAGATAATCCATTTCTGTACGCATAAAACAGCGAAATGCGTCTTCAGGAGTGCAAACGATAGGTTCTCCTCGTACGTTGAAGGACGTATTGACGATAATTGGACATCCGGTCTGCTTTTCAAAACTTTCTAATAGTGCGTGATAACGTGGATGGGTGGTTTTTTCTACCGTTTGGATACGGGCTGTATAATCCACGTGAGTTACGGCTGGGATATCAGAACGAGGAATATTTAACAAATCAATTCCAAATAGTTCTTTTTGTTCTTCTGTCATTTCAATTTTTCGAGTTTCTTTTACTGGAGCGACTAATAACATATAGGGACTGGGTGCATCCATCTCAAACCATTCGCTTACTTTTTCTCTCAAAACAGATGGCGCAAAAGGGCGAAACGATTCTCTATATTTGATCTTTAAATTCATAACAGATTGCATTTTTTTACTTCTTGCGTCGCCAATGACACTCCTGCCTCCAAGAGCTCTTGGTCCAAACTCCATTCGTCCTTGAAACCAGCCAATTACCTTTTCATCTTTTAAATGTTTGGCGACTGTTTCAATTAATTCGTTGTCGTTGTATTCTTTGAAGGGTATTTCGTTTTTTTGCAAATAAGTCCGGATTGTTTCGGTTTTAAACTCAGGTCCTAAGTAAGACCCCTTCATTGAATCGCCGCCATTTACCTTGCGCGAACTATTCAAAGCTTGATGCCAGATATATAGAGCTACGCCCAAAGCGCCTCCAGCGTCGCCTGCGGCCGGTTGAATCCAAATATCGTCAAAAACTTTTTCTCGAAGTATTTTCCCATTACCCACGCAATTGAGAGCTACCCCTCCGGCAAGGCAAAGGTTTTTCATTCCAGTCAGGTTACGAACGTAACGCGACATTTTTATCATGATTTCTTCGGTGATCGCTTGTAGCGACGCTGCGATATCCATTTCCTTTTGGGTTAATTTAGATTCTCCCTTACGAGCTGGTCCTCCGAATAATTTGTCAAACTTTTGATTGGTCATTGTAAGACCTGCGAGATAGTTGAAATACGACATGTCCATTCGGAACGAACCGTCGTCTTTTAGATCTATCAAGTTTTCTCTTATGAGGTCGACATATTTTGGGTTGCCATAAGGAGCTAACCCCATTACTTTATATTCTCCGCTATTGACTTTAAAGCCTAAGTAATAGGTAAAAGCCGAATAAAGTAACCCAAGCGAATGGGGAAATTGTAATTCTTTAATGAGTTCAAGTTTATTTCCTTTACCGACGCTGATACTGCTTGTAGCCCATTCCCCAACCCCGTCCATAGTTAGTACAGCGGCTTCTTCAAAGGGCGATGGGAAGAATGCGCTGGCGGCATGGGATTCGTGATGCTCGGCGAACAGAACAGGACCTGAGTAATCTAAGTTGTTTCGTACATTTTGGCGGGTCCAAAGTTTGTCTTTTAGCCACAAAGGTACTGCTTTAAGACACGACTTTAATCCCATGGGAGCGACGCTTAAGTAGGTTTCTAAAATTCTTTCGAACTTGATAAAAGGCTTATCATAAAAACCGACATAATCTAAATCTTCCACGTCAATACCAGCTTCTTGAAGACAGTATTCGACGGCCTTATGAGGAAAAGAAGCGTCGTGTTTTTTGCGGGTAAATCGTTCTTCTTGCGCTGCGGCTGTTATTTCTCCATCTTGGACCAGGCAGGCCGCAGAATCATGATAAAAAGCTGAAATTCCTAAAATGTTCATAATGATTATTTCAAAATTAACCTAAAGATAAGCCTTTTGAGGTGTAGCCCAATAATATTAAACCGAGAATGAGAACTGTCCCATTCAATTTGACGGATAAAGAATGTAAACGGTCAAATTGAGATTTGAGATCGCTTAGTTTATCTGCGTTTTCTTCACTTTTAATCAAGGGTTTTAAACCTCTTGCCTTAGGGCCGACTACTTGCCCGGCAAAAGCAGAGCAGCATAACATGACAAAAGTTAAAACTATTTTGGGGTCGGTAAAGGCTTGAGAGTTTATTAATAAAATGGCTAAGGCGATAGCGCCTGAAATATAACCAATTAAATAATATCTGGGGAAAATGACTCCTACAACTTCTCCCGCTTTTTCACGTTCCAGAGTTTTAAATATTGCAGGCGCCGCAAAGAAAGAGAAAAAGATAATGGAACCAATCCAAACGACTAAAGATAAAAGATAAATTAGGTTTAAAATCATTTTTAATTATTTAAAATTTTTGATTTTAATATGGTTATTGGATAGTTCAACTGTTTCGTAAAAGGAATTCGGAAACTAGGAGGTTTTCTTGAAATAGTTTTTAGAAAACAAGAGTATCATATCAAATTTGTCAAATTGCCGCCATTAATAGAAAGCGTAATTGGTTGAAATAAAGCTCTTAAAGCAGTTAGATTTGACGAAGGCTAATGGTCGAAAAATAAAATATTTTTTGGGTTAAGCGCCAGATTTTTATGGGTTTTGAAAAGACAACCCTTGTTTAATTTCGGTAACAATTTTTTGAGCGGCCTCTTTAGGATCTTTTGCGTTTCGTATAGGTCTTCCAACAACAATGTAATCCGCTCCATCTTTTATAGCTTGCTCGGGAGTAGCAACCCGCGATTGGTCGTCGGTTGACATTCCTTCCCATTGAGGTCTTATTCCGGGAACAATTAGCAAAAAATCTGGACCGCACGCTTGGCGAATTTTTGCAACTTCTTGAGCGGAACAAACGGCTCCGGAACAACCCGCTCTTTGCGCTATTTCAGCTCTTTCAGTAGCTAACTGAGGAAGACTAATGTTTTGGGAAAAACCTAGGAGCGACAAGTGGTCTGGCGATGCGCTTGTCAAAATGGTAATTCCTAAAATATCTATATCTTTTCGAAAAGATTCTTTGTTTTGTAACAAGTTAGGGTGATCGCAATGCACTGTGACAAAACGGACAGGGTATTTGGAAGCCGACCTTAAAGCGCCCGAGACAGTGGCTGGAATATCATGTAACTTTAAATCTAAGAAAATTCCCGCCGAACTATTTTCAGTAACCGCTTGAATTACGGAGGGGCCTTCGGCTACAAATAGCTCCAATCCTATTTTAAAATAACCTACTTGGTCGTCTAATACTTTAGTTAATCGAACAGCTTCTTTAGTATCGGGTACGTCAAGAGCAAATATTAATCTTTCTTTAGCTAGTGTCAATTTGAGTTATCTGCCTTAAATTTTGTTTGTTTTTTTGATCCTAAAACTCTGATAATATAGATGAAGCCTAAGCCCTAATAATGATTTTTCTTTAAGTTTACGGGTGTTTAATTCAATTTTGATTCCTTTTTTCTTAGCGGCTTCTTTATATCCTGCCAATTTTAGTTGGGTGCGCTATTGGGAAAAGCTATCCGATCAATAAAGAGAAAGCCGCTTCATGTCATCTGATGATTTCGAAATACGATATCAGTTTCGATTTCCTGACAACTCTACTAGGGATTTTCTCTTTAAGCTAGATAAAGAAAGTTTAGCTTTAAAGTCTGAGGTTGATACTAGCAAGCTTCCTGAATGGACTCAGCTCGATCATCATAAATGTTCTAATTGTACCTTGAAATCCGAAGATAACCCCTTTTGCCCTATTGCAAAAGAATACCATTATATATTGGATAGCTTCAAAGCAAGTTTTTCTTTTGAAGAAGTAAAAGTCATAGCGAAAGTACCCGAGCGAGTTTATTTTAAAGAAACAAGTTTACAGTCTGGAATCTCAAGCATGATTGGAATTGTGAATGTTACCAGTGGGTGTCCAGTTCTGTCGACATTAAGGCCAATGGTTAGATACCATCTCCCTTTTGCTTCTGCCGAGGAAACTACATTTAGATCCGCGTCTGTTTTTTTACTAAAAAAATATTTAATGAGTAAAAATAAAAGCGTTTTGCCTAAAATTGATTGGCAAGAATTGGCGGATGAATTAGAGCAAGTTAGTATTGTAAATCTTGGCTTAGCCAGTCGGATAAAAAATATGTCTTCGGGCGACGCTAATATTAATAGTTTATTGATTCTTGATGGTTTTGCGAAGATTACTGGGTTTACTCTTGAAAACGGAGTCGAGGAATTAAAATATTTATTTGAAGATCATCTCAACCCGTCGTCAGATTCCTAGAAATAAAATCCATCGTTATATCTAGACATTACAGATCCATCCTGAATCGAAGTCAGATCGAATTCCAACTTTTCTCCGCTAAGTTCCCTGAAAATTAGATTGGGAATATCCGCTCCTTGCGAAATCGAATGAACCGAACCGCTTCCAAATCTTAAGTTTATATCCGTGAATAGAAACTGACCTGAAGGTTCTTTAAATCCCTGTATATTGCACGGTCCTTTAAGTCCTAAAAGGGTGGCCATTTTTTTTGCCTGCGCGATTATCTCTTCATTCATTTCGATTTGACTAAGAGTGACTTCTCCCGCTCTGGTTTCGATTCTTTTTCTGGGAGCGATTACTAAGGGGACTCCGTTTGCATCTGAAAACCAATCTATTGTGTATTCTTCTCCGTCTACGAAGCGTTGAAGCGTTTGATCGGAAAGTTTAGCGCTGTAGTAATCAAGGTCTAGTTGGTTATTGATGACAACGCAACCTCCTCCTTCCCCTCTTTTCGGTTTTGATATCAATGGGAAATTGGGAGATGCCGGGTCAAATGGATCTGGCGTAGGGATTCCATTTTCTTGAAAGAAGTTTGAAAGTTTCTCTTTATCGTGGCAAATAGAAATTACTTCCGAATCGTTTATATAGAGACGAATACTCAGATCGGTAAAGGGTTTTCTGTTTTGATCGAGATATTCGATAGCACGATTGGTTAATGGGATAACTGCATCTATTGATTTCTCTCGGCAAAAATTTAAAATACTGTCAAGACAATCTGGATTATCAAATCTAGGAATAGTTAACTTTGAGTCTAATATTTTTAAAGCTGGGGAATAGGCGTTGCTATCGGCGCCGGCAATGCTATTTCCGGGCTGCAAAGAGTTCAATGTGTCTTGGAATTTGCGTAGAAGGCTTACTCGCCAATTTGGAGCGAGAAACAATAAATTAATTTTTTTCATTTAAGGGAACCTCTAAAAATTGAATTTGGCCGCGAGCTGCCTTTACAAACAAAAGGCAAGCGAGTTGCCTCAAGCTAAAATTTCGAATTATTAGAGACTCCCTTAAATTTATTATTGCGACCAAGGTTATTTTTTTAAAGCTATCTAAGAAGTTAAAAATTAAAAGCCTTTTAAGCTTGCCAATTGACGGAGAATTTTAGCGGTGGCTCCCCAAATTCTATTTTCTTTGTGCCAGAAAGCAATCATTTTCATAGAATTTTTGAAGCCGGTATCAGGATGTTGCGTTGTGAGTAATGGAAATAATGGAATATCAAAAACTTGTTCTACTTCGTCAAAGTTAGGTTCGTAAACCGGAATGTGGTCGACCAAAGCGATAAAAGGAGTTATTTCAAATCCGGTTAAAGTTTCAACTTTATCAAAACGTCCTATGACTAAGGCTTCTTCCACCCATAAGTTGATTTCTTCAAACGTTTCCCGCTGGGCTGTTACAAGAAGGTTTTCGTCCTCTTCTTCGAAGACTCCGCCAGGACAACCAATTTCTCCAGGATGACGGCGTAAATCGCGAGAACGGCGAATCAAAATAATGTGAGGATTTCCTTCTCTTAAATAAAGAATAACCATCACCGCCGCCTTCATATTATCGGTTGGAGGTTCTCCTTTAAAAACGGGAAATTCTTGTTTAATTCTATTTACTAGTAGGATCATGCCAGATTTAAGTAGCCCAATTCGAAAATTCTTCCTCGTTAAATCCTACTGTAATCTTATCTCCTTCATAAGCAATGGGTCTTTTTACCAGTCTCCCATTTCCTGCAAGAAGGTCGATAGCTTCTTTTTCTGTCATATTTTTAATTTTATCTTTAATTTTCTTTTCTCGATATTCGACTCCGCTCGTGTTGAATACTTTTTTAATTCCATACTCTTTAATAGCTAGTTTCAATACTTTTTTTGGGGGAGGGGTCAATGTAATATCGGTGTCTTTATATTTAATTTTGCGGTCGTCCAAAAACTTTTTAGCTTTTCTACAAGTGCCGCATTTGTTGTATTGATAAAGATGAATCATTATTTTGTCTCCTGCCAGGGTTCCGATATTTAGATATATCAAATTGTATATTAAATTGAATCAAATTGTTTGTCACTTGCGATTGCCTTAAATTTTTTTTTTAAAAAACTTTTTAGGTAGAAATGATTGAAAAAAAGGCTCGAAGAGGCCATATTTGATTGGTACAATATATAGTATGTACGATAGAAAAAATACACTAGCAGTGGTATAATCTACTTTACAATCGGAATTGATTGAGATAAAGTTCCGGTATTACGCTTCCCAACTAATTGGAAAAATAACCTCTGTTAATAAAGCTATGAAGTTAAAAAGTTTAGAGTTAATTGGATTTAAATCTTTTGGAGAAAATGCCCATTTAGATTTTACTCAAGGTTTTACCGCGATTGTTGGTCCTAATGGATGCGGGAAAAGTAATATTTCCGACGCTATTAGATGGGTAATCGGCGAGCAAAATTCCAGAGCGCTTCGAGGGCAAAAGTTAACAGACTTGATTTTTAACGGTAGCGCGTCAAGAAAAGCGTTGAACCGGGCAGAAATTTCTTTGGTTTTAGAAGAAATACCAATGGGAATCAGGGTAGCCAACGTTCCGCTAGCTGGAACGGAAGTTAAGGTAACGCGTTGTTACCATAGATCCGGAGATAGCGAATATTTCATCAATCAAATTCCCTGTCGGTTAAAAGATATTATCGATTTGTTTTTGGATTTGGGAATCAGTTCGCGATCCATGACGATTGTTGAACAAAACCATGTTCAGGAGATTATTTCTGCAAAACCCGAGCAACGACGTTATTTGATTGAAGAGGCGGCTGGAATTTTAAAGTTTAAGCATCGTAAGCATGAAGCTGAACTTAAACTTAATGCGTCCAGACAGAATTTGCTTAGAATAAGCGATATTGTTCAAGAACTTTCCCGTCAGACGGATTCTTTGAAAAGACAAGCCGATAAGGCAGAACGTTATAAACGATATAGAGCGGAACTAAAGAACTTCTCTTTAAATCTTTTTTCTCAAAAGCTTCGTCTTTTTCAAAAAGAATTAGAAAAATTAGAAAAAGAATTAACGGTTACAGAAGAGAAAAAAGTTAAATTAACTTCGTCGTCTTCTACGGTAGAGAATAAAATTGAAGAGCTAAAAGAAGAAATTAGCGAACTTCAAATTCAAATTGAACATAGAAAAGACTCTATTCAAAGCCTTGCAAGTCAAATCTCTAAAGACGAACACAGTATTGAGTTGAAGCAGACTCAGGTTGATGCGGCAGAAAAAGATTCCAGCTCCGCCGAAAACGAAATTTCTGAAATGAAAAGGGAAATTCATGAGTTGGAGTCAGACACGATTACCCAACGGGCAGAGTTAGGAAAAGTTGCGGAAGAAATAGATTCTCAAGAAAATACTTGCGATGAGTTGGCTAAAAGGACTGAAGATAAAAGAGAAGCTCTGCGTGCAGAGGAGAACCTTTTAAGGAATAAAGAAAATAGAGGTCGCGAGATTTACGCTCAATTATCTCAGAAAAACAACGCGTGTTCTGTTTTAGATACGAGGATAGAAAATATTGAATCGCGGGCGGAGAAGCTAAAGCGCGAGCGTCAAGAATCATTAGAAGAAAAAGAAAAAACAGAAGCTTTAGCAACAAGTTCCGAAACTTTGTTTGAAGAAAAATGTAACGCTTTGGAAGCTTTGAGATCGCGCGAAGAAGACGTTAAGGAAAATATCCAGAATTGCAAAAATCAACTTCAAGCGCGCGAAGAGGAATATGAAAAGATTCGCGAAGAATACTTTGCTCGCAATTCTTATTTTGATTCGTTAAAAGCTCTTCGTCAAAAACTTGAAGGGTTCGACGAAGGCGTTAAAGTTTTAATGTCGAATACCAATGGAGATAGGTTGCCGGGTTTGCTGGAAATAATGGTTGATGTGTTGAAAGCTCCAGAGGAAATTGAACCTGCCTTAGAAGCGGTGTTGGGCAATCGCCTGCAAAGCGTTATTGTTGATTCTTATAGCGATAGTCTCCAAGCGATTAATTATTTGAAAACCAATCAATCTGGTAGAGGTTCTTTTATTCCCAAAGTGCCCCGATCTTTTGAAAAACCGCCGATAGTTTTAAATGGAAATCCTGCTGTCAGAGGTAAGCTGAAAGATATGGTTGAATGCCCGACGGAATATAAATCAATCGTGGATCACCTTTTAGGGGACGTTGTTCTTGTCGAAGACTTAGAAACGGCGTTGGGACTATATACTAAACCCGGTTTCCAAGGAGCCGTAGTAACGCAAGCTGGAGAAATTTTTGATTCTCAGGGAGTTGTCTCAGGCGGTAATATTAAGAGTGGTTCTTCGGGGTTGTTGACCCAAAAAAGAGAGTTGGAAGAGCTAAAAGAAGAGATTGAAATCTTACGAGCCAAGATGGAATCAGCCAAAGAAGCTAAAGAGACAGTTGGCGAATCATTGGCGGAATTAGAAAGACAATTATCCGAAATTCGGCCTCAATTGCATGACATGGAAGTTGAAAAAGAAGGGCGACGAAAAGACCTTGAACAAGTTAAAAAAGAATTAGAGAGATTGGATCGTAAACTTTCCGCTTTAGATTATGAGCGTTCTTCGGGTGAAATGGAATTAGAAGAATTGGCTAAAGAAAGAGATTCAATGAGGTTGTCTTTGTCTGAATTAGAGTCGGAAAGAGGACAAATAGAAAGCGAAGTAGAAAAAGCGAAGTCAAACTTAGAAGCTATTAGGGAAGAACTTGAAAAAAATAATTCCGATTTGAATTCTCAGAAAGTTTTGATCGCTTCTTTGAAGGGTAAGCGCGATATTATTTTGTCTGATATTAAACGTTTGATCGCTCAAAAAGAAAATTACGAAATTCGCGTTGAAAAAAGAGAAAAAGACACCAAAGATAATGTGGAGAAAATAATTCAGTTTAAAGGCGAGATAGAAGAGATAGAAAAAGAGATTATTGTTAAAGCGCGTGAAAAAGACGAATCTAGCGAAACGTTGGTTGAAATAGAAGAAATGTTTCGTGAAAAAGATAATATTTTAGACGATGCGGAAAAAGAGTCTAAGTCTTTGTTTAAAGAGTTTCAAGAAAATGCCGAAGTTTTATCTCGTCACGAACTTAGAAGATCGGAAATTAAAATTCAGTCGGCGCATTTTCAAGAGCAAGCGTTTAATGATTTTAATGTGACTTTGGAAGAAATTTTAGAAAACTATAATGAAAAAATAGACGATGAAGCGGAGATCGAAGAACATTTACGCGAGTTAAGGCGCAAGATTGAAAGGATGGGCGAAGTAAATTTGGCGGCTCTTTCAGAATATGAACAAGCTAACGAGAGATATACCTTCCTTTCTAGACAACAGCAGGACTTAACTGAATCTATGGAAACCTTGACACAGGCTATTGATAAAATAAATCAAACCACTTTAGAGAGGTTTACCGATACCTTTACCAAAGTAAACGAACAGTTCTCTAAAATATATGCTCGATTATTTCAGGGAGGTAAAGCGCATTTGAGCTTATGCGACGAAAACAATCCATTAGAATCTGGCGTTGAAATTTTTGCTCAGCCGCAAGGCAAGAAGATGCAAAACTTAGGTTTGTTATCGGGCGGTGAAAAGGCAATGACTGCTCTCTCCCTCATATTTGCCCTCCTAAAAATAAGACCTACGCCATTTTGTTTTCTTGATGAAGTGGACGCTCCTTTGGATGAACCTAACGTAGTTCGGTTTCAAACCATGTTGCAGGAGTTAACCGAGAAAACGCAGTTCATTTTGATTACTCACAATCAGCGAACCATGTCTTTCGCCAATATTTTATATGGCGTTACGATGGAAGAACGCGGCGTTTCCAAAATTGTCTCTGTAAATTTGAATTAAACTTGTTGTAAAAAATTTTGAAGAGAATTGGTTAAGCGATTTCGCACATAGGCGCGTGGTTTCCGTTTCCAGAAGGAGCGGCGACTTTTTCTTTTTGGCGAGGTTGTGGGTAGCGATAAATCTTTCCTTCGTAATTTTTTACGATTACTTCGTGCTTGTTGTGTTCGATAACTGAATTCGGCAGTAGTCTAATTTTTCCGCCGCCGCCTGGCGCGTCAATGACGAAATAAGGCACTGCCATCCCCGAAGTATGACCCATTAGGTCCCTGATAATATCTAATCCTTTTTCGACAGCCGTTCGAAAATGCGTTGCTCCCGCCGTAATATCAGCTTGGTAAATATAATAGGGTTTCACGCGAATTTTTAAAAGTTTGTGAACCAGTTCTCTCATGATTTTAGGATCGTCGTTAACGCCTTTTAAGAGAACCGTTTGGCTTCCTAATGGAATTCCTGTATCGGCAAGTCGATTACACGCTTTTTCAACTTCGGGCGTAATTTCCGCTGGGTGATTGAAATGTAAATTTGCGTACAACGGGTGAAAGTTTTTTAGCATTGCGCATAATTTTTCCGTAACCCGTTCAGGCAAAGTCCCCGGAACTCTTGTGCCTATGCGAATAATATCCAAATGAGGAATTGAGCGTAATTCTCCTAAAATTCTTTCCAACTCTTTGTCTGGAACAAGAAGTGGATCTCCTCCAGACATAATTACGTCTCTTACTTCGGTGTGGTTTCTAATGTATTCAATACCTTGGCGAAGTGTTTCTCTTGTTACTATTCCAGGAAACCCGATTTTCCGTTTGCGAGTGCAAAACCTACAAATTATAGGGCATTGATTATTAAGCATTAATAATACCCGATCTGGGTATCTATGAACCAGTTCAGGAACAGGCATGTCGCCTTCTTCGTTTAGCGGGTCGCTTTCTTGAAGGTCCTCATCGTCAAGCCAATCGTCCATTTCTTCAAGTGTAGGAACAACTTGTTTCCATAAAGGGTCGTTGGAGCTTTTAACTTGTTCCAAAAAATAAGAGTTAATTCTTATAGGAAACTTTTTTGCAATTTTTTCCAATTTTTCTTTATATTCTTCAGAAGTATTGGCCAGGAAAGGCAAGTCTTTAACTTTTGTTACACTTTGGCTTAACTGTTTTTGCCAGGTTTCCATGGAATTCCTTTTATTTTGTCGAAGTTTGCGAGTAATTTAATTTGAGATGGTCGATAATTTCGTACTCGTCGGCAAGAACTGTATCGCCGTCAACCAATACCGGCACAGTATGTTGCCCAGAAACTTCGAAAACTTCTTTCCTCTCCGAAAATGGCCATGCGACGTCAATCTTTTCGTATTCCAGTCCCATTTTTGCTAATACGTCGCGTACCATCGCGCAATATCCACAACCGTCAATGTTATAAAGTTTTAGCATAAGGTTTGTTTTCTTAAAAATCGTTGTTGAGATTTAATTGTAATTAGGGTTCCTCAAAAATACCGTTAAGTTATTTCTCTAGCTAATCATTGAGCTACAGAGCAGGGGACCATAATCGCATCTGTCATTCCATGAATCTTTTTTTTGTCTTTATGGCATAAAGTTGCCAATATGCCGCCTAATTTTGCCTGGCCTCCAACGACAAAATAATAGGGCGTGAGCCTTACGCGACTTTCCATTTCTTTGATATTGCCTTCAAAATCAAGATATGAAGCCCGAAAGCGTTTACCCTTATGAAATTCTTGTAAAATAGCCGTTTCTTTGGAAAAACCTTCCAAAGAATCTTTTATTGTCTGTTCCCAAACTTGGCCTGCGACATCGTGGCCAATTGTAACTCCTCTGCCGCCCCATGATTTTGGAGAAAAACCTGAGACTTTGATCGCAAACTCTCTTTCCTTTTGAGTCAGGTTGAATAATTCGCTCCAATTTTGAATCTGATTTCCTTTTATTTCTAATCCTGGGATTGTTGCATGTGGAGGCAATTCTTGATTATCGACAATCCAGGTTCTAGGAATTAGATGTGATAACTTTTGAAAGGTTTCAAACCCCAGAGCTTTTTCCCAAAAACTTCTAAGAGCAGGATGTTTAAATAACGCAAAACTAAGCTTTTCTTCAAGAAATGGCTTATAAGGTGGAGTAGTTTTTATTCTCCCTTTTTTAGCGCTATATATCAATAATTCTGATTTTGGTATGTTTTTTAGGTCAAAAAGCTCAAAAAAACGATAAAGTACGTCAATTTTCTCTTTTTCTTGAGAGTTTTGGACAAATAGCCCTTCTTCCTCAAAAATTATATCTTTGGGGTGTATGACATGAGTTTTTAGGCCTGCATCATTTAATCGATTTCCTAAAAACTTCATTTCTTCCAAATAGTCCTTAGCTTCGTCGGAAACCACGATAGCAAGGGTTGGGTTTTCCTTCCCCGCAGTTTCTTGAATCATAGAGGCGAATAATGACAGGATGCCGCCATTTTCTATTCCCATAAGAGAGTCAAAAGATCTTTGATACAATTCCATTAATTGGGTTAAAGAGCCAAAACCTCCAGGTACTGAATCTAGTTCGGTAACAATAAATCGATCTTCTGTTACAATAACGTCGGGTCGGATAATTCCTGGCAAATGTGATTTAAATCGCTTCATTTGACTAAAATCTAGCAAATCTGACGGTTTGCCATTATTTAGATATTGAGCGAGCCAGGAAGGGAAACGATCTTTTAAACTTTCAAAATAAAAACTGTTGAGAGTTTTGTAAAAGCTTAATAAATGATCGCCAAGATCCAAAAAAAACGCGCTGTCTTCTTTCGATAATTCAAAAGGCTTTGGGGAAATTCGCCAACTTCTTTCGGTCCCATTTTCTGAAAAGATTCCAGATTGAATCAAAGAAGTTCGAACTTTAAGGCAAAATTCTTCAGGAGAGGTCGTCATTATGAAAAAGGTTAAGCAACTTCTAGCCAATTGTCAACGAATTCAACGTTCATAAAAAGTTTGAGTATAATTTTCGGCAAATAATGAATGGACCCGCTGCAAGACTGAAGGTAATTGCTCCTAAAAAAGTGTTATTTTAAAGGACATGACAAGTTGCGGGGAATATACCCACTTGTGGGATTAAAAATTTTTGAGAGATGTAACTATGGAAACTGAAGATTTATCCAATCCTATAGCTATTTTCCCATTGCCGTCGACGGTATTTTTTCCTCGAACAGTATTACCGCTCCATATTTTTGAGCCTCGCTATCGAAAAATGGTTAGCGACGCTCAAGCGGGAAACCAACTAATTGGAATGGTTTTGTTGGCGCCGGGTTGGGAAAATTCATATTACGAAAATCCAGATATAATTCAAATAGGTTGCGTTGGACGGATGGATAAAATCACATCTCTTCCAGATGGTAAATTTAACATTGAATTAACCGGTTTAAGTCGCTTTAAAATTTTGGAAGAAGTAAAAGGAGAACCTTATCGTCGAGCAAATGTAGATTTTCTAACCGAAATCAACGATAGCAAATCAGATGATGAATTAGCTGAAAAAGCGAAAACTCAGTTTTCGGAATGGGTTAGCATTCATCCCAAAATAAAAAGTTCCCCAAATAATCCTCTTAAGTTGATTGAGCAGGCTAGCGCTTTGAGCGAAGTGATAGATAAAATAGTTTATGGAATGGATTTAAAAACGGAACAAAAACAATCTGTATTGGAAGAAATCGATGTCGTCAAGAGAGCGAATTTTGTATTAACGGAGCTAGACATCAAATTAAGAATTTTAAAATTCTCGCAAAGCGCTCCGGAGTCCTTTAACGCCCGCCTAAACTAGGTTAATGGATAACGCTTTGGAGCCAAGCCAAACGATAAATAGCTTAAAAAATGGAATTTTAATATTTCTAGTAGGTTTTTGTTTAAGCGTTACCCAGTTTGTGATGGTTAGAGATTTTGTGACTATCATTTATGGAGAAGAAGTTGCCATTATCCTGGTGACTGCCGCATTTTTTTCGGGTTTATCCATTGGTTATCTTTTCTCTTTAAAGTTTTCCCAAAGTTTTTTTAAAGCTTTCGCTTTAGTTTTAGGTTTCCTGCATTTAACATTCCCATTTTCATATCGATATCTAGCTGTTTGGATAGATTCTTTGGGCGACCGACAAGGATTTGTTTTACTTCTACTTTTGTTTGTCTATGCACTTATTTTTAGCTTTCTTTTTGCCGCTTTTTTACCTCGATTAATTTCTTTCGACAATGAATGGTCCCCTGAATTACGCTTGAAAATATTCTATACGCTTGAGCTCTTAGGGTTCTGCGCAGGATTTGCCGCTGTAGGTTGGAGTATGAATAAACCCGTTTCGGCAATTCTTTTTTTATATTGGCCTGTTTTGGGTGCCGTCCTTTTTTTGGCGACAGGAAAAAGATATTGGACAATAAGTTATTTCGTCGCTGCCTTAATCGTTAGTTTTTATTTGGATGATTTAGATAAAGCTAGTTCTGAATATTTATATGAAAAAAAACATGGAAAGCATGGCGCAAAAATATTGTATTCGGTTAATTCTCCTTATCAAAAAGTCGAAGTCATTGAGGATTATAAAAATGAAAAGTACCTTTACTTAGACGGATTATTAAATCTCAACGAAGGTGATTTAAAATATTTAAATTTTTATATTGCCTACGTCCCAGCCGAATTAACTCGCCCAGATAACGCTTTGATTATTGGTAATGGAACGCTTTCGTCCGCTCCTGTGGTGTACCCACTTTCACAACGTCTGACGTCTGTTGAATTAGACCCGGGAGTTCTTGCCGCAGGAAAACGTTTCTTTACGTCTCAAGATAAATTAGCTCCTTTAAAAAATTGGCGGTTATTTGAAGACGATGGTAAACATTTTCTCTGGACTCAAGAGGAGTCTTACGATCTGATCATTATGGATATCCCTTCTCCGTTAACTATCCAAGAAGCGGTTTTGCACACGCAAGAATTTTATAGTCTTGTGAAAGAACGTTTGACCGCAAACGGAGTTTTGGCTGTTCAACTTAGCGGACCTTTGCAAAAAAATAATAGAACTCCCGCTCGTGTAACCGCCGCCTTAGCGGAGGTCTTTGAAGAAGTAATGGTTATAAAAAGTTCTAAAGCTGATAGAAGTTTCGCTTACGCTTCGCAAAAATTGCCTTTTAAAAAAGACGACATAAAAAAGTTAACTAGTACGTTTGAACCAAGGCTTAAGGTTATTTCTCCATTAAGAGTTCAACGATATTTAAAAAGAGCGGTTCCGCTATCTATTAACGAATTAGATTTGGTGTTACGTAGGGGATGGGAGCGGTTTACAGACCGTTATTTTGATTATGATTAAACGCGCTACTCTAGCTTTTGTCACCGGGCTTCAATTTTCGATTTTGCAATTTTGTTTTTTGGCGATTTTGCAAATCAATGTTTCTTCCGCTTATTTGACCTATATGACGGTGGCTTTTTCTTGGATGGTAGGAAGTGTAATAGGGATGTGGATGAAGCGGGTTACTCCTTGGATGGGAGTGGTTTTGGGTACAGTCGCGTTTTATTCTGTTCATGTTTTATTAACTTTTTTTCCGTTTTCTTACTTAGCGTTAGTAATATCGGCAATGGGGATTTCTGTGGCGGCTATTTGGGCGGGGCGTTTTTTTGTTGTTATGCGATCTCGTTTCCAAAGCCCTGATAAAATGTTTTTTCATGAAAATAACGGCTTCTTATTGGGGATCGTAGCGTTTTTTGTCGGGTTTACGACTTTGGGAACTTCCTTTATTGTTTTTTCGCCGGGGATAGGGGGGATTTTACTATTATTTTTAAACCGTTTAGAGTTTCAGGAGAGCTTGTCATAGCATCCGGTTATTTCTTTTTAGTTTTGGTTTTCTTCGGTGGGGGTTTACTGCATTCTGCCGATCTTCTCGCCCATTGAATTAGCGCTCTTTCATCTTCAAGAATTTCCTCGGGAACTTCGTAGTAATTTTTTAATTTTTGTTTGACGTTAGGTTGAAAAGGTTCCATTCCATAGTCTTGATATTGTTTTGCGGTTACAGAATCAGTTTTGAAATACAAGCGACTGCCGCTAATGATCGCAAAAAATAAATCTTGATAATAAATTCCGTACCCGCCAAACATCTTCCTACAACGAACTCCGTCTAAACCGCCTAATTGGTCCAGGACATATTCTTTATACGATTCCACTTGGTAGTAGAGTTAAAAGTTGTGGGATTTTTTATTAACGATCTAGCAAATTCCGCAGACATGGCAGGTAGCTGTGTCGCAGGCAGGTGTTTGGGTTTCCATCAAACCGCGTTGATAGTCTTTCCAAAGAAAGTTATCTCTGTAACCGTGGTCAATGATATCCCAAGGCAAAAAGTCGTTTTGTTGATATTGTCTATAAACAACGTCGTCGGGTTTAGGAAGGCAATTATTTAGCGCTTTTTTTTCGTCGTGCCCCGAATTTAAAAAGCTCTTAAAGAAATCGATTAATTCTCTGCCGCCTTTTGAAAGGTAGGTTTGAAGATACGCTTCATTTGGAGAACCAAAGCTCAATTTAACGTTAGGGAGTTTTGATAAACTTTTGCGTATTTTCATGAATCGTTTCTTTAATACCGAAACTCTTTCCATGGGGTGCCATTGAAAAGGAGTGCCGGGTTTTGGGATAAAAGGGCTAAGGCCTATAGTCAAATTGCCGATTCTGCCATGTTTTCTAGAAGCTTCTAGATAGCCCTTTTGTACGTCTCCTATGACTTTTATGAATTGATCTATATCCTCGTCAGTTTCGTTTGGCAATCCAATGATTGAATATAATTTCAAATGTAAGATGCCTTTTTCCGCAAGAAATCGACATTTATCGATTATAAATTGATCCGTTGCCGCTTTATTAACAGCGTTACGCATTCTTTCGGATGGCGCGTCCATCGCTACTGTAATAGTTTTTTGGCCGCTTTGTTTCATCAGATCGATTAATTCATCTGTAAGCGTTTCCATTCTAAGCGAAGAAAAAGATAAGGCTTTCCCATCTTCAACGAGCCTTTTCGTCAAAGACACTAACTGTGGATGGTCTGTGACCGATGGTCCTACTAAACCGATTGTTTTAGTTTCTTTTCCCTGTTTTTCTAAAGTTTTGGTTAGGGAGTCATAGGTTTTGTCTAAATCTGGAAGTCGTGGAGGGCGGTAAATAAACCCCGCAGTACAAAAGCGGCAGGCCCATATACAACCTCTAGTAACTTCCATTAACGACATATTTTTAAAAACCGATGTTTCTGTATGTATTTCCGAATGCGTTTGCAGGGAGAGCTCATTTTCTACCCAATAACGTTCGACTAATGGGAACTCATGAGCAAGAGCCGACATTGGTTTTTGAGGGGTTCCTTTTTCATACAATTCGTCATATAGATGAGGAATGTAGATCCCTTTTATTTTTGAGGCTTTTTGGAGTAAATTTCTTGGATCGTCAAAATCATTTTGAACAAATAAATCGAAGAATTTTTCTGCAAGACCTTCGGCCTCCCCAATAAAAAAGGCATCTGCGATTTGCGCCATAGGTTCGGGATTAATAAATATGGCCGAACCGCCAGCTAAAATTAACGGATGAGAATTATTTCTTTCATCTCGCTCAAGCGGGATATTAAAATATTTTAGTTGAAGGACCGCGTTTAGATAATCTGGTTCGAACGAAATGGAGAAGGCGATCATATCAAAATCCTGCGGGATGAGATTCATTTCCCGCGAACGAAGATCGTCGCTATGGAGACTTTGAACGTCGGGTTTCCAATTATTAGGCAGGCTCAAAATATCGCATTGAACGCCGTCAATTCCGTTTAAAATGGAGTGAACTCTTTGGAAACCTAAATTAGCTATCGCAACATCCCAAGTGTTAGGATAGACCAAGAGGATTTTTAAGTCTTTGCGCTGGACGCTCAAAAAGTCTTTTTGTATTTCAGTTGAGACTACAGTCATTAAGTTTAATAGAAAATCTGATTGCCGTGATGATGGCAATTTCTGCAAAAAATTTATTCGCCAAGTTTAAAATTGTAATTAAACATAGTACCTTAACGGAGAAATAATTACATTTAAAAACATAAAATGTCCATATCGAAACTAAAAGAGACCGATGCAGAAAGTCGAATGCGTGAATATATAGGGAAAATCGCTTCAGGTCCTCATTTAAGTAAGAACTTGACGGAGAGTGAAGCCGAAGATGCATTAGACCTTATCTTAAATGGAGATATTTCTCCTATTAGGTCGGCTGTATTTTTAATCGCTTCTCGGATGAAGTTGGAAACCCCAGAAGAAAATATAGGATTTTGGCGAGCGCTGAATAAAACCTCTGTAAAAAGGAAAATATCGTTAGACCAAGCTCTTCAGATTGCCGACGCATTTGATGGTTTTGAAAGAACGCCCTATTTTGGTTTTTATGCCGTTCCAGTTATTGCCGCTTTAGGACTTCCTTGTTATGGGCATTCTACTTTAGCGATGCCTCCAAAAAGAGGCATCACCTTCTCAGAAATTCTGAATGGATATTATGGATTACAACTTGGGAGCTCTATAGAGGCTTGCGCTTGGTTCCTAGAAGAAGAAGGTTTTTGTTACCTTGATTTAAGCCAAACTCACCCTAAATTAGAAAGTCTGAGAGATTTACGTTCAGAAATGGTTAAGAGGTCGACTTTAGCCACATTTGAGAAAATGTTATGCCCTTTGGAAACGGAATCTGGAAAGAATTATTTAGCGACGACGTATTTTCATCGAGGCTATGAGGTTCCAATGGCCGCCGCCGCAAAGGAGAGTCCATTTCAAACGGTAGTTATTGGCAATGGAATGGAAGGAACGTCCTTATATGGCGTTCATAAAGCGGCTAAAGTTTTTCGAGCGACTGAGGGAGAGGAATTGGAAGAAATTAAATTGGAAGCCGCCTCGGTGTTATCCGAAAAATTTGGAAAAGAAATAGAAGATAGTTTTTTATCGTTGAAGGGTCGAACTTCCGACGTTAAAACAATTGTCTCTTTAGGATTATCCGCGTTGGAAGACGCAAGCGGTCCCGCCGCCCCTATGATAGCCTGGCAAGCTGGATCTATAGGAAAGCTGTTTGGGCTATTTAGCGATTGGGAAGAAGGCTATATTGCGGCAAAGGATATTTTAGCGTCCGGGCGATGTATGAAGAGTCTTACAAGGTTTATAGATTTCGCGAAAGATGGATCTTAAGTTTTTTGGAACGAGATATTAAAGCATTGGCTTTAGGTGTTCCCACACGGTTTGAACTACAATTTTATACCCTTCGGCTGTAGGGTGAATTCCATCTCCTTGGTTGTATTCCCTTTTTGCCGCAACACCCTCCAATAAAAAAGGGACCAAAGGAGTTTTAAATTTTTTTGCAAGTTTGTAAAACGTTTCTTCAAATTGAGATGAATACTCTTCTCCGTAGTTTGGAGGGGCTTTCATTCCAATCAACAAAATAGTTGAATTTTGTTTTTTACATACCTGGATGATTTGGCTTAAGTTAGCCTCCATTTCTTCTATAGGTAATCCACGGAGCGCATCGTTCGCTCCCAATTCCAAAATGACGATTTTAGGTTTTTGCTTCATTAGCCAATTAATGCGACGAAGTCCTCCGGCGGTAGTATCCCCGCTAACGCCTGCGTTAATCACTTTATGAGGAAAGCCATGTTTTTTTAGCAGATTTTGTAGGCGAGATGGATAGCTCTCTTCTATTCCGACTCCAAAGCCGGCGGTTAAACTGTCCCCAAATGCTAGGATAATTGGTTGCGTTTCTCCAAATGTTGTCATAGGAATAAGTATCGAAGTAATAAGACCAACTAAAATAAAGTTGAAAATTTTTGAAATGGTCTGCATGAGTTTTAAAACTTGATTTGGTCGTAAAAATAAAGTTAAAGAAATATTATTTTCTCACTTCTCCGGTCATTGGAACAAAAACAACCGAGCCTAATTCTGTCCTTATCAAAGCGTCGTCTTTTTTGGTTAAAACTATTAATTCTTGAGATCTGGGAGAGACTCCTAAGGGCAAGACGATTTTTCCCCCATTTTTGAGTTGCCTGATAAGCGGTCTTGGAATTTTGGGAGCGGCGGCTGTAATTATTATAGCGTCGAATGGAGATACCTCTGGCCAACCAGCATACCCATCTCCCCATTTAGAATGAATATTATTATATCCTAGCTCCTTAAACCGATTTGCGGCGCTTTCAGCTAATGGTTTTACTATTTCTATAGTATAAACTTCCGCGACAATTTCAGACAATACAGCCGCTTGATAACCAGATCCCGTCCCAATTTCTAATACCTTATGGTTTGGCATTAATTGAGCCGCTTCGGTCATTAAAGCCACAACAAAAGGCTGCGAAATAGTTTGATTTTCTTTTATGGCTAATGCATTGTCAGAGTAGGCGTGTGAAAGGTCGGAAGGTTCGACAAAAAGGTGTCTTGGAACAGTTTCCATGGCTTTCAGAACGGCAGGGTCGGAAATTCCTCGCTTTTTGATATCATGCAATGCCATGCTGCGTCGACGGCTCTCAAAATCTGCAGGAGTGTCGGCTTTGGTTTCCCAGCAGGCAGGAAACACTGAAGCCATGGCAATTAAAAAAGCTTTAAAAGATAATGCCCAACTTTTTAAGCCAGGCTTCTGTGTCGAACTTTTCGCTGGCAAATTCTTCAAACGCGGCTTCCTTTTCGCTTAAAATTCGACCGTCAATTTGTTGAGCGGGATTTTTGGGCAAGGTTTTTTCAGATTTGGAATCTTCTTGAGATTCTAAATCGCTTGTTTCTATACTTTCTTCGCTATCGTGATCGAGGTCGCCTTCGCTTTCTTCTATAACATCTGCGAGAGCTTGAATTTTAAGAACCAAAACCATAAAACTTTTTGCGCAGATCTTATCTTTTTTTAAGATTTCTTCCACGATTTTTTTTACCTTTGGAGAACTGACTACCGCTTCTGTAATGGCTTTAGAAAGTTTTTCAAAGTCGCGTTCTGGTCCGGAAGGATCTGTCACTTGGGTACCTCAATGGAGTCGATTGATAAATATAATACATCATCCAAAATAAACCCTGATCTCTTTAGAGTCAAGACAGTTTGGGTAAATAAAGAAAACTCCCGTTTGGGAGTTTTCTTTATTTTTTACTAGTATCTTGCGACAGCTTTATCTACTTGAACAGACCATTCGTCTATACCGCCGCTCATACTTTTTACGTTATCAAAACCCATTTCTTTCAAGATTTCGGCGGCAGTCAAACTTCTTACGCCATGATGACAATGAGTGACAATTTCATCCGCTGGATCTAGACCGTTAAGTAGAGCTTGATCGCGCGCTTTTACGTCGCCCAAAGGAATAAGAATTGAGCCTTCTATTTTACAAATTTCATACTCGCTTGGTTCTCGAACGTCTACTAGTTTGAAGGATTTTTTGTTATCCATCATAGTTTTTACCGCAGTAGGCTCGATTTCCATATCGGCAGGAACGGTTTTTTCTTCTGGAGGTAAAATTCCACAAAACTGTTCGTAATCGATCAATTCAGTAATAGTTGGGTTTTCAGAGCAAATAGTACAGTTTTTATCCTTACGAAGTTTCATTTCGCGGAACTTCATACCCAAGGCGTCGTAAAGCATTAGTCTGCCGTTTAAAGTATTTCCTTGGCCTAGAACAAGCTTAATAGCTTCCGTTGCTTGAAGAGTTCCAATAACTCCGCATAAGACCCCTAAAACTCCGCCTTCGGCGCAACTAGGCACGAGTCCTGGAGGAGGAGGTTCTGGGTATAGGCAACGATAACAGGGGCCTGTTCTCGAGTCGAATACAGAAACTTGACCATCGAACTTAAGAATACACCCATAGACATATGGTTTCTTAAGCAATACACAAGCATCGTTAGCTAAATAGCGTGTTGGAAAATTATCGGTTCCATCGACAATCACGTCATAGTCTTTGAAAATCTCTAAAGCGTTTTTAGAACTAAGTCGCTCGTTATATGTAACTACCTCGACGTCGGAGTTTAAGTCTCCAATTTTTTCTCGAGCTGATTCAACTTTAAGTTTTCCAACAGTAGATTCTCCGTGGGCAATTTGTCTTTGAAGGTTGCTTTTATCCACAACGTCAAAGTCAATCAATCCTAATTTACCAACGCCAGCAGCCGCTAAATAAAGCGACACTGGAGAACCCAAACCTCCGGTTCCAATACAAAGAATCTTCGAATTACAAATCTTTTCTTGTCCTTCAACGCCCACTTCGGGCAAAAGTAAATGTCGGCTATACCGGCTAATTTGGTCTTGAGATAAACTCATAATACCTTCTCTTCAAATGGTTCGTTTCATTCAATTTTAAGTTTAGACGCTTATTCTATCAAAATGGTTTCAAGCGTCCAAAAAATATATTAAATCTGTATTAAAAAATTATTGGATAATTGATAATTTATTGAAAATCAATAAGAAAAGGTCAATGTTTTCAGCTAGTTGTGCGAGCGGATATGGATTTGTTTTTTTAATGAATTGAAGATTCCTTAAATGCAGCCTCAAATCCAGCGATTGAACCTTCTAGCACCGAATCAGGAAAGCAATAAGAAAGCCGAAAATAACCCGGCTGACCAAATCCTTTGCCTGGAACCGTCAAAACTTTTTTAGAAGCTAACAGTTTGCAAAATTCAGTGTCGTCTTTTAGCGGGGACTCAGGAAACATATAAAACGCTCCCTGTGGTTTTACAATCTTGTAGCCAATCTTCGTTAATTCTTTGAGCAGAAAATCTCTTTTATTTTTGTATTGCTCAACGTCAATTTTTACAGACTGTAGGTCCATTATCGTTCTTTGCATCAATGCGGGAGCGTTTACAAAACCCAATACTCGATTGCAAAAGACTAAACCTTCCATCACTTGAGAGGCATTTTCACATTCTGGATGAAGAGCTACAAAACCAATCCGTTCTCCTGGTACCGCTAAATCCTTAGAGTGAGATGTAATATAAATGCTGTTTTCGTAGAATTCGCAAATATTGGGAGCTTCAACCTCATCGAAAACGATTTTTTTATAGGGATCGTCTGAAATTAAATAGATGGGACGTCCAATTTCTTGAGATTTTTTGCGCAAAACTTTAGCCATTTCTTCAAAAGTTTGGCGGGGATAAACAACTCCAGTCGGATTATTAGGCGAGTTAACAATTACGGCTTTCGTTTTTTTATTAATGGCTTTCGTAAAAGCTTTAAGGTCGGGAGTAAAATCTTCCAACGTAGGAACGGTTACAGTTTTTCCTCCATGGTTATCTGCATAAAAAACATACTCGACGAAAAACGGCGCGAAGATGATTACTTCGTCGTCTGGATCTAGAAGAGTTTTAAGAGTTATATTTAATCCGCCAGCGGCGCCGCAAACCATAACAATATGATTTTCGTTAAAAGGAACGCCACATTCAGCTTTTAGAGAATCCGCAATAGCGCGTCGAGTGTCGGGAAAACCGGAGTTGGGCATGTAGCGATGAGTCCCAGGTTTTTTGTCTTCCACATTAGCTTTAAGTTTATCGATTAGTTCTTGCGGAGGCTCCATGACAGGATTTCCTAAAGATAAGTCGAAGACATTATCTTCTCCGAACTCTTTTTTTAACCTTATTCCTTCCTCAAACATTTTTCGAATCCAGGAAGAACCTTCCATAAAACTTTGAATTTTTTTAGATACGGACATTTTTAAATCTCTACGGTAAAGAAAAGCAAATTTTTATTTAGTCAGTATTAGGATCAAGCGATAAACATCTCAACGGTTTCGCCGAATAGCGTGAGCATTTCTCTAAAGACCGGTCCTTTTATTGAAGGATCAATATTTAACGTTTGCCAAACGCTTTCGTCCAGCGATTTTGTTCCAGAATGTCCGGCGCTACCTAGCCTGCTATTATGGGCGATATGATCTGCCAAGTGGACAATAGCTGTCTCTTCCGCATATTCCGTTGAATTTTTTGGATGATGATGAAATTGAGCGATCTCCGACCAAGATTCTGGAAGTTTCCATTGTTCGATTAATAGTTTTCCAACTATATTGTGATCAAAACCGAACACCTCTTTTTCAGCTTGGGCTAGCGGTATTCCCCACTGGTTGCATCGATTTAAAGCTTGAAGAGCTGGTTCGGGAATTTGTTTGTAAATAACTAAACTTCCAATATCGTGGAGCATCCCCGCAACATACAAACTTTCAGGGTTAGAAAATTGTTTATGTTTTGCTATTGCTCTAGCGGCTAAACCGCACGCGACACTATGATGCCAAAAGGACTCCATGGTTACAAATTCTTCTGGAATTCCATCGAACCGCGATACAACCGCCGAAGCCATTACTAAACAACTTAGTTGTTCTGTTCCTATTATATTAAGCGCGTGAGAGATGGAATCTATCTTTTCAGTAAACCCGTAAAAAGAACTATTAACCACTTTAAGTAATTGAGCCGCAAGAGCGACATCGCTAGCGATTAATCGGCTAATATCGTCAAATGAGCTATCAGGGCTCTGAACCGCGTCCAAAATTTGGTAAAAAACCGTAGGTAAAGTAGCGATTTTGTCATCAGATTCTAGTAATTTTTGAGGGGTTATTTCCATATTCAATATTTTAATTTAAAACAAACTCATTTGATTACAGAATAATTTTTTGAAATCGTTTTATTATTCAGTTTATTTTTTTAGTTTAAGTTGATTTGCTAATAATCCTATTTTACTAGGCAATTGGTTTCCGATAATTTCTAAAGAATCTATTTGGCAATTAGGAACTTTTTCAATCGTAGCTTTTGGCATAAAGGGAGCCGGAGCGGTAGCCGGATCTTGAACAATAACGCTTCCTCCCATTTCGTATATTTTTTTTGAGCCTGCAGCTCCATCGTCGCCCAGACCTGTAAAAACAATACCAATACAAAATTCTCCAAAAGTCGACGCAGCGGTTCTAAATAAAGGATTTGCCGAAGGTTTGACAAAACATTCTTTAGGACCGTCGTCTAGAGAAAGATTATAGTTTCCGTTCGTTATTAAGTGTTTATCGCCTGGAGCGAGGTAAATTTCTCCAGGTTGTAGTCTCATATTATTTTCGGCCAAATGAAACTTAACGTCCAGTTCTTCGTCCATATATTCGGCCCAATATTGTAAACTCCAGTCTGCCCCATGTAATACAATAACTATTGGAGCGTTTAATGGAAGCTCCGTGCATTTCAAAAATTTTTCTAGTATTTGCGGACCGCCAGTGCTTGCCGCAATAACAACTATCGGAAAAGGCGGCGTAATAGAAGTTTCTTTTTTAACCGGAAATAAAGGCGAAACGGTTGTTGGGGGTGAGCTTGTTTTATTTATTCCCGTTAATACGGCGTTGTATAACTGCCTTAAATCAATCGGCTTAAATATAACTTCATCGATTCCTTGATCTAATGCTTGACGTTCGATTCCCTTTCGCTCTCCACCCATAGTTAAGATTAAAGTGGGATGAGGAAAGATCTCAGTTCGGATACGATTAGCTAAGTCCATCCCGTTAATGGAAGGCAATTCTAAATCAAGCACTACAACATCGTAAGTTTCGTCGCGTAAAGCGTTTAAAGCATCGCGACCATTTTTAACGTTTGTGGCTTGATAACCGCTTTGAATTAAATAGTTTTTGAAAACTCCAAAGCTAAAAATGTCATCTTCTGCGATCAAGATTTTGCCTTTTGCCATAAAAACTTTTTAATCGATTTCATTTGTTAGAAGTTTACAAAAATTTTAGGGGATTTGACGACTGGGGCATTGAAGCATAAAAGAGTTTAAAGTTAAACAGAGATGTTTCAGAAATTTACAATATTTTTTGGGCATCAAAGGAAGGTTTTAATAATTTAAATCGCTGAAGGTTAAATCTTATTTCGGTTTAATGTCGCGGGCGCACCTCACTCCTAAAAAGTTGAATCGATTGTTTGGATATTGAAAATTCCTATACCAAGTTGGGGAGAACCGAATCATAGTGTGGGTT
Source organism: Nitrospinales bacterium (assembly GCA_038154245.1). Classification (GTDB taxonomy): domain Bacteria; phylum Nitrospinota; class Nitrospinia; order Nitrospinales; family JAJDAT01; genus JAJDAT01. The sequence goes on along the minus strand of JAYOZP010000005.1, from coordinate 38,577 downwards.
TGTAATAATCCTCCGCGAATTACTTTTTGTTTTTTACGTTTCCCTATAGGCATTCCTGGGTAGTCATACCAATCTGAAGTCCACTCCCAAACGTTGTGCCCAGTTCCGTATAGACCGTATGGACCGATCCAGTCCTTTCTTTTATCTATTGGTTCGGGTATAAAGCCGGAAAATCCATCGTTGGGATGTTTATAGTAAACTAACCATGGCCATTTTCTTCCATCGGTTCCTCTCGCGGCTTTTTCCCACTCAGCTTCCGTCGGCAAGCGTTTGCCTCTAAATTGACAATAAGATTCGGCGTCAAAATAATTGAGCTGAGCGGCGGGAAATGCTCCTTTATTTTCAGTGAAATGATAGTTTGAATTAAATTCAGCGTATTCGCTTCTTGATGTTTCGAAGCGGTCGATAAAAAAAGCCGGTAAAAATATTTTTTTGCCTTTAGCGGTTCGTTTTTCGTCTTCCTCCCCCATTATGAAATCTCCTTCAGGTATAAAAACCATTTCTTCGGGGACAACAATACCGGGAGGAATTTTCACTTCAATTTGTTCGACGGAATCTTTAGAGCAAGAAATAAAAAAAGAGGTGGTTATTAAGAAAACAAATATGCTAACTCGGGTTTTTGTAGCGAAAGCCAATACGAAATTTTTCAGGGGAGAAACTGCAAAACGGTTAAGAAAGGCGCAAAACCATTTCATGATGGAGGTTCGTCGAAGAAGTGAAATACTTCGCCGCCGTTGATCGGGAGCGGTTTCTTTTTAAAATCTAACGGGTGATCGATGCCGGGTTGGATCGTTCCATCAATAGAATAAGGGCCGTTGTCAGCCCAATAATTGCGACTACGATCTTTTCGGAATTCGATTCCGGTGATATATTTAATATTTTTATATCCATATTTGAATGGAGCTATGAGTCGTAGCGGGAATCCATGATCTTTACTTAGCGCGCGATCGTTCATTTTTAAAACCAATAGAACTCTTGGTTTTAATAGCTCTTCAAGAGGATAGCTTTCGTAATAAGAATCTGCAGATTTAAAGTATACGTATTTTGCTTCAGGGAGAGGTTGAACTCGTTTGACAATTTCTTCAAAAGTAAATCCTTCCCATTTCGCTTTAGCTGACCAGCACTCTACGCACTTGAGCCTGGAAACTTGTTGTATTGTCTTAAAATCAAATAGATCTTCGTAGGATAAAGCGAGTGATTTTTTTACTAATCCGCCAATAGCGAGGCCCCAATCTTTTACTTCGACCCCAAGAAAAGGGTTTGCGCTTCGAATATGAAAGCCGGGAATATCCCGGTTTTGTATATAGTTTTTGGGAATATTTTTGCTGTTACGATGATCTGGAATAGCCCAAGCGGACCCTTTAAATAAATACCCAAAAATTCCCGCAAGGAATGGAGGAAGCGCGCGGAGGAAATTTCTGCGACTGGCAATGGATTTTTCTATGGGGTGATCCATGGCAATTCGCCTAGTGTGTTAAGGGGATGTCTAAAAATCAAAATTTGCCGAGAGCCTAGCCATTGCCTAGGCGATAGCGAATAAGTAAAAGTATGAATTATTAGAGGTTCTGTTAAATATCTAATTATAACGCTATTAATTAGTCAGTCCAAGAACGTCTTGCATGTCGTATAGCCCAGGAGCTTGCTCTACGACCCATTTAGCCGCCGCAATGGACCCTCTAGCAAAAGTATCTCTGCTTTGAGCGCGATGTGAAATTTCTAGAGTTTCTCCCATCCCTCCAAACATGACTCTATGTTCGCCAACGATATCGCCAGCTCGAACAGTGTGGATACCAATTTCTTTAGCTCCTCGACCTGGACTCATTCCTTTACGGCCATAGACTCCGTCGGTTTCAAGGTTGCGTCCAAGGGCTTCTGCGGCAATTTCTGATAACCTGACAGCAGTTCCGCTGGGAGCGTCTTTTTTAAACTTATGGTGAGCTTCTACAATTTCTACGTCGTAGGCGTCGCCCATTGTTTTGGCAAGATCTTTTACGGTTTTAAAAAGAACGTTCACTCCAATACTCATATTTGGAGCAAATACGCATTGGATGTTCGCCGATTTTTCTTTAAGCGTTTGCTTTTGATCGGAATTAAGTCCTGTCGTTCCAATGACGAGAGCCTTGTTATATTTTGAAGCGAATTCCAACGTTGTCATAGTAGATTCTGGAGTTGTAAAATCAATAATGGCGTCGCAAGTAGGTACCAATTTATCTAAATCTGAATCGATAATAATATTTTTTTTGCCGACGCCTGCCAATTCTCCTGCATCTTTGCCAATATTAGGGCTCCCAGAAGTTTCTGTTCCTCCAGAAAGTTCGATTCCATCGGTGTCTTCCAAACAGGAAACAATCGTTTTTCCCATTCGTCCAGCAACTCCAATGACTAACGTTTTGATCACTTGTTTCTCCTTATTAACGTAAAAGTAGTTCTCAATAAAAATGGACGAATGTTTTTGTCGTTAGGGAAGGATGCCATCATTCATCAAAGTTCATAGGGATTGGACCTAGCCAATCAAGGAATATTTCCGCAAAACGGTTTTTAGCGATTCTAAATTTTCTTCGGACATTGGAGATAATGGCGGTCGTAGCTCGGGATCGATTTTTCCCATTAACCCAAGCGCGGTTTTAACGGGAATCGGATTTGTTTCAATAAACATTGCGTTATTTAATTCCATCAACTCAAAATGAAGTCTTCTAGCCTCCTCCATTTCATTTCTTGCGGCATAAGCGCAAAGCTTAGAGACTTTATCCGGGGCTACATTTGCCGTCACGGAAATTATTCCTTTACCTCCAACAGATAAAATTGGCAATAGAAGAGGATCGTCGCCAGAAATAAGAGAGAAGTTGTCTCCACATTGATCCACAATTTCACTCATTTGTTGCAAGGAGCCAGACGCTTCTTTAATGCCGACACAATTTTTTATTTCCGATAGTCGCTTTACCGTATTGGATAACATGTTTACCGACGTTCTACTTGGGACGTTATATAAAACGATGGGCAAGCTGGTTTCTTTTGCAATTGCTTCAAAATGGCGGAAAAGGCCGTCTTGAGTTGGTTTATTATAGTAAGGCGTTATTAAAAGCGCTCCGTCCGCTTTTGCCCTTTCGGCTTCTTTTGTTAGTTTGATCGCTTCTTTAGTAGAATTTGAACCGGTGCCGGCAAGAACGGGAACCCTGCCTTTACAAGCGTCGACAGTTATGGAAATAACTTGCGAGTGTTCTTCATGGTCCAAAGTAGCCGACTCGCCTGTCGTGCCGCAAGGCACAATTCCATTTGTTCCGTTAGTGATTTGAAATTCTATTAAATTGCGCAATCCTTCTTCGTCTACTTTTCCATTTTTAAATGGAGTAACGATTGCAACAAAAGATCCTTCAAACATTCCTGAGCCTCAATTATGAATAGCGTTTTATATTAAGTTGCCGTTTAGAGTTCCTTGAAAGTTTACTTCCGCGGGTCCTTCTAAAATTACATCTCCAAAACCATTATCCATGGAAGGATCAAAGTGAATTATTAATTCACAGCCGCTTGCAATTTTAACCGTTACCGGAGCGACTACTTTCTCTCTTTTCGCCGCCAAAATTGCGGCGGCGGTGGCGCCAGTTCCGCAAGCAAGCGTTTCATCTTCAACTCCTCGCTCGTAAGTGCGAATCTTTATGGAGTCTTTACCGGTAATTTCTACCAAGTTAACGTTTGTTCCAGCGGGAGCGAATTCTTTGTGATATCGAATTGAAGATCCAATAGGTTTAATAGTTGGAAGGTCGTCAATTTTATCGGAAAAAAGAACCGCATGAGGTACGCCAGTATTAATGGAATCTATGGTATGGGAATCAGAATCCAAATCCACTTTTCTGCCTTGTTCAAAATCGTGAGGGTCGGTGAGCTTAACTTTGATGGTTTCATCTCCAACCTCGGCATTGATGATGCCTGCAATCGTTTCAAAAGATAAATTTGGGGCTTGTGCAATGTTGTTGTCAACGGCATATCGAGCTGCACAACGCGCTCCATTTCCGCACATTTCTGCGGTACTTCCATCAGAGTTATAAAAATCCCATCGGAAATCTACTTTATCTGAATTTGAATTTTCGATAAAAATAACCCCGTCGGCTCCAATTGAAAACCTTCGGTTACAAACTTTTTCTACGAATTTTTCTTTTGATTCGTCTGGGACTATGGATTTACGGTTATCAATAACAACAAAGTCGTTGCCGGCGCCGTTCATTTTTGTAAAAGGAATAGTCATGATTCTATAAATTAATTTTTAGTTGTCTATTTAGACTCAAATATTTAGAAAAGGATTCTGATTTACTTTGCGAAGGTGAGTTGGCAAAAAACTAAACAAAGAAGTTAATTTAAGTCATTAGTTTTGATTTATTTAAGATCGAATTTATCATAACTAACATAAATCCAGAAACCTGTCAAACCATTGCAAATAAACTAATTACAGGGTTGCTGATTGAGAGTAGACCAAGCCTCTATTTATAGCTGTCCTTTACCATTTCGTACACAAGTCTTTCGGTGGGAGCTTGATCGTCGGTAAAAATATCGTTTTTTGTATCGGTTGGAAATTTTTGTATATTTTTAAGAGTATATTCCACAATAGGTTTGATTTTGGCGCTGTCTTGATTTGTCAAAGTCTCTTTTAACTTTTCTAGTGAAGTTTCTTTTTTAGTCGCAAGCAATAAAACATTATCGTTCAAATTTATTTTAAATAACGAAGGAAATTCTTTTAAAATTGTTTGCCCTAGCCGATTTGCGAAAACATCGTTTTGTCCAATCCTAAGAGCGTTCATTAATAACAAACCTTCTGGTTTTAGTTTTGCGCTAATTAGTTCGAAATATTCTTGAGTTGAAAGATAAAACGGAACGAAAGGACCTCCTGAAAAAATATCCATTTCTATCACGTCGTATTTTTTTTTGGTTCTTGATAAAAAAGGTCTAGCGTCTTCAACGTAAATTTTGAGATTTGGGTGGTCGGGAAGATCAAAAAACTTTTTTCCAGCTTCCACGACTTTTGGGTCTAACTCAACGGCGTCAAGATGAACATCCGGCTTAAAAAATAAAAATTGTCGGATAGAAGTACCCGCTCCGGTTCCAAGTATTAAGACATCCTTAAATGGAGTTAATAAAGTGCCTAAGAGCATAAAGTCATAATAATTTCCTGTAGAAACAAATCCTTTTTTATAACTAGAATGTGTCCACCGACCATCGTTTAAGTGTAGCGAATAACCTTCTGAATTTTTTTTGATTTGAATTAAGTTATAAGCCGATTCGGTTTGAAAAACCACTCCACTTGAAACGGGAGAATTTGGAAAAATAATGGTAAAAGCAATTATTGCCGCCCCTCCGCCTGTTTTAAGCCAGTTACTGCAATTTCCAGAAACGTAAAGGATGGCTAATAAAATCACAATAAAAGTTAGAGTTCGAAAGCTACCCCATTCTGGAATGAGATAAAAAGACGTAAAAAATACTCCAGCCAGAGATCCCCAGGTGGAAATGGCAAAAACTTTACCCGAAGCCATGCCGACAGCGTCTTTTTTAGCGATAATTTTAATTAAGAAAGGGGACAACATTCCTAGCAGTAGCATAGGAGGTCCAAACAAAAAAACCGATGCAGCTAAGGAACCCCAAATAATACCGCCGCTTGCCAAAATATTTAAAATCGATTTGTAGAAAATTAAAATACCCAATAAATAAAGGGTAGCGTATAGAATTAATTGATAGGCTATTTGTCCCTCTGGTTTTTTATCCGCAAGAACTCCTCCTAAGTAATAACCTCCTGAAAGCGCCGCCATAATAGATCCAAGTAATCCTCCCCAGACATAGGTGGAATATCCGAAATAAGGCGCTAAAAACCTAAACCCAAGCATTTCTAAAGATAAAACTGCAAAGCCGGAAAAAAAGGAAACGACGAGGTATTGAGTTACAGGAATAGATGGAAGATGTTTCTTAGACATAGAGGAGAATTATATATGAAGGCTGGTAAAAGTAAATCAGTCATTCATGAAACTATTGGTTTAAGGGAATCTCTAAAAATTCAAAATTTGTCAGGGGCTTAGCCTTTAAAACCAGGGGCTAGGCAACAGCAAACTAGTATAAATGTTAATTATCAAAGGTGTTATTAATGGTTGAACGATTTAAAAAATAGTTGTGAATCGATTCTGCCATATATTTTAAGCCTAAAGGCGATAGATGATCGTTATCTCCTGGTAAATAAAGATCCTCTATTTTCCAACCGCGTTTTTTGATTATTTCGTAAAAATCTAAGTAAGGGAACTGGGTTTGTTTAAAGATATTTTGAAACAGCGACTGACTTAACTTGTTGTACGATTCAGATTTGTTTGATTCATATTTTTTAAAAAGTTCATCGTAGTTTTGCTTTTTAAAATCGTAATAGAAATCGCTTTTAGAAGGAGATAATACAAAAAGTAGTTCCGATTTTTTTTCCTCCGCTAAACTTCCGATTTTTAACAGAAGGCCTATAGCGACATAAATTCCTTCTCTAGTATTGAGTTTATTGATAGTGCATAAAGAATCACGGACGGGTTGGAGCAAAGGTAAACTTAAAGTCCAGCTTCGGGAAATAAGATTTGAGCATGAATACTGAGAAACAGGACTATTTGTTAGAACCAATTTATTCTGATCGACTTGAAATGAAGCTCTATTTTCCAATTCATTATGAGATATAGAAGTATCGGTTTTAAAAAGAGGTTTACTTTTCCCATACTGAGTGTCTTTTGTGAAGTCTCCCCAATCGTTGCCCAAAAAAATAACAACAACTATTATGTTAGGGTTTAATTGAGAAATATGTTGTTTCAATTGTAAATAATATTGGTCGATTCCATATCCCGAAACACCCATATTCAGTACTTGGTAATCAAGAAAGTGGTTTCCCAAGTATGCTGCGACCGTTTCATTATCCTGAACCCCTTGTCCCCAAACGACTGAATCCCCGAGGACTAGTATTTGTTTTCTTGATGAATCTACTGTCTCTGATCGAAATCCCAAAGAGTTTGTTGTGTACCGAATGCCTTTTTTTTCAGTCATTTTATTGGGGATGGCCGACCATCCCAATTCTGGGTCAAATTGAGTTCCAGAACTGTGCCAGTATCTTTTTTGAAAATATAACTCCAGGCCAGCGATAGCCAAAATTAGACTAATCGCTATGCTGACCGACATGACAGCTATCTCTTTTTTCTTAGAAGAGAAAAATTTTAAAATGGAAAAATCCATAAGATCAATTTTTTAAGACAGCGTCGGTTTTATATAATAAATCCGCATATTGAAGTTATTATTCTTAAAATTTTTCTTAACTTGTCTAATCATAAATTACTTTAGTATGATTGACTATAAACAAGATATTTTTGAGGAGTAAAGAAGTGTCGGATATAGATAAATTAACCGTTCAGTGTATTCGGCCTGACGCCGAAGTCATGACAAAACAACGATTGCCATATTTTGTAGGGGTATCGAAGGAAACTGTAGGAGCGCAGGGAATATCCATGAACCTTGTGGTCATTCCTCCTGGAGCTTCGCCCGAGCCGCATTATCATAAAGATTTTGAAACCGCGATTTATATTTTACAAGGGGAAGTGGAGACGCGTTATGGAGCGGGTTTGAAAGAAACGATGATTAATCGAAAAGGCGATTTTGTTTTTATACCTCCTGGCGTTCCTCATCAGCCGTTCAATTTGAGTAAAACGGAACCCGCAATGGCCGTTGTTTCGCGTAACGACGCCAACGAGCAAGAAAATGTAGTTTTATATAACCCTGGAAACGATAATAAATAAGATAATTTATTTTACCTGGAATGCGATGAAGGTGAGATCGTCGTGCGCCGGTCTATCGCCAACAAACTCGACGATGTCTTTTTCCAGCTGTTCAATTAGTTCCTGAGCCGAACCTGAAAAATTAGCCATTCGGTCTCTAATTCTTGAAACTCCGAACTGCTCTCCATCGGCATTCATAGGTTCGGATGCGCCATCTGTATAGGCAAATACTACGTCGCCGCTTTCAAGTTGAATTTCGTCTTGTTGATAATCAACGCTTGGCAAAATTCCAATAGGAGCCCCGCTAGCGTTGCCCCAGTTCACGGCTACTTTGTCTTTCTTCTTTATAATTAAAGGATGATGACCGGCATTCGAAGCGGTAAGGCATTTAGTTTCTAAATCTAAAAAAAGAAATAAAGTTGTCGCAAACATACCTCTTCGCGAACGTTCGGCCAATATTTTATTCACCTCAGTGAGCGTTTGGGCGGGGGCCAGCATCATGGGAGCAACATGACGGAAATCGCTTAATAATCTCGCCATATAAAGCGCAGCAGAGACTCCTTTACCAGCAACGTCGCCCAAAACTATTGCCAATAAATCGCCGCCTAGAGGAATGAAGTCGTAAAAATCACCGCCCACAAACTTTGCGGGAATCGTTTTAGCCGCAAAATCGATATCAAATCTTTCGGGAGGTTTTTCAGGTAAAAAATCGTTTTGTACTAATGTGGCGATTTTCAATTCGCTTTCGAATCTTTCTTTTTCAGTCGCTAGTCTTTTTCTTTCTTCTTGTTCTTTGATTCTGTCTGTAATATCGAAAATAAAGGCGCAAGCAAACTCTTCGCCTTCAAATTCCAAATAATGAGCTTTTACTTCGGTTGGAAAGACTTTGCCTGTTTTAGTTTTTCCTTTTGATTCAATAACCAAAGTCCCTCTTTTTTTTAGGGTTTCCCAAAAAGATTCCCATTTGTTAGATTCCATTTCTGGATTTAAATCAAATACCTGCATTGCCTTTATTTCTTCAGGAGAATATCCAAAGGTTGCGCAAGCCGCATTATTTGCGTGTTTGATATTTGCGTTGCGATCCGACCAAAATATTAAGTCTGGAGCTCGTTCAATTGTGAAATGAGAAAAACGAGCTTTTTTTTCTTTCTCTTTCCGTTTGCTAATATCTCGAACGAAAGAGCAGAGAAATTCGGTGCCTTCAAACTCTAAAAAATGAGCTTTTACTTCAATTGGGAAAATTCTTCCATTTTTAGTTTTACCCTCGGATTCAATGGAGATTGCGCCGTCCGATTTAATCTTCTCCCAATTGGTCTCCCAGCTTTCTTCGGTGACGGTGGGGTCTAAATCGAAAATCGACATCGCAGTCATTTCCTGAGGAGAGTAACCGTACACTTGGCAAGCAGTTTTGTTTGCATGTTGAATTAAGGCGTTTCTATCGCACCAAAAGATAAGATCTGGAGCGTATTCAATCGTGAAGTGAGAGAAACGAGTATTAGTTTCGGCTAATATTCGCTGAGTTATGTCGCGTGTGTAGGCGCAACCATATTCTTGACCCTCAAACTCAAAATAATGCGCGTGAACTTCGACTGGAAAATTGCGGCCAGCTTTAGTAATTCCGATGGTTTCTAATTGCTGATATTTATCGGATTTAAATTCTTGCCAAGCTTCTTCCCATGTTTCTTTGGGATAGTTAGGGTCTAAATCGTGAATAGTTATCGAAGTCATTTCTTCGGCGGTATAACCATACGTTTTACAAGCGGTTGGGTTGACGCGTTGAATGCGTGCATATTGATCGAACCAGATTATGGAATCTGGAGAATGCTCTATCGTGAAATGGGATAGGCGAATGTCTTTTTGGAATTCTCCATTCTCGCCATTTTGTGGAATTTTATCTTGGCCTTCCATATCAATAAGTAGGCGGTAGTTTGATTGCGGAGTAATCGCGAGGATTTAGATCGTATTTTTTGAAATACGACATCAGGGTTTTTAAAGCCAGAGCTTCAGGTTGTTTTTCCTTACTTTTCTCAAAGGCTTCCCGGGCTAATGTCATATGGATAACTGCGTTGATTCCATCTTTCCCTTCGTCGTAAACTTTGGCCAAAGAGAACTGGCATTTACCGTAATGGGGATTAGCTTTGACGGCTTCTTCTAAAATTTTAATTTGGTCTCTAATACGATTTTCTTCGGCTAATTTTTCGCTAACGCGGAATAGAGATTCCGCTAGCCCATCTTTCACTGTTTTATTATCTGGAAACCTATTTACCGCTTCTTTAAAAGGAACAACAGCCTCGTCGTGTCGACCTAGTTTTAATAAGGCTCTGCCCAGTTGAAAAAAACCTTCGGATGCTACTCGGGGACTGTAGGTGACAGCCGCTTGAAGATGTTTGGCCGCGTCGAAGAATTTATCTTGTTTGGAGTAAAGTAAGCCCAATGCCAATTGAGGTAATGCAGCTCTTGGGCTTGCTGAAATCGCATTTTTATAATCCTTCATAGCTTTTTTTACGTCGCCTAACTTTTCGTGAATTTGACCCAATTGATAGTATGCGTCGACTGTTAGGTTTTTATCGTATTTTAGAGCTAGATCTATTTTCTTAAAAGCCTCTTCATATTTTCCCTGTTGAGAAAAGGACATCCCTATTGCAAGATAAACGGGACCAAACTTTGGAATGATTTTTATCGCTTTTTCAAACGCTTCTTCAGCTAGGTCGTATCGTTTAGCTTTTCCAAAATATTCTCATTGCTCCTTATAGACTCCCGCCAAAGCCTTTTTAACCGCTTCGCTGTCCGGTTTTAGTTCGATGGCTTTTTCCAAAGGCGGAATAGCTTCTTCGTCCCGGCCTATACTTGCATAAGCTTGCCCCAGGTGAAAAAAAGCCTCGTAAAAGTTAGGGTCTATTTTGGTAGCTTCGGTCAGAGGCTCTAAAGCGTCTCGGGTTCGTTTTAAATGTATCAGGCATTCGCCGAGTTTAAAATAAGAGGAACTATCTTGTGGGTTTTTCTTAATTTTTTCTTTAAACCGCTCCACCATCTCTCTTAATTGTTCTGGGCTTGGAATGGGAGTTTGGGCTATTTTTTCGGGTTTTTTAAAGCCAAATAAAGAGCGAAAGGAATTCCAAATACGAACAAAAAAAGTTTCTTGAATTTCTTTTTGAACGGGATAAGCGGATGATGATCGTAACATTTTTTTGAAGCTTAGCTATACGTGAAAAAAAGTTTTCAAATGCCAGGCTTTAAGATCGTGGGCCAAGCAATAACAAATTAATAAAAGTAATAGTTTTTAAAAACTATCTATAACTTTAGTTTCCGACGTACTCAGATTGGCAACAACCTAAACAACCGGGAAAGATCGATTCGTTTTTTAGAGATTGCCGAAACATTTGATGGTCTTTAGAGTTCCAATTTATTTCGTTGTTAGACTCCAAAATATTGCCAAGACGATAGTGCGGGCAGCTAAATACATCTCCATAAGCTGAAACTCCTACTTTGGCCCAAGGCGAAAAACAACGGTAATCTTTATAAGAACTTTTATTTGAGTAATATCTAAGAATTTCTTTTTTAGTGATCCCATTAGGGGAATACCTTAACTGAGTATTAAAGGTTTTGCTTTTAACTTCTAAAAGATCTAATTGCTCGATAAGAGTCTTAGGGTCAATTTCTTCGACAGGTTGTGGTTTAGAGCTTAATTGTTCCGCTTGATCGTAACCTTTACCATGCCAGTATTCGGCTGGATTGCTTAAAACAAAATTACAAACATCGATGCCAAGTTCTTCTGCGTAGTCATATAGATAAGCTAAATCTTCTACGTTGTTTTTGCCGATGACGCAAGTTAAGTGAAGCATGGGATAGCGAGAACCCAGGCGTTTTTTTGTCTCTACTAATCTTTCTAGGCCTTTAGTGGTTTTTCGAAACGACCCGGGTATCTGTGTACAATGATCGTGAAACTCTTCTTTTCCTTCTAAGGAGACTCCTAGAAAAAATAATCCAGAGCCCCAAAAAGATTTCAGTCTGTTTTTCAGAATTTTGTCTACAACCGCTTCATTCAAAGAAGTGCCGTTAGTTATGATATGGACTTTGTTACGGGCTGCGGCAAACTCCATAATATCTAAGAAATCTTTTTTCATGAAGGCTTCCCCGCCAGTGAAAGTAATTACTGCGTATCGAGGAATTTTGCTAATAGTATCTTTTATTGTTTCTGTACTAATTTCGTTTTTATAAGTTTTATTTTTTTCCGTATCTTCAATAATTTCTAAAAAATGGCACATGTCGCAACGTAAATTACAGCGATAGGTCACTTCAAAATAAACATGCATTGGTGGAAAGGCGTATTTAGACCATAAATAAAAGGGAATGGTGGAGTACAACCGAGGCAGTTGCTTTTGCAGGTTTTTTATTGTAAATGGATTGCCCATGTGTTTTTTAGTAATTTCGATCTTCGCAGTTTACGAAGACTCTTGAGTTTGTTTTAAGATTTCTAGGCTTTTTTCGCCTTGGTTAAATAATAAGTCAATAATTGACATATACGGAACGAATCCCGGATACCTTTGTGGATAAGTTGGATGCGTATAATTATGATATTCCAGTCGAATATTATAGCTTAAAAATTCAGATTCGTTCAGATAGTCTCTAGCTAAGTCGCCTGTTAAATAATGAGTCGCTTCCAGTTTGCGACATAGAGCTAAAATTTTATCGCCTTTTTTTTCGCTTACGTTTAGCTCGGAGGATCTAATAGTGGGCGTTGATATTTCTAACCAGTTTTTTAAATTTTCAGTCAATTCCAAACATAAATCTACCAGTAAATCCCAATCTTTATTTATTATCGTCTCGATTTTAGGAAAATAAAGGTCAAAAAACCTCGTTTTTATATAATTATGGCGAATAGAGTTAAGGTGCTTCGTTCGCCAATTAGACGCGGAATCGATCTGAGTTTCAAGAAGCGTTTGAGCGTACCGATTTTTTTGGATAACGGGAACCGTTAACCAAGTCCAGCTTTCCGCTGTTCTAATTTTATTTCTATTTCTCCAGTCGCGTCGAGTGAATTGGATATCGTCAAGGTAAATGAATCGATCGACTTTTGCGATTTGGTCGAAATACCCAATCCAAGGTAAATAAGATGGTTGTAGGATGGCTACGCGCATGGGTTTAAGTTCCGGGAAATTTAAAGCCCATTAAGGATAGAGACGTTGTGGAGGTTTCGAGATTTGGTCAGTTTTTTTCCCAAAGCTCTTTCATCCAAAGGTAACGCTCCCACCATTTTGGATTATTGCGATAAAATTCCACAGTTTTTTCCAACCCCTCTTCCAATTTGATAGTGGCTTCCCAATCAAGCAGATTTTTAGCTTTTTGAGCGGAAGCAATATGGCGGGAAACTTGTCCAGGGCGGTCTTCAATATAATTTAATAAGCTTTCTGGTTTATCCAGAATTTTCAAAATCTTTTTGGCGATATCTAAAACGTTAACATCTTCTTCAGAACCTAAATTGATTGTTTGACCTTTTACGGTTTCTAAATCGACGTGGAGAATTTTATCAACCCCTTTGCATGTGTCTGAAACAAATGTCCAATCTCTAGAACTAAGACCTTGTCCATGTATAGTCACAGGCTCGTTTTGTAACGCGCTGACTATGAAGTTCGGTATTGCCTTTTCTATGTGTTGACAAGGACCATAATTATTGAAAGGGCGTACAATAACGGCGGGAATTCCATAAGTGTGCATATAAGAATAAACTAGACGATCCGCTCCCGCTTTTGCCGCCGCGTAAGGACTTAGCGGGTTGAGGGGATGATCTTCGTCCATAGCGTCTGATATGGCCGTTCCGTAGACTTCCGAAGATGAAATATGAATAAAACGTTCAACGGGATGATTTACGACTGCGTTGGCTAAGATTTGAGTGCCAAGCACATCGGTTGTAAAGAAGATGGTGTTGTCGTATATAGACCGAGTAACGTGAGATTCCGCCGCGAAATGAACAACCACATCGCTTTGTTCGACTAATGCGTTTACGATATCCGCCCGCGTTATGTTTCCATGGTAAAATCTAAAGCGATCGTCGCGTTTCATTTCTGGCGCTAAATTATCTAAATTGCCCGCATAAGTTAACGCGTCTAGCAGGATAATTTTGTAATTTGGATAATTACGAAAAATATGATTGACGAAATTACTGCCAATAAATCCAGCGCCGCCGGTAATTAGAATAGTTTTAGAACTTGAGGCCATATGCCAGAAAAAAGAAAAAGCTGAGAAGGTTCGTTACAGATTCAAAGAAAATATTTAGTAATTTTTTGAGGTTCCTTATAATTTTTTTTCAAATTTAAGGAAAAGAGGTTTTGTGAATTGTCCTTAACTCTTAAAAAGATTGAGGATATTTAACCGGTGGAGTATAACATAAAACTATCTTGACGGATGAAAAAAGCCAGTATAGAAAATCAGCTTATATAGGAATCCCTAATAATCCGCCTCTTAAAAAACGCTACTTTAAAGGAGAATCCATGGAAGGAGAGGATCGCGAAGAAAATCTAGAACAAGGCTATTCCAAGATAATCGAGGATTTTGAGGCTAGAATAAAAGCGGATCCTAAAGACGCCGAGTCTCGATTTATTTTAGGATCAATATATGAAGAAGGCGACGACGTTTCCAAGGCCGAACAAATGTATCGAGAAGTTATTCAAATGTGTCCGGAGCATTCGGTAGCTCATTTTAGTTTAGCCAAGGTACTAGGCAAAATTGACAAATTAGAAGAAGCGTTAGTCGCTTGTAAGGAGGCTGTTAGGCTTAATTCAGAGGAACCTGAATTTCATCTCCTTCTTGCCGCCATCTATGATGGAATGGAAAAATTAGGCGAAGCCGCTGAAGCTTGCGAAAAAGCGGTAAAATTAGACCCAGAAGACGCCGAAGCTAATTTTGGATTAGGTTCCATATACGCAAAATTAGATCGTATTGAACCGGCCATCCAAAAATACCAGGACGCAATTAAATTAGAACCTGATTATTTAGAAGCCCATCATAATTTAGCTTTAGCATACGACGCAAATCAGGACGGTTTTAAAGCGATTTTGCATTTACGAATCGCTAAAGCTTTAATGGAAGAAGAAATGGATTCCAAAGAGGCAATTCTTGAGGTGGAAGAATACATAAATGAGTTATATGAAGAATATGGCTACGAACCAAAAGATTTTGAAGATTCTTCGAACGAAACGCCTACTCAAAATTGAGTTACGCTAATTAATAGGGCTAAGTTAGAGAAACTTTAAAAAACTCCAATTGGCAAAAAAATTAGTTTTTAAAACAAAAGCTAGCCGACAAAAAGCTTTTAAAAATACCAATTTATTAGAGGTCCTCTTAAGTTTAATCCTCTAATTTTTTTTTCTTCGTTAGAATTACGTTTTGAAAATTTGTCTTTCGGTAAATTCTTCCCCTTGGTCTAAATTTAAAGGAGGTGGGCAAATCGCCGTTCATTTTTTAGCCTCTGCGTTGTCCAATCTAGGGCATGAAGTCCACGTAATTTATTCCAAACAACCAGGAGAGGAAGTAGAAGCCTCCGCCAGTTATCATATACATTGGGTTCGCCATTTCAATGTTGCGACCATTAATTTAAATATTTTTTCGTTTGGATTAAAAGCGTGGCAATTGGCTCGAAAACATAAATTCAATGTTTTTCATGGTAACGCGGAAGAAGCTTGTTTTTTCCGGTGGGTTTCCCGCAACGATTCGACCGCTCATGTTTTTACTTCTCATGCGCCTTTTATTCCAAAAACAGGTATTCTGAAGGCTCTTATTTCTCCAATTTTTTTTCTTAAAAACGTTAATTTTTATTTGCTAAGACAAGCCGCCGCAAACGCGGATCGTTTGATTGCTTTTAGCGAATTTTCCCGTAATTTAATTGCGGACGGTTTAGGAGACGCAAGTTTAGAACGCATTCAAGTGGTTTCCCCTGGGATAGACCCTTCTTGGTTTGATGTGACTAGAAATCCAGGCAGTTGCGATGAGATTATTTTTTGGGGAAGATTAGAAGATGAGAAAGGTATTCCTGAATTATTAAAGGCTATGGAACTAGTCCAGAAACGTCGAGGGCCGGTAGAACTCAACCTGATTGGCGAAGGGAACCAAGAGATTTCTTATAGAAATCGAATTAGAGAATCAAATTTAAACATTAATTGTTTGAATTGGAAATCTTCAAAAGAAATTCAAAAGCTGGCGAGTAGGAGCGCGTTAGGAGTGTTTCCGTCGAGGATAGAGAGCTTTGGATTAGCCGTTTCCGAGGCTCAGGCCGCAAACCTTCCCATTGTTTGCACCAGAGCGGGGGCGCTTCCGGAAATTGTGGAAGATGGAGTCACAGGTAGGGTTGTCCCCCCTCGATCGCCTGAAGATTTGGCCGAGGCAATTATAGAAGCGTTGGAAAATAAAAAAAGATCTGTTGAAATGGCTCAATTAGGCCAGGAAAGGGCTAAGGAAAGATTCTCTTGGGAATCCGCCGCCAAGAAAACCATCGAAATTTATGAGCAGGTTATTTAAAAGGAAATAAATTATTCGGCCATACAAAACCGATTTCTTCCTTGCTCCTTAGCTTGATATAGAGCTTTGTCGGCTTCTTTAAAAAGAAGTTCCCATTTTGGGTTAGATTTTTTATAAAAAGCCCCTCCAATGCTGATGGTAATTTGAATTTTTTCACCCGAGTCAAATTCTATTGGTTGGTTCTCTATTGAAGTTCTAAGTTTTTCAGCGACAACAAAAACGCCTTTGGAATCAATTTCGGGCATTAGAACAACAAATTCTTCTCCTCCCCAACGACCTATAGAATCTACTTCGCGAATATTGTCACGGCAAATTAGAGTCAAGTGTTTTAGGACAAAATCTCCCATATCGTGACCAAATGCATCGTTAACTTTTTTGAAATGATCTATGTCTAATATAAGAAGGGCCAAGTTTTTGTCGTATCTCGTTGCCCTCTCAAATTCTCTCCTCAGAACATTTTCAATTGTCCCGCGGTTCATAATTCCCGTTAAAGCGTCTATTTCCGCAAGATTTTGAAGTTTTTTTTCATTTTCTTTACTTTTAGTAATATCTCTTAAGATGGCTACTAAAAAAGTGCCTGCTTTCATTCCCACTTTTATTAAAGAAATTTCGCAGAAAAAAACGGCTCCGCTCTTTTTTAGGCCTTTTACGTCAACTTCATTTCTGTCATTCATTAACCGCGCAACGACGCCGTTTTTTGAGAATTCTTTTATGTGTCGGTTATGTTGCTCATGATATTCGGCTGGGATTAACTTGTTAATGTGTTCCCCAATAATTTCCTGCGATTTATATCCGAAGGTTTTTTCGGCTTCTTTATTGAAAAAGACTATTTTCATATCTTCGTTAATTGCGAGGATTGAATCGGCGGCAAGTTCGACGATTTTACTAAAAAAAGTCTCTTTTTCTTCTGAAAAGTCGGGAAACTTCAAACTTCGATTAACCTTTTTATGAAGTTGAAATAAACTTGTTATTCGAGGTAGAGAGCAGATTAACTTAAATTTTAATTTAGTCGTGTAACGATTGAGTTACATTCTGATGCGGGATTCGATGGATGTTAGAGGCAAAAAGTCGGCGACTTTTAGAGGTGTAGACTTGAAAATGACTTGAAGGCGATTTGTTAAAAAAAATTCTATATTTAGCTTCTTTAAAATTAGAAATAAATATCAAATTTGCTTTAGCCACTAAAAGTCATGAATATAATCAATGGGATCTTTTTCTCCGGCTTCTTGAAATCCCTTTAATCTTAAGACACAGCTATCGCATACTCCACAAGATAACCCTTCGCTATTGGGGTCGTAACAACTATGTGTTAACCGGTAATCGACTCCTAGTTCTAGACCTTTTTGAATAATTTCGGCCTTAGAAAATCGAATAAGCGGCGCATGAATTTTAATTTCGGTTTCATCTTCGGTTCCAGCCTTAGTGGCAAGATTGGCTAATTTTTCAAAGGCTGAAATATATTCGGGACGACAATCGGGATAACCGCTATAATCGACAGCGTTCACTCCAACGAAAATATTGTCGCATTTATTAACTTCTGCGAAGGCTAAAGCGTTAGCTAAAAAAATAGTATTTCGCGCCGGAACATAAGTTATAGGAATTCCAGAGGAGATTTCATTTTCGTTGCGGTTTTTGGGCACAGGAATATTGTCGTTTAACGCCGATCCGCCGAAAAGATCTAACTTTACGATTCTATGTCTTTCCACGTTGTAATTTTTGGCAAAGACCTTGGCTTTTTCTAACTCTAATGAATGACGTTGCTCATAATCAAAACTTAAGGCAAATACTTGGAATCCATCCTTTTTAGCAATGGCAAGAACGGTCGCGGAGTCTAATCCTCCGCTTAATAAAATAACGGCTCTAAGATTCATGGAAAAATATCTATTTTGATTTGGCTTTTAAAAAGAATTTAGTGAACCTTGACAAGGTTCTTTGCTATTATATAATTACAGGTTTTAATCCAAACAGGACCCTTCTTGGTTTTTATTTATGTTTGATAATTTATCAGATCGCCTAGAGGCTATATACAAAAAATTAAAAGGCCGTGGCAAGTTAAAAGAAGCGGACGTAGACGAAGCCCTACGAGAAATCCGCGTCGCGTTGTTAGAGGCGGACGTTAGTCTTTCGGTCGCTAAAGAGTTTTTAGCGGATATAAGAGAAAAAGCTATCGGTCAGGAAATTCTCTCCAGTTTAACTCCGGGTCACCAAATGGTGAAAATCGTCAATGATGAGTTAACCGAGTTACTAGGTGGGACCGTTTCAAACCTCGAGTTTTCCGCTAACCCTCCGACTATAGTGCTTATGGCGGGTTTACAGGGTTCTGGTAAAACTACTTCGTCTGGGAAACTAGCTAAAAAATTAAAAAAAGAAGGTAAAAAGTGTTTGTTGGTGCCTGCCGACGTTTATCGTCCAGCGGCAACCGAGCAACTTACGATATTAGGGAACGATTTAGGCGTAGATGTTTTTTCTCCAGGAGACTCAAAAGATCCGGTAGATATTTGTGAAAAAGCCGTATTGCAGGCTAAGAAATCCTTAGCCCATGTTGTTATTCTAGACACAGCTGGTCGTTTGCAGATTGATGAAGATCTAATGGACGAGCTACGGCGTATTAAAGATAAAGTAAACCCGAATGAAACTTTGTTGGTAGCCGATTCAATGATGGGGCAGGAGGCCGTAAATGTTGCCAAATCGTTTCATGATGCGATAGGGGTAGACGGCATTGTTTTGACAAAAATGGATGGCGACGCTAGAGGCGGCGCTGCATTATCCATTAAAAAAGTAACCGGTAAGCCCATCAAGTTTATCGGAACAGGGGAAAAGTTAGACGCTCTTGAACCGTTTTATCCTGAACGAGTCATTTCCCGTATTTTGGGAATGGGCGACGTTTTGACCTTAATTGATAAAGCGGAAGAAGCTTACGATCAGGAACAAAAATCTAAACTTGAGAAAAAACTAAAAAAGAATAGCTTCACGCTTGAAGATTTTCAGGACCAACTGCAACAAATTAAAAAGATGGGGTCTATACGTCAATTGATGGGAATGATTCCAGGGGCGCAAAAATTGAAGAACCTGGACGTGGATGATAATGCGTTAGTAAAAGTAGAAGCGATTATAAATTCCATGACGCAAAAAGAACGGGAAAAACATAAATTAATTAATAGTAGTCGAAAACGAAGGATCGCGACTGGTAGTGGAACTACAGTAAACGATGTAAATAAATTATTGAAACAATTCGCTCAAATGCAAAAAATGATGAAGAAATTCTCCGGCGGTAAAATGAAGGGGGGAATGAATATGAATAATTTAATGGGTGGTCGTGGATTTAGCCCATTTTAATTATAGGTAGGAAAATTTTTTTAATTTTGTTTATTTAAAAACCAAAGGGTGTTTGTAAGAAGGTTGGGAAGTAAACTGATTAATTTTATTAATTTTTGTTTTAGGAGGCTAATTTGGCTGTAGTAATTCGATTGAGTCGGCGAGGGACGAAGAAAAAACCCTTTTACAGAATTGTAGCCGCTGATAAGCGGTGCCCTCGCGACGGAAAATTTATTGAAGTATTAGGTACGTTCGATCCTTTGAAAGAAGAAGATGGTTTGAAGATGAACCCTGAAAAAACTCAATCATGGTTGAAAAATGGGGCGAAACCTTCCCAAACGGTTGCGGCTTTGATTAAAAAAGCTGGGATTGTTACAGAGAACTAAATTTCCTAGTTATTCTTAAAGCGCTTCTTGGTTTTTAAATAGGCTGTGCGTTAACTCGAATCTGAGTAGCTGTTATCTCTAACTGGAGATCGTAAATTATTTTGCGGTCGGGGAGTAAGTTATGAAAGATCTAATATTGTTGATTGCGAAGTCATTAGTGGATAAACCTGAAGAAGTTGATTTAAAAGAAGTTGAAGGAGAAAAAACTACAGTTTTGGAATTACGTGTCGCCAAAGATGATTTAGGAAAAGTGATAGGCAAGCAAGGTAAGACAGCCCGCGCTATGAGAACCATTCTAAATGCGACTGCCACAAAACTGAAAAAAAGGGCGGTTTTGGAAATTATTGAATGAAAGATTGGGCGCCTTTTGGCAAAATTGCCAAACCGCATGGCTTAAAGGGGGAATTAAAGTTTTACCCCTTTGTTTCCAATCCAAATCTCTATAAAGATGTAAAAACCGTTGCGTTTGAGAACCAAAATCCGATACGGGAAATTCAAATCGAATCGATTCGAGGAGCTAAGGCTCCTTATATCATCAAATTAAAAGGATGGGATTCGATTGAAAGCTCAAGCGAACTTCGGGGAACTGTTCTTTTAGCTCCTCGCGATGAATTTCAGAGTTTGCCGGAATGTAGTTACTATTGGTTCGAAATTGAAGGATTAGAAGTATACGATATCCAAGGGGTTTACCATGGCCGAGTAGAAGAGGTCATGGAAACGGGAAGCAACGACGTTTATGTAGTTCGCAACGGAAAAAAGGAATTGCTATTGCCCGCCATAGATTGGGTCGTAAAAGAGGTTGATTTGGAGGATAATCGCTTGACTTTTGAGTTTATCGAAGGCTTAGGCGATGCAGTTTGATATCTTATCGATCTTTCCAGATATTTTTGAATCCGTTTTCCGAGAAAGCATTATTGCGAGAGCTAAGGAAAAAGGGTTAATTGATATTTTTATTCATAACCTAAGAGACTACAGCCAGAACAAGCATAAAAAAGTAGACGATTATCCCTTTGGAGGGGGGGTGGGCATGGTGATGGGGGTTGAACCTATCGCTCTAGCCTTAGATGAGTTAAAAAGCGACGATTCTCCAACGTATACGGTTTTAATGTCTCCATCGGGAAATCGATTAGATCAAAAAAAAGCTAGAGAATTAGCAAAACATAAAAGAATTATTTTAATTTGCGGTAGATACGAAGGAGTGGATGAAAGAGTCTCCTTGCATTACGCAGACGAAGAGATTTCGATTGGGGATTATGTTTTAACGGGCGGTGAAATTCCAGCCATGGTATTGGTAGATACTGTAGCTCGATTGATACCGGGAGCTCTTGGAGACCCAAGATCTTCTGAGGAGGAATCGTTCGAACAGGAATTGTTAGAATATCCTCAATATACAAGGCCGAGAGAATTTCGAGGATATAAAGCTCCTGAAGTTTTATTTTCTGGGAATCACAAAGAAATAAAAGAATGGCAAAAGCGTCAAGCTTTAGAAAAAACCGCGCGTTGTAGGCCAGATCTTTTGGAAAAAATGGAAATAAAGAAAGACTAAAACGATCTTTTACCAAAGAGGTTTTAGCTTTTAGAGGTTTTTTAAAATCCTTTAATGGGGTCAAAAATAATTATTTAGGGAGGTAAATAGTTACCTTTTTTTAAAGATAATTGATTTGAGATGGGTTTTTTAGGTTAAAAATTGTGGCTGACGTTCATTTAGCTTTGGTTCATTACCCGGTATATAACAAAAAAGGAGAGGAAGTGGTTTCTTCAATAACCACTTTGGATATTCACGATATTTCCCGTATTTGTAAAACTTATAACGTCTCTAATTTTTTTGTCATTACTCCTTTAAAAGCCCAGCAAGCCTTAGTTAACAGGATGATTAGCCATTGGCAAACAGGTTATGGCGCCGAATATAACCCAACTCGTAAACAAGCGTTATTAAAAACCGTTGTTAAACGCTCTTTAGAAGACGCCATCGATACCCTTGAAGAAGAGTGCGGCGAAAAACCCAAAACGGTAGCGACAGGAGCAAAACAGAACAGTAAAAGCGTTAGTTTTGAAGAAATTGGTAAAGAAATAGCCGATCCCGGGAATATTTTACTTATATTTGGGACTGGTTGGGGATTAGTGAAAGGATTATCAGAAAAAGCCGATTTTATTTTGGAACCAATTAAGGGAAAAGGAGAATATAATCATTTGCCAGTTCGCGCTGCAATTGCTATTATTCTAGATCGCCTTTTGTCTGAAAAATAAAGAGTTGTTTTAAAAATACAAAATTGCGAATCACTTGCTCTTAAAATAAGGGCTATGGTTGGAAGATATTTTAGATTCGCTCTTTTAAATAGGTATTTCCGAAACTCTAATCAAGTTTACTTTCATTAAAGTTTCGATAAAGATATTTTCAAAAAATATAGAAAAAGGAGTTGTAGTCAATGAATTTGATCGACGCTGTCGAAGCGGAACAATTAAAAGCCAATCCTCCAGAGGTTCATATTGGCGATACAGTTAAAGTTCACATGAGAATTGTGGAAGGTGAAAAAGAAAGAATTCAAGTTATCGAGGGTGTTGTAATACGGATGCACGGCGGTGGAATTCGAAAAACCCTGACAGTTCGAAAAATTTCTTTTGGTATTGGGGTGGAACGTATTTTCCCAATTCATTCTCCCCGCGTAGAAAAGATCGATATTGTGAAACGCGCTAAGGTTAGAAGAGCTAAATTATATTATCTTAGAGAATTGCGCGGTAAAGCGGCTCGCCTAAAAGAATTGAGAAGACCAGGAACAGGTAAAAAGAAAGCGAAGGCTAAGTCGAAAGCAAAAACTAAAGCCAAGACAAAAACAGCTTAATTTTTTATTTTGCATTTTTGACAATTGTTTGGTTTTGCGATATAAACCCTTAAGATATATGCCTTTAGATCTCCAAGGACTAGCTTTTTTAAAAAGAGATTAAATGAAAATCAAAATTTTAATTTTTATTTCGATTTTTATAAGTTTTTCTTTAGCAGGCTCTGCATTTGCTAATGGGGATCATGAGCGCCATCATCACAAATCCAATATTTCGCCATTTGATGGCGATTTGGATAAGAAAAAAGCCCATTGTTTGCTGAACAAGAGTCATCATTTACTGCATTGTTTGTTAAAAAAAGGTTCTAAGCAGATCCCTTCTTTGCAATCGCATTGTGGCAATTTTCCTTTTTCCAAAGGGGCCCATCAAACGAGTTTTCAGAAAAACTTTTCCCAAGTATTTTTTGAAAATCATATATTACCGATACCTAATGAAGTTTTCCAAAGCTTCCCCTCAGGCCCTCGGCTGTATCGTTCCATTTTAGGGACGCCGCCGATCCCCCCTCCGCGCCTTTCTTAAGTTTTATTCCTAAAAAATTTTAAAATCGACTTCTAATTTTGAGGTCAATTTACCTATTTATATTTCAAATAAATTTGGGATTTAAAAGGTTTTACGTTATCGAACCCTGATGGTTTGTTTGTGATTCAAGGTGTGGAGGAGTGTTTAAAAATGAAACGTGTTTTATCAATTTTCTTTTTAGTTTTAAATTTGGCTGTGTGGTTTGTCCAGTCTCCAGTTGAAGCTTATGTTGGATTATGTTGCGCTCACTGTGGCGGTAATATGCCAATGAATATTCCTGGCGGCGGCGTGCCAGAGACTCATGAATTTCGAGTAAAAGTGGGTCAAAATTATATGAGAATGGGACCGTTTAGAAGCGGTACAACCGACGTTAGCGCCACCTCATTGCTGGGAAATCCAACGCAAGACGGAAAATTTGTTGTGGCTCCCTCTGAAATGCGTATGTGGATGACTATGGCCAGCGTTGCCTATTCGTTTACCGACAATTTTGCTCTCATGGCAATGACCGGTTATAGATATAGCGAAATGGATATGGAGTTTAATGCCACAGTTAATGCGGCTACAGGTAGCGACGGTTTTACAATGAAGTCCGACGGAATGACCGACGTTAAGGTAATGGGTAAATATAGATTGTTTGCAGACGACGACTTAGCGCCAACTAATCAGTTATCGGCTATTGTTGGGCTGTCCTTTCCGACTGGCGAAGTTGATTCGCGTTTTAGAAATAATCCAATTCCTGGAATTAACGATACTCTTCAGCCTTTCCGAATGCAGCAAGGGAGCGGTACTTACGATCCTATTTTGGGACTAACCTATCAGACTGCAAGAGATCCATATTGGTTTGGTCTTAACGCAATTTATACCGGAAGATGGATGGATAACGAGCAAGGTTATCACCAAGGGCAAGAAGCAAAAGTCGACGCATACGCCATGTACCAATTTCACCCAAAAGCGTTAGTAGAACTTCAGTTCAACTTTCATCATGAAGGTCAATATAGCAACGAGCCGGATGCGCAAAGATTTGAAGGGGCAGGTCATGTAGGTTTTAATCCAGCCGCTCCTTTTACAAGTCCTTTATTTAACCCAGATTTTTATGGCGGTACTAAGTTAAACATCACAGGCGGTTTTCAATATCAACCATTTGATTTGCAAATTGTTGAACTGCTTGTTTCAACCCCGATAGTTCAAAACCTTCATGGGCCTCAATTATCAGAAGATTGGAGAATCATGTTTAACTACTATATTGAAATTCCAACAAAAAAGAGCCGTCGTTATGTAGGCACCAAAGCTCCAAAAGAGTTGGGATTCTAGTATGACAACTTTTACGGAAAAACAGAGATCACAAAAAACACTCCTCCAAGTGGGCGGCCTTGTGGTTGCCTTGGTCTCTTTTTCCTGCGCGGGAATGCAGGTTCCTGATCCAGAATCGCAAGGAGCCCGTCTTTTCTCAAAAAAATGCTCGATGTGCCATGGTCTCCCTCACCCTTCCAGGCATTCTAGAGTTGAATGGGATCATTATTTGGAGCTAATGAAAGGGAACATGGAAAAAAAAGGCGTGTCATATACAGCCGAAGAAATTAGGACCATAAGGACCTATTTACATCGTTTTGCCAAAGGAGCAACGTCATGAAAACCTCGTGGTTATCGAGATTATTTGTCATTTTTATCGCGATTTATACGGTTTTAATCCCCAGTGTAATTTGGGCGCAATCAGAATTTTCTGCGAACTTAGGAATCGTCGAACCGCGAACGGTAAAACAAGCTCCTGATTTTGCATTACAGACTCTAGACGGACAAACGGTAAAGCTAAGCGATTTTAAAGGAAAGCCTGTTTTATTAAATTTTTGGGCAACGTGGTGCGAAGCTTGTAAAAGAGAGTTTCCCGCCATGCAACGTTTGTATTCTCAACTTAGAAGCGATGGATTAGAGATTATCGCGGTTTCTGTTGATAGGCGAAATCGCGATCGAATAGAAGAGTTTGTTAAAACCTATGGAATCGACTTTCCAATTTTACTGGATCCTCAACAAAAAGCTCGTCGAGACTATTTTATTAGAGGATTGCCAACCAGTTATCTAATCGATTCTGCTGGAGATTTGAGAGGATTTATTTCTGGAGCAAGAGCTTGGGATCATATTGCTTCGAGAAAAGCTCTCTTGAATATATTTAAAAATGTCAGGTTAAGTAAGGCTTTGAACCCTGTTATTGATTAAGTAAACTTCTCCCCATGAAAAGATCAAAATGCTTTTTTCTTTTCTTGGGGATACTCTCGATTTGTTGTTGTATTCCTGCCTCTGTTTTTGCACAAAAAAAATCTAATCAGCTTCTTAAAAAACTCGATTCTTCTTACTATTATCCACAAAAGAACGGGTTAACGGGTCTTGTTGCAACTGTCGTTTGGGAGAAAGGGGCCCATGGTTCCGCAGCTTTTAAGAAAAATCCCCAGGTAAAGTTTTCATGGAATAGCGTTTCTGATAAAAGAGCTTTTAGGGTGATTGGCGAATCTTTAAAAATCTCTAAAGAAGAACAAAATGGTTTATTGCGATTTTTCTCAAATTATAAAGAATCTCTTCTTCCTCAAACCTTGATCCAAAAATTTTCTCGATACCCGAGCAGAATCGCTCGCAGTAAATTCGGAACTCGAATTGATTTCGATATTATCGACTTTCAAGATGGAATGTCGAGGTATTCTCTCTTTATAAACGACAAGTTGCGCAATGTTTCTAGGATTTTAATTGATAGGATAGAAGCTCCTACAAAAGTCGCAGGCGCATTCAAGTATATTGAAAAAAATGGACATTGGTTAGTTTCTGAAAGCGTTGCGCGTTTCAATTTTGGAGGTCAGTCTCATATAGAAAAGACTCTTTATTACTATAGGCAAATTGAAAACATTTGGTTAGTAAGTAGGATTGATCAAAAATTAACCAAAGAAGATAAACAAATTTCAAGATACATCTTTAGAATAAAAGACTACTTATTAAATTGGTCAAATAATTAACGTTACAGCTCCTACCCATTAACTAATGGTTTTATAGCCGAAATATAATCTTCTCCTGCCAATTCTCCATCCTTTGTTGCTTAATAATGGTTTTGTATTTTTAATTACTATTAAAGAGATAGTAAATAACTATTAGAAATTCCTATATTATTTTAAATTAATTAGAAATTCGGAAATTAATATTTCAGATATATGAAATATTTTTCTAGGTTTAAATTCCATGATCGATAATTTAAAGATTGAATAAAACACCAATATCGCTTTACTTTAAAGCATTTAGATGAGATCGAAGTTTTTCTGAAGTCTAACATCGAAAAAATTGGATTCTAATATTTGGATTGTTACTATTATGTGTTTGGGGATATTTTTTTATTGTTAGTTGTCGATAATTTATTTTTATGCTTGTTTTATAAATTACGACTTCTGGATTTTTTGATTTTCATTATCATTTAATTTTTTGTGTTTTTAAACTTTTCAGGTTTTCATGATGCCGATAAGTTTTTATGTTACATGATTGTAACTTTTTTTTGATTTATTAAGACCTTTTTTTATAAGTATTTATATGATTTTTTTATTTTGGAATTCCAAATTTATATTGATTTGATTGGCTAGCTAGTTTAAAATATCGATATTTCGTACAGAAATTTGAATAGCAGAAAACTTGCTTTTTAATTAAGATAGTTCAAGAAAATGTAGGTTTATATGGAGTTGGATCTTAACTGTTCGATAATATAAGTTGAAAAATATAGGATTTTCTACTTTTAAGACAAAATCCAAAGGAGAAATGGTTATGTTTATATGGTTTGATCATTTAAAAGTAAGGACTCAAATTAGCATTGGGTTTACGATAGTAGTTTTAATCTTGATTGGGACGATTTCTTTTTCAATTGTTGAAAGTCAAAAGGGAAAAGCTTCTTTTGATCGTTTGGTAGAACTTAGAATGCCAACGGCGCAAAACACCCTCAATATGCTTAATGGAATAAATCATTCACTTGCGGCATTAAGAGGTTGGATGATATTAGGAAAAGATAAATTCAAAGATGAGCGCGATAAATCTTGGGGATTGGAAATCGAACCCGCGTTTAAAGAAATGTCGCGATTATCCCAAAATTGGACAGACCCTAATAATGTGAAAGTTTTAAATCAAATCAAACTTGATTTAGAAAAGTTTAAGCAGTTTCAGAAAGAAATTGAAGATATTGCGCAAACTGTCGAAAATACTCCGGCCACTAAAATATTGTTTAAAGACGCGGCTCCACAAGCGGCTATTATCATCTCAGCCATTACTGAAATGATTGACATTGAGGCAAAGTTAGAGGCGACCCCGGAACGAAAAGAGCTTTTAGGTATTATGGCGGACATCCGAGGAAGTATGGGGCTGGCGTTGGCAAATATTCGAGCATTTTTACTTTCTGGTAATGAGAAGTTTGAAAAGAAGTTTAAAGCAATGTGGGATAAAAATAATGTCCGTTATTCTTTGTTAGCCACAAAAACAGATTTATTGACTCCAGAACAACAGGCTGCTTTTGAAAGATTGAAAGTAGCCAGAAAAGCATTTGCTCCGTTGCCTCCAAAGATGTTAGAAATTCGAGGTGGGGAAAGTTGGAATTTAGCTAATTTATGGTTAGGAACCAAAGCGGCCCCAACAGCTTTCCGTATCAAGCAAGGCTTGGATTCTATGTTAAATAGCCAAAGAAATTTATTGAATAAAGATATGGAAATTGCAAAGTCTGATAGCGAGCATTTTAGCAATGCACTTTGGGCAGCTTTAATATTTGGCACTGGTTTGTCCATTTTTGTCGCTTGGGGAATCACTACGCTTGTTTTGCGTAAGCTAACTCGAGCTTGGAAGGAGTCCGACAAGATTACGGCTGTTGTAGAAAATTTGCCTATAAATGTTATGTTGGCTGATAAAAATTTACAGATTCAATATACGAATCCGGCGACACGTAAAACGCTTAAAACCCTTCAGGAGTTTATCCCGGTTAGCGCCGAAAATTTAGTTGGCGAAAATATAGATGTTTTTCATAAAGATCCTAAAAAACAACGTCAGCTTTTAGATAATCCAAGTAATCTTCCGATTCAATCTCTTATTAAAGTGGGAAATGAAACCATTGATTTATTAGTTAGCGCCGTGAGAGATAAAGAAGGAAATTATTTGGGACCAATGGCGGCTTGGTCGGTCGTGACTGAAAAGATAGAAATGCAAGAGCGAGAAAGAAAAGGCGCTAAAGAGTTACAGGAAAAAGTTGATAAAATGTTAGTGTCCGTCGATGCTGCGGCTCATGGAGATTTGACTTGCGAGGTAGGTGTATCTGGCGACGACGCGATTGGCAAGATGGGAGAAGGATTGGCCGCGTTTATTAATAAA
Source organism: Nitrospinales bacterium (assembly GCA_038154245.1). Lineage (GTDB taxonomy): Bacteria > Nitrospinota > Nitrospinia > Nitrospinales > JAJDAT01 > JAJDAT01. The sequence goes on along the minus strand of JAYOZP010000005.1, from coordinate 9,875 downwards.
TTGAGAAATGGAATCACCAAGATTGCTGAAAATACTGAGCAATTAGATAATTCTTCTCAACATATGAGCTCCATAAGCCAACAATTGGCCTCAAATGCTCATGAAACTTCTAAACAGTCGACGATTGTTTCTCAGGCCTCTGGGCAAGTATCTGCCAGTGTTGAGACAGTTTCGGCTGGAGCTCAAGAAATGAGCGCTAGTATCAGAGAGATTTCCAAAGCTGCAAGCGACGCAGCTCAAGTGTCTCAAAGAGCTGTTGATATTGTTGAATCCACCAATAAGATAGTTCAGAAATTAGGCGATAGCAGCGGCGAGATTGGGCAAGTGATCAAGGTAATTAATTCTATTGCCGAACAAACGAATTTACTCGCGCTTAACGCTACTATTGAAGCGGCTCGAGCGGGAGAAGCTGGGAAAGGTTTTGCCGTAGTTGCTAATGAAGTTAAAGATCTAGCGAAAGAAACCAGCAAAGCGACCGAAGATATCGCACAAAGAATTGAATCGATTCAACAAGACACGGATCAAGCGGTCAGCGCAATCGATGAAATTACCGAAGTCATTAAACGGATTGACGATATTTCAGGAACAATCGCCAGCGCCGTTGAGGAGCAAACGGCAACGACCTCTGAAATTGAACGCAATATTCATGAGGCGTCTAGCAGAACCGTTGAAATCAACGAAAATATTTCGGGGGTTGCTCAAGCGGCAGAAGATACCTCGGTTGGGGCTTCTCAGACCAGCGACGCTTCAGGTGCTTTAGCCCAGATGGTTGCGGATCTTAAAAATATTGTTAGTTCTTACAAATTAGGAAATGGGAATAAATAAATTTAGATGTTCTCATAGATCAAACTTTGCTAATGGTTAAGCAATTAAGGAACTTGACCATTAGCAAGTTTTTTTGAAGCGTTTTTCCAATTAAAGTTTTTATTTAGTTGTTTAAAGCGTCGTCGGGGCTTACGTTCATATCCCCCATTTTCAACAAAACCCCATCGTTTTCTAGTTCCTGAACCTGGATACCTTTACTCATTCGAGAGTTGTACATATCCCAATAGGTGTTTGAGTCAATTTTATATTCTCCGCCTTTTTCTTGTAACAGCACCATTAAAGCGACAATTAATTTTTCTACTTGATCTTGAGTATCCATTGATGACCGAAAGGTTAAGGTTAAAAGTTTTTATTCTGGGTTAATGATTTATTGACTTGTTATGTTTTATTAAGGCGGTAAGCTTCGCGGATTCCGCATGCGTATAAGTCTGCCCAATGGGAGAGCTTTTTAGCCTCTGGTTTTATTAAGTCTTGCCATTGACAATCTTTATGAATGAAGTTTTTCCAAGAAATTTTTTCAAAATTTACTTCTAATGATAAAAACCATCTTTCTAGAAGAGCCAATGTTGGAAAGCAAGTTAAACTTAATTTTTTTTTACCAGTGTCGTGAGCTTGTGGCAGTTGGTATGTTTTTTTATTAGGTTGAGTCAGTGCGACTAAAAGTATTGGCATTTCCATAGAGTAGTCCGATTCCAACATTTTTTGGAACAAGGGCGCTTCTTTGCCTTGGACCGCCGCGTATGCCGCTGTGAAGGTATCTAATAAGACAGTTTCTTTTGCCGCTCTGCAGGCCAACTTTAATAAATTATAAGGTTCAGAAACGTAGTACAAAAGTCCAAAGCAAAAAACAGTATCAAACTCATTTGGCTGAAGAGATTCTAAATATTCAAAAACGTCTCCCGTTTTTAAACTACAAGACGATTCTGGAACTTCAAAGTCTAAAAATATCTTTTTCCCTCGCTCAATGGTGTTTTCTTCAGAATCAATTCCGCATGTAAACTGGGCGCCCATCTTCCAAGCGACATAAGAAAAAGTCCCCATATGACAGCCCAAATCCAATACTCGTTTTCCTGTTATAGCGTCTGTGTTTCTAGTCAATAAATTTTGAGTTCGTCCATTGAGGCAATCGTAATTATAGGGAATAGCCCATCGGTTTTTCCGCTCGTCCAAAGTAATAAATTGGCTATTTTCTGGGAAAAAAGGCCTATGCATTGAGTTTTGATTTTCAGTATTCAATAGCGATTTGTGGTTGAAATGATTTTTTTGTAAAAAAACTAGTAATTATGTGTTTAAATATATTAAAATTAGTTAAAATTAAGTATTAATTTTACTTGACTAATTGGTGTGTGGTTTGTTAATAAGTATTTAATTTAATTGCCTTTATAGGTTTTTTAGGAAAAGTTTCTATGAAAAAATAAAACTAAGGGAAGGAGTTAACTGTTTTTGTTCAAAACTTCCCAATAGATTCCTCCTGAAAAATATAATTCTTGCTCCAATCTTCATTAAAAAGCATAATATATTGATACACTTAATCCCCAAAAACGTCAAATAGCGATTGTTAAATAGCGAGATTCCCGTGAAATAATTTCGGGATGCCGAGTATTTTATCTTTTTTCGAGGCTTTTATGTTACCTACCTGCGTTCTAACCCCTGAAGAGGAAGAACTCCGCCAAAAGAATAGAGAATTAACCGACCTCCAACAGGAGTTGGCTGAAAAAGAATTGTTGCTATCCACCTGTCGAAGCGACTTAGGTTTTTTTGAAAAAAAATATAATCGTGTAGTGGGGTCCAAATACGCTGAATTAGATCGATTGAGAGCCCAGGTATTAGGGTTTGCAAGTTCTATGAATCCAGCTAAAAGTCAGCTGCGAGACGAGGCCGAAACAGCTCGAAAGCATGCCGAACAAACTGAACAAGAAGCTGGCGATTGGGAAGACAACTTGTCATTAAACAATAAGTTTGATCCAAGCGAAGATTTGAAAAAGTTATTTCGCGAAGCGGCAAAAAAAATACATCCTGATTTAGCAAACACCGGAGAAGAGAGGGAAAAACGCCATCAATTAATGGCAGAGTTGAATCGCGCTTACGATAATATGGATCCCTTACGAATCAAAGAGATCGTCAAAGATTGGGAAGAATGGGGGCGCTTATCCGAAGAAATTCCAATAGGGGTTCAACTAGTAAAAAGTATTCGAAAAATAGCTCAAGTTAAAGAAAGGCTAGCTGGAATCGAAAGCGAATTAAATGCTTTGGAAAATTCGGAAATGTATCGATTGAAAGAACGAATTGAGCAGGCCCAAAGAAACGGGCGGGATGTATTAAAAGAAATGGCATTAGATCTAGAAGATAAGATCTCGTCTATTAAGACAAGAGTATTTAAATTAGCCGACGATTTAATTTATTTATAAGGCCAAATGCTAGAAAAAGAAAACCAATCAAGCCAAGCTCCTGCGGCGTTTATTGAAAAAGGGCTTCTTAAAACTTCTGCGCGTAAAGCTTCGAGTCTATCCCGAAGAGGGATGAACTTCATTGCTGAGAAAAATATTTCTGGATTAGGAGAGATTCGCTATCGCGCTGAAGATGGGGAAACCGTTCCTGTTAGCTATCGAAAAATTTCTTCATGGTATCGAGAAGCTAAAGCAGGCGAAGCATTATCTCAATACAATTTGGGAGTGATGTATTTTAAAGGCGTTGGAGTGGAGCGAGATTTTGCAACGGCTGCTATCTGGTTTCGTAAAGCGGCAGATCAAGGTTTGGCGAGCGCTCAGGGTTTTCTTGGCGTAATGAATGAGAAGGGGATGGGAGTAGCCGAGAACTTTGAAGAAAGCGTAAATTGGTATAAAAAAGCGTCGGATCAAGGAGATAAAGTAGCCCAGTTTAATTTTGCTCGTATGTTGTATGAGGGAAAGGGTACAGAAAGAGCCCCGGAACAGGCCTTAGGGTTATTCCAAGAGTCTGCTAAGAGCGGGAACTTAGCCGCTCAGAACTTGTTGGGAATGATGTACGAAAATGGAGATGGCGTAGAAAAAAACTTCAAAGACGCTATTAAATGGTACCGCAAAGCGGCTAAAGAAGGTTACGCAGAAGCCCAGTTCAATATGGGCGACATGTTCGAGCAAGGCAAAGGAATAAAAAGAAATTTAAAGAAAGCGGCTGAATGGTATGGGTTAGCCGCCGAAAAAGGATATGAAGACGCTCAGTACAAGATGGGGGTCATTCGTTATGCTGGACGTGGAGTAAGAAAAGATTCCAGAGAAGCGTTGCGTTGGTTTTGTAAGGCCGCTGAAAATGGGCACGATAGGGCTCAGGAGTTTTTGGGTAATTTTAACGGAAGCGAAAAATCAGGTCCCGAAGATTTTTTCCAGAAAGCGAACTATTTTTTTAATTCGGAAGATTATGAAGAAGCGGCTCAATGGTATCGTCTAGCTGCTGAAAAAGGACATGCGTTATCTCAAACTCGTTTAGGACTTATGAGCGACTTTTGCATCGGGATCGAAGAGCCTGATCCAGTTGAAGCCGCCGAATGGTATCGCCAGGCAACTGAAAACGGAAGTTCCGAGGCCCAATATTTTCTAGGGCTTTTACTGTTTTTGGGCGATGGGGTTGAACAAGATTTTGAAGCCGCATACGACCAATTTTATCAAGCGGCCGAAAACGGGGTTTCTGACGCTCGCGTCTTCTTAGGGTTATTGTTAGAAAGAGGGAAAGGCGTTGGTAGGAATTTATCCAAAGCCGCCGAAAACTTTAGGATGGCCGCTGAACAAGGAAACGAATTTGCTCAATACAATTTAGCCAGAGTTTTTTATCACGGAAAAGGTACAAAAAGGGATTTCGAGGCCGCTTTTAGGTGGTATCGAAAAGCCGCTGAGAGTGGAAACGATGTCGCCCAATACAATCTAGGAAGAATGTATTTTAGCGGCAGAGGAGTAGAACGGGATTATTTGAAAGCGTCTGAGTGGTTTAAAAAAGCCGCCGAAAATGGTCATGATTACGCTCAATACACACTTGGAAAAATGTTTTGCTCTGGAGAAGGGATGGAGCAGAATTATAGAGAAGGAATTTATTGGATCGGAAAGGCGGCAGAATTAGATAATTCTCAGGCCATGAACCATTTGGGTGTTATTTACGAAAAAGGGCAAGGGACGCCAATTGATTATAGTATGGCGGTCGAATGGTATAAAAAGGCCGCTGAAAAAGGTTATCCTGCGGCTCAAAACAATTTGGGTATGATGTTTTTTGTAGGCAAAGGGGTGGAGAAGGATTACGAAGAAGCTGCAAAATGGTACCGTCAAGCGGGTCAGTCCCAAAAAGGAGATGAAGACAATCCTATTGAGCAGTTATTTGGAAAAAATCGAAAAATTTCCGGAGATCCAGGAGAATGGTTCCGAAAAACTGCGAAAACTCCTCTTGCCCAGAATTTTGTTGGCAAGCTATATGAAAATGGATCAAGGGTTCCACAGGATTATCTTGAAAGCGTTTTTTGGTATAGAAAAGCAGCTCAAAAGGGGCACGATGAAGCTCAATTCAATTTGGGTTGTATGTATTTCCAGGGCAAAGGAATTCCAAAGGATATTGATCAAGCTTTAGACTGGTTTAATAAATCAGCCGACCAAGGAAATGTTAAGTCGCAAAAAATGCTGGGTGAAATATATGAGGTTGGGGAATCGGTTACGTTAGATTTTTCTAAATCTTTTGATTGGTATCAAAAAGCTGCCGTTCGCGGCGATAAACGCGCGCAATTTCGACTGGGTCATATGTATTTTTATGGTAAAGGGGTGGATAGAAATTTATCCTTAGCGAATATGTGGTTACGAAGGTCTTCCGAGCAATCCGATTTATTAGCTTTTGGAGCTTTAAGAAAAATGAGCCAGGCTCCTAAACCCAAAAGAAAATAGCTTTTTCTGCTTTTTTATTCTTTCCAGAGTTTTCCTTTCAATTCAATAATATACACAAAAAACTTTACCTAGATTTTTTGTTTTTGATAGAAATTTTTCAAAAATAAAAAAATTTTGCTTGAAGTTTTCGGATTGGGGAATTAGATTAACAGTTATCTTTGATGGAATTTGTCTCAAATTGAGATTTTCATAAGTTACTAAATTTAATCGGTTTATTGATAATTGAATATTTATTTTGTCTCAATTAGAGTCAAGAAGGTTGATTTTTGCTTACTTCGGAGTTTGGTATGGGGATGGGTTTGGCATTTTCCAATCCTCGAAATAGTTCCTTAAATACTGAAAGAGTCGTATGAACGAAATCAATTCAAATCCTTCTAATCCTTCCGATATTATGTCTAACGATTACAAAGAAGCTTTTAAAAAAATAGAGATATTTAGAATGTTGCCCGACGAAACTGCAGAACAAGTTTGGTCCAAAGGGGAAACTATTTATTTAAAAGCCGGGGAAATGTTATTTGAAGAAGGCTCTTATGGCCAAAAGATGTTCGTAATACTTTCCGGAAGGGTTGAAATATTTAAAAAAGATAAAACAGTTGCTTTTAGAGGCCCTATGGAGTTTTTGGGCGAAATCTCTTTAGTCGAGCCTAAACCTCGTTCGGCTGGTATTCGGGCCATCACCGAAACGGTTCTTTTTGAAATAGACAAGGATATGTTTGATCTTTATTTTGCGCCTTGTCCTGAAATTTTGATGGAATTTTTGAAAATTTTATCGGATCGAGCAAGGTCGGATTTGGAAACCCTCAATTGGGGATACAAGGAACTCAAAAAAAGCGAAAGATTATACCGAACTATTGTAGAGACTATTTCTGAAATTGTTTTTATCTTAAATGAAGATAGACATATTGTTTTTGCTAACTCTGCGTTTAAATATTTAGGTTATGATCCTGAAGAAGTTATTGGTAAGTCGATTGTTGAATTAATTAAAATCGAAGATTGCGATTCTGATTTTGATTTGGAGGAACTTACCACTAAGGGAGTTGGGCCTTTTGCTAGTCTTGGTTTAAATGTAGTTTTAAAGACAAATCCAAATTCCGTTTTATGGGAAGAATTTCAAACTACCAGTCTGGTTTTTGATTCGTTTGGTATGTGGGATGTTCCCGACGAGTTTGTTTATCAAGATGAAATTGAAAAAAACTTTCTTGGCACTATATGTGTTGGACATAGAGCGAGCTAAACTTGCTTTTGATCAAGTTTATTTTCAGGGATCTAAATGAATCCCGAATCCTGCAAAAAATAAACGCCAATAATCCCAAACGCTTCCCCTAGAGCACGTATAAAAAAAGACATGCGTCAACGAGTAGTATTGCAAAGTGACGTACATTGCTATGAGATCTAGTGGAAACTTTCGATCAAATGTCCATGGCTTTCTAGTTTTATCTTTTTTAACGAGTTGCCAAACGGCGCTAATCCAAATTCCAATCCCTAGCGTAAAAAAATGAGGCCAAGTTTTTAATAAGCCCACCGCATATTTCCACTCTAAACCCCTTCCTATCCACCGCCGAATAATGTTGCCCCAAAAAAGATTACCGAAGCCAGCCGAAGCCATGATTGCCGCAAATAATCTTAGATAAAGGTTCTTCTTAAAAAATCTGAAGAAGACAGGATAGTAGAAGCACCGAATTAAAAAGTCTCGATAATGTAAAGTAATTCGACCCCACAAGTTTGCGAGATTTGTCGCTAGCCAAGGTTTATTCATGTTTGGCTCAATATCGTAACCGCAGATTTTCCAGACGCCGACTTTAAAGTGAAGGACTCCTGTCATAAGCAGAAACCATTTTATTTGATCGAACAGGCAACTAAACCAAATAGTAAGGACCGAAGCGTTGCCTCCATCCACAAAATGACAACCAAGCTCGCGTAGTCTCCAAAAAACAGGTACACCCATTTCGTGGCGAACAAAATGGACCAAATTGTATTTAATCCAATCCCCTATCGATAAATAGAATATTGACCAGCCTAGTAGTTTAATTCCATCTAGAACCAGTTGATTTTTGTCTTTGTTATAAAAACGATCGTTTGTATATGAGTATCCTTGGCCAATGGTCGATCCCCAAGACCAGTTGGCAATTTGGCCAGGGGCGAAGAAAATAGAAAGATATTCTAGCAAGGTTAGATTTTTTGGAATTCTTCCGCTTTTGAAATCCATGTGGTAAATAAATAAACGCCGCCAATGGAAGAAAAATAATAAAATTCCTAAAGGTAGTTTCCATTGATTGCCTCCTAGTCCTTCTACGCTTGAGCCTAGTAACGTTATAATTCCAGCAGACTGAATCGCTATGGTTCCCGCAATTTGGCTAAATCTTTCTTTATCCAATAAATTACGGAGGATGAACCAATAGCAGAAGAAAGATGTATATCCAAAAATAATTAAATTAAAAAGTATGGCGAGTGTTGGCGAATTTGGATCCGAGTAGGTCAAATAAATAAAGCCGCCAGGTAACCAAGCTAAAAGTTTCTTGTTTAAATTGATAGGATGAAGAATAAGATAAACTATTATGTGAGAGCCTAATAGACCTGCGATAGGCCGAAAGCCATAAAGTACAATTACAATGGCCAAAAAAGAGAGAGTTAAGGCAAGGCGTTTTAATTTGAATGGTAAATAATAAGCTAAAAGAAATGTTATTGTGGACCCAAGAAATAATATTAATCTTTCTTGGTCGTTGCTAAATAGTTTAGTTTCGGTAATGTAGATTTCGCAGTCGACGTTATCATCGCTATCGAAAACGTGTTTTAGATTAAAGCCTAAACCGTTTGCGAAACTCTTAGGACTTGCCAAGCCAAGCGGTTGGTAAACCTCGGTGAATAAATAAATGAAAATTCCAAGAACGACCAAAGTCGCCAAAACAAAGCCATGGCGATTCTGATTATTTTTTTCTCGTTCTTCGTCGGAAATAGGTTTTTGAAATCCGAGGCCTAACATGCGATTAGTTTACAATATTACCTAAGAAGGAAGGGAGATTGGCTTGAAATATTTTGGTAATGGGGATGGTTTATAACTTCGAAAATACAAATTCGGATAAATTGTTTAGATCTCGAAATGTTTCAACTCCAATATCGGACTCTGTAATATCTATCCCAAAATGACTTTCCATAAACGCTACAGTTGCCACAACACGTAAAGAATCTGTTATAAAGTTTGAAAGCAAATCGGTAGAAGGTTCTAACGTTAACCCTGGATTTGGAAATTCGGTTTCGAAATAGTTTTTAAGTTCTGTTTCTATTTGTTGTTTTTCCATAAGGCATTTAATAAAAACTAAGATTCTATTATCTTAAATGCGTTAGTTAAATCTTTTTTAAGATCTTCTGAATCTTCCAACCCAAAGCATAAACGGACTAAATTTTCCCCTAAACCGATTTGTTCTTTTTCTTCGCATGTCATCGATGCATGACTGCCCGAGTAGGGTTGTGCGACCATAGACGTTACGCAAGCCATACCGGTTCCTGTATTGAACAATTTAAGAGATTGAATAAATTTCTGATAAGGTTTTTCAAGGTCGTTTGCAAATTCAAAAAATAGTATACCTCCGTATCCAGTCAATTGTTTTCCGTCCACGTCTGGATAATACACTTTTTCAACTTGAGATTGTTCTCTTAAAAAATCCCGCATCTCAATTGTGACCTGCTGTTGTTTTTCCAAGCGAAGATTTAATGTTTGTAAGCTACGGCGAGTTAACCATGCGCTGTGAGGAGCAAGAATTGCGCCACCATAAAAACGAATGTCGCGAAACTCTTGAGCTAAATCTTCTCGATTAGTCAAAGTCATTCCGCTCATTACGTCGCTATGGCCGGAAAAATATTTTGTGCCGCTGTGAAGCGAAACGTCTGCTCCGAATTTTAGAGGATGTTGGAACAAAGGCGTAGCCCAAGTGTTGTCAACCACTACAAGGCCTTCAGGATTTAATGATTTTAGACGGTCTGATACTTTTTGAATGTCTACGGTTTTTAAAAAAGGATTTGTCGGCGTTTCAAAAAAGACCATCTTGGTTTCGGCAGAAATTTGTTCTATTCCTTTTGGGTCTGAGAAATCGGCGGTTTTTAATTGAGAGGACCTCTAAAAATCGGAATAAATTTTTAAAAGTTTGTTTTGTTATTTTT
>JAYOZP010000004.1:13290-120040 GCA_038154245.1 Nitrospinales bacterium | reverse complement strand
CTGCGATTAACAATACTCCTGGCACGAAAGAAGCTTGGAGAGCTAATCAAGGCGTACAAGATATTTCCAAAAGAAATAGTCATTTAGACTATGGAATGGGTAAAAACGAAGGCGCTTGGAACGCAGGCCGATACACCGGAAATATTTTGTCCGACGCTTCTATGCGCCGATCAGCTGTTGAAGACTTGAATGCGGAAGGTTTTAGCACCTTGACCACTCAAGCTCATCAAGACGTTGACGGCAAAGGTAACTGGAACAACAATCGCTGGTCTGTAGTTTATAAAAGAGCTTTAAGCACTGGCGACAGCAACGACACTCAATTTTCAGGTAGCAAAACTCCAATGGCAATCGCTATTTGGAATGGTCAAAATAAAGAAAGAAATGGCCAAAAAGCTGTTACCCAATGGAACGAGTTGCGTTACTAAACGTTTCAAAAAATTAAACCCAAGAAGGCTTAGCCTTCTTGGGTTTTTTTATTTGTGTTTCCATCCCAAACTCTTTTTTTCTACAGAGTTGAAATGGCAAAATATTAATTTGCCAATACTTATAGAGCAAAATAATCTGCTATAGATTTTCCTATTTCAAAGTGGTTTAGAAAAAGATCAGGATCGTTCCTTTTTTTTGCCATGTTTTCCGCTTTTTGAACGTCTTCTGATTTCCCTAATGCGTGTAAGACGGCAACCGAAACGAAACTTGAAGCTAAGTCTTCTGAAAGTGAAAACTCTTGAATCATTTTTAACATGACTTCAGAATCGCTTTGGTCCAAACCTTTGTATTTTTCTAATAAACTCCTTATATTTTCTTCCCCATAAGTATTTATGTTGCTGGCTCCAATACCGGGTTCTTCATATAACTCTGATACTTCGTCTTCTAGACTCATGAGTGTTTTTTCATTTTTAGGGTTGAGGAGTCGCAGTCTCTTTATCTAGCCAGAAGTTTTTAAATTCTTCTTGGTAGGCTAGTTTTTTTAAGTCTGTCATTCGATCTATGAAAACCAATCCGTTTAGATGATCGATTTCATGTTGAAGTACGATAGCGGAAAAGTCGTCCGTATCTATCTTAATAGGATTCCCCTCTCTATCGTATCCTTCAACAATCACTCTTTTTGATCTTGGCACCCAACCGCTAAAATCAATTAAGCTTAGGCAACTTTCCCAGCCGGAAACTTTTTCTTCGCTCAGGTAAGTTATTTCTGGGTTGATTATTACTTTTAAAGGGATTGAATCTCTATCAGGATACCGTTCGCTTTCCATACATTCCATAACCAATATTCTCAGAGATTTTCCTACCTGCGGCGCGGCTATGCCTACGCCGCCTTCCTGATGCATCGTGTCGATCATATCGTTTATAAAAGTTTGAACTTCTCCTTCTGGATCGGACAAAAGATTCAAGTCGACCGGTTTCGAGATTTCTCTTAATATTGGATTGCCTAATTTGGTTACTTTTAAAACCGCCATTTTTATTCTCCAAGATGTATCTGAAATAAAACGTAAAAGCGAATTACGTTTTAGAATGATTTTCTAATATCTTACTACGCGAATGTAGCGTTGCCCAAATTAAAAAATCAGTTATAAAAAATATAACTTCCGCCAAAAAGCTGTTTGAGTGAATGCGGGCAAATAATCCGAGATCGGAAGCAGAGGATTGTCGCAAGGGAGTAAGGTTTTTCGGATAGGGGTAGTGTTTATTCCGCAGAAAATAAGCGATTCTTGTGATCTTTTAAATTGACATTTTTTTTCGGTCTAATATAATACTCGCGTCAGGATAACTAATCCATGAAAGGAGGCGATGTTCTTTGACCAAAGACGAATTGATTACCACGGTTATTAAAGCTAATAAATCAGACCTAAGTAAAAAGGCCGCTGGGGAAATTATTGACGCGACTTTTGCTACTATCGCGAAAGCGATAAAAAAGGAAAAGCGTTTTGCATACCCGAGTTTCGGTACTTTTACTGTACGAACCAGAAAAGCCCGCAAAGGCCGTAATCCTCAGACTGGGGAAGAAATCAAGATTAAGGCTAGTAAAACAGTCGGTTTCAAACCAGCTCCAACTTTAAAGAGTTCTCTTTAACAACAAGTTTTAAAATTATGTTAAACCGCCTGTCCGCCGGACAGGCGGTTTTTTTTATGTGCGCCCGGCGGGCGCATTCACTTGGAGGCGCAAGTCCTCTACAGGCCCGACAAGGGGAACTGTTAGCCGGACTGCAAGGGGGGTGTCCATCGCGAGGTGGAATCTGAAGGAAGCCGCAGGCAAAACGCTGGCCCGACGAACAGAAATCGCATAGGAGGCGGTCATGCTGGATGAGAAGTCATATATCTTCAAAGCCCGATACTTGTACGGAAAGCATGGACGTATATGCGGCGGGTATAAGCGGGAAGGTGTGTGCGCATTACCCGTGGAGATAGATCTGCTTGTTTGCTATTAGCTACTATCGTTACAAAGCGATGGGATGAACATGCAGAAGTCAGCCGAGGGCATATTAGGTTTGTTGACCGAACTGAAGGCCCGAACTTGTTGTATGGGATAAGAACCTGTTATTTCGACGAGGCAGTAGAGACAGAATGGTGGAGTGAGATATCTACCGCCATATTAGTTTGCAGCCGACGGAATTGGCGATCAGACGATATTGTTGTTTCAAACCTCGCGGCAATAAGAGACTTTCTATCTGAAGGAGTTTAAGATGTTAGAAGCGGTGGTCAACCGCGAGAACATGTTATCGGCCTTGCTTGGTGTAGAGGTCAATCGAGGTTCCGCTGGAGTGGATGGAATGTCAGTGGAACAATTAAGACCTTATCTCCGAAGTCATTGGCTTGAGATTAAAGAATCCTTGCTGGAAGGTCGCTATATTCCTCAGCCGGTGAAGCGTATTGAGATGCCTAAGCCGGGTGGAAAGGGAATGCGTCAATTGGGCATTCCCACTGTGTTAGACCGTTTAATCCAACAAGCGCTGCATCAAGTATTGCAACCGATCTTCGATAGAGAGTTTTCCGAATCGAGTTACGGATTCCGCCCAGGGCGTAGCGCGCATCATGCCGTGTTGAAAGCGCGTGACTACGTTGCGTCAGGTTTCCGTTATGTGGTGGATATGGATTTGGAGAAATTCTTTGACCGTGTGAACCATGATATGCTTATGTCGCGGATAGCTCGTCGTATCGGAGATAAACGGATATTGTCGTTAATCCGGCGATATCTTCAAGCGAGGGCAATGGAAGGCGAGTTATTGTCGCCTCGAATCGAGGGAACTCCGCAAGGCGGACCTTTATCTCCCCTTCTATCTAATATACTATTAAACGACTTGGATCAGGAACTGGAGCGAAGGGGCCACGCGTTTTGCCGCTATGCGGACGACTGTAATATTTATGTGCGTTCGCGTCGGTCGGGGGAACGTGTTATGGTCTCCATAACCCGATTTCTTCAAGATCGGTTAAAGCTAACGGTGAATAGGGAAAAGAGCGCGGTGGATCGCCCCTGGAACCGGAATTTTCTAGGGTATAGTATGACGTTTCATAAGCGTCCACGTCTTAAGGTCTCGCCGACAAATGAGGCGAGGTTGACGGATAAGCTCCGAGAATTATTCCGCCAAGGGCGAGGTCGTAATCTTGCCATATTTATTAAATCGCTGAGTCCGATTCTTAAAGGCTGGGCTGCGTATTTCCAGTTAGCGGAAGTGAAGGGTTGCTTTGAGAGATTAGATGGTTGGATACGGCGTAAATTACGCTGTAATTTATGGAGACAATGGAAGCGCAACTATACTCGCGCCAAGAAGTTGATGCGACTGGGAATTGGGGAAAGTCGGGCTTTTCAATCCGCCAACAATGGGCGCGGTCCCTGGTGGAATTCAGGAGCCTCGCATATGAACCAAGCCCTGCCAAAGAAATACTTTAATCGATTTGGACTTGTGGAATTGCTTCAACAACTCAAACAATTTCAAGATATGACAGGAACCGCCGTGGTACGGAACCGTATGCCCGGTGGTGTGGGAGGACGGCGTGGGTAACCTCGCCGTCCCCTATAGTTTAACCAATCTAAACCCTACCTTAAGATCCCTAAGCAAATTTGCCATTGGTCGCGCTTCCGAGGGGTTAGCAAATCCGCCTACTAAGACGTGGTAAGAAGGATTAAATTCTGAATCTTCACAGTAAGGAAGAACGTAGCCGGATATTCCGTTTTTTTGGAGAGATTTTATTTTTTCTCTAGCGCCTTCTATGCTTTGAAAAATTCCAACCGACATGGAAAATGGCTTTCGGCTTGGAATTGCTTTTGCCCCTTTGTCCCAAGATCGTAAGTTTTTAGCGAATTCGGTTGCCGTTTTCCAATTAGAAAACCTTTCTACAAATACTCGAAAGAGAGTTCTGTCTTTTAAATAATAGACTCTGGAAATATAGGCGTTAAACCCTCTCTTTCTCCAAAGATTAACTTCTCGCCAAGCTGATTGGGCGTAGGGATGCGATGAGACGTGTACTACAAAAGACGTCTCCAGGTCTGGATTTTCTTCGTCCGGTTCAAAAAATATTTCTCCAGTAATTTTCCAATGTGCTCCCTCGCGTTTCCATTCAATAACTCTGTGTTCGAGTTTTTGGGAATTGGAATTGCCAACCCATTCGTCAATTGATACAAAATAACGATCGCCAACTTGAGTTAGTTGAGCGTTAAAGAATTTGGTTTTTTGTTGACCTGTCAAAACAGGGTTGAATATAGGTTGGCTTTTCCATTTATCTAAAGGCATATTCACGCCTTGCCAGTAACGTCCCTTAAATTCGGAAGAATATAAAGATAAAAGTTTGTTGGCATTGTTTTGTTCGCGAGCCTCCCGCCAATCTTTCATTGAAGAAAAAATGTCTTCTTTATTAGACGACTCCATAATTGGAGTCCAGGCAATTAGAGTTGGGTTGAGTTGACTGGAGTTTTCAGGAGCCGCAGGCCAATTTCGAATAATTTTCCATTCCTCCCAATGATTATTGAGAATCAAACGAGCGGATTTAATGGAGATTTTCATGGCAGACGATTCAATTTCGCCTAAATTAAGCACTGCTCCTTTTTTTATTCCGTGGATATTTCCCAAAATAAATTGATCGGGGTTTTCCAGCCAAATTGCGGCGGCAGTTTGAACCGTTGTTTTGAAGGGTAAGTCCAACGCTTTTGAAATAGAGAATAATGTTTCTCCGTCGGAAAGAGGCCCATAAATATTTGAACCGCGAGGTTTAGATATTGTTTTCTGAGCAGGGGGGGGAGTTATCGCTTGCTTTGTTTCTGGGAGCGTCGCTTTAGCTGAAATTTCCTGAGAAATTTCTTCGATTGAGATGTCTTCGCTTTCGCTTTGTTGAATAGGATCAGCCAGACTTGATTCTACCTGGGCTTCAATAAATGGTTCTAATTCTTCTTCTACGGTTATTGCTGGAACCGTTTCTATTTTGGAAATGGATCTGGGTTTTAAATCTCTAAGAATCGTTTTAGGTAAAGATGGGTTTGCCAGGGCGATTAAGGGAGCCGGGGGTATTTCAATAAAACGTTTCTTTTTTTTAACTTCTAAAGTTTTTGGACGCGGTTGTTGAGTCCGGACGGGCTTATTTTCAGGTTTTTCGTCGACTTTAGGAGGATTTTTGGTTTTATTTCCTCCCAGTGAAAGGTCTTTTCGAAAGTCGGCGGCGATTAAAAACTTTTCGATAATTGTGCCGCCATTTTGCGCCGCTTTGATTGCAAGATAAAACGATGGATAAAAAAGCGGCTTGTCAGAAATGACGACAATGTTTTTTTTACCGTTTCCTAAGTCTTGAATTGAAGAAATCCGAAGAGAATCGACAGCTTCGTGTCTAGAAATTTGCAACCTTGCATAGTCGGTTTGAGACCCTACTGAAACGGAGATTTTTTCCGACTCGTTAGTTTTTATAAGAATATTAGCTCTAAACTTTTGGCCAAAGTCGCTTTTCATTTCCAGTTTTCCAAATGAAAAAGCGTAAGATAATTGAGGCGCAGCAAATCCCATACAAACCATAAAAATCAAATATGGTAGGAACCCTTTTTTAAGGGACCGGTTATTTAATTGGTTTGGGAGGGTAAATGAATCGCCCGAAGATATCTTATTTTGAAATTGTTTAAACATTTCTGAATTTTTCTTCTTTGCAGATATCCATTAAATACTGACCGTAATTATTTTTTAACATGGGTTGAGCAAGCTTTTCCAGCTGATTCTTATCTATATAACCCAACCGAAAAGCGATTTCCTCTAAGCAAGCCACTTTTAAGCCTTGCCTGCTTTGAATAGCTTGTACATATTGAGACGCTTGTTGCAACGAATCGTGAGTTCCTGTGTCAAACCAGGCGTAACCTCTTCCAAGAAGTTCTACGCGAAGTTGTTTGCGACGTAAGTATTCTAAATTAACGTCGGTAATTTCCAACTCGCCTCGTGGGGAAGGCTTTAAACTTTCCGCAATTGAAACCACTTGGTTGTCGTAAAAGTATAAACCGGGTACGGCGTAATGCGATTTTGGTTTTTGAGGTTTTTCTTCGATGCTGATCGCGTTATTGTCCGAATCGAATTCAACAACCCCATAACGTTCAGGATCGCTGACAGGATAACCAAAAATAGTGCCTCCGGTTTTTAGCTGCGAACACCGTCGAACGATTTCAGAGAGGTTGTGACCGTGAAAAACGTTGTCTCCCAGTATAAGGGATACGTTGTCTTTACCTATGAAGGATTTACCAATAGTGAACGCCTGAGCCAGTCCTTTGGGTTCGGGTTGTTCCTTGTAAAAGAATTCGATGCCCAGATCGTTTCCATCGCCTAATAGTTCTTGAAAACGTGGAAGGTCGGTAGGCGTGGAAATTATCAATATCTGCCTGATGCCCGCCATCAGTAAAATAGACAGAGGATAATAAATCATGGGTTTGTCGAAAACCGGAAGCAGTTGTTTACTCACCACCCGGGTAATGGGGTGAAGACGAGTTCCAGCGCCGCCGGCCAAAACAATACCCTTCATTTGCGGATTGTTTTCCATAAAAAAGGCCGCTTTTTCCCAAATACCGACAAACGGTTGATTGGGAATTTTTAAATTTTAGTAAAGTACCTATAATTATATATAAATTTAATTGTGATAGCTACTATTTCGAGAGATAGAAACGAGAAATTTGAAGTTTTAAAGTCCAGTTTTTTTAAGAAGCATGGGGTTTTGGGCTATTGATCAAATGTGCAAAACCAAACCTATAATAAACTAGTTTTTTTTTAAAGATAATATTTAAAAATTTTATTTTATTTGGAGTTTTTAAGCGTTAAAAAGTTATTGAGTGCAAAACATTATTTAAGGAGTGCAAAGCGGTATTTAGTGTAATAAAATTGCGAAGAATTAAGATGTTTCTTCAAAGTCCATTTACCGGAAATAGTACGCGATTAATGAGAACCAATTTGCCAAAAACTAAATAGAGTTTGCCGGGGAGACAATTATGAAAAAGGAAGGTTGCATCGTTTTTAGCGGAGGGGTAAAAGGCGCCGAGGCAGAGTTTGCTTCTCTTGCCGAAGAGTTTGGAATTGAAGAAGTAAACTTTACATTCGAGGGGCATCAAATTGTAAGAAAACGAGGAGTGCGTTTCCTAAATCAAGAAGAATTATTAAAAGGAGACGTGAGTTTGAGTTATGTCTCCAAACTGATGAATAGAAAATACAGTAACGCTCCGCTTTTTCGAAAAATCCTACAAGGAATTTGGCACGTCATTAATAGCGGCGAAGAAGTGTTTGTTGTCGGTAAAATCTTAGAAGACAAAACAGTAAAGGGCGGAACAGGCTGGGGAGCCGAATTTGCCAAAATTTGTAACAAACCCTTATACGTTTTTGATCAAGAGCAAGGGTTGTGGTTCCGCTGGGGGCAAGACTTGTGGAAGCCTGCGTCCAATCCAAAAATTAAGAAAAAACATGTTGCTTGCTCAGGAACCCGCTTTTTAAACAAGGATGGAAAAAAGGCCATACGTGAATTATTTGAAAGGTCTTTTAGCAAATAAGAGCGTTCTAATATTTTCCGAGTCTTAACTTATCTATTGGGTAGGAACGTTGGATAAGAGACCGGATATAAGGTCAGATACAATAAGGGGGGACGGCTTCTTCGACCCAATAGACGCCGGTTCCATTTTCTAGATTGTGCTGGTTTTTTGAACCCCGCTTGTCATTTTTCTTCGAGACTCTTCAAATTTTTTTTGTAAAACTTCAGGCGAGTCGGTCAGCAAGTTGCCAAACTTTGGGGGCATTTAAAATTACCCTCATTGCAACACGGCGTCATAAAACCGTCTTGTCTTATTGTTATGATGCCGATCTCTCCTCTAACGGCCGGACATTGTAATAAGTAAGGATCTTCGGGAAACGGCATAGAGCTCATAGCGCGGTCGCCATTCTTGCCCATTTCAAACCCAGGCAATAAGTTGACGCCTAAAACAAAATCGTCGGAAGGGGCAAACGCCTGCGTTTCGATTTGATTCAAAAATACTTCTTCGCGACAATTCGGGTTTTCTTCTAACAACGCTAATAATTTTTTTTCATAACCTTCCAGCATAGTCGCAGCGCGGTCGAATCGTTCTCCTTTGTCATTAAAATAATTCTTTAAGAGTTCAAATTGATTTTTAAGACTGGGTAAATTTTCATAAATGATATTGATCAAAAGTCGGCTTTGGATCTTAATGAGTTCCGAAAGTAGATTCTTTTGACGACTTTCCCAGACCGAAGGATAAAGAGTGATATTAATTCGTCCCGCTAGATCGACAGTTTCGACCAACCGCCGCCAGCGCTTAGATTCTAGAGAATTGATGTCT
This sequence comes from Nitrospinales bacterium, assembly GCA_038154245.1. GTDB lineage: Bacteria > Nitrospinota > Nitrospinia > Nitrospinales > JAJDAT01 > JAJDAT01. The sequence continues at coordinate 111,249 of JAYOZP010000004.1, read as the reverse complement.
AGATTTGCATGAAGGCAGATTAGGGCTAACAGTTTCGTATCGGTTGCAACTAGTTTCTACGAAAATACTAAGCATACAAGCTCTTTAATCATTTAGAGTTTTTAATGGACAGTTTTATTATAGAATAATTCCTATTTTGTGGAGTGTTTTTCTTGATGATTTTGTGTTTTTAGTTTTTGAAGAGTAAAACGTGGATGGAAAATCGAGCTTGTCGAGGAATCTATGCTTCAAAGAAACTTGAACTTTTTAGCGCAGCTTAAAATAAAAAAAAAGGCCCGACCATTAGGCCGGACCTTTTTAATTGAAATTTGCAATAGGGTTTTGAAGGGTAGGCGTTAACTAAAGTTGTTTTAGTTTAAAACCACCCCACCGCGTGTCATCCTGAGCGAAGCCGAAGGATCTCGCCTCGATGCAATAATTTTTACCTTTTATTATTTTATAGCCAGCAATTCAATATCAAAAATCAAGGTGGAGTTAGGGCCAATCTTCGGAGGCGCGTTAAGACCATACGCCAATTCGGAAGGAACAAAGATTCTCGATTTGCCGCCCACTTTCATCAACTGCAACGCTTCAGTCCATCCCTTGATGACTCTATTTAAAGGGAATGTCGCTGGCTGGCCGCGCTTATACGAGCTGTCAAACTCAGTCCCATCGATCAACGTTCCGCGATAGTGAGTTTCTACCTCGTCGGTGGCTTTCGGAGAAGAACCTTTCCCGGCTTTAATAACCTTATATTGCAGGCCGCTTGCGGTGGTTTTAACGCCTTTCTTTTTGGCGTTTTTGGCGAGAAACTCTTTCCCCTCAGCCATATTTATTTTTCCAAGCTCATTTTGTCTTTTCATTCTCTTTTCTTGAAGCTTGGCTTGCTTCGCTCTCAATTCCGCTTGGAACTCAGTCATTACCTTTCGAAATTCTTCCGGCGTGATTGAAGCGTCCTTTCCTAAAAGACCGTCTTCAAATCCTTTTAAAATCATTTTTTTGTTTAAGTTGCCTTCCTTGATGACGCCTTGAATTTCGCTGGAAAGATTCAAGCCAACGCTATATCCCAATTTTTCTTCCTTGGTTTTTAGCGTTTCGGCCAGGGCGGTTGAAGCTGAGAAAACGACGATGGCGCAAAATAATATGATTTTGTTCACAAAATCTCCTAACTTAGACTAAAGATAATAAATAATTTGTTGCTTGAAAATGAGTAGGCACTTAATTAAACCTCATTCTCACCACAAAGTCTACAGCGTTGAAAAAAGTTGACCTAGTAGCTAATGACTGTTTTAAAAATTCTGAAAACTAACTATTATTAAAAAAAGAAATGAAGCGGCAAAGTTCGTTTCGAACGCCATCCCGAACTTGTCGAAGGATTTCGGTTTTTTTCCGGTTATTGAGCTTGGTTTCTTATAAGGTATTTCCCTAGTCTTTGAATAAAATAGCTAACGGTTTGTTGAAGAAGAAAAATTGTCTTTACTATATAGTTAGTAATACAGATCACGATTATTATGAGTTCTAAATAAAAGAGGAATAGCAATGACAATTCTTGTAGTGGGAGCGAGTGGGGCAACCGGGCGGCTTCTCGTTGAGCAATTGCTTGAGAAGGGTGAGCGCGTAAGGATCATTGTGCGATCCACTGAAAACTTTTCTGAGCGCGTTATGAGTCATAGTTGCTTGTCTGTGATTCGCTCAAGTGTCCTTGATCTTAGCGATACCGAGATGACCAAACATGTCCGAGAATGTTCGGCAGTGGCTTCGTGTTTGGGACACAATATGAGTTTCAAAGGAATTTTTGGTTCTCCGCGCAGGCTTGTAACCGATGCTACGCGAAGACTTTGCAACGCCGTCAAGGCGAACAAACCAAAAGAACCCGTCAAGTTCGTGCTCATGAACACTGCCGGCAACAGCAATCGGGATCTCGACGAAAAGATATCGTTTGGTCAAAAGTGTGTGATCTTACTTCTTCGTTTACTGTTGCCTCCTCATGTTGATAACGAAAATGCAGCGGATTTTTTGCGCACCGAGATTGGCCAGAACGACGAAACAATCGAGTGGGCTGTGGTGCGCCCTGATAACTTAACCGATGAAGAAGAGACAACCGAAATCACCGTTCACCCATCGCCGACTAGAAGCGCCATCTTCGATGCAGGAAAAACCAGCCGAATCAATGTTGGACGCTTCATGGCAGATCTAATGTGCAACGCTGGCATATGGAACGGGTGGAAAGGGGAAATGCCGGTGATTTATAATAAAGAATCAGCGTTTCAAGAGTAAGTCTAAAGATTTGCTTTCAAAACCCAAAGCGCTGGGCTATTGGCCAGTATTCCTATTAATTTAAACGGCTTTTAAGTTCGCTTAAAAATATTTTAAAGTCGTTAGATTCCGTCGAATAAATTAAAGGTAGGAATTCATAGGCGGAATTTTCATTCCCAACAACTTTATAAAAACTACCATCCTCCTCCTCAATTAGCTCTATCGTTTTTATGTTTTTATAAAGCATCTCAGACTTTTCATATTGATCATTTTCATCCATTGTATAAACGATTAATCGATCTTCGGTTAATAAATGGCCGAACTCTGCGAAAGGAAGAGCTTCTTCTAAATAAAAATAGTTTACTGTTTCCTTCTGGGAAATTATATTTTTTGACTCAAGTTTCTCCCGTTGATCGTCCGGTAGAAGTTTCCCTGCAAGAATCTGTGGCTCGGACAGCAAACCTATTTGCTCAGCCAACCCGAGCGCCATTAATCCAATAAAACTGACTGTAAAAAATGGAATGACTAAAAAGCGAATCCATTTGGATAATGGTTTAGAAATTCTTTCTTCATTAGGTTTTTCTAGAGGGTCGCTTCCAAATCTGTTATCGCCTAAATCGCTTTCTTTAGCGGCCCAAAAAATGAGAGGAAAAATTCCGATAACGGTCATTCCGATTAAAAGCCACCAGCCGGAACGATTAATATCATGTAACCTTCTTACCGAGACGGCTATACTGGGTAGCAAAACTAAGAGTGAAGCGATAGAGTTTACCGGACTATTTTCTGCATCGGATTCCCAAAATGAAACCTCAAAAACGATTGCGTCAATAGTCATAGTCAAACAGGACAAAAGGAGTATGAATAGCGAGAAATACCAATATTCACTCCTTGAAGCCCTTCCTGAAAAATTGGAATACTTAATGAAATTGGTTTTTACCGCATTTATAAAATTAATAGGGTTTAATCCTTTTCAGGTAACGTCCTAGCAGTCTCTTAATAATCATCGGATTCTATAAGGGACTCTTATTTAATGAGGATTTGGTAGACCCATTCTGGCATTTTATAGAGAAGAATTGCAAGGGATGGGGTAAAAGCGAATTGATGGTTCATTCATTGTCGACTAGAATCGTTATCTTTGATGAAGGAATCAAGAAAACTCCTAAAGATCGGCTCTCGACCAATGAAGGTTGTACATGAAAAGAAAACATAATGAGTAAACGAGTTGGCGGAAGAAAATCCTGGGGCGTCGATACTCTTATTAGGCGTGCATTGGCATCGTCTGAAAACAGCGAGTCATATTGGAATTGTGTTTCCGAGTTACGTGCCCGTGGGAATGACGAGGTGTTTCAAAAGGCGCAAAAACTTTGTCAAAATAGAAATATAACAAAGAGAATATTGGGAATAAATATACTTGCTCAATTGTGGATATATCATCAATCTTATCGAAGTAAGTCCCTAACAATTATTCGATCGCTTCTAGCTTCCCAAAAAAATCCCAAAATCCTTATATTTGTACTTTATGCGATTGGACATCTCCAAGACTCTGACGATACTAAAGGAGTTAGAAAATTATCTTCATTTGCCAATCACAATTTAGCGGATGTAAGACTTGCCGTTGCGTTTGCCCTTTTGACGCATGAAGATAAGGTTTCTATTTCAACCCTAATTAGATTGACTAGAGATACATCTGCAAAAGTTCGCGACTGGGCGACTTTTGGATTGGGGACCCAAATCGACACGGATACCCCCGCAATTCGAAAGGCGCTTATGGCTAGAGTTGACGATCTGGATTGCGATACAAGGTGTGAAGCAATCCTAGGTCTTGCTTTTAGGAAGGATAAGCGTGTTCTTCATATTCTTCAACAGGAACTGATGAAACCTAGTCCAACAACATTAATATTTGAAGCTGCCGCAGAGTTTGGCGATAAATCTTTGTTGCCGCTTATCGCAAAACAATTACTGTCGATTGACGATCAAACCGACGATCTGTGGATATCTGACGTTAAAGATGCACGCGATAAACTAAGCGCGAACTCTTGAACTTGTTGATGTATCCCGCTTAGTTATTTAAGGCTCTTTCTCTCTGACAATGAATGCCGAGGATTTAGAGTGATCGAAAAAAATCCCCTCATCTTATGTCGGCTGGTGTTCTCTGCAAAGGAGTTCGGTGTCTTTCGGACTCAAGTTTTCCTGGGTCAATTCACAGAAAAATTTCTTTTCCTCTTTCTTGGAATTAAAGCGACAGGTTCCACAAATTCCAAAAGCTTGCATACCATTTTTTTTCTGCATTTCAAATAAAACCTGCTTCAACCCTTCCACAAGGGCGTTTTGATCCCGCCGATCTAATTCTCCCCAAGCATTTCGCATGGATGGCGAAGGAATCGCTTTTCTTAATAATTTATTCCCTGCGGGGGTGACACTCAATCGAACTATCCGACCATCTCTTTTGTCGGGGCTTTTCTTAATTAGGCCATTGGATTCTAGGATGGCCAATGTCTGAGACACCGTCCCTTTTGTTAAACCCAAGTATTCCGTCACCCCTTGCGGAGTATTAGAATAGCGATTGGAACGGCTGATGTAATTTAGAGCGTTTAATTGAACCGGTTGTAGGTTCAAGTCGGTTCCTACCACCCTGGTCTCCGATCCCAATAAGCAAGATATTCTCTCTATATATTCGTGTAATAGTTCAGAATTCATAAATACATTGTATCGATTCGAAATTAGTTTGACAAATGTTTTTATTGAGGTTACTATTTATTTAGTTTCGAGTCGAAACTATATTATGAAATGTCAATCGGGAGATTTTAAAGATGAAAAACTATTTTTTGATTTTAACGCTTACCGCCTTTTCTTTTCTTGCCAGTCAAGCTTTTGCGGATAAATCCAAGGTTGACTACCCCGAGGGGTATCGCAATTGGGCGCATGTAAAATCCATGCTTATCGAACCTGGACATCCTTTGGAGAATCCGTTTCAAGGCATCCATCATATATATGGAAACGACAAAGCGCTAAATGGATTTAAAACTGGAACTTTTTCCGACGGTTCTGTCCTTGTGTTCGATCTGTTGGGTTACAGCCAAAAGGGTCATGCTATTCAGGAGGGCGAGAGGAAACTTGTGGGCGTTATGGTCAAAAACGAAAACAACTATAAATCCACAGGAGGATGGGGGTTTGAGGGGTTTTCTGGAAATAGCAAAAGTAAACGACTGGTAGGCGATGGCGGCAAGAGTTGTTTTCAGTGTCACACCGCCCAGCAAAAAAATGGCTATGTCTTCTCTAAAATAAGAAATTAACCGCGAAATAATAATTTAAGAGCGCCTCTGATAATTAGTATTTTTACTAGTTTGCTGTGGCCTAAGCCCTTATTTCAAGGATTATGCTCTTGGCAAATCTTAAATTTTAGAGGTCTCCTTAACCTATCTTTTCTTGGAAAAACCTGACTATGCAAAACGACAAGCCTCAAATTGTATCCATAAACATTTCCACGTCTAAAAAGGTTTTAAATACTAAAGGCAAGGCTCTATTTTCTGGAATATTTAAAAACCCAATAGAGGGGGAAATTTATTTGGGACATTTGGGGCTTGAAGGAGACAAGGTTGCTGATAATAAAAATCATGGCGGCCCTGACAAGGCTGTTTGCGCTTATTGCGTAGATCATTTTCCTTTTTGGGAAAACAGGATCAATCGAAAACTAAAGGCTGGGGCTTTTGGGGAAAATTTGAGTATCTCGGGCTTAACGGAAGCTGGGATACATATTGGGGATCAGTTTAAAATTGGCGACGCCATTATTGAATGCAGCCAACCTCGGCAACCGTGCCATAAATTAAATAATAAGTTTGCGATCAACGATATGGTTTCCCATATGCAAAACTCTGGGTTTAGCGGTTATTACTTCAGAGTTATTCAGCCTGGTTGGGTAGAATCGAATATGGAAATGAGTCTTTTAAAAGAAGGTTCCCTAAAGGTCTCGGTTGAATCTGCAAATCAGTTGATGCACCGAGACAAGCTTAACTATAAAAAGATGGAGGTTCTAATAAAGAATACAGTTTTATCTGATAGCTGGAAAAAAACTTTTAAAACTCGAATTGAGAAAAAAGTTCCAGAGAACACCACAGCAAGGGAGCTAGGCTAAAGCTCTTTCTCTCTAACAATGAATGCCGAAGATTTAGAGTGATCGATAAAATTCCTCTCGTCTTCAAGTAGCGCGGCGCTTAATTTTTGCCCTTCTGGCGAACTCATTGCTTCCATTAGATCTTGTTCCGATTCAAACCACACCTCGGCGACGCCGTCGTATTCTGGCAACATGCCTCTGGAAGTTCTTAGTCCTTCATTTAGTGGGGTATTTATCGTTAGAGATTGCACATATTTTTTAGCTCTCATAACGTCGGCATTTTTCATGAAGAAAGGGCCGTGGTTATTCATCCAATAATCTTGAAACTGTTGGCGAGTCATGTCCGAGCGCCGGGTTAAACACATCACGAATTTGATCATTTCAATACACTCCTATTTTATTGGGCAACTCAATTTTCGCTATTAGACGAAAGTTGCGGTTCAAGAAAGGCAAACTGAAAGGGACATGCTCCTTTGGAGCATAGATTTCTCGACAAGCTCGAAATGACATTTAATTTGGGCGGACATAGTGTGACAGTTTCCTTTAACACTCGCAACAATCAGGCTTAATTTCATACTCCATTATATTTCCGCGTGCGTCCACTTTATAGGTACAGCATTCTTGAAAAATCTCTTCAAGTTTTTGTCGTCCTCGCTGAACCCTTGATTTTAAAGCTGAGTAGGACAATCCTAACTCCTTGGCGAGCTCTTTTTGAGAAGCGCCTTGTATGTCTATGGCGTCTACGACTACGCCATATTTATCCGGTAGGTATTTTAAAAAGGGTTTTATGCATTGCGATAGTTCTTGGCGCATTGTTTCTTGCGTATCGGGTCTTTCCTCCTGGAGATCGAAGAGTTGCGATTCATCGACCAAGATGTTGTCGGGTTTTCGATAGTAATCAATTAGAGTGTTGCGGGCAATTTGGAACAACCATGACTTAAATTTTTTTGGGTCTTTTAACGAATCCATATTATTATGCGTTTTGATTAAAATTTCCTGCAATAAATCTTCTGCATCTTCAGAATTTTTAACTTTTGAGAGCAGAAACCCTCGCAAGAGATTTCCATAGTCGTTCCAAACTTCCTCAATACTCATAGCTTTATTTCTTTTTGTTTTTATTTCCTAGCTACAACCCGCGGTTGATGTTTCATCCGAGGGGACGCAGCAAGTTGGATCTATATTTTGATCGCCTCGTAAATCAGAATCTTCAAAAACGACAAAAGTTTCCCAGGAGTTTCCATCGGGATCATTAACCCACACTTTATCTTGTATTGCAAAACAACAGGTTGTGTTTTCCTCAATTCGGGTTTCTAAACCTAGGGTTTTGAAACGTTCAATTTCATTCTTTACGCCTCTATCGGTTTTAATTTCGATACCCATGTGATTAATTTGATTGCCTGAAACTTGATTAGCTTCATTCAGCGTCAAGTTAACCGGAGGGTTTTCGACCTCAAACTTAGCGTACCCGGGTTTTACTTTGCTCGGTTTTACGTTAAACAGAACTTCATAGAACTCTATCGATTTATCAATTTGACTTGCGTTAAGCGCTAAATGCACTCGGGCCGATTCTTTAAATGTTCTCTTCATGTTGTTTCTCCTGAATTAAAGTTTCTTTGACTATGTAGACGGAATGGTTTTCAAAAAGACGCAAAGGGAATGTAATTAGAACTTAATAAATAGAGAAAATAACTGGTAATGACGAGGTAGGGATCTTTAGGTTGGATTATCAGATTTTATGAGGGATTTGATTGAAAATGTCTGATTTCGCTCGGCTCGCGACTGAGACGAACTTATTTTAATGGGAGATAAATATCTGTTAACAATTCATATTCTTCAACATCGGTAATTAGGTTCAGGTAATGAAAAAAGCACGGGAAATCACGGAGTTCTTCATCGCTTTGAGGTAACCAGTCTCTGTATAAGTAATGTATATACTGATCGAGATTATCATGGCTACCTTCGCGTCTTATAACTGCGCAACGTCCACTGGGAATAAAACCCGCTTTGACTCCTTGCGGGTTTTCTGAAACATCGCCAACAAGAGACCCGCAAATATCAAAACGGAAACTTTCTGCCTCTGTTGTTTTTGGGTCGTCGTGGGCTATGCCATAGGTTTGGCTGGATTTAACCGGCGATAATTTACTTTGTTTCCGCCATTCAATAAATTTACTGGCGGATTCAAATACTCGGTCCGGGGAACCGCGATGTTCCAACACCGCTACCTTGGTTTCTTTAAAGTCAACGATCTTGACCTCCATCGTCTTTACTCCTTCTGCGATTGGCGATATAAATTCAAATTTTGAATGCCATTTTGGCCATTCGGGTTCTTTTCTAAATTGAGATGGAGTTTGTCCGAAAGTGTTTTTGAATGACCGTGAAAAAGATTCTGGGTTTTCAAATTGAGCGTCAAGCGCGATATCGATTATTCGAGTATCGTCGTCAAAAGCAAGGCTGTATGAAGCGCGTTTCAAACGCATTAACTGAATAAACTTGAAAACGCCTATCCCCATAGTTGCTGAAAATTGCCGATTGAAATGGTATTTCGAGAAATTTGCTATTCTACTCAACTTTTCAAGCGAAAATTCTATATCTAGATTTTGTTGTACGTATTCGCATACGAGGTTCATTCTCTCAGAATATTTTTTTGAGTTTATCTTGTTCAATTCGTCATCTCCTGAATTCGAAACTATTTTGCCATGAATGGAAGGATGAGTCTTGACCCATATTGCTAATTGAAGTGTGAAACCTTTTTTAACTAAGAGTTTGGACGATTACCCGCATTTTTAGCGCTATAATTTATCTGCTAGCGTTAATAATAATTGGTTAACTGTGGGGTTGAGAGTGAAACAAGTAATAATCATTAATGGACCGCTTAAACTTCCTAAAGGGAAACTTGCGGCGCAAGTTGCTCACGCCGCCGTGGCTAGTTTTCTCGATGCAAACTCAAGTCGTCAGAAGGAATGGCTTGACGAAGGAATGCCTAAAGTTGTGCTATCGGCAAACAGCGAAAGGGAACTTATTGAATACTACCAAAAAGCCTTAAACGCTAATTTACCGGCACAACTGATCAAAGATGCGGGAAGAACAGTTATTAAGGCAGGAACCCTCACTTGTATTGGCATTGGTCCAGCCCCCGAGAAGGATATAGATCGAATTACCGACCATTTAAAACTGGTTAGTTAGAGACAAAAAAGTATGCGACGAACGTTTAGAAAGATGAGCTAGGAGGCAAGGAAGAGATGCTTTTACCGACTCAGTACCAGGTTGATTTTAAATCGGAGCTTAAATTCTTGGTTTGATGGTTTTGACTATTGACTGAAGAAATGATTTCTAATTTCCCTTTTGTTACGGTCTGAGTGTTCTGTTCCCTGTATTTGAAAAAGTAGTCGCCCGATTTTTTAAATTCTAATTTGATTGAATTTTTTGATGGGAAAAGTTTTAGACAAAAAATTTCAAGAGACGTTTCTTTAGAGAAGATTGAAAAATTTAAAACGGCCGAATCGTTATCGTTCTTCCAGATGATGGTTGTTTTTTCCGGAGCTGATAATTCTGTTTGTTGTTGACTCATATCATCTAAATAAAATACTTTTCCTCTTTTTTGAATTTCTGTAGTTAGTTTGTTTTCAAAATGAAGTATAGCTGTCCAATAGTTGAAAATTACAAGTTCAGGATCGAAATCAACTTTTGGAGTTTGTATTTTTGGTTTGCGGTTTATTGAAACTATTTGGTTCATTTAGTTTTCTATATTTAAGGACAAATAATAAGCGGCTGATCAGCTTAAACTTTTGAAGCCGCATATTTCGCGATTTGAATATTTATGACAAAACTGCTTTTTGAGAGTCTTATCTATTGAATATACGGGAGAAAAATAAAAAGAGAATAGGCGATTTCTTAACTTACCATAGGTTAAGGATTAGTCTTTATAGGATAAAGTTTACTCTGGGCGGTCTAAAAATATTTTACGAAGAGAATCTTTAGTTTTCCAATTGATTGAATATTGGGACGGGGATTGGGCCTAAATATCCGACTATACCGCGAAGATCGGTTCTGGATACTAGTTTGTTAGCTTCTTCGGGACTCTGGTTTTTCGCAAAGTCTTCTGGGAGGATATGTTTTTGGAAGTTGGTCATGATATAGGTGTGGCCGTTGTAATTGGTTGTGGCTTGAAGTCCGCTGGGTTATGCGTCTTTTGGACTTATCAAAATTCGCGATAAATTTCCCGAATCTACCGAATAAGCCCAAAGATAGTTTGCTAAATGATTTCCATCTGAATCTTCGCCAATAAAAAGAGTTCTCATGTTTTCTGAAAACTTTAGGTTGTCGGGATTTGCAATGGCGTCGACATCGCATTTGTCTTTGCTTTTTTTTGTATTTTCTTTTCCTAGCAAAAAGGTTTTCATATTAATAGCGACCCATTCGCTATCTATTGGATGGTCAAGTTGATCGATGGCTCCTCCGGTTAGATCGCTTTCGTATATAATTCCGCAATTAAGATCTTTTGAGTTTCCCGCTATACTAATGTCGTTTTGAAAACGGTCGCCGTTTTTATTTTCAAGCATTCCTTTTGAAGCGGTAGATATGGCCGTGTAAATTTTTTTATCTTTTTTATTAAGAGCTTGACCTTCCATTTTTGTGAATTCTGTTGTGGCGCCAAGATATGCTGCGTATCTCCTAGTTTCTAAAAATGCCGCCGCCTTCTCCATTCCAGGTTTAACTTTTATATAATTGATTTTAGGTTCGCCAAAGAGGTTGTAGGGTTTGTCCGAAAATCCCTGGTCGACAAAAATGGAGCGGAATGAGTCTCGATCTAATAGATCAAATAGTGATAGAGAGTCAAAAATATCGGAAAAGACGATTTTCCGGTCAATCAACTTTCTAATTTCTTTTTCTTCACTGTGGCCTAGCTTGATCCATTTTAGATTAGCTGTTCCTCCATTTTTATTTGAGTTTTGCAGCCACTTGGCGGCGTATAATGTTCCAGAAGTTAGATCTCGCGGTCTATCCGCTAGGAACATTAACCGAACTCCGTCGTCTGCGTCGTCGGTCAAATAAACGGTTTTTTCGTCAGGCATTACAAGCGGTAGTTCAATACTTGCTCTTCCCATTGCGTATCGCTTTTTTATGTTAGCGGTTCCTTGATCGGTTACCATTACTTCTATAGGGAAACCGTATGCGTATGGGTTGGCTCCCCCTTCTTGTACTGTTTTATTGATTGAGTTTAAAAATAAATTCATAGGAACTAATGGATTATTCTCAAACCATTTTGCGTTTGGTTCTCCTTCCTCCCCTCCCAAATGACTGTTCCAGGGGCTTAACGATGCGGCGCATGGATAGCGAATCCCATAGACCGAACTAGAATCGATTGTTTGGGTATTAACGGGAGTTAGTTTTCCTGTCGTTGGATTTTGGCTTAATAAGGTGAAGCCAACATTCATAGGCAATTCGTGTTTTGAATGAAATGGCGGTTTTTGAGGATCAGAGTTTTCAGTCCAACCATGATGCTCAAATTGAGTTACCAAAAAGAGTGGATTGCCAGGAACCTTTGGTAATTTTAAACCTGGTATCGAGATAAGGGAGTTACCGTCTGGACCGGATGGGAATATGGACTTCTTTTTAAACTTTTGCGTATTGTTTTCTACGGAGCCGATTTGAATTGAAGTCCCCTTGGCATCCAGGATTTCTCCCACGGTTCCCTTGCCAATAGAATCTCCCGAACGAAATAGCGTATTGTATTTCAGGCGTATTTCTTTGGATGAGCCGTTTTTAAAAATTTGGCGAATTGAAGATCGTGTATAGGGTTCTATTAGATTTCCAACATCCTTTGGAATGGGAGTGGAGGTAAATTCAATTCGCGCTAATTCTAAGTTTTCGTTAGACATGCATTTATTTTGTATGGAAAGAAGAATTAAAAATCCAAGAAAAAACAAAGCTAAATTTAATCTAATTATTTTCATGAGAGGCAATTTCTTTCGCTAGAGAACATCGCTGTATTTTTTTGGGTCAAAGGAAGAAAAATAACCGTATTTTAGTAATTTTGAATTTACGATATCAATAATTTCTCGCAACCCTTCTTTGCTTTGAGACTCAAACCTTAAGACTAAAACGGGTTGTGTGTTTGAAGCGCGAATTAAACCCCAGCCGTGAGGAAAGTTGATCCGAAAACCGTCGATCTCAAGGACTTCATATTTGTTTCTAAAGGCTTCTCCAATTTCGCGAGTAATAGCAAATTTTTTGTCGTCTGGGCAGTCGACTCGAATCTCTGGGGTATTAAATGTCTTTGGCAAATCGGTAAGCATTTCGGAAAGTTTTTTATCTGTCGACGATAGAATTTGGAGTAGTTTGCACGCCGCAAAAATGGCGTCGTCGTACCCAAAATAATTATCTGCAAAAAAGATATGTCCGCTCATTTCTCCCGCTAATAATGCATTGGTTTCTCTCATTTTCTTTTTAATGAGGGAATACCCTGCGGCGGCCATAATTGGGATGCCTCCTCGATTTTTAATGTCTTGGAATAAGTTTTGAGAGCATTTAACTTCCCCAACAATAGTTGCTCCTGGGTGATTGCTCAGTATCTCTCTAGCAAAAATAGTAAGAAGTTGATCGCCCCACAAAATATCTCCATTTTCGTTGACCGCTCCGATGCGGTCGACGTCTCCGTCAAAACCAATTCCTAATTCGCAGTTATTTTGTTTTACTTTTTGGATTAGGTCTTGCAAATTTTCCGCCACCGTTGGATCGGGGTGATGGTTAGGGAAATCTCCATCTGGATCGCAAAACACTTCGATAGGGGTTAGTCCAAGTTTTTTAAATAATTTGGGACCTACAATGCCAAAACAACCATTGCCCCCGTCAACCGCTAACTTAATTTCTCTTTGAATAGAAATGGTTTCGCAAATTTTATCTATGTAGCTATCAAGGACGTCAATTTCTTCTATAGTTCCTCTTCCAGTTTCATAATCCTGATTCACAATTAATCGAAATATTTCCTGAATTTTTTCGCCATAGAGGCTATTGCCGCCAACATTTATTTTGAATCCGTTATATTCAGCCGGGTTATGACTCCCTGTAATCATGATGCCGGCGTCGGTTTCTAGGTGGTGTTGAGAAAAATAGGAAACGGGAGTCGGAACAACGCCAATGTCTTTTAGTTGGCAGCCGGTGGAGAGTAACCCTTGTGCGATGACATCCCTGAAATTTTTGGAACTATTTCGAACGTCTCTGCCTAAGGTTATTACATTGCCGCCTTGTCGTTTTAAATAGGTGCCGATGGCTTTACCTATTTTATCCACTTGATCTGGCGTTAGATCGGTTTGTACCAAACCACGTATGTCGGATTCTCGAAAAATATTTGGATTAATGGATTTCACAATTTTCTCTTTAGCTTTAGATAACTTCGGAAAGTATAAAACGAATATTTAAATTAGAGTGTCAGAAATTAACTCGGGATCTTGAGTTATATCATTAGAACTCCTAACGCCAATTTAACAAAAAACAAACTTTTCTATCAAAGTAGTATAATTAAAGCAGTTAATGATTTGGGATTGAGTTTTCCCCATTGATTACAATTCGCCATATTTGTTCCTCTTGAGTTTTTTTACGCTCAAATTTTAATTTGAATAATATGCGAAAAACAAGTTATTGGATTGCGGTTGGTTTTCTTTTCCCAATGTTATTTTTTTTCGTAAACTGGGAAGACTCTGAAAATCCACAACTGAAGAAAGGAGTTCGAGTTGTGCGTTATTTGTCGTCGGAACGGCAGCTAAAACGGTCTTCTTTTATGGTCTTGAAAGATAAGAGTCCCTCTCGGTTTGTCGATTGGATGTTTTCTCCAATGGGGACGGCAGAATGGCCTCCTCTGGAAGATTCGCTAGAGTTTGGTCCAGAGGAATTAAAGATGATGAAAAAGATTGGTATCCCTACTATTCCCAAAAACGTAGCCTTAGTCGCATCGACTCCCGATTTAGAGAGAGGAAAGCAAATTGTTGTGAAAGCCAACGATCAAAAACAAATGATTATAGTAGAAGGTTTTGTAAATCCAAAGAGTCCTCCAGTTTTTAGAGATGAAATATCGTTCCCAGCGTTTTGATTCAGTCCGATTTTTATGTAATTTGATTTTGTGATCTTAAGGATAAAATAACAAGTGCAAAGATGTTCAATTTTTGTGATTTTTTAGCTCAACCATTCAAATAGGTTTGAAAAGGATCATGATACCTCGACTAACAAAGATTATCGCGACATTAGGTCCAGGAACCGCAAATAAAAAAAGTATTAAAGGTTTAATTCAATCGGGAGTTAACTTATTTCGTTTGAATCTTTCTCATGGCGATCATGCGGCTTTGCAAAAGTGGATCGATTGGATTCGTGAAACGGAAAAGGAGTTAAATACGTTCGTGGGTATCTTGTTCGATTTGCAGGGACCCAAAATGCGCGTAGGAAAATTTGAAAATGGATTTATAGAGTTGAGCAAAGGGGAACGTTTAACTTTTACAACGGAAAAGGTTATAGGGCGAAAGGGTTTAGCTCCGGTTCAATATCAAAGGTTTCATGAAGATGTTGCGCCGGGCAGCAAAGTTTTTTTAGACGACGGCAATATTTGCGTAGTCGTAAAAAAGATTAAAGGAAAGCGTGTAGAAGTAGAAGTGGAAATCGGCGGAAAATTATCCAATCATAAAGGATTGAATATGCCAGATGCCGTTATACGAACGGGAGCATTAACGCCGAAAGATAAAAAAGATTTGGTCTTTGGATTGCAAGCTGGGGTCGATTATGTTGCATTATCGTTTGTCAGTTCGGCGGCGGATATTCATCAACTTCGAAAACTCATCGTCAAAGCGAATAGCGAAGCGGAAATTGTAGCAAAGATAGAACGTAAAAAAGCATTGGAAAATTTAGAAGAAATTATTCAAGCGACCGATGCGATCATGGTAGCGCGAGGAGATTTAGGAATTGAAATTCCATTGACGGAAGTGCCGCTAGTACAACAAGATATTTTGCGGTTAGGAGCGCGATATGAAAAACCCGTTATTGTAGCCACTCAAATGTTAGAGACCATGATTAGTAATCATCGACCCACTCGCGCCGAAGTTTCGGATATAGCGCAAGCGGTTATGGGGTGCGCCGACGGGATCATGCTTTCTGGAGAAACGGCTGTAGGAAAATATCCTAGAGAAGCGGTAGAAGTAATGGATAGGACCGCAAAAACACAAGAGAATTACCAGCGACATCATCAGAAAATTTTGCCTTGGAACCAATTTGCGCATGAAGATCCGCCTTCTATTAGCGATGGAATATCTTATTCAGCTAATACTTTAGTAGAACTGTTAAAAGCGGAGGCGTTATTAGTTTTTACAAACTCTGGAGCGACAGCGCGAAATGTAATAGGGCCTCGTCCAATGGTTCCAGTGATCGCTTATACTTCAAATTTGAATAGGGCGAGAAAATTGAGTTTATTGAGGGGAGTTATTCCAAATTTGGTTTCCGATGAACACCAGTTTTTAGACAAACTCAAGAACGTTTTTCAAACCTTGAAAAAAAGAAAACTTTTATTTTCAAAGCAGAGAGTGGTTATTACTACTGGAAACCCTCCAGGTATTGCTAAAGGAACAAATATGATCTGGGTCGAAGAGGTTCCTTGGAAGGTATGATTTTTTGAATTTTGAATAGGGTATTACGATGGCTAAATATGCTTTTTTAGGAATGGGCGTCATGGGAGGTCCAATGGCTTCAAATATGGCGCGAGCAGGATTTAAAGCTTTAATTTGGAACCGAACTTCTAAACGACCAGGCGTGCAACTGGCAATTAAGGCAGGGTGTTCTGCAGCTGATTCTATTGCTCAAGCGGTAAAAGACGCAGACTTTATTTTAACCTGTGTTTCGGATGTCCCTGACGTTGAAGAAGTTCTATTGGGCGACGATGGAGTTTCTAAACACGCCAAAAAAGGCGCGTTGGTTATCGATTTTAGCACCATTGGAATTAAGGCGGCGCAATCTATCGGAAATAGATTAAATGGTAGCGGGTTGAGGTTCTTAGACGCTCCGGTATCGGGCGGAGATATTGGAGCTCAGAATGGAACTCTCACAATAATGGTGGGAGGCGATGCAAAAGATTTTGAAAAAGCATTGCCTGTTCTTAAAACTATGGGAAAAAATATCCACCATTGTGGACCTGTGGGAAGCGGGCAAGGCGTTAAATTAATTAATCAAAATCTTGGGGCCATTCATATGGTGGCCTTGTCGGAAGCCATGAGATTAGCTCAAGTTTTGGAAATCGATCCTAATTTAGTGGTGGAAATTTGTAGCACAGGCGCCGCCGGATCATGGGCCTTATCTAATCTGGGGCCAAAGATGATTCAGTCTGATTACTCGGCTGGTTTCAGAGTCAAAGATATATTAAAAGATCTTCGATTGGTGAACGAAGAGCTTTATGGTAAAGAAAGCTTGCCAGGGCTAGAGTTAGCTCAAGAATTATTCAAACACGTTGCGGAATCTTTCCCGGAAGGAGAAGGGAATTTAAACGGAACGCAAGCGATGGAAATGGTTTATAAAAAAGAACTGCATAAACAATTTAAATTAAGTTTTGGCTAAAGGTTTACAAAGAAATTTAGCTAAGCTTTAAGCCCAGGGCCGTCCATAGAATTAAGTTTTACCACTTCCTCAATGGACCTTCGATGGTCGCGCGGCCTGGGCTCGTCTTTTTGGTAACCCATGACAATGAGCATTACTGGAATATAATTTTCAGGGAGTTTTAAAAGCTTAGAAATCTCTTCTGGATCAAACCCGATCATAGGACCCGTAACCCAACCGCGATTTTTTGCCGCATACATTAAAGACATCGCCGCAAGCGAAGCGCTACGGATTGCCTCGTCGCGTTGTAATTGCTCCTTACCTTCGTAAAACTTATTAATCATAGGCACAACGTTGTCTTGAACTTGTTGCGGCGCGTTTTTATATATTTCTGCCGCGTCTTTATAAGCGTCTAGTTTGCCGCAGACCAATAAAGCGACAGAGCAATCTTCCACTTGTTGTTGGCCCCACGCCGCTTCTTTTAATTTTTTTTTGCTTTCAACGGAGTTGACGGCAACAAATGTCCAATGTTGAAGATTAAAGGAACTTGGGGTTAGAACGACTTCTTGAAAAAGTTCTTCAAGTTCGGCGTCGCTAATCTTCTTTTCGGGAACGTATGATTTAACGCTACGGCGTTGTTGAACGATATCCGAGAATTCCATGATTGATTCCTTAATTATATTTTTCCTAATTTATTTGGGTTTTGTTCTTCTTAAAAAATTATAACTATTGAAAATTAAAAAACAATTAGTTACTTTCAAGTAACTAACTGAAGCCCTACGTAATATGTTGTTTGCTGATAGGTGGTTAGAGTTTCTTTGACTAAAGAAGAAATTAAACTAGGAACGAAGATCATGGAAAAAATACCAATGCGAGTTCTTGGTAAAACGGGACAACGTATTTCTATTTTAGGTTTTGGAACAGCGCCAGCTGGAACGAGGTTGAACGTTAGAGAAGCGTTGTCATTGTATGAAGAAGCTCTTGATTCCGGCGTGAACTATTTTGATACCGCTCCAGAGTTTGCGGGTTATGGTAAAGCTCAAAAACAGTTGGGATATTTGCTAAAAAAACGACGAAAAGAAATCTTTTTAGTTACAAAGTGTTTTGAGCCGGATGGGGAAGCCGCTCTTAGATTATTGAAAAAGAGTCTTCGAGAGTTGCAAACCGATTATGCCGACTTAGTCTTTGTTCATAGCGTTGGCGCCGATAAAATGAATCCAAGGACTGTGTTTGGAAAACGAGGTTGTTACGAGGCGTTGATGAAAGCTAAAGCCGATGGACTCGCACGCTACGTAGGTTTATCCGGGCACAATAGACCTTCCCGATTTGTAGAAGCCTTAAAAAACTTTAAAGTCGATGTTTTGCTAAATGCCGTTAATTTCGTAGATCGTCATACATATAACTTTGAGAACGATGTTTGGAGCGCTGCAAGAAAGCTAAACATTGGTTTAATTGCTATGAAAGTATTTGGCGGCCAATTACAAGGAAGACAAAAAAAAATAAGCCACCGCCTTATGCCAGATCGATATTTGAAAGAAGCTTTTAGGTATGCGCAAAGCCTTCCTGGAGTGACTGCGGCTGTTGTTGGAATGGCCGCGAGATCTGAGTTGAGGCAGAATGTTGAGTGGGCGAAACGCTTTAAGGATTTATCTCCTAGGGAAGCGACTCAATTATTAAAGGTTGGGAAAAGGTTGGCCTCCGACTGGGGACCGCACTTTGGAAAAGTTGTATGAACTTTAAATCAATATTCTCAAAGGAATTTTAGGTTTTTTAGCGGGAAGATAAATTTAGATTACTTAGGGTTTGTTCAAAACTCTCCATATCATAATCTTTTGCATGGTTTTTTAGCGTCTTTAAAAAAACTTCTTCTGCGGTTGTCCTCGGTTCAAACATGTTTAAACCTTCTTCAATTTTTGTGATGTTATTTAAGTTGGCGGCTTCCGACAATTGATTTAATAGTTTTTTAGACATTATAATCTGTGAATAATCTATTTCCTCGGCAGAGAAAACTTCTATTTCAGTTTCATCCTCTTCATATTCAAACTCGATGTTAAGTAAGCTTTGGACGCTAGCAAAAACGTGTTCCGCACGAAATGGTTTGTCGACAAATTCTGTGCAGCCTAGGTTAGAAAATTGTTCCTTCTCATTTTTTGACAAATAAGCGGAGACAATAATAGTTTTCAAAGCATTAGAAGAAAATTCTTTTTTTAATAAGTTTAAAGTTTCCGCTCCGTTCATAACTGGCATTCGAATATCCATGAAAACTATATCGGGTCGATTATCTTTGTATAGAGAAACGGCGGTCTTCCCGTCTTCCGCTTGAACAGACTCTATACCCACATCCGATAGTAGTTTTTCCAGTACGTCTCTATCTTCTTTTTTGTCGTCGACAATAAGCGCCTCGACTTGATAACCGGTTTTTAAATGGCTAATGTTTTTGTCTCGATTAGATCTTTTTGCCACTTCGTTTTCAGCATGAGGTAAGTGGAGAGTAAAATAAAAACTAGAGCCTTTTCCAATAATAGAATCAAAAGTAATTTCTCCCCCTAAAAGCGCAACTTGTTTTTTACAAATCGCTAAGCCCAGACCGGTTCCTCCCTTGGCTTCGCCGCCAGTTTCTTGTTGAAACGGATGAAAGATTGTTTTCTGAGCTTCTAGAGGAATTCCTTTTCCTGAATCTTTTATCATGAATTGATAATGGTCCGTAGATTGTCTTACGACTTTAATAAGGATTCCTCCCTGGTACGTGAATTTAATAGCGTTTTCGATTAAATTAGAAAGAATTTGTCTTAATTTAATTTCGTCGCCATGAACTGGTAAGGAGTTCTCAATACCCTCTATTTGAATGTAGATTTTCTTTTGTTTACACAGATTTTGAAATTTAAATTTTAACCCTTGTAAGAGCTCTTCCAAGCAAAAGTCGACTGAATTTATTTCCGTTTCGTTCGTATCAATTCTAGACAAATTAAGAATATCGTTTATTAGACTTAATAGATTCTCTCCATTTAAAGAAATAGTTTGTAAAGCCTCTTTTTGTTCAGACGTAAGGTTTTTATTACGTAGTAATATTTGCGAATAACCTAATATCGCATTCATTGGAGTTCGGATTTCATGACTCATATTTGCCAAAAAAAGGCTTTTAGTTTGATTAGAAGACTCTGCTTCTATTTTAGCTTTTTCAAGTTCGTCCTCGCGCTGTTTTCTTATTGAAATGTCCCTAACTGTTCCAGTAAATAGTTTGCGTTGGTCTGTCCATACTTCGGCAATGGCCAGTTCGCAAGGGAATTTGCTGCCATCGTTGCGTAATCCAACGACTTCTTGTTCAATATCTATTGTGCGTTCATGTTTTAAATAATCTGTTAAGTCTTGGCTATGCTCAGAATAAAACCCATCAGGTATTAACGTCTTTATATTTTCTCCAATGATTTGTCCGGATGAATATCCAAAAATCTTTTCTGCAGCTGGGTTAAAGGAAATGATGGAACCCTTTTCGTCAATGGTAATAAGGCCGTCGACCATATTTTCAACTAACATTTTTACGATACCGTCTTTTTGTAACCGAGCTCGAGCTTGCTTAAACTGAAGACTCAGGTTTTCCATAACATGAACTAGGCTTGGATCGCATTTTTCGGTTTGATCGTTAAAAAACTCTAAAACGGCTAGTATGTTTCCATTTTCATTTTCGATGGGAACAGCAAAACCCGATTGAACCAATAAGTCTCCTGTCATTTTATTTCGAGAGAAATTGGTCGCTTCCTTAATGTTATCGAACCAAACGACGCTTTTGGTTTTCCATGCTTCTCCAGGAAGCCCTTCGCCTAGTTGGAATGAAGTCTTTTGGGTCACCTCTCTAAATTTCTTGTAGCGGCTTTGGTTTTGGATGTGCCAAAAGTTACTAGGAATTAGGCGTTTTTCATCCTCTACAAGATAAGCGTGACCAACAGGCCAGTTAATATATTCACATACAAGATCTAAGCAAGTTTGAATGGCTCGATTGAAATTGGTTTCGTTTTGAATTTCGATAGCGATTTCTCTTAAAAGATCAATTTGTTTTGTGCGTTTATCGACGAATTTTTCTAAGTTTGCGCTCCAATTTTCTAGCTCTTTCTTTTGGGTGACCAGTTTTTCTTCAGACTCCTTCATCTTGCTGAATGCTTCCGAATTTTTTCTAATAGCTGGAAAGAGAATAAAGAAACTGATCCCAATTAAAGAGCCCGCCAAGAAAATAAATTTAACAGGTTCAATTAAACTAAGAAAATTTTGATTTTCACGATGTTCGTTTTCGTATTGATTTACTATTTGATTCATCTGAGCCAAAAATAAATCAAGCTGATCTAGGAGAACTATAACGACGTTAGATAACCCTTCGTTAGACGACGGAAAAGAAACGATGTCTTTAGTAATAGTTTCAATTTTTGTGAAAACTGGATTTATTTCTAAGTAGAGCCTAAGAATTTTAGAGCTTGGTTTTTGCGCTAGGTTTAAATCACGATCTCCTTGCTGAAGCCCATAATGCACGCGGTTTAAAATGTTGATTATATATTCGATCCTAGCTTTTGCTTTTGATTTTTCAGCGTCTGATTTTAGAATTTGAAATTGGAGTACAGCTTTGCCCAATTGTTGGCTCAGCATCCTTTGTCGACCCGCGATGTTGATTATGTGGGCTCCGCTTTTCTGACCTTCAATAACTCGATAAATAAAGAATTCGCTCAAAGAAACAAGAACTAAAACAGTCGATAGAAAAATAATGATCGCTTGTTTTAGGTTTTTATTTGATTGGATATCCGAAATATCGGATTGTTTAGATCTATTTGGTTTCATTGAACTGGTTCGAATATATTAGATGTTTCTAGTTTACCTAATGATTGATTTTTTGCGAGTATTTTTTTTAAGAATTATCGCTTTGCCAATTATAGTAACGATAGAATTTTGAATGTAAAATATGGTGTTGCTGTGTTTGAAGGCTTAAAATAAGGGGGTTGCAGGTTGAAGAAATGATTTTTTTTGTTTGGAGGGTGTAAATGTAAATATAGTCATTGAGATAATTAGAGTAAATATTTCAAATGTTTTTAATCCATTCAGGTAGAATGAAATTAAAACATTTAATGTACACTTCTTAACCTTGTCGCGTCTAAAACTGTAATTATGAATTCCTCCTTTAGAAATTTAAGCGCCCTTTTTTTATTTATTTTTATTATCCATGTATGCCCACACGGAGTTGAAGCAGAATCTTCTAAACTCCAAGATCCTACAATCCAAGAAATGCTGGCGTTGGATATTGAAGAACTTTCTGTCTCTGTAGCTTCGAAGAGAGAAGAGTCTATTTCCGAAGCTCCTGGAATAATTACAGTAATTACCTCTGAAGAGATTGAAAAATTTGGAGGCAATAATTTAGGAGACGTTTTGTCGCGTTTACCAAATACCTATCGCTACGCAACGACATTTTTACGGGATAACGGTACAGCTATTCGCGGTCAACAACTTAATATTACAGATAATAAATCGTTGGTACTTTTAAACGGAAGGCCAATGCGTGATTCCTTTTCGGGAGGTCACAATATGGCCTTTTATCGAGCGATTCCCTTAGAAATTATTGAACGAATCGAAATGGTGAGAGGGCCTGGTTCCGTTTTATATGGAACAAACGCCTTAGCGGGAGCGATCAATGTAATTACCAAAAACCCAGAAGAGTATCATGCGAATGAGATTTCTGCAGGATATGGCATTGACAATACAAGTCAAGCTTCTGGTTTACTTGGTAACCAAATGGGAGATCTAAAGTTTTTAGTTTCAGGAAAGTATTTGGAAAGCGACGGATGGAATTTTCTGATCAACGATCCAAATGGAAACACTATAACGGACGATTTTAGCGAAAAAAATTATGGCGTTACTGGAGTCGCTCAATATAAAAACTTTTCTCTCACTGGGTTTACAGGGTTTAAGAGAGATACCACTTTTAATTTAAATGGATTCCAACCTGCCGGTGATAAAGAAAAACTTCTTAGAAACTTTTGGGATCTTCAATACGAATATACATTTCAAACCCAATTGAAGACGACTGCAAATTTAACATACAACGGTTTGAATTTTACCAATAATCTAGGAAGCGATTTTGACTTTAATGATTTGCTGTATGAAGTTTCCGTTGGCGGCGAGCTTTTTGAAAGTTTCAATTTTATATCTGGGTTTATTTATCAAAGATTGGATGGAGCTTTACAAAATGGAACTATTCCTTACACCAATGACCGATTTAATTATTATACGCAGGCGGATTATCAACCCTTGCAATTTTTGAAGTTAATAGCCGGTTTTAATGTTAGTAAACCGGAAGGCAACGATTTTAATGTAACCCCGCGCTTTGGAATTACAGCACAATTGAACGATCAAATTGGAATGAAATTACTTTATGGCGAAGCGTTTCGTTCCCCGTTTTCCGCAGAACAGTCAGTAAATCGACCTTTTTTAAAGGGAAACCCAAATCTTCAGCCGGAAGAAATTAAAACATTTAATGCGCAAATATTTTATAACGCGCCAAAAGTTTATACAGCCTTAACTTATTATGTAAGCGAATTAGAAGGACCTACCCAGATTAGTTCCGGAACTATAATCAACTCCGAGCAAATAGATTTCCAAGGAGTGGAGTGGGAGTGGAAAGCGCATCCCTTTCCTGGTTGGTTATTAACGGGATCTTTGAGCTATCAAACAAATGAAAATCAAAGTGGTAATCAAGATGTTGGCTTTGTGCCAAACAAAATGGCGAAGGTAGGGTTTTCTTACGAGTCTCCAAAGGGATATTCAGTAGGCGTATTTAATAGCTATTTTGGAGACGCTGCGAATATTGCTTCCGCTTCATCGGACAATCCAGATGCGGATGCTTACAATTGGCTAACGTTTAAAGGGGAGTTAGAGCTTGCTAAGTCTTTACCGCAGGTGGAAATTCCTAATATCGCGCTTAATTTGTTTATAGATAATGTATTAGATGAAGACGTGTATTTTCCGGACAGTTTTTCCCGTAGAACTAATACCTTTCCGTTGCGTCGGGGAATTGGCGTTTTTGGCGGCGCCACTTTCAAATTTTAGGAATTTATTTTGAACTCAAAAAATAAACAAAGATTTCCCATTTTGATATGGGGTTTAATTGTTGCGACGTTTTTCGTTGGATTTTGGACTAATTCCGCTTTCGCAGATACAGAAAGTATCAAGAGGAAAACCAAGGCAGTTTTTTTATATCAAATATTTGATTATGTTACGTGGCCTAGCTCTTCGACTAATAACCTCGAAATTTCGTCCTCTAATGTTTGCGTTTACGGGCTTACCTCATTTAAGAATGAATTGGAATTAATTCAAACCTTGGAGACCGAGCGCCCATTTAATGTAAGGTATGTTTCGCAACTTACAGAGTTAGGGGATTGCCACATCGTTTATTTTGGAACTTTAGATCGATTGGCCTTGGAGTTTTTAACGCGAGATAAAGGGAAGAGAGTTTTGACGGTTAGCGACGACCCAATCTTCTTCAAAAAGGGAGGGATGATTTTTTTGTTTTTTGAAGGGGGAAAATTGAGATTGAATGTGAATCGGACTAAGATTTATAAATCTGGTTTTGGTCTTGGATCTAAAATTTTTAGGCTCACTAAAACAGATAAGATGAAACCATTCAAATTTTTAACCATTCCAATAACTCTTGCAGGTAGTTTAATGGCGGCTTCTGTTTTTATGTCGCATTCGCTTAATCTACAACAGGATCAACAATTCAAAAGGTTGTTTGAGAGTGAAATTGGGAAAATTCGGTCGGAAGCCCAATCAGAATTGGCTAATAAGTTGACTTACATGGAAAGGTTTGCAGGTAGATGGGAAAGTAGAAAACGGATTTCGAAGGAAGAACTGGAACAAGAATTTAGAAATTTTTTTGCAGATCATGGAGGGTTTGATTCCATAGCTTGGTTGGATTCTTCTTTAGATACGAAATGGGTTTTAAATACCGGATTGCCTGAAAAAACTTTTGATAAGATTTTATCAAAAATTAAGCCTCAGTTGACCGATTCAAAAGACCAAAAACTATCGCAAGTTATTGGAATATTTCCAGAGATCGAAGCGCCAATATTTTTGCTTTATGTTCCCGTTTACCTGGATAAAAAATTCGACGGTTTTTTTCTGCTAAGCGGTAATGCGAAAAAGTTCTGGGATTCCATTATTTTTGGGACGAATACTGAGGAATTTAGTTTTTCTGTTTTATCGGCTGAGCGTGAAATTTATAGCTTGAATAAAGACAACAATATTTTAGTCGCATGGGAATTTTCCGACGAAGTAAATTTACTTGCATTGCGTTGGCGCTTAAAGCTTTGGCCGCAAGAAGATTTTATGCTTCAAAAGAAATCTCCATTGCCATTTGTTGTTTTAATAGCGGGAATGTTGATGGCTTGTCTTTTAGGATTAGCGGCTTATTTTGCCCAAAAAGCTAGGCGACAGGCGGAAGATTTGAAATCAACAAATCAGACTTTGGAGCGTGAAGTTGACGAGCATGCCAAGGCTAGGGGTGAACTTAGAAATTACCAAGATCATCTGGAAAATCTTGTCGAAGAAAAAACCAAAGCGATTGAAGACACCAATAAAAAGCTAGTAGAAATACAACAGCGCCTTGATTTGGCCATTAATGGGTCGAATGAAGGAATCTGGGATTGGCCTAACCTTGCAAATGATAAAGAGTGGTGGTCTCCTCAATTTTACAATTTGTTGGGATATGAGTTTGAAGAAATCGAAGCAAGTTATTCACAATTCAAGAAATTATTGCACCCAACGGATTTACCTCGCACCGTTGAGGCGGTAAAAGAACATTCCGAAAGAAATGTTCCATTTGATATTGAATACCGTTTAAAAACTAAATCGGGAGAATATAGATGGTTTCATGCCAAGGGCGATACCATCCGCGATGAAGGTGGTAAACCCACCAGAATGGCTGGTTCACTACAAGATATTCATGATCGAAAAATTTCGGAAGAAGAACTTCAGCAGGCAAAAAACGATGCGGAGGTGGCGAATAGAACCAAAAGCGCATTTCTGGCAAATATGAGCCACGAAATCCGAACTCCGTTAAATGCAATTTTGGGATATGCTCAAATTCTACAAAGACAAAAAAACTTGAACCCAGATCAACTCAAAAGTATTAAAACCATTATGCGATCTGGAGACCATTTATTAAAATTAATTAACGATGTTCTTGATATTTCAAAAATCGAAGCGGGCAGGATGGAGGTGTATCCTACAGATTTTGATTTAATAGAGCTAGTTAATGGAATTACGGATTACTTTGAAAATCAGTGCGCGCAGAAAAAATTAAAATGGAATTTTAGAGGCCTGGAAAATAACTTTATTATGGTTCAGGGCGACGAAACTAAATTGAGGCAAATATTGATTAATTTATTGGGCAATTCTGTAAAGTTTACAGACTCTGGTCAGATTACTTTTTTTGTCGATAATAAAGGACCTAATTTATATCGTTTCGAAATTGCCGATACTGGGCACGGGATTTCCGAAGAAGCTCAAAAATCTTTATTCGAATTTTTTCGGCAACATGAAGAAGGATTAAAAAAAGGCGGAACTGGACTAGGGTTAGCTATTGTTCAAAATCAAGTTAGGCTTCTGGGTGGAAATTTAGAGTTAGAATCAAAAATCGGTTTTGGAACTAGATTTTTCTTTTCTTTACCGCTTTTGCCAAGCCAAGCGAAACCTAATTCAAGTTCGCGTTCTAAACGGGCTTCCGAAGTTTTACGCATAGCCAAAGGGCAAGAGCTAAAAGCCTTAGTGGTTGACGACATTGAAACAAATAGAGATATATTAGCGGGAGTTTTAAGAGACTTAGGTATTGACGTTCAAGTTTCTTCGGGAGCAAAGGATGCCATAGAATTAGTTCAAAAAATGAAGTTTGATATCGTTTTTATGGATATTTTGATGCCAGAGATGGATGGGATAGAAGCGACTAGGGAGATTAGAAAAAGTAATCCTTCTTCGCAGTTAAAAATAGTAGCAGTTACAGCTTTAGGTTTGGAGGAAAAACGAAAAACCGCTCTGGATTCTGGATGTGACGACTTTTTGACAAAGCCTTTTCGCATTGAAAAACTAGTAGGCTCGATAGCCAAATTATTGCCTATTGAATTCACTTTTGAGGAAAATAAAGAAGTTGAAGCAAAAGCTGTTTCTTCCCTTGATATTTCTAAAGTTCAGATTTCCCGTGAAATTTTAGATCTTCTTAAAGAAGCTGTTGAGTTGTGCAGCGTTACCCAAATTGAAAACCTTTTAAAAGAAGTAGAAAGTATAGACGGAGAATGTTTGAAAGTAGCCGATAAGTTAAGAGAACATCTGAATAATTATGATACAGAAGGAATGATGGAGTTCATAAATCAATTTGATAAAAGTCATCCTAAGGTATAGTTGGCTAATTTTTAAAAGCTTGGTTTATCTGGATTTCAATGGTTCGCCTCTTTTTTTTCTAAACTTTATAAATTCATTTATTGCGTCATTCCCAATTAGCCATATTTTCCAGGCGTGATAAAATAAAGGCAGAATAATATCTGAGAGAAGTTGAATGACGGAAAATAAAAAAGGAAAAGAAGAAAAAACAAAACTTGCCGACCGTAAGGGGCAACGACATGCTTTACCCTTTGATAGAAAAAGCGATTCAGCCAAAATACTGCTTAAACGATTTAAGCAAAGACATTCTTTTGAAGAAACTAGAGAAAAGAAAAATGAGGATTCTGAAATCTGATAAATTTTCTTAAAGTTGCAGAATGTTTTTAAACTTGATTCGTTTTTTATGAAAATCACTAAAAGTTTGATAGTGGCTTTTTTTATTTTCCCATTTAATGTGATGGGGACTATTCCGGCAGCTATGATTTGGTTTGAAAACGATGTTTTTATATTCTCATGGTTTTCCATAGTATTTGGCTTTATTTTAATAGCTCTAGGCGGTATTGGTATTTATAAAACAGTGGCATTATTTACTAGCTACGGCGACGGCACTCCAGCGCCTTATGACCCGCCAAAAAACTTTGTCGTTAAAGGATTATATCGGTATGTGCGGAATCCAATGATGATTGGAGTTTTTTCCGTCTTATTTGGAGAGGCTATTCTTTTTAGATCATATTTAATTTTTGGTTGGGGGCTATTTTTTGTGGCGGCAAATTTAATTTATGTGCCTTTATTGGAAGAACCCGAGTTAACGGGTAGGTTTGGCGATTCTTATTTGAAATATAAGGATAACGTTCCACGTTGGATTCCAATGAAAGATCCATGGAACCACTAGTTATTGAAGCTTTAGTATTTTCACAAGGAACGATTTAAATTTTCATTTTTAATTAGACTGTTAATTTTTTAGAAGCGTTAATGAGTAAAGAAAAGTTTTCTTTTTTTGATTGGATTGGATTTATTATCGGTGTCATTGTAATAGGCTTTATTGTGTTCATTCTTATTTGGCCTTTAATTGATCCCACTCCAAACCGTTCTGCTCCATTACAAGAAAACTTTGAAAAGTTTTCTGGAGCCCCTAAAAAAGAATAAAACGAGAGCAAATTTTGATGCAAGAAGTTGAATTAGAAATAGCGGAACGACTTCTACAAGCTCAGGAAATTTTTAGTAAAGGGGATGTCAATGCCGCTCGCGAGATTTGCAACCAAATCCTTGCCGCTTATCCCGATCAATCCAATGCCCTTCATTTGTTAGGAATACTAGATTATCGCTTTGAAAACTTCGAAGAAGCCGCTAATAAAATTTTTAAAGCGATACAAAGCAATCCACAAAATCCTTATTTCTTTTACAATTTAGGTTTGATCTTAAAGACCCAAGAAAAACTTGAAGAAGCTTTTAATTTTTTTCAAAACGCTCTGGCTCTCAAATCTACCTCGTCGAATCAAAAGAAAAATTCAAGGAAACAGTCGAAAAGTCAAAATCATTTGGAAGTTGAAGCTTATCAACATTCCATAGCGTCTGGTCAAGACCCAAGTTATTTAGCGTTCCATTTTCATAAAGAAGGCAAATTAGAAGAAGCCGCGTATGTTTATAATCAAATTTTAAAAGCGTCGCCGCAAAACGGTCGAGCGCAAAACGATTTAGGTAATATTTTGCTAGAAATGGGACGTTTGGAAGAGGCTTCCATTTGTTTTCGCAAAGCTATGGAGGCGAACCCCGATTTAGATCAAGCTCCTTACAATTTAGCAAATATGCTCTCAGAATTTGGAGAAATAGACGAATCCATAAAACTGTATCGTCAAGCGATTGAAATCAATCCAAATTTCTTCGAAGCTCATTTTAATCTAGGTTTGATTTTGGAAGATCTGGAATTTCTGGATAAGGCAATTGAGAGTTACCGAGAAGCTATTAAAATTAATCCTAAATATGCCAAAGCTCATTACAAAGTCGCGGGAATCTTTCAAAAATTGAAAAATTTTTCTCAAGCTTTGAACGATTATCAGAGAGCGGTTGAATTAGATCCTAGCTATTCAGAGGCGCAATATTATTTTGCGGACTTAATAAAGTCTCAGGGGGATGTAGAAAAAGCGGTGGAAGTGTCGTCTAAAGCTTTTGCGGTTGGAGAAGAATATCAAATATTGGAAGGAAATATTATTTTAGAAACTCAAGGGGTAAGTTTGTCCTCGTTTGAAGAAAAGGATTCAATCATTGCGACGACTAAAGACGAATTTTTGGCTGCCGCTCTTACCGGAAAAACTCCAGAAACGACGCCTCCCGATTATGTGCGGTACTTTTTTGACGAGTTTTCGAAAAGATTTGAAGAACATCTTGTTAGTAATCTTCAATATAAAGTTCCGCAATTAATGCGCGACACTTGCGATGCTGTGTTGCCAACTGATTATCGTTTTAAAAATGCTTTAGATTTGGGTTGCGGTACCGGTCTTTCCGGCGAATCGTTTATTTCTTCGGTAGATCGCCTTTCAGGGGTTGATTTATCGTCTAAAATGATAGAAAAAGCAAAAGAGAAAAAGATTTACGACGCTTTTTACGAAAGCGATTTATTAGAGTTTTTATCAAAAAGCGATGAGAAATTTGATTTGATCATAGCTGCCGATGTTTTGATATACCTCGGAGATCCAGCTCCATTATTTAAAAGTGTTCAGGATGTCGCAGAAGATGGAGCAATTTTCGTTTTATCGACAGAAAATAGCAATGACGGCGATTACCAAATTAGACAAACAGGGCGTTATGCGCATAACAATTCTTTTATGGAAAAATTAGCCGAGGGAATTGGATTTGAATTACTTTTAAGAGAATCGGTAGAATTACGCAAAGAAAAAGAAAAATGGGTTGATGGAAATATTTTTATATTCAAATACATGAATTAAGAGAGCCTCTAATAATTCGTGTTTTTACTAGTTTGCTGTCGCCTAAGCCCTTATTTTAAGGGCTAGGCTCTTGGCAATTTTGAATATTTAGAGATCCCCTTAACTTTTTAAAAGCAAACTATGTCTTTAAGCGATTTCCATATTACTACACGAACTTGGTTTGAAAATACTTTGGGTAACCCCACAGAGGCTCAATCTCAAGCTTGGCCATTTATTAAAAATGGAGATCATACATTAATCGCGGCTCCTACAGGAAGTGGAAAAACCCTGGCCGCTTTTTATGCCGCTATTGACGATTTAATAACGCGTGGCTTAAGTAAAACTTTAATCGATCAAACCTATGTTGTTTATATTTCTCCCCTCAAAGCTTTAAGTAACGATATTCACAGAAACTTAGAGGTTCCGCTCGCAGGTATTAAAGAGGAACTTGGCCGTTTAAATCTATCAGAAATAAATATTACGGTTGCCGTTAGAAGCGGCGATACAAGCCAAAACGATCGTCAAAAGATGGTCAAAAAACCGCCTCATATTTTAGTAACTACCCCAGAATCCTTATATCTACTGTTGACCAGTGGTAACGGTAGAAAGATGTTAAGCGGCGTGCAAACTTTGATTGTCGATGAAATACACGCTTTGTTAGGCGATAAGAGAGGTTCTCATTTAGCTTTATCCATTGAACGATTAGAGGCCTTAGTTGGCAATCCTCTACAACGCATTGGTCTTTCGGCGACGCAAAAGCCTATAGAGACGGTCGCTAAGTTTCTAGTCGGAAATAAAAATATTCGGGATGGGAAACCAAACTGTAAGCTTGTTGACACAGGTCTTCGACGAGAACTCGATTTGAGCTTAGAGGTTCCGCAGTCGCCTCTTACTGCGGTAATGAGTAATGAAGCATGGTCCGACCTTTATAAAAGATTAGTGGAGTTGATAGGGAAGCATAGAACGACGCTAATATTTGTAAACACTAGACGATTGGCGGAACGCCTTGCTATGGCGCTTGCAGAACAAATTGGAGAAGAACAAGTTTCGTCGCATCATGGAAGTATGAGTAAGGAGCATCGCCATTCTGCCGAGCAAAGGCTCAAGGTTGGAGAACTTAAAGTTCTGGTGGCTACAGCTTCTATGGAATTGGGAATTGATATTGGATCTATCGATTTGGTTGTTCAATTTGCGTCGCCAAAAAGTATTGCCGCTTTTATTCAAAGGGTAGGGCGAAGCGGTCATTGGGTAGGAGGTTCTCCAAAAGGAATATTATTTCCTTTGACTCGGGACGACTTAGTAGAATGCGCTGCATTGCTGGATTCTATTCGTAGAGGAGAATTGGATCAAATAAAACCACCGGAGAAGCCAGTAGATATTTTAGCGCAACAAATTGTCGCCGAAGTTTCGGGCGACGAATGGGAAGTCGACGCTTTGTACAAAGTGTTTTCAAGAGCGTTCCCTTATAGAAATTTAAAAGAGGAAGAATTTTTTTCAATAGTCAAAATGTTAAGCGAAGGGTTTACGACTCGTCGCGGACGTAGAGGCGCTTTTTTATATTTAGACGCTATAAACAATAGAGTGAAAGCTAGAAAAAACGCTCGACTGACAGCGTTAACCAACGGCGGCGCTATTCCGGATATGTTTGACTATAATGTAGTCCTCGATCCAGAAAATATTATAGTGGGTTCGTTAAATGAAGACTTTGCTCTTGAGTCGCTCCCAGGAGATATTTTTTCGTTAGGCAGTCATTGTTGGCAAATGATCCGCATAGAAGGTCTCAATGTCCGAGTCAGAGATGCGAAAGGATTGCCTCCGACTATACCATTTTGGTTTGGAGAAGGACCCGGTAGAACTAAAGAATTGTCCGAGGCAGTTTCGCGATTACGATCCGAGGTTAGCCGCCTTCTAGAATCGGATGATTCTATCGAACTTCGAAACAATACCAACCATGTAGGAATCAAAGACAAGGCGACCCAATGGCTTATTGAAGAAGTTGGTTTGTCTACGTATGCGGCGGAACAATTAGTATTGTATCTTCTTGCCGGGCAAAACGCCTTAGGCGGTATGCCAACAAGAGACAGGATTATTTTAGAGAGATTCTTTGACGAAGTTGGCGACATGCATATGGTCGTTCACTCTCCATTTGGGAGCCGCGTCAATAAAGGGTGGGGGTTGGCTTTACGCAAGAGATTATGTAGAGCTTTTAACTTTGAGTTACAAGCGGCGGCAAATGAAGATAGTATTGTGATCTCGTTAGGCTCAGTTCATAGTTTTTCCTTAGATGAAGTTTTTGGTTTTTTAAAAGAAAAAACATTGCGTAATGTCCTTTCACAGGCTCTTTTAGACGCTCCAATGTTTGAAGTGCGCTGGCGTTGGAACGCGACTAGAGCGTTAGCGATTCAACGAAATAGAGGCGGTAAACGTGTCCCACCTCAATTGCAGAGGATGCAAGCGGAAGACTTGGTGGCCCAGGTTTTTCCAGATCAAATTGCTTGTTTAGAAAACATTCAGGGAGCTCGCGAAATACCAGATCATCCTCTCGTGAACCAAACGGTTCATGACTGCCTTACTGAAGCTATGGATATCGAAGAATTAGAAGAAGTTGTTAGAAAGGTCGAAAACAAAGAATTAGAACTGAGCGCTAAAGATCTCCGCGAACCTTCTCCTTTTGCTCAAGAAATTATCAATGCTCGCCCTTATGCATTTTTAGACGACGCTCCATTTGAAGAAAGAAGAACAAATGCCATCCGCAATCGTAGATGGTTAGATCCCAAAGAAGCTTCGGAATTTGGTTCTCTTGATGGAGAGGCTGTTCGTAAGGTGAAAGAAGAAGCTTGGCCCTATGTTAGAAACTCTGATGAATTACACGACGCTCTTCTCATGTTGGGCTTTATGACAGATGCAGAAGGAAATAGAGGAGATGGGGAGAATTCCTATGTAAACTTATTTTCCAGCTTGATTGAATCCGACAGAGCTACCAGATTTATCGCTGACCAAAGGACCTTATGGATTGCGGCGGAAAGGTTACCGCAATTTAAAGTCGTCTTCGAAAAATTTAAAATAGAACGCGATCTCAAATTGCCCGAATGGTTGGAAAAAGAAGACTGGTCAAAAGAGCCTGCATTGCGCGAAATAGTCCGCGGTAGGTTGGAGGGAATGGGACCGATAACCGTTGATAGATTAGCTCAAGACATTGGATTGCCAGATAAAGATATTGAGTTGGCTTTGCTTGCTCTTGAAACTGAGGGATTTGTATTCAGAGGTTGTTACACTCCTGGAGCCGAGAAAGAAGAGTGGTGCGAGAGAAGATTACTTCAACGTATTCATAAGTACACTATCGATATACATCGCCGAGCTGTTCAGCCAGTTTCGCTTCAAGACTATATGCTATTTTTATTTGATCGAAACCAAATTAGCTCAGATCCATTGCCGACTGGACTAGAGTCTTTGGAAAAAGCTTTGGACCGGCTTGAGGGAATTTCTGTTCCAGCCGCCGCTTGGGAAGCTGATATTTTACCCGCCCGAGTCGACCGATACGATCCCAATTGGCTTGATATGTTGTGCATGAGCGGTAGGTTTGTTTGGGGAAGGTTTCATGTGAAGGCTACTACAAACGAAAGTAAGCGAGCAGGAGCGATAAAGAGCACTCCTATAAATCTGATTTCTAGAAGTAATATAGATTTATGGCAGGCGTTAATACAAAATCGAATAGATCCATTACCTATTAGTGGAGACGCCAATTTGGTTAAAAACGATTTGGAAAATCATGGCGCAAGTTTTTTTGACGATATTGTTAAACGAACTCGTCTAATTAAAACACAAGTAGAGAATAGTATCGCTGAACTAGTAGCCATTGGACAAATTACCTCAGATAATTATACGGGGTTGCGCGCTTTACTTACGCCAAGTTCCTACAAATTAAAAAGCCAGCATGCTCGGAGATCGCGTACGAGCGCATATGGAATAGAGAGAGCTGGACGATGGTCGTTGATTATAAATAATGCCGAAGCGATGCCGCTTGATAATGATCAAATTGAAAGACTAATTTTTATTTACTTGAAGCGTTGGGGAGTTTTATTTAAGCAAGTGTTGGAAAGAGAGAGCTTTTCGCCGCCATGGAGAATATTGGTTCATGCTCTCCGGAGAATGGAATTAAAAGGGGTTCTTAGAGGAGGTCGTTTTGTTGCCGGCGCAGTTGGAGAACAGTTCGCATTACCAGAAACCGTTGATCGGTTGCGACAAGTTTCTAAAGAAAAAAAACGATCTCAGCTTGTGACTCTATCTGCCGCCGACCCATTAAATTTACTTGGGGTTATTCTACCTGGGAAAAAAGTTGCGCGTACAATTGGGAATCGAGTTTTATATCGCGACGGCCTCCCTATCGCGCAATTAGAAGCTAAAGAAATAAAGTATTTGGGGGAAATTGGCGATAATCATGTAGAAATTCAGCAAGCATTAATTCAAAGAAACTTCCCGCCTGCTTTGCGAGCTTACTTAGGAAAAAGTTATCACTAGCTTTTAAATTACTTTACTTGAGTTTCTCCCAGAAATTTCAGCAATCCTTCCATGTCATATTTATCCATGAAGGATTTAATATGGGCTGAATATGCATCGCCGTCGTTTTCTTTTACTAATTCCAAAAGTAGTTTATCAAGCTGGGTTAGATTATGAAGTTTTGCAGCTTCTATTAATTCCGAGTGAATAGTTTTTGAAAAAGGAATTTTTGACGAATCTATTTTTGAAACTTCAGGTGTTGTGGATTCGTCTGATATATCGTCTTGGTAATCAAATTCCACTAGTAGCAATTTTTTAATACAATTGAATATATCGTCAAGTCTGAAAGGTTTTGAAATAAAATCGTCAGCCCCTAATTCGATAACTAATTTTCGGTGATTGTCTAAAACGGAAGCTGTAATAGCTACTACTTTTACGAGCTTGCTTGAATATTCTTTTTTTATAATATTCATAGCGTCGAGTCCATTCATGATGGGCATTCTTATGTCCATAAAAACGATGTCGGGTAGAAATTCGCGAACTAAATTAACCGCTTCTTGACCGTTTTCTGCCGTAAGAACCTCAATTCCAACGTCTTTTAAAATATTTGCCAAGACTTCTCGGTTCATCTTTATGTCGTCGGCCACTAAAGCTTTAACATGATGTCCAGGGGATAATTGTTTTACTTCTCTTTCGCTTGGAGATGGCGAAACGCAGGTTTGTAAAGCCGGGGGAAGTTTTAGAGTTAAAGAAAATTTAGCGCCTTCTTCGTAGTCTTTAATTATTTCAAGATTTCCTTTCATGATTTCAACTTGTCTCTTAGCTATTGCTAAACCCAAACCTGTACCGCCTTTCAAAACTCCTTCGCGTTCTTGTTTGAATGGATCGAAAATATTTTGTTGAGACTCTTTAGGGATTCCCTTTCCAGTGTCGACCACTTCAAAACAATATTCGTCGTTTTCTTTAGAAAATATATTGAATGAAATTTCTCCTGAATCGGTAAACTTGACGGCATTAGAAAGTAGATTAATCAGAACTTGTTTGATTTTAGTATTATCGCCATTTACTAATATCTGATCGTCGCCGAGGTCATTAACTCTAAAATTAAGGTTTTTGAAATCGCATTTTGGACGAAACATAATTTCCAAAGATTGGATCAATTCTGTTAGATCAAAATCTTCAAAGTTGGCTTCCATTCTTCCAGCTTCTATTTTTGAAATATCAAGAATGTCGTTGATTACGGTGAGTAGGTGATCTCCGCTAGATAGGATGTTTTCTACAGATTGTTTTTCTTCAGAACTTAAGTTTTTTCTTTTTAAAATTTGAGCGTAACCCAAAATAGCGTTCATTGGAGTTCGGATCTCGTGGCTCATATTGGCCAAAAATTCGCTCTTAGCGCGATTAGCCGCTTCAGCTTCCAGTTTGGAGGCTTTAATGGTTTCTTCCGCTTTTTTGGCTTTGTCGTAAATGATCCTGTATTCGCGAAGTCTTTCGGTAGGATCCGTAACGTCTTGGAGAGTAAACAATGCATTAAATTTATCTGCATCGTTGGCGTTTTTTATTGCGGTAACGACAGTTTGAAAAATGCGGCGGTTACCATTTGGTAAATAAGATGGGATTAGATTTTTGTGCAGATGGGATGAAAAAAATATCGGAGCCCCTCCGTTAAAAACTTGCTTCAATGAATTTGTATAGAGGGGTTTTACTAAATGAGGGAAGAAGTTTTTAATGTGTTTTCCTACGATTTCTTCCCTGAAAATTTTTGTCCAATCTTCTAGAATACCGTTCCAGAAAAGCACTACCAGCTCTTTATCTAAAACAAATAAACCTTCGGGTATGGCGTCTAAAAGAGCGAAGTTTTGATTGTTCGAGTTTTCTTTTGTCATAGATTAACTAAGGACGTTTTCTACTGCCTCAACAAATTTTGCTAGCGACCCTAGTTTAAAGAATATGACGACATCGCCAGTAATTTCAAGATCTTTTAGGTTAAATTGAGTATCAATGATCATGATGACTAGATCGGGAGTTGAGTCGTCGGGCTCGATCAATTTGATAATTTCCCCTTCCACATAATTAGCGACGTTATACTCCAGATGTTGTTGAAATATATTGCCAATCGCGCCAAGTATGTGATTTAAGATGATATTTCCAATTTCCGTTAGTATCCCCGCTTGTACTGAATCCATATCCGGCGTTCCAAATTCTTCATCAGACACTAAAGAGACTAGTTTTAAAGCGCTTGCAGGGGGGAATACTAACGCCGCAGTTCCATCCGTAAATCCTTTAAAGTTAATTCTGACAGATGATAAAATTTCTTGAGTAAATGATTCATTTTCTTTTTGCAAATCAGCCAGTTTTACGACTTTTATGGCTGGGATGGATAATTTTACATGGGATTCGGTAAGTTCGCTTAATGCTCGGGCTGCATGGCCCGCTCCAATATTTATAAATTCTTTAATTGCGTCTTCTTGATCGGGGGTTAAAATCACCTATTACTCCTTTTTAAACACTTTCTCTAGAACCGCTTTCAATTGGTCTTTTTTAAAAGGTTTATTCATGAAATCGCTTGCCCCCATATTTTTACACTTTTCTTGAGTTAATTCTTGAGTATCGGAGGAAAGAACAATTACAGGAACGTTAGCGTCTTTTTCTCGTATCAATTGAAGTAATCCCAAACCGTCTAGTTCTGGCATGTTCAAATCTGTTAGAACGCAATCTGGGTTATGCTCTTCAAAGAGGTCGAATCCCATTTTCCCATTTTCAGCGGTTACAATTTCGTAGCCGTCGTCTTTTATGGCCCGAAGTATTTGGTTCCTTTGAAAATTAGAATCGTCCACAACTAAAATTTTCGCCACACTTGGTCTCCTTTTATAGAAAAACTGAATAATTGAAATAATTATTCGTTGGTATGAAATAGTCTTGGCTATATTTTAGTTTGATTATCCTAATATACCAATTATTTTATGAAGAATTTAATAGTCACAAAAAATTTACAAAAAACTGCGAAGTCTTGACATTTGGGATATGAAATTGGGTGAGGAAAGTAAAAGAGATCGATCGTAATTAATCGAGGTATTACGACTATTTTCTGAAGTTTATTAAGGAATAGAATGAATATTTGACATGGATATTAAGAGATAAGACATTAAGTTTTAAAAAATCATTTGAAGTTTAAGAATGGACTGTTTGATTTAAGTAAGGAGCAATTTCTTGTAAAGGTAGTATTTGATCAATGCCCTCTAAATTGATCGCTTCTTTTGCCATGCCAAAGACTAAAGAAGTTTTTTCATCTTGAGCTACAGTGGTTCCATTATTTTTTTTTATTTGCATAATGCCGTCAACGCCATCGTTTCCGGCTCCCGTTAAAATTATTCCGACTGAAGTTTCTCTATAGGTTGAAGCTACGGACGATAGCAGAATATTACAAGAAGGTTTGAACGTTCCGCTTGTTTTTCTAGTGGATAATTTTATTTTACCGCCTTCGCAAATTTCCATGTTTTTGCTGGTTGGAGAAAGATAAACTTTGCCAGGAACGATGGTTTCTCCTTCTTCTCCTTCTTTTGCATTCAATTTGGATGTTTTATTGAGCCACTTGACAAAGCCTGGAACAAAACCATCCGCCATATGTTGAGCGACTACAATCGGGCAATTAAACTCTGCAGATATATTAGAAAGTATTTTAGTTAAAGCGCTTGGTCCTCCTGTTGATCCTGCAATAGCAATAATTTGTTTTTGAGTAGCTTTTGGAGTCTTTGGCGATTTGATTTTGCCTTCATCGTCGAAGATAATTTTTTTTGAAATTTTTGTTTTGCTTAATGTTTTTACTTTTCGAATCAGATCTTCCATTTTCTCCATGGAAAGATCTGATTTTGAAATAATATCGACGGCTCCAATAGAGAGAGCTTTAAAAGCGACATGAGAATCTTTGATATCGGAAACCACTAATATAGGTGTGGGATGGCGCTTCATAATCCGATACATGGCTTTCAAGCCATTCATCACGGGCATTCTGAGGTCCATGGTGATGAAATCAGGATTGAGAGCTTCTGTTTTTTCGATGGCTTCTTTCCCGTTTTCAGCTGTTCCAATAATTTCGATTTCATTATCAGATGATAAAATTGCAGTCAATGCTTCTCTAATGACTTTAACGTCGTCAACAATTAGCCCTTTTAGCTTAGCCACTTTATTAAGCTCCCGTAATTCAATTATTATGAATGACGCGTCATTTTATTCGATAATTAAGTTAGATTGCCAAGGAAAAATAAGGAGTAAATAAGAAAATTTGTTGTGTAATAATAATCTAGGCCTATATTATCCTGATAAACAAATTATCAATTTTCTACAATTTTGTTTCTCCAAATAAAGTGAAGACTAAAAAATCTTTTCCCACCTTAAAGAGTCATGAACGATCATTTTGAAATTGCTATTATCGGCGCCGGTCCCGGTGGGCTAAGCGCAGCGGCTAATGCGGCCCATCATAAAGTGTCTCATGTTCTCCTTGAAAAAGGAGAAATTGGTAACACAGTTTTTGATTACCAATTGCGAAAGCATGTTATGGATGAGCCGAAAAAGCTTCCATTGAGATCTCGTATTAAATTTGAGAAGGGAAGCCGAGAAGATATTTTGGAGTCCTGGAATCGAACCGTTGAGGAACTCAATATAAATATTGTTCAGAAAGCGAATGTAAATCGAATAGATAAAATTGAGAAAGGTTTCAAAGTCTATTTCGCCGATTGTACAATTACCTGTGATTCGATCATTCTTGCAATGGGTTCTATGGGAACCCCAAGGCAGTTAGGAGTTCCTGGCGCGGATTTGCCTCATATTTCCTATCGGTTAAACGATCCAGACGCGTTTTCTGATAGGGATATTGTCGTGGTTGGGGCAGGAGACGCCGCAATTGAAAACGCCATAGCCCTTTGTGAAAAAAACAGAGTATCGCTGATTAACCGAAAAGGAG
Source organism: Nitrospinales bacterium (assembly GCA_038154245.1). Classification (GTDB taxonomy): domain Bacteria; phylum Nitrospinota; class Nitrospinia; order Nitrospinales; family JAJDAT01; genus JAJDAT01. Next base: position 71,558 of record JAYOZP010000004.1, on the reverse strand, counting down.
AGTTTGCAAGAGCTAAAGACGACAACGTAAATTTAATTAATGAAGCGATAGATGCTGGCAAGATTCGTTGTTATTTTGACTCATCCCCTTCGAAAATAGAGCCAAAGGAGTTCTTTATTAATTCTCCAGAAGGGGAAATTGTTGTTCCTTGCGATCTTGTTATAGCGCGTTTGGGTGGAATTCTTCCAAGAAAATTTGTGGAAGGTTTTGGCGTTACCTTCCCATCTCAAGATCCTTCTGCCCCTCCCATTGTCGATGGTCGATATGAATCCAATATTGAAGGTTTGTATATTATTGGGTCGTTGATTGGTTATCCATTAATCAAGCAGGCGATTAATCAAGGACATGAAGTAATAGAGCATATTTTAGGAAATGATATAGAACCTGCCGATCAAGTTTTGATTGAAGAAAAACTAGGGCATCTACCTGGCGAAGTTAACGACAATCTGAAATTGATTCAGGAGTCAATGCCTTTATTTAAAGAATTAAGCGAGCCTCAATTTCGCGAATTGATTACTGAATCGACGGCGCACTTTAAAAAAGAAGACGACCTTGTTTTCAAAATTAAAGATTATACGGATACGTTTTTCAATATTGTTACTGGGTCGGTGAAAATTAACTTGCCGGGAAATAGATTTGTAGAAATTGAATCTGGAAACTTTTTCGGCGAGATGGGTTTGCTTTCTGGTAGAAGAAGGTCGGCTACAATTTATATGAATAAACCAGGGATTTTACTGGAAACGCCTCGTAAGCAAGTTTTAAAGTTAATCAGTTCGGTTCCTTCAGTTAAAAGAGCCTTAGACGAAGTTTTTATGGAAAGGGCTTTTTACGATATTTTTCCAAACGTCAGCCGCGCCTTATTAAAAAGGGTAATTACAAAATCTGGACTAAGGTATTTTAAAAAGAACGATATTCTGTTTAAAGAAGGCGAAATTGGAAATGAGTTTTTTGTTATCCGAAAGGGATCGGTCAAAATTTCTCGAATGATTCATGGGGTCGACGTAACCCAAACATATTTATCGGCGGGGCATTATGTCGGTGAAATGGCTGTTATGGACCCAGACCCTCTACCGCGTAGCGCAAACGTTACCGCCGCTGTAGCTTGTGAAACTATGGTTATTGAAAAGGAAGATTTTTTGGCTTTTCTGTACGACGATCCAGTTGCTCAAGAGAAAATTGGTCAAATGGTTAAAGAACGTCGCATAGCTAATATGACGGCGCAGAATAACAAAGAATCCGGAGCAATGCTGGATTTTATGTTGAATAAAGGTCTTTCAGACGCTGATAACGTATTGATTATTAATTCTGATTTATGCGTAAGTTGCGATAATTGCGAGACCGCCTGCGCGGCTACGCATGATGGCTATAGTCGATTGGATCGACATGGAGGAGAAAGCTATAAATTTCTTCAAATTCCAGTTTCTTGTCGGCATTGCGCCGACCCTCTGTGTATGACTGATTGTCCTCCCGACGCCTTGATCAGAAAACGAGATGGTGAAATTATCATTAAAGATACTTGTATAGGATGCGGTAATTGCGAGAAAAACTGCCCTTATGACGTGATTCAAATGGTATACGAGCCGCCTAAGCAAAGTATTTTTTCGGCGTTGACTACATGGTTTAAACCAAAAGTTATTGAAAAGGGAAACGCTAAAGCGGCGAAATGCGATCTGTGCGTGACTTTACCAGGAGGACCGGCGTGTGTGCGTTCTTGCCCTACTGGCGCTGCGATGAGGGTAAGTCCAGCAGAAATGTTTGAGTTGATTGGGAAAAAATAAAAAAGGGAAACTTTAAACAATAAAAAGCCGCCGACAAATATTAATTTGTCGGCGGTTAAATCTAACGGAGACTAAATAAAATATAGCTTAGAAAGTTTCTCTGGATTTGCAATTGCCGAGAACTCTGATTTCAGAAATGGGAATCGATGGCAAATTTTTATAAAAGAGACTTTATTAATTTGTGGGAACGCGCGTAGAACCGCTTCCTTCTTCGTAGTAATGGCCCATTCCGTGGCTTTTTTTCTCCATCATGTGTTCTCCGCTGCCTTTCATATCTTCATAGTGTTCCTTTGCGCGGGCTGGCATTCCTTCCATTTCTTTCATGGTACCGCTTCCTTCTTCCATCGCTTGCTGGGCCTGTCCTTTTTTATTTTCATACTCATTTATAGCCGAAGAACCGCTACCTTCGTCGTACATTCCTCTTAATTGTCTCGATGTATCGCCATGGCTTTCTCCTTCATGAGAAAATCCGTTTGTTACAAAGATACAAGAGAACCCAAAAAATATGGCAGCAATACTAAGCGCTTTAATTTTCATTTAATGCTCCTTTGTCCAGGTTAATTAGCGTCGATTTTTTCCCTTACAGTACCAATAGTTTGGGATCGGCAATACAAGTTATTATCAAAAGCGGTATACACAATGAGATTGAAAAAAATTAGATGATCGCAGTAACCGCCGTATGTTATCGTCGTAAGAAAAACTATAACCTTACGCGAATTTAAGATTTTTTGAGATAATCTCTAACGTTAAAAAATATTATACTGCTTGGGGATTTATAAGAGAAAGGAAAAAATTGAGTAAATAATATCAACCAATTTTTTTAATGAAGGTTTTTGAAATCCCAAGTCGACTTAATTCAGTTTGAGATGATTTGGCTTGCTTGATGTTAGCAAAAGCTCCAAATTGGACGGCGTAGGTTGTTTGCTTGGATTCTTGCGAGCTAACGCTTGATAAAAAGCCTTTATTTGTTAATTCAGAGCGAAGTTTTTGGGCTTTGTTCGGGGTTGGAAATTTCCCGGCGATTAGAGAAAATTGACCTGAAGATTTTTTTTCTAATTCTGGTTTAAAACCGGCTTTTTTAAGTCCTTCTAACGCTGTTTTACCTGATTCTTTATTATTAAATTCGCCTGTGATAACTGAATAAGTTGTTTTGTTAGTTTGTCTTACGTCAATAATGGGTTTAATTCCTTTTTTCTGAATTTTTTTGACGAAGTCTTTTGCGTTTTCTTTTACGGAAAAAGCCCCTAATTGAATTGAATAGTTAGCTTCTTTTATAGCTATCTTTGTTGGCTTTGATATTTGTTTTTGCTGCTTTTTAGTGGTTATTTCCTTTTTCGACACTACTTTTTTTAGGAGATTAACCAAAGGAGTCGGCGTTGGAATTTCATTGAGCGGTGCGTCAATTTTTGGATCTATCTTTTTCTCAACGAGCGATTGAGGAGTTTTAGCTGTCAATTCGGTAGGCTTAGTTTTTAAAGGTTCTTTTACTTGTTTTTTTTCTAAAGCCTCTAATTCGGCCACTAAGTTATTTGTTTCAAGATTAGGCTGTTCAGCGTTTTCTAAAGCAAATGGAATAGGTTTTAGTTCCGGTTCTTGGGGAAGCTGAGCTATTTCAGCGACTGAAGAAACAGGCTGCAAAGCTTGCGCGCTTGGCTGTGAATCGGACCAAAAGTAAAGTATTCCAAGAGAAATTAAACCAACTGAGGAAATTAACATCCATTTAGCGTTTTTAATCCTAATATGACGCTCAGCTTCAAGTTCCGCTTCAATTTCGGCGTCTTCAATTAAATCTTCGATTCGCTTATTATATTTGCTGGGAATTTCTTGGGTTTCAAGTGTTGTAGACATAATTGATTGTTTGGATGAAATTTTTTAAAGTTTTGTAAACGCTAAATTTTTTAAGTTTTTGAAAAATATAGTTTTATTGCAGTTTGTTATATTGAATATAATATATATATAATAAATGTCAATAGTTAAAATTTAAATAAATTTATTTAAATTTTAATTAATTATATTGTTTCTGAGATCCTTATATACAGAGATAGGAAAGATCAAAAAATAAAATGGCCGATTTATCCGTTGATTTAGGTTCCATAAAGCTTAGTAATCCCGTTATAGCTGCTTCGGGGACCTTTGGCTATGGATTGGAATTCAGAGATTTTTTGGATCTTAATAGACTGGGAGCTTTTTGCACAAAAGGATTATCTTTAAAACCCAAAATTGGTAATGAAGGACCGCGAGTTGTAGAAACGCCATCGGGAATGCTTAACGCTATTGGGCTGGAAAACATTGGCTTTGAGCGGTTTGTGACCGAAAAATTGCCTTTACTTCATGATTTTAATACGAGAATTTTTGTAAATTTTTTTGGAAAGACTGTAGAAGAATATGTAGAAATGGCTAAAGCCTTGAATGGAGTGGAAAGAATTGACGGCGTCGAAATGAATGTTTCTTGTCCAAATGTTTCTGAAGGAGGCACTTATTTTAGTAGTAAGCCGGAAGTTTTATACGAGGTTGTTTCCGCTGTTAGGAAAGTTTGCGATAAGTTTCTGATTGTTAAATTGTCGCCTAATGTAGGCAATATTTGCGAAATCGGTAAAGCTGCTGAAGAAGCTGGCGCAAATGCAATTTCCTTAATCAATACATTGACGGGTATGACTTATGATTTAGAAACTCAAAAACCTTATCTAGGAAACATAACTGGCGGGCTATCCGGGCCTGCAATTAAACCAATCGCCTTGAGGATGGTGCACGATGTGTCTCAAACAGTTTCTTTACCTATTATTGGAATTGGAGGGATACGATCCGTAGAAGATGCTTTAGAGTTTTTATTGGCAGGCGCTATGGCCATTCAAATCGGCACCGCTAACTTTTTTGATCCGGCAATTACAGTTAAAATTATTGATGGTTTGGAAAGTTTTTTTGATAGAAATGGAATTGAGAAAATTTCAGATTTTAAAGCAAAATAGTCTATTAAGAAGTTATTTTATATAAATTCTCGGTACGCGTTTACCAATTGTGCATAGTATCTCATAGGGTATTGTTTGGGCTAATTTGGAAACTTCTTCGGCTGAAATTGCATTCTTTCCTTGTTTACCAATTATTACAACATCGTCTTCTTCTTTCGCTTCAGTAATATCGCTAACGTCTATTAAACAGAAATCCATACAGATTGTGCCTACTTGCGGCGCTTTTTTTCCTCGTACAATGATTTCCATTTTATTAGATAATATTCTAGGCAATCCATCTGCATAACCCACCGGTAAAGTTGCTATTAGGCTGTCTCGTTGAGCTATAAAATGTCTTCCATAGCCAATCGACGTTCCTTTAGAGACATGTTTTAGCAAAATAATTTTACTTTTCCATTCCATAACGGGCGCTAAAGTGTCTTCCCCTGCGGGGATAAGAGAGTTTAGTTTATTCTCCAAGTTAGGAGAAGGTAAAGCCCCATAAAGAGCCAGCCCTGGTCGGATCATATCTTTCCAAGTTTGAGGATATTGCAATATAGCTGAACTATTTGCACAATGAATTAGTGGAAGTGGGCGTCCCGTTTGTTTGAAAATTTTTAAGGCGTTCTCGAATAAAGACAATTGTTTTAATGTGTATTCGGGATCTTCCGTATCGGCAGTGGCGAAGTGGGTGCAGATACCTTGGAGTTGAAGACCGGGAAGAGAGGTTGTTTCTTTAAGGAGTTGCATATAATCGTCCATGGTCGCCCCTATTCGGCTCATTCCTGTATCTATTTTTAAATGAACTTTTGCGAGGCTTCCAATTTTTTCTGCATGTTTGGAAAGCGATTGAGCTGTGGACGAATTACTAATAGTAGTTTCAAGACGATAATGCAATAAGTCGGGAATTTCTTCGATAAAAACTCCACCTAGGACTAAGATTGGTAATTCGATACCATGTTTTCTTAGTTCAATTCCTTCCCCTATAACCCCCACTCCTAATAAATCCGCTCCCGCCTCTATAGCTGCCTTGGAGCATTCAACCGCTCCGTGACCATATGCGTCGGCCTTTACCACCGCCATAATCTTTGTTTTTTTGCCTACGATGTTTTTTATCAGTCGAAGGTTATTTTGAAACGAAGAAAGATTTACGTAAGCGCGGGTTGCCCTATGGGTGGCCATATTATTCAGAGTAGAAATTGAAAAAAGTTTGGGTGAGGTTTATGTAAAGAAAAGTTATCCTCTTAGAGTTCTTCCTGATCCAGAAGTTCTGTCAGAGATTTTTACTCGCGGTCCGGAAGATCTAACGGGGCGACACGACATATTGCCTTCTTCTTTAGCGTTTTTTCGGACATTGTAACCTCGGTCGCTATAAAAATTATAAGCGGAAGCCATGTGTCCTGAATCTTCAGAGCACCAGTAAGTCGACCCACAACCTTCAGGAAATAAATAATCTATATGAACAATGTCGTCGTCAAAATCATAGTTTTTACATTCGTGGTCGTAAAGGTTTCTTGACTCCTTGGTGGTAGGCAATCGCCAATCGTCGAACCCTCCGTATTTTTTTTCGTTTAATTTTGCGACAAACTTATTGGCGCCGTTCCAACTGCACCATTTCCCTCTTATTTGATAATAGTCTCTTTTTAACCAGGTGAGATTAAATTTCGTATCTGTTATTGTATCGTTTTCGTTGTCAACGAAACGTTCGCTTTCTGACATAATAAATTATTCCATTAGGTTTATATAAAAAGTTCTTTAATTATGATAATAATTAAAAATAGCAAATCGCAATATTTTTTTAATATTAAATTGAATACTATTATAGAAAACTAAGAAAACAAAATTGCTTAAATTATTAATAGGAAGGTTTTAAGAATGAAAATTGAAGTTAAACATTTTTTTTATGATTTATTTCATTGTAAAGACAAAATTTTAGCTGCATTTGATCAGTGGGACGAAAAGTATGAGAATGACGAACGCGGTCCTCTAGTTGCAGGTATTCAGGAGTCGTCTCCGCAAGAGTTGGTCACTTTATTGATAACAATTCAAAAGATGGCTTCGGGTTACCAGGAAATTCAAGATATGATTTCTGTGGCCGAAGACGACGAACTCCAAGGTTATATGGAGGATGAAGAAGAGGACGAAGACGACGATTTTTAAAGAAGTCTCAGTTATCTATGACAGCTAGATACCCTGTTCCCGGCTCCATATGCAGTTGGTTTACGCCATAATATCCACCTAGCCAAACTGAATGATCTGGGGTAAATTCTACGCTAAAAATGAAATCGCTAATAAGGCCGTTTAACGTCGAGAAATTTTCAAATGTTTTACCGTCGAATCTACTAAGTCCTTTATTTGTTCCGATCCAAAGTTTCCCATTGGGTCCTTCGTTTAAAGTTAAAATAAAGTTCCCAGGAAGGCCGTCTTTTTGAGTGAAATTGCGAAATGTATTTTTTTGAGCGTTAAATAAACTCAACCCCCCACCCCAAGTTCCAACCCATAGGTTGTCATGAGAGTCTAGTAACATAGATAAAACGTAATTGGGACGATAATTTGGCGAGGCGTTTTCGTGAGCTGGATATAAACTATGGTGAGAACCTTGAAAACTTGCGGTAGCCTCAATATTTTCTTTCTCTACAAGTTCAAATGGAGCTCCAAGTCCATTTTTATGCGTCCAGTAACGCCATGAACCATTATCGAGTAACGATACTCCAGATTCGGTTCCAAACCAAACTTTGCCATTTTTGCCAATCTGAATAGCATACACCCAATTATCTACTAGCCCCTTATTGGTGTTTTCGACTGTGAAGGTCTTTATCTTTCCTCCAGTAATAGGATTGTCTTCAAAATAATTTGCCCCGCTCCAAGTTGCTACCCAAACTCCTTTGTCGGTAAATTGAATATCAAAGACAAAAGAATCAGCTAGGCCATGTGGAGTGTTAATATTATCCCAAGTTTTTCCGTCGAAACGACTTAATCCTCCTCCATAAGTCCCAATCCAAGGCGTTTGGTTTTGGTCGATCGCAATAGCAAAGACTCCGTTGCTTAATAGACCATTTTTGTTGTCGAATAATTTGTAGTCTTCTTCTACGCTTAGATCGTATCTAATTGCCCCTTTTGCTGTTCCAATCCAAAGATAACGGTCGTATGCTTTAAGAGTTTTAACGTTTCGTACATTTAGAGAATAAGTTTCAGCGTCTAATATATAGGGAAATGTGCGACTGTTAGTTTTATCGGTAATTTTGTGTTCCAATGCATTACCGGGTTGAACTAATAAGAAGTTAAAAAATAGACATATTAAGGCAATTAGAATATTTTGATTCATTACGATATAGTAGTTGGCTTAAATTTTAATGGATAATACGCGGGGTTTTGGATTCAATGAATAACAAGACAAATTATATCTTAATTTTGGGGACTGCGTTGCTTGCATTTTTCATAGGTCGCGCTAGTTTAGGTTCTCTCACAAAAAATAGTTTTAGGAATTTAAAACCTCAGATAGTTTCCGAAATAGACAGCAAGGAAATGGTTCTAATTCCTGCCGGCGATTTTCTTATGGGGACAGACAAAGTTGATAATGAAAATACTCATAGAAAAATAGGAACCGTAAAACCTCTTTATTTGGATCAACAACCTAAGAGAAAAATTTTTCTTGATAGTTATTACATAGATAAATATGAAGTGACAAATAAAGAGTACAAACGATTTTTAGATGAAACAAACTTTTATGAAACTCCTGGAAATTGGGAGAATGGGCAGTATCCCGAAGAATTGGCAAATTCGCCGGTAACTCATGTTACTTGGTACGAAGCGTTTACTTACGCTGTTTGGGCTGGTAAACGACTGCCCACGGAAGAGCAATGGGAAAAAGCCGCCCGAGGAACCGACGGTAGAAATTATCCTTGGGGCGATGAGTATGATAAATCCTTTGCAAATATGGGCGTAGACGGCGCACGTAAAATTATGCCGGTAAACGCATATCCTAAAGATATTAGCGCATATGGAGTTTTTGGGCTAGCGGGTAACGCGATGGAATGGACCTTAAATTGGTACGATGCTTATCCGGGTAGTTCTTATAAATATAAAAGGTTTGGAAAGCGGTTTAAGGTTATTCGAGGAAATGGTTTTCAAAAAGCGGGTCATTATTTTTTAGAAGCTTATGGATATGTTTTTTATAGAACAGAAGCGGAGCCGGATGATTATTTCGAAAATGTGGGTTTCCGGTGCGTTACCCCATTCATAAAGAAGAAATAATTGCATTCTTAGGATGCAACGGTTTCCAATAAAAGGATGAAAAAACTAAAATAGCAAACGATATGTTTACGAAAAATATTGTTTGAGGATTAATCCAGGGTAGATAGATAAATTGTTTTAGCCAGAAAGCAATGAAAGATCCTTCCATCGAAGCGCTTCCCAAGCGTTCTTCCAGCACAGTTAATGGGCAAGGTATTTTCAAAATCATAAGACAAGATATAAACGCCACGCCTGCACAATGTACTATTCTAAATTTTCTATTGTTTAAGATTAAACCAATGGGAAAACCTAAGACTATATAAGCGACAACAAGAAAATGGATAAATAATACAAACGTTGCGGGAGAGGGCAAGAAAGTAGGACTCTTTGAGAATTTTTAAGGCTAGGTTTCTGTTAGCCCGGTATTTTCAAGATTAGCGCCTTTGGTTTTAATATTGTGAGTATTGGCGTCTACAAAAAAAGCGTCTTTTAGGTTTGCGCTGGTTAAGTTGGCGCCATGCAAATTGGCTTCAAGAAAAAATGCATTTTGCAGGTTGGCCCCTTCTAAACTAGCGTAAGTTAAATCTGCTCCTTCAAAGTTTACTTCTTCTAACTTTATCCTTGGACAAACGGCGTCCTTAAACTCGACTCCAAGCATGTTGGAAAGAGTCATGTCTACATCTTTCATCGAGCAAGAATTAAGATCGACATGCTTAAAGTTTGCGCCTTTTATTTTTGCGTCTGAAATATTCGAAAAACTAAAGTCAGAACCGCGAGCGTTGCAACCTGAAAGGTTCGATTTCTCAATCGCTACTTGTTTTAAATTTGAATACATTATGCGCGAGAAGGATAAGTTGGAATTTTCTATATTTGCCGAATAAAAATTGCAAAAACTTAGATTGGCTCCTTTGAAATTGCAACTTGTCGAGATAAATGACGCGAAGTTACTCTGCTCGATGCTAGCGTTCTCAAAGTTGCAGTTAACCAGTGTGGCGTTTTCAAAGTCAGATTCTTGTAGCTGAGTATTACTAAAAATAACGTCTTTTAGTTTGGCGCCCTTAAATGTCGCTTTCCCTAAATCTGCTTTGCTAAAATTTACGTCTACCAGCTCGCATTCGTCGAAATTGACTTCTTTAAGAGTTGCAAATATGAATGTAACTCCATTGAGACTGATCCCTTTAAGATCATATCCTGTAAAATCTACTCCATCCTGACATGGGGCTTGCGATGTTAGTCCTAGAATTTCGTCTACGTTTGACATTATCTTTGCTGATCCGGTGGAAGTAATGAATTCATACTTCTTTGAATTTTTTGTGGATTTAAACGGTCATGAATTCCGATTACGCCTAACCTAATAGCTTTAATTAACATAGCTTCGTTCTCAGTTCGTGCGTTTAGTTTTGCTACAATAGGGGTTAGGATTAAATTAGCGAAAATAATTCCATAAAAAGTTGTAATCAACGCAACCGCTAGAGACGGTCCAATACTGGAAGGATCGTCGATATGCATTAACATTTGGATAAGTCCGATCAACGTTCCCGCCATTCCAAAAATTGGGGCTTGAACAGCCATAAATCTGAGGATTTTTTGCCCCTGATTATGTCTTTCCACAACTGAGGAGATTTGCCGTTCCATTATTTCGGTTATTTCTCTGGCATTGAACCCATCGACAACCATTGCGATTCCTTCTTTGAGAAAGCGATTGTCCAAAAATTCCTCGGCGCTTTCTAAACCTTTCATACCGCCTGAACGGTATTTAGTGACTAGGGCCATAATCTCATCAATGTAATCCGACGGCTGATGTACGTCAGGTTTAAACGCATTGATTATTATGGGGATCATACCCGTAATTTTTTTGGATGGAAAAGCAATGAAAGCTGTGGCCAGCGTTCCACCGCATACAATAAAAACGCCGTTTAAATTAACAAAAACGTCGGCGCTTCCGCCACGAATGATAGCGATAACAATTAGAGAAACTCCTGCAAGGATTCCAAAAACTGTACCTTTATCCATTCCAGCTTCAGTTTGCTGGGTTTCCTCTTCATCTGGCAGTGCGGTACTTTTAACAGCGGTCGCCATACAGTCTATTTATAAAGTTGGGTTTTAAGATTTTCCCTTAATTTTCAGAGATTTAAGAGTGTAATTGTAAAGCCAGCTACACTCAAAAATATCTTTTCGGCCAGTTGGGATAAAAACCTTAAGGAAATTTGGGGAATCCACTTGCGAGTGAGAAACTTTTTTAGTTAACTCGTTAATACAACGACCAAAACTGTTAATACCGGCAAATGTTTTACAAAAAAGTTCTCCCCATGAGTTCATGATGATATATGTCATGCTTTTTATACGTTCTAAACGCTTATGAATGAATTCTCCATATTCTGCATTCGTTTTACATTGTCTAATATCGGCCATCATAATTTCACGAGGAAATGGATATCCAAAATCAATTACTGCGAAAAACTGTTTAACGTATGCAGGATTTAATAAATCCTCGTTAGATATATTTGCGATATTAACTGATGAAATAAATGAAGAAAGCATGTCTAACATAGCTTTGACGTCATGGTCTCTCATTGCAGTTTGATCTGCTCTCATTAAAATTTTTGAGTCTTTGGCGTAAATATTATTTAAAGCGGCAAAAGCGCAAACGGATTCCAAAGTTGCGGCCTTTTTCATTATTTCGCCTGGGTCAATAGCGTCTAGACCGGATAAATTTCTTCCGCGAATCAGATACCAGACTCCCTTGTCTCTAACATTTTCTTGATGTTGAAAAAAAGTGAGTTCCGTTTCACCGGCTCCGCCATCGATAATCCCAGCCATATTTTCAACTTTGTAGGATGCTTTATTAAATACGCTGAATAATTTTCGGCCTAGTAAATGAGTATCTTTTTCAGTAATTAAGCTGTCTTTAGGATCTAACGTTTTATTCTTATCGGAAATGCGTTTATAAGAACCCATCAAAATTTTATTAATTCGAGTGCCAAGTCCTACTTTTTGTTGCATTTGCCAAGTGGCATATTTATTAAGTTGTTCTACCTTAAATGAAGACCAGTCCCAGTCATTCAGCATCTTAATGAGCGTAGATTTTTTGTGATTTGGAGATCCATGTTCTATTTCATCGGCATTTACCTGAGTTCCGACTTTTAGATAAAAGGCTGATCTAAGAGCGTCGACATCCGCTTCGTCTTTGGTGTCTTTAAAATAATTTTGCACTCGGTTGAACATGGTTAAATAAGGGTCTATTTCGATATAGGGATCTTCGCCTTTATAAACTCTTCTTTTAATTTCATGGCAAAGCAAATTGGACTTTGAATCGTTAAACATGTATTCCTCTAAAAGTCCCATTTTCATAAGAGTCTTGAAGGGGGATTTAAATGATTTAATTAAGGCCCAAATGGATCCACCAAAAAATTCTCCGTCGGAAATATCGTCGACGTTACCCATGTCGACAAATTCTTCTCGATGCAAAAGAGTTTTGCGGCTATTGATTAAATCGCAATAAGTTTCATATTGTTCATCGTCTGTCTCAACAGGCATAATCCACCAAAAAATTATTCTTCCGGCGACTATAATCATAGTCCGAAACATTTCTTCTTTGAGAAGTTTAGCCATAGCAGTACCTGTGCTTTCGCTATCACTTTCCCCGAAGTTATTGTTTTTGACATCTGTGATGTCATTCACGAAAAAATGTGTTTCCAGGTGGTAGTTAAACCAAGTCCATTCTTCGATTGCGCGTAACTTTTTCTGAAAAAGCTCCATGCTTTCAGGAGTAAAGTCCTTTTTATTGATTAAGAGGGTATAGTCCAAGTCTGATTTTTTTGTTTGAGCAATACTGCCAACACTACCCATTAGAAGTATCGTTTGGATAATTGGTCTGCCACCTGAGTTTCTCCTAACGATAACGTCTGGAAAAAGTTTTTCCAACGCGATTTGAGTTTCATTATCTAATGTGTAGTTGAAAATTCCACAGGGAACGTCCTCTCCCATATAGCCGGGTAGGCCTTCTTGATTTACATGAAGAAGGCGGGGGATTACTGTGTAAATCAGACGATCAATCTCAGATAGAGTCTTAAGGGTTTGGCTGGTTTTGAATCGATTAAACCGTAGAAAATGTTGTCTGTTTTCGAATAATATTTCGGAAATGGATTGTTTATCGTCACCCATAATAACCTACTTATATTGAAGGAAAGGATTTGCGGCATTGTGCCGATTTATAAATTTTGCGGTTTTTTTTTAATGGTCGTCGATAAAAGCTTATTTTAATAAAATCATATAACAAATAGTTTGAGTTAGAACTCTCAACGCTAACTTGTATGAATATTATAACCCTACCTTTTCTTAAATGTAATTTATTTAAAGGTATTTAGGGAGCTTTAAAACCATTAGATTTTTTGCCTTTTTTATCTTATTGATCTTTTGATTTACTTGCTTTTTGCTCTTTTTCCTTTTTTTCTGTGGCATCTTTAGTGGATTTAGCTAATCCTCCAAGACCTTTACCTTTTTCCTCTTTCTTTTTAGAAGTGTCTTTTTTGTCTTTTCCTTTTTGATCTTCCATTCCCTTATCTGTTTTCTTTTCTTCTGGGACTAAATCTTTTTGATCTTCCTTAATGACGTCTTTATCTTTTAGGATTTTAACTTCAACTCGACGATTTAAAGCTCGGTTAAAGTCGTTAGTATTGGGTTTGATTGGGCGATGAGGTCCATAGCCAGACACTGCGACAAATTGAGCAGGGAAGCGCATTTTATCAACAATATGCCGCGCTACGCGAGAAGCTCTGGCAGTTGAAAGCTCCCAATTTGATGGGAATTTTGCCGATTTAATGGGGATGTCGTCTGTATGCCCATCAATAATGACCTGTTTCACTCCATCAATCATATCTTCTTTAATTGCATCTTCTATTAGTTTTTCGGCTCCTTCTACCAACTCTGCGCTACCTGGTCCAAATAACTCTGAAGTGGGGAGTCTCTTTAAAATAGTGCGAGTATCACTGCGAACAATACTATCTGGGTCCACATTGTCTTTTACCAATTCTTTGACTCGCGCTAACATCAATAATTCATCTTTTGTTAGGCGCATATTCATTGTTTCAACGCGCACTTTCTTTTCTTGGAAGGAAGAAAGAGCTTCTGCAAATTTCTCTTCGTCAAGCTTCGATACGGTATACATTAGGACAAAAATAACGAGAAGAAGAGTAATCATGTCGCTATAAGTTACTAAGAAGCCTTCTAAGCCACCTGAAAACTCTGCAGATTGAGCGGCCCGGCTATCTTGCCTTGCTCCTGCTTCTAAAATATCTGAAGTAGAAGACTCTTCAGTTAAGCTGATTTTAAGTTCTAGCTCGGCATTCAGCTCTTTGAGCTCTTCTAGCTCTGTAACCATTACTTTCTTTTCTTCTAGTCTTTCTTTTAGCTCTTCTTTTAGATCTTCAATGATTTCAGAAGGTAGCATGCCTTCTTGTCCTGCTTCAGTTTCTCCATAGAGCATTTTTTCATATGAAGATATGACCTCGTCTTTTTCCATTAATAACTCTTCTAAATTATTAGCGGTTTCTAAAGACCGGTCTTTCATTTTTTTTATTTCTTCGTTTAAGTTTTCAATTTGATCTTTTAGATTATTTACGGTCTCAGGATCTTTCTTTAAACGGCGCATTTCTTTGAGTAAAATAGTTTTTTCCCGGTTGAACTTTTCTTTTTCTACCGTTTCGGCCTTAATTTGAGCCGATAAATCTTGATCTTTTTTCCTAAGAGCCTCAAGTTCTTCTAAGAGTTTAGGGTCTTGAACGACTGTTTCTTTAACGACAGTCGCACCTCCACCGCCGCCTCCACCGCCGCTTCCTTCTCCGTCTGAGGACCCATCTTCTTTTTTGGAGCTTGAGTCTGATGTATAGGATACATTTGCAGTTGCTTGTGCAGCAATAACGGCGTCTTCTTTTTCTTTAACGAGGCTTTTTAGTTCTTTTATTTTTTTGTCGTTCAACGCCAAAACGCTTTTAATCTTTTCGCTAATTTTCTCTTTCTCTACTTCATGTTTTTTTACTTCTGCCGTCTTAAGCTTTAATTGCTCTTTGACTAATTGCAGGGTTTCCATGTTTTGCATATTGGCAGTTTCCTAACGTTAAAACTTTATAGAAGATAGAGATTAGATCTTTATTTGTATTAAAATTAAAACTTCAATTGATTTTATTGATCATTCCGGTTTAATGTCAAACCCGATTTGGTTAAACGTAGAAACAGTGAAGTTGCTCGTATTAATTATATTTTAGGAGCATTTTAACTGTTTTAGAAGTTTTGTTTTAATTTATCTACTTTATCGGTAAAATCTTTGATTTTATTGAGCTTTTTGTCTCTTTTGAACTCGTTTCGAGCAGGATTAATATATTTTAAACAAGAAATTAGCCCTTTACCCAGAATTGGGGAAGATTTTATGAATGCCTCCTTTAAAAAATTGATTAATAGACGCATTGGAGCTTTGACCATTTTGGGTTTTTCATCTGGTTTGCCATTGGCTCTATCTGGGAGTTCATTACAAGCTTGGATGACCGTTGAAGGAGTCGATTTAAAGACCATAGGTATTTTTTCTTTAGTTGGGTTGCCTTATACGCTCAAGTTTTTATGGTCACCTTTAATGGATAGGTTTGTGCCTCCCATTTTGGGACGGCGAAGAGGGTGGATTTTAGTATGTCAGGTTTTACTTTTAGTTTTTATATTTTTGATGGGGGTGACTTCGCCCAAAGAGACTCCATGGCTTATGGCTTTTTTGGCGGTTTTTGTCGCTTTTTTCTCAGCATCCCAAGATGTAGTGATTGATGCCTATAGAACTGATGTAACTCGCCAAGAAGAAAGGGGATTGGCTGTGGCGGTTTCTGTAACCGGGTATAGGGTAGCGATGCTGGTTTCAGGAGCAATAGCCATGATCCTTTCTCAGCCAATGGGTTGGGAAAATACCTATATCTTAATGGCTTTTTTAATGACCATCGGGATGTGTGGAACTTTTTGGGGACCTGAGCCTGAAAGATTGGCCGATCCTCCTAAAAGTTTGGCCGAAGCAGTTTCAGGTCCTTTTAAAAATTTTATGAGTAAACCAACCGCTTTGGCCCTTTTAGCGTTGATTATCTTATATAAATTAGGCGATGCTTTTGCGGGAAGTTTAACAACTACGTTTTTGATCAGAGGTAAAGCATTTTCTGCCGCTGAAGTTGGAGTAATCAACAAAGGAATGGGATTAGCGGCAACTTTGATTGGAGCTCTTTTAGGCGGAGCTTTGATGGCAAAATTGGGATTATTCCGATCTCTTCTTTACTATGGAATTTTACAGGCGATTTCCAATTTATCGTTTATGGCTGTGGCGGCATTTGAAAAAAGTTATGTCTTAATGGCTTTGGCAGTTGGAATTGAAAACTTATCGGGAGGTATGGGAACAGCGGCTTTTGTAGCCTTTTTAATGGCGTTATGCGATCCTAGATACACAGCGACTCAATTTGCGCTTTTATCCGCTTTTGCCTCTTTAGGTAGAGTTTTTGTTGGACCTCCTTCGGGTGTAATTGCGGAACAGGTGGGGTGGGTTTCGTTTTTTGGAGCAACTTTTTTTGCGGCTATTCCAGGTTTAATTTTATTGTGGGTAATGCGCGAAAGTATTAAAAGTCTGGAACAAGTACAGAATATTAATGATTAGGTTTGCAGCCTGAGACGCTGTGAGCTTTTAACGAATTTGATTTGTAGTGACAGTTAGATTTATTTATTTACATGGTTTTGCGTCTAGCCCGTATTCCAATAAGGCTCAAGTTTTTAAAGCTGCTTTTGAGGAAAAGGGATTGAGTTTGGCGATTCCAGATTTAGATGGCGGTAATTTCGAATGTATGACCCTCTCTAGTCAATTGAATATCATAGAGAATTATTTGGATGCCTGTAAGGATTGCCGTTACGCGGTTATCGGAAGTAGTATGGGAGGTTATCTTGCGGCATTGATCAGTCAATTGAGAGATCAAATAGAAGCAATATATTTAATGGCTCCAGCTTTTGAATTTCTCTCTCGTTGGAGTTTAAAAATTGAAAAGCAATTTGGAAAAAATAATATTCCAGACATTATTGAAGTTTTTCATTACCGGCAAAACAAAGAGGTTATTTTTCAGACGAAAATTTTTGCAGACGCAAAGAAATGGGAAGAAGTTCGCTTTTTGCGAAAACTTCCTATTCGAATAGCTCATGGGGTGCACGATGATTCGGTTCCAATTGAAGTTTCAAGAAGGTTTATTTCTTCTTATCCCTGGGCTACCCTAAAAGAATTAGATTCTGATCACGGTTTAGGTTCGCATGCTGAATGGCTTTCCAATGATTGCATAACTTTTTTCCAAACTTTGAAGTTAATGTAACGCGCTTTTGGGAAGAGAATACTCTGTGTGGGATTTATTTGTTTGATTTTTTAAAAAATGTAGCTTTTTTTACCATAATTAAACGAATTTATTTTTTAGATATTTAATTTAGTATAAAATAGGGCCAACAAGTTGGAAGGTGGATTAATTGGTTATTTAAAATAATAGTAATTTTCCAATTTTGTTTGGAGGTTTCATGAACAATGAAAAAACTATATTAATTGTTGATGACGATACCGAGTTGATTGATTTCTTGGCATTGAAATTAAATAAAGAAAATTTCAAAATCTATCGGGCGACTGATGGGGAATCTGGATTTTCAAAATTACAAGAAATCAGACCCTCTTTGATTTTATTAGATATCAATATGCCCAAGATGAATGGTTTGGAGCTTTGTAAAAAAATTAAACTGAATGAAACTCTGAAACACACCCCAATTATTATGTTGACCGCCAAAGGGGAAACTATAGATAGAATACTTGGTCTAGAGTTTGGAGCTGACGATTACATTACAAAACCATTTAATTACCGTGAATTAATTTTACGTATAAAAAATGTTTTGAAGCGAGGAGACGGAAGTACTAGAGAAAGAAAGAAGTATGAATGGCCAGATCTAACTGTAGATATAGAAAACCACGAAGTAATGGTAAATGGAGAGGCTGTTCGCCTTACTTCAACAGAATTTAAGTTGTTATCTAATTTAATGGAAAAACCAGGCCAAGTGAAATCTAGGGATTATTTGCTTGAGCGTATCTGGGGATATAACGAGAAAATCTTCTCTCGCACGGTTGATACCCATATTCAGAGACTACGAACAAAATTAAAGACAGCCGGTAATCATATTGAAACTGTCCGAGGAGTTGGGTACCGGTTTGAAGAAAAAGTTTATCCATAGTTTGTCTTATTACAAGATGCCTTTTTTTATTTTCAAATTAATTTAAAAATATTTTACTCCCTGATTTTTTTATCCCTTCCTTTTTAGTTCTGTATTTTTATTGAACTCTTTCCTAAACTACTTTACTCCCTTTTAATTCCAAATTTGGAACGAAAGCAAACATTCCTTTAAATTTGATTCCCCATGAAATAGTTTGAAAGACATGCGATTAAAACGTTGGAAATTGGCTTGAGAGATATTTAAACAAAAAAAGTAAAGTATTTATGAGCGGGAAAAGGAGGTGGTTTCTCTTTAGTTTTTTTTTTTGCGTGTAAAAAAAATCATTGTTAAAACTTTTTTAAAAAAAGTGTAAAATAATGACTTTTCTTCAAAAAGATTGATAATATAATGATTTATTGCTTGTAATGATGAGCAAGTAATATTATAGAATAGAACTAATCAAAAGACGACCGGAGGCAAAAACGTAAAAACTAAATGGTAATCGGAAAATATTTTTGATAACCTAAAAATCGTTTGGACGCGGGTTTTAACTATTTTAATTACTGGTTTGATGTGTTGAAGAAATTGAATAAAGTTGATACTTCAAATAATAAAATCGAATTTATTGGATGGTTAGTGAAGAGGCGAGTTACTAGTTATGGAAAATGATTCAATAGGAAAGAGGTTAAGAAGATGGCGTTCAACCTCGAAACTTAAATTAATCGGTTTGTCTGAGAAAATTAATGTAGCGGCGAGTTCTTTGTCGGAACTTGAAAATGACAAATCGCTACCTTCTTCAGAAACTTTGGTGAAATTATATAACGAGACGGATTTAGATATTATCTGGTTATTGACTGGTAACGGTAGAATGTTTAGGCAAGGAAAAGACGAGAATGGAGGAACTGGTTTTTATGAGGATATTCTACCTCAGAATAAAGATGAGAGATTGAGAGAAATGCTCAAAAAATTTATTAGAGTTTATAATGGCAACCAAGAAAAAGCGGCTCTATTAAGAGGTTTTTTAGAGGGAGCTGATCCTCAGAACTGAGGCTTTCTTATATGAAAGAAAAAATAAATGTTAATTAGATCCAATTCAAGCAAGAAATAGGCAATTGATTGAGAAAATCGATTGAAACGCGTTCGTCGCTTAGTTTAAACTCAGGGAGATTAAATCTCCGTAATTTAAAGGACTATTTTTGTAGGAATTAACCTACCTCTTCAGAGTTGTGTTTATTATTTTGCCAGCTTAGAAATTAGGTCTTTAAATGATTTTGAGGAAAATAGACCGTGGACGCAAATTTGCTTGGCGACGATTGGATAGCCACTCTTCCTGTAATTTATTTTAAGATTCAAAAAACTATTCAAAATCCAGATTCTTCCTTTGGGGAAATTGCAGATATTATTAAGGGAGACCCTAACCTAACTACGCGTTTGCTGCGTATTGTTAACAGTTCGTATTATGGTTTTTCCGCCAAAATTGAAACCGTTGCACATGCTCTAAATGTTATTGGGACTCAGCAATTAACAGATTTGGTTTTAGCTGCTTCGGTTGTAAATCAGTTCAAAGGTGGAAATCAAAAGTGTGTCGCAATGGATGCTTTTTGGAAACATAGTTTAGGGTGCGGACTTGCCGCAAAATCTCTTGCGTCTCAAAAAGGAGAAATTGATCCGGATAGATTTTATGCCATGGGAATGTTGCACGATTTGGGTAGCTTGATCGTTTTTAATAAGATGCCTAATCGATCCATAAAGATAGTCGAAGAATCCACTAAGCGAAACGAACCTTTATTTATTTTGGAGAGAGAATCTTTTGGTTTTGATCATTCTGTAGTAGCTGAAGCTTTACTGAAAGCCTGGGAATTACCAGATAGATTGATTGAACCAATTGCTTTTCATCATGATCCCGGAAAGTCAAAAAACTTCCCTATAGAAGCGGCTATATTGCATTTAGGGGATATTATGGCGTATGAATTAACGCTTGGAGGAAGCGGATCTTCGGTTATTCCGTTGGTAAAATTAGAATCTTGGGATATGGTAGGTCTCTCAGAAAAAAAATGGAATGAAGTAAAAGAGTTTGTTAAAGAAGAGTTTGATTCTGCGGTAGGAATGTTTCTTTCCGATAGCTAGCTTTTGATCGGGGCTAAACTTTTGATATAGTTTTTTGAGGAGCCCAACCAGTTTTTTTATCGGTTAATTGGATTTTATACCAGCCATTTTCTTCTCCTAAAATTCTGACAATAGCGCCTTTGTGGAGCTGAAATAAAGTAATATTGCTATCTCCCTGCCCCGATTTTATTTCGATTTGTTCAGCCATTGCCACCCCTGTTAGATAATTTTTTTGGCAGTAAAGTTTAGCTCCAACCGAAGCGATCATAACCATTAATAAGACAGCTGTTCCTATTTTTAAATTATTAATTAATTCGGTTTTAAACCAAATATTCAGAATAAGAAAAAATATTAACTACAATAAGAATTTTTACCAGTTCCCAGAGCTCGAAATCGTCTAACCAAACAAAAATTTTATTTAAAAGTGGAGCGGGGGCTTCATAAATTTTATCCTCGGTTTTAGAGATAACGTAACGAAAGTTTGCTTCAATATTTTGATCGCGAGGGGCTAAACGTTTTGCGCGACTATAAAATAATATCGATTTTTCAATTTCCCCCAGCCGATAATAAATGTTGGCCATATTGTAATATACATATGCATTCTCATAGTTTTGATTAACGAGCTCGTTATAAATTGAGAGGGCTTCGCGATGTTTTGACTTTAAAGCTAGGTCGTTGGCCAGAGCAATTTGAGACAGTATATTGTTTTCTTGCGCTAGGCTTGGTAAGGCCGTTAAGTTCAGCCACAATATGAGCGTCGATATAAAAAACTTTTGTTTCACGACAGTTTTTCCAACTTTTGTAATGTTTCTAAGGATTGATTGATTAAACTACTTTGAGAATCGTTGACCGTGTCGATTCCCCCGTACTGAATTTTTTCAAGTTTTCCTAATAGATCTCGAATCGTAATAACTTGTTCTTCTGGGAATTCTTTTTCTCTTAATTTATTTATAGCTTCATCAGAGGTAAAAGCAGCCCCATTGAGATTTATTTTGTCGCCAATATATTCTCTTAGAATTTGGGAAAGTTCCTGAATAAATATCTTTGGGTTATGGTTTCTGGACGAAAGAGATTCTAGTTTCGTTTTTGCTAGTTTAAAGGCTTTTTTGTTACGGGCAAACGCAGAATCAAATTGAAATTTCCTTTTTTTACGGACAAAAGCGGCGATGGTTAGGTAGCTAAAAATAGGGATGAATCCACTGGCATAATAAATCGATCTAGTTTTCTCTGTTGGTTTTTGATTCGAAAAATCGGTTAAATTAGTATGGTTTGGAAAGATATCTGTTCCTAAAACTTTGATTTTACCTTGAGTTAAATTTTTCGAATCCACCACATTCATTTTTTCGTCATTTTCGGCAGGTAAGACTTCTAAGCGAATAAGGCCTGTTTTAGTGGTTATATAGCGTTCTTCTTCTGGGTCAAAATAAGACAATGTGAGAGATGGGATTTGATAGCTTCCCTCATTCAAAGGAACCAAGGCGAATTTGAATGTTTTTTCTCCATAGAGTTTTTGGTTCTGCGCGTTTTTTTCTAATTTAGGTTCGTCTGAGTATGTTTTAAAATTTTTAGTAAGATCGGGCAGATTGAAAATGGCGTCTTGAATATTTCCTACACCTGAAACTTTTACGGTCAGGGTTGAAGTATCTCCTGCCTTAATCTTCAGCTTTCCAATGGTTGCGGAAATTTCAAATTTTCCAACAAGGTTAGAAAAATCTAAAGGTTTTCCAGTTTCCGGTAAGGGTCTAACATTTATTAAAATTGGTTTTGTTCGAATAACTTTATGTTGCAATCTACCTGAATGACCAAAAAAAGGGTCGTTGAAAAATAGATTAAATGGATCTTGAGATTGAGACCTGCGATTTCTTATGACTAAATCTAGATTTACGGTTGCCCCAGGGATTTCTATTGGTCCTGTTTTTGTTGGGAATAAGGCGGTTGAAAATTCGCTAGTTTGATATTGCAGGCCATTTAATATTTGGGCGTAATCTTTGGGTTTGCTCAGTTGCTCTTCTCTAAAATTATCAAAAGGAAGATCTAACTGAATATTTTTAGTTTCTACCCTTCTATATAGTTTAAACGTAAAAGTAAGTTGTTCGTTCACATATGGCGTTGTTGTTGAAGCAAAAGTTTCGGCAAATACAGGAGTTTGGTTTTGCGCTGTTTGTTTTGGCGCGTCGCTAATTTCCAATTGAATCGGATTTGACAAATATTCTTGTCCTTTGTATTCAAGCTTTGCTGAATCTATAGTAAATTTACCCGTTTTTTTTGGGGTTAATAAAAAATTGTGTTTAGTGGATGCTGTCATTTCCCCATTTACTATTGTGACGGAAGATTGGGTTCCAGATTGTCTCAAAGTAAAATCTGGAATTGCCGGTAAGATAGGTTTAGGAGAATTTTGGACCCCTTTTACTGTAATGGCTAGATTAAAGACATCTTCCAGAGTTCCTCGGTTTTTATCCACTGTCGTTAAAATTGAAATTTGGTCGGCATAAGCCGAACCAACGAAAAAGATCAATAAACAGGCGAATAAAAAAATTCTGAAAGTCTTTTTAATAAAGTAATTCTTCTCTAAGTTCATGGATGTCTTACCAGTCTTTACCTTGGTATTCTGAATTAGGCTTAAGTTTTTTTGCCTGCATTTGTCCAAATTTTTTACGGTTTTCATTGATTGATAATAGCCATTGTTCGGCTTGTTCTTTGGAAAGCCCTTCTTGTTGAGGTTCTCCAGAAACAGACTGGTTGCCGTGTTTTTCGTTTTCTGATTCTTGACTATTCCCAGAGTCCTCTTGAGGATTTTCTAACGGGTCATTTTCAGAGGTTTTTGAATTTGAATTGTCTTCGTTATTGTTCGGATTATCTGATTGAGAATTTTTTTCCTGGTTCTCTTTCGAATCTTCGTTATTTTCCTGAGAATCAGATTTATTAGAGTCTTGTTTTTGCGAATCTTTATTTTCTTGGTTTGAAGATTTTTTTTGCTGGTCGTTCTGTTGCTGTTTTTGTTGACGTTTTTTTAATTGTTCGCGTGAAAACTCTAGATTATATTTTGCCTCCATGTCGTCTGGATCTAGTTCTAGAGCTTTTTTATAAGAATCTATTGCTTGTTCAAGTTTCCCAAGGTTAAACGACGAATTTCCCGCGTTATAGTAGGCTTTTTGTTTCAACTTGGAATCTTGAGTTATGACAGCCGCTTGATTGAAAGATTGGAGCGCTTGGTCAAATTGTCCAAGTCGATATTGGCTGTTTGCTAAATTGTAAGCCAATGAAGCGTTGTTTGGGGATTGAGCAAAGGCAGAATTAAAGTTTTTTGCAGCTTCTTGAAAGTTTCCGTTTAAGTAATTAGATTGTCCCACTTCCGCTAAAGGTTTATTTATCTGCGCGGAAGCAAACTCCAAAAATATAAAAGAAAATAAAAACGTATAAAAAACGATTCTCATAAAAGCATTTTGCGAAAAAGTTAAAATTGAAACGTTGTACAGAAATTTTACTTCTTAATTTATCTTTAAAAAAAGAAAATTTTTCTAATTAGTTTGATGTAGGACGATTTTCAAAGGAGTCACTATGGCGAGCTCTACTTTTCTGTGATGATTCCAAAGCTAATAGCGCTAACGCTAAAACTAGAAACCATTGAAATCGATCTTGCCAAATTTTTTTCCGTCCACTTTTTAATTCGCTATCATTTAATTGTTCCTTAATATTCTCGATATAGATTTTCTTTAAATCCATATCCCCAGTGACAGACCTAACGTATGCGCCTCCTGTTTGTATTGCTACATTTTGCAGAGCGTTTTCATCAAGCTTAGTAAGGGCAACTTCTCCTTGCTGATCGATTTTAAAACCAGATTCTCCGCGTTTTGGAATTGGGGCTCCAATGTCTCCGCCAATTCCTATAGCAAAAACTTTAACGCCCATTTCTTTAGCTTTTTCTGTTGCCTTTTGTAGCTTCCCTCCATGGTCTTCGCCATCGGTAATAATAATAATTACTTTGGACGTATTATCTTTTTCCTTAAATGCTTGTAACGATTTAATTATGGCTTCTCCTAAATCGGTGCCAGGAATAGGAATGAGGTCGGCGTCTAAAATATCTAAGAAAATATTTGCAGCCGGGTAGTCTAGAGTAAGTGGGCATTGGATAAAGCTTACTCCTGCAAAAGCGACCAAACCAATTCTATCTCCCATCAGCATTTGTATTAGGTCTGAAACTTTTCTTTTGGCGCGTTCTAATCTATTTGGTTTTATATCCTCAGCGAGCATACTAGAAGATACGTCCATCGCAACGACGATGTCGACGCCTCTCTGTTTAAGATCTTCCCATTGAAACCCCCATTGCGGTCGACAAAGCGCAAGGATAAGACAAGATAAAACTAAAAAAATTAAAAAAGATTTGCGCTTTCTTTTTTTCTTAACAAGTGGGTCGACAATTGACGCCTGGATTTCAGGAGATGAAAAATTATCTAGTTTCTTTTGGCGTTGACGATTCGCCGATATTACAAAAAATATATAAAGCGGTAATAACCAAAACAAATAAAGATATTCAGGTTGTTCAAAGCGCATATTTACGGGATCTGTTGATAACGAGTTTGACTTGTTATTGTTTCAAGGGCAAATAAAAATAGCCCCGGAATCAAAAAATATGGAAATAATTCAAAATATCGATTGTATTCTAAAGTTTTTACTTCTGTCTTTTCTAGACGATCTATCTGGTTGTAAATATTTTGTAACGATTTTAAGTCGGTTGCTCTGAAGTAAGCGGCCCCAGTTATTTTAGCTATTTCTTTTAGCGTGTTTTCATCTAAGTCTACATTTTGGTATACGTATCTTTGGCCAAAAAGTGTGTTGACGAGAAAAGGAGCTTTTCCTCTTGACCCAACGCCAATGGTGTACACTTTTATTCCCAAAGCTTTAGCGATTTCAGCCCCCTGTATAGGAGCTAGGGTTCCAGCGTTATTTCTGCCGTCAGTTAAAAGAATAATTACTTTAGATTTTGATTCTAAATCCTTGAGTCGTTTTATGGCTATGCCCAATGCGGAACCGATCGCCGTAGAATCGCCGGCGATTCCTACAGTTAATTGAGATAAAAACGAAAGTAAAATATTTTGGTCTAATGTAAGCGGGCATTGAGTAAACGCTTCTTGACCAAAGGCGACTAGCCCTATTCGATCTTGTTGTCTCTTTTGAATAAACTCCGAAGCGACATTTTTTAAAGCTTCCAATCTTGTAATTCTTTGTTCCTCTTTTTTGAAATCCAAAGCTCTCATGCTACCCGATGCGTCTAAGGCTAAAACAATGTCTACGCCTTTTGTCGATACTTCGCGGGTTGTTTGACCTTGTTGAGGTCTTGCTAGAGATAGGATAATAAAGAATATTGCCAGGCACCTTAGAGTAAGGGAAAGGTGCATAGCTCCTGAAAATCCTTTTGGTTGTATTGCTTTTAAATGTCCAATAGATGAGTATAAAACCGTCGGTCTCTTATCTAGGCGGTTCGAATAGACCCATAATGGAATAAGTAATAGTAAAAAGAGAGCCAGAGGTTCTTCAAAACGAAATTGAGTTGTCATTTTAGTACAGGGGCTGTAGGCGCTTTTTGGTGTTCTTGTTGTGCGGGGCTAGTAGATCTTATAAATCCAGCTATCGACCCCATAATCTCGTTTGATTCGTGTATGGAAGGAGCTACTTTAGCAAACTTAACTCTATCAGTTTGTTCCAAAATTAATTCGATTTCGTTTTTTAAATGATTGTTTATTTCCAGGTTTCGTTTAAGGAAGTTAAATATTTCTTGTCGAGTCCTATCCAGGGCTGGAAAGAGATACCTAGCTCCTAGATATTTTCTAAAGATTTCAGAAAGCTCAAAATAATGTTCACGAACAGCGCCTTTAGTTAGCAAACCTTTCTTTTTTAATGTTTCTAATTCCTGCAAAGCTAGAACGTGGCAGGGAATTATTTTTATAGGCGCGGTTTGGTTTTTTACTGGTCTTCCTTTTTGTTTTTTTACCAAATAATAAATTATCAAAGCCGCTAATATTGTTGCTAGTGCATAAGGCCAGTAATGTATCCAAGATCTTTCAATTTCTATTAAAGGTTTTATGTCCTGGAGTTGAGGCGGTCCCTCTTTAGCTTGCAAAACGGAACGCACTTCCACGAAAGTTTCGGGAGAAGTTATAGAGCCTTCAATGGAGGTTCCTGGTGTTTTTGAATCGGGAGCTAAAAATTTTATTTTTATTGGAGGAATAGCAAAACGGCCAACTAAGTCAGCCCGAAATGTATAGTAAAAAATAGCCAAATTACGATTATTTTCGAAACGTATTTCCGGAGTTTCTCGTTTGACATAAATTAAGCCTCCTTTTGTTTTTAAAGGATTGGGTTCTTGAGGCCTAATGTCCTTTGCAGTTTGGAGTTCAATTTTGAATCGAATCAGATCTCCCACTGTGGCGACTGGTTTGTCCACAGACGCCTTAATTTCAACAGGTGGCAACGATTGATTTTCTTGAGCGGTTGAGCTTATGGTAATTAATAATGGGCTCAAAAAAGTTGCCCATATAAAAAAAGCTAAAAAATATTTTGGAATATTCCTAGTTTTCATAAGGAACTTTTTGTTCTTTTAGTTTTTTTCTAAGCAAGTTTTTATGTTTGAGTTCAGCTTTTCTTTCTGAGGAAAAGTTGTGTCGGCCATATCAGTTTGAAAGAACCAGACTAAAGCTTCTGGGCAGTCCCCAGACTGCATATATAATTTTCCAACGTTAAAAGAAACCAAAGCTCGTTTTTTCATATTAATGTCAGTCTGATTTAGGAATTTTTTGTATTGTTCTATGGCTTGTACGTGAAGGCCATTTTCCTTCAGCCGATCGCCTAATTGTTCAAAACGTGATTCCCATTGCGTTTTCTCGCTTGAGTCGAAAACCTTTTTTATCAGAACGGCAAAAAAGACCCCAAAAAGAAGAAATGTAAATAATACGAAAGATATAACGAGTACTTTAAGTCTTCCCGAAAAACTTTCATTGGGTGGGGGAGTATTTTCTTTCATATTATCGTTTTTTCTCTCTATATTTAAAGTAACGAATTATCGGATCGGCCAAAGGGCGGTCTGTATATATCTCAACAGAATCTATTCCGTTCAACCTTAAGAAATCTAAAAGACGTTTTTTCTCATCCGCTTTAATTTTCTCGAAATACTTTATGGTGTTTTTATCATGAGTATCGACAAGTGTGGATTCTCCTGTTTCTGCATCTTCTAAGTGAAGGATCCCCGAATTTAAGGGGAGGCTTTGTTCTCGTGGATCAATGATTACCATAGCGGCAAGATCGTGTTTTTGTCGTGCAAGTCGCATTGATTTTTCGTAATCAGCCGCTTGAAAATCAGAAATAAAAAAAGCGGCTGTTTTTCTTTTATGAACTTGAAGGAGAAATTCAAGAGGTAAATTTAAGTCGGTCTTTTCCCCCTGTGGCGAATAGCTAAGTATCGCGCGAATAACATTCCAAATGTGCGCTCTGCCTTTTTTAGGCGGTATATAGCTTTCAATGCGATCTGAAAAAAGAATTAATCCAACTTTGTCGTTATTTTTTATGGCTGAAAAAGCAAGGATCGAGGCGATTTCAGCGGCGACCTCTCCTTTAGTTTCTACAGTCGATCCAAATTTTCCCGAGGAACTTATATCAACTAAGAGCATTACCGTTAGTTCGCGCTCTTCCTGAAAACCTTTAATGAATGGGCGGTCCATTCGTGCGGTAACGTTCCAATCAATTAGTCGGACAT
The DNA here is from genome assembly GCA_038154245.1 of Nitrospinales bacterium. GTDB lineage: Bacteria > Nitrospinota > Nitrospinia > Nitrospinales > JAJDAT01 > JAJDAT01. The sequence goes on along the minus strand of JAYOZP010000004.1, from coordinate 43,506 downwards.
CGTCGCCCGGAACATATTCTCTGACTTCTGAAAACTCCATTCCGGAACCTTTAAAGGCAGAAACATATTCTCCGGCCATTATATCGTTTACCAAATAATTGGTTTTAATTTGTATCTTTCTAATTTTTTTTAATAATTCTGGAGAAAGCTCTTTTGTTTTCTCAATAGTTAATGGTGGAGTGTTGCGAAACCAATTAAAGAAGTTTTCAATTAGAGAACCAAACATAAATTTTTGTGTTATCAAGGAACTTCAACGGCGTCAAAAATTTGTTTGATGACTTCGTCTGTGGATATATTTTCCGCCTCAGCTTCATAAGTGAGAATGATTCTATGTCTCAAAACGTCGCATCCAATAGTTTTAATATCTTGAGGCATGACATAACCTCTGCCATTTAAAAATGCATAAGCTTTTGCAGCTTTAGCGAGGAAAATTGAGGCTCTGGGGGAAGCTCCATATTCAATTAATTTTCTTAAGGCCGGTAATTTAAATTTTTCTGGGGATCTAGTAGCCGATATTACGTCGACAATATAGCTTTCCAAATTTTCATCAATATAAATTAACTCGGCGGTTTTCCGAGCGTTATGAATATCTTCTTTGCTCGCGACAGCTTGAACTTCTATTGAAGTAGGAGGCGAAGCCATTTGCCTAACAATAAGCCTTTCTTCTTCGGGAGTTGGATATTCAATTTTTAGTTTAAACATAAAACGGTCTAATTGGGCTTCTGGAAGAGGGTAAGTGCCTTCTTGTTCAATGGGATTTTGAGTCGCCATTACTAAAAAAGGTTGTTCTAATCCAAAACTCTCATCGGCAATAGTGATCTGTCGTTCTTGCATTGACTCTAATAGCGCGCTTTGAACTTTTGCGGGAGCCCTATTGATTTCGTCCGCTAAAACAATATTAGAGAATAGAGGACCTTTTTTGACTGTAAACTCTCCCGTTTTAGGTTGATAAACCTGGGTACCCAATATGTCAGCCGGTAATAAGTCGGGCGTAAATTGAATCCGTTTGAATTTCCCATGAATTGATTGGGCGAGCGTTTTTACAGCCGTTGTTTTTGCTAATCCGGGAAGTCCTTCAACTAAAATATGTTCGCCGGAAACTAGGCCAAGAGTAAGTCCTTGAATAAGATATTTTTGACCAATAATGATTTTGCCAATTTCGTCTAAAATCTGCCTAATAGGCTCATTGGCTTTTTTTACAGTTTGACTAATTTCTTCAATATTTTTTGACATTATGATTGATTTGTAAAGATTTTAGGCGTTGAGAAGCTTTTGATTTGGTTTCACAACTTAGTATTAAATGGAATGTTTGATTCTTATTTGCTTTTTCAGAGGTGTTTAGTTTTTTATTTAGCAAATGGTTAAGTTCCTTGAGGTCTGAGATATTGCTTATAGTATATTTTTTAAAAGATTTTTGGTCGAATTCCAACCCCCAAAATAATTAAAAAATATTAATAAAATTTCCAAACTTGACCAAAGGAAATAGGTTTTTGGATTTTACATAACTTTTGAACTGAATATTTTGTAAATTACAAAAACTTTTAAATTTTTTAATTTTGACATTAATAAGATTTCTGCTTTAGAATACTTGGTTTAATTTCAAAAGCATTGAAAACCCTTTGATTGGATTGTAGGGGAGATTTAAGAATGGCGGACAAAAATATCGATCAGTTGATCGACGAAAGCCTAAATATAGAAAATAACGAATTAGATTTGCGGGAAAAAGAGATCAATGACGAGGATCTAAAACAAATCGTCAATTCTGAAAAGATTAAAACTGTAACCGCCATGTTTCTGGAGTTTAACGAGATTAGCGACGAAGGCATTATAGCAGTATCGGAATCTGATAATTGTAAACATGTAACTGTTTTAAATTTGTTTAAGAATGAAGTTACCGATGAAGGCGTAAAAAGCATTGCTAGTTCAAAAAACTTTTTGAATCTTTCCGAATTAATAATGAGCGACAATAAAGTTACCGCTGAAGGAGCTAAAGCCATAGCTTCTTCTAAGATTTTAGGTAATTTGGTTTCTTTGTGGATAGGAGATTCTTTGGGAGATGAAGGTGTCGCGGCAATTGCAGAATCAAATACTCTGACCCGTTTAAATCTTCTTTCCTTGTATCGAAACAATATAGGCGATGAAGGCGCAAGGGCGTTGGCAAATTCAAAAAACCTTTCTAAACTGTCGGAATTAAATTTGAATTGGAATTTTATTGAAGAAGATGGAATAAACGCTATTGCTAATTCGGAAACTTTGCAAAACTTGACTCAACTAACGTTGACCTATAATCCTATTGGTTTATCAGGCGCAAAGGCAATTGCTAATTCTCCGTATTTTAGCAATTTAACTCTTTTAGACTTATTTGAGGCAGAAATTGGGGATTCAGGGGCTCGAGCTCTTGCCCAATCGGATAAGTTGCCAAATTTGGAAACCTTAATTTTGATTCACAATGACGTTAAAGATGAAACCCAAGAAATGTTTAAGGATTCCGAAAACTTTAAAAAGCTTTCCAAAGTAGTTTTCCGGCAGTAATTTTCTGGTTCTTTTTTGCGCTTAGCGGTTTATTTTCCTCAGACCCTGAAACTTTAAATAAAACTTAAAATGTTTATTGGCGAAAAACCGGATTTAAACGATATTTGGCCATTCAGCGAAGATAGTATCTATGTTTGCGGTAAGGATGGAATTCCGCAACATTTTGATGGTGAAGAATGGACTCCTGTACGAACCGATAACACTAATCCTTTAATGGGACTTTGGGGATCGAGCGAAGATAACTTGTATTCGGTAGGAATTGGCGGGGTTGTATTAAGATGCGATGGAAAAGAATGGAAGCAAGTTGAAACCGGAAATATGGATTCTTTAAATTCCGTTTATGGCTTTGGTCCCGATTTTGTTTTTATTTTCGGGACTGGCGGTATGGTGTTGCTTTGGAATGGAGAATCTTGGGAATATAGAGAACCCAATACCATTCATGATTTGTTTTGTCTTTGGGGGGAGGATAAGGACCGGATTCATGCTGTTGGCGGCGAAGGGATTTACCGGTTTTATAATGGGAAGGAATTTTTACGTAAAGAAGAATTAACGGATGAGACCAAATCTCTCTATGGAATTTGGGGAACTTCTAACGAAAACGTCTACACGGTGGGATCGGATGGAGTTATTCTACATTTTAATGGAGATGAATGGTCCACAATGGAGTCTGGAACCGAAGATTATTTGCTCAGTATTTGGGGAACCTCCGACGATAATATTTTTGCGGTAGGCGATAACGCAACCATCTTGCATTACGATGGAAATAAATGGAACAAACAGCAATCTTGTTCCGAAAGTTACCTGACCAAAGTCAGAGGGCTGAGGCCCGATTGCGTTTATGCTGTTGGCGACGATGGCTGCGTAATAAAATATGATGGAAAACAATGGACAGACATGTCCTTATAGTCCGATTTACTTTTTCGAAATAACCCCGAGGTTAATTTTATGGGAAGCCTGACAGAAAGTCATTTGATTTGTATTAAAGGATTTAGTGAAAATGACGTCTTTGTTGGCGGAGCAGATGGAACAATGCTCCACTTTAACGGTTCTGAGTGGTCTAAAATGGACACCAAGGGGCGGTGGGCTATCAAAAATTTGTGGGGTACGGGATCGGATAATCTCTATGCAGTTTGTACCGATGGTAAAATTTTAAAATACGACGGTTCGGAGTGGAATGAAGAAGATACAGAAAACTTACCTCCGATGACTGGAATTTGGGGACTTGCGGCAGATGAAATTTATGCCTGTAGTCGTGTGGGTAAAATTTTAAAATACGACGGTTCCGAATGGCAGTTTATGAGAACTGGAACCGACGTCGATATCACCCGTCTATGGGGATGTAAAGAAGGCGGAATGTACGCGGTTGGTTATGACGGTCTTGTGTTAAAGCTTGAAGAAGATCGTTGGGCTCGGATGACTTTAATGACAGGTTCAGAGCTTTATGGGATTTATGGATTTGGACCAACCGATATATACATTGTGGGATCTGACGGAGCGACTTTTAAATTCAATGGAGCGGATTTTACTGAAATACCTTCTGGAACCATGAATTTTTTCCTTGATGTTTGGGGACCTGATAACGAAATGGTCTTTGCCGTTGGCGACGAAGGTATGATTATGTACTTGGACGGAGACCAATGGACAAGAATTGAATCCAATACTGAGGAATATTTGACGGCCATCTGGGGAACATCCGAAGATAATATTTATTCTGTTGGAGATAACGGTATAATTATTCACTGGAATGGAGAGGATTGGAAGTTGGTGGATTGAGCATCCCGTTATGGATCCAAAAATTTCCGTAATTATTCCCGCCTATAATGAAGAACTCTCCATTGGTTTAGTTTTAAAAGACTTACCTCAAGAAAAACTCCACGAAATAATAGTTGTAGATAATAGGTCTACGGATAAGACTGCCGAAGTTGCCGAAAAAAACGGAGCACGAGTAGTCTCCGAACCTCGAAGAGGATATGGCTCGGCTTGCCTTAAAGGAATTTCCGTTTTAAACGATCCCGATATTGTCGTATTTTTGGATGGGGATTATAGTGATTATCCTGAAGAGATTTCCCTTTTAATCAGTCCTATTGTTCAGGACGAAAAAGATTTTGTACTTGGTAGTCGGATGATATTGCGGGAAAGCCGTAAAGCGCTTTTGCCTCAATCGCGATATGGTAATCAATTAGCTGTTTTTTTGATGTCTCTTTTCTTTGGCGGTTATTCATATACTGATTTAGGCCCGTTTCGAGCGATTAGTTATAAAGCCCTCCAGCAAATAAAAATGCAAGATGCAAATTTTGGTTGGACGGTTGAAATGCAAATCAAAGCTCTTAAAAATAATCTTAGGGTTTTAGAGATTCCAGTTAAATATCGAATGAGGGTTGGCGTTTCAAAAATTACTGGAACAGTTTCGGGAACCTTTAAGGCTGGAACAAAAATTATCTACACGATCTTTAAATATTTTCTAGCATAAGATAGTTGTTGTTAGTTTGATTTTTAGAAAATTTTATAATTTGAAGAAAACTTTCTCCTCGCTTTTCTAATTAAAAAATCGGTCAACTGAAGTTCCAAAATATTCCACAATGGAAATAAAGACTGACAATTTAAACCCCACTGCATCTTTGCTCACTTTATTCTCTTTAATGTCCTTAGGGATTGGTTTGCGTTTTTACGGGTTAAACCATGCCTTAGGAGGCGGCGATGAAAATGAAGTGCTGATGTACTATGTGTATAAACCTATTTCTTTTATTGTCACTACTTTTATATACAACTACCATCACGTTTTTCACACAATACTGCTCCACTTTATGGCGGAATGGTTTGGCGAGATAAACGAATACGCAATTCGCGCTCCAGCTTTTTTGTCTGGGATTGCAACGCTTTGGCTTATATACAAAGTGGCTAGGAAGATGTTTGCGTCGCCGTGGGTTGCTAGGTTAGCTCTTCTTATTGCGGTGTTGTCGCCTATTCATATTTATTATTCACAAACTGCTCGAGGTTATAGTCTAAGTATTTTTATTTCTATTCTAATGGTTTATGTCCTTATCCGTTTTTTAGAATCAGGACTGTCCTATAGATGGGCTTTGTTATTAGCATTTTGTGGTTTTTTAATCACATATACAATTCCGCTGAATGCGTTGTTTGTTTTTGCGATAGGAATATGGGCAATGTTTGTGGCGACTTCGTCTAGTTATGCTAAAGAATTTAATTTTGATCTAAGTTTAAAGCGTAGGCGTTTTTTATATATTCTTTTTGTCTTCGTCAGTATGGCTATATTATCGTTGATAGCTTACTCGCCTTTGTTGAAAGATATGTTAGAAATTGCGGGAAACCGCTATTTAAAAATGCCTACCTATTCGTCTCGAATCGATTTGATAATTTATTTTTTTCCGAATCTTATAAAAGCTTTTTTCCCAGGCCCTTTAGCCTTCTTTACGCCATTCATAGCAGTGGGGGTGTTAAAGGCCGATCTCATACGTAGAAGCTACAGACTTTTACCTATTTTTGTTGCGCTGTTAGTTTATTTAATTTCGGCGATCAGTTTTGTGGCTTGGTTTCCCAGAAGTTATTTATTTACTTTGCCGCTTTTGATTATTTTTCTTTCTGCCGGTCTGGTTTTTACAGCTGAGTTTTTTGCTAGATTTTTGCCACCTTTATTTAAACCGAGTAGATATTTAGCCGTTGTCATTATTGTCTATGCCTTAGTGTCGTTTAAATGGTTGTTGCCAAATTATTATCTTTCTAGAAATTGGCAGAGTGGGGCAGATTATTTGAAATTTATTAATACAGAAACTCATCCATTGGACTTGGTGGTTATTGGAAATCCGATGAATTATTTGTATTCGAGGTATAGATACAAAGAAAACCTAGAGAACATCTTTTTTAAGGGACAGATCCATAGCGTTAAATTTATCGCGTCTAATATTCAAGAGTTTGAAAGTATGGAACTCCCAGGAAGAAGCAATGAAGAATCAAGGTTCCCAGTGTTTAGAAATTTTTTTGAGGAGAATTTGAAAAGTATAGAGATGCCAAATGAAAAACGCCTCTACTATTTGACTGGAGAAAAAATACTGTCGGTTTTGGACGAAGACTTTGAAGTAGGTGGAAATTTTATCGGAAAACTGGGAACTGGTCGAGTTGTTTTGGACGAAGAGCGAATGTTATCTGGAAAGAGTTCGTTAGCCATTATCGCCGACCCGAATGAAGATATGGTTTTTGAAAAATCAATTCCTCAAACGATAGAAATTAACGATCAAAGTTTAGTCGTTTTGATTTGGGGAGAGAAGTATTTGGGGCGGGAATTTGGTTTTCCCTTACTAAAACTCAATTTCTCTGAAGTGGATTTAAGTCAAGAAACTCCAGTTTCTTTTAAGATGATTAAGCCTTTTATTCTACAAAATTCTGAATATCAATTGAGAACAGGGCTAATTAATAATGGTTTAGGAATGGATTTAGTTTTAGGAGAAAAAAAGTTTTCTCAGCCCGAGTGGGTAATTCGCGCTGTAATTGGTAAAATTCCACCAGGTAGGTATCGGGCTAAAATCGAATTTTTTTGTCCAAAAGAACAAATGATTCACTACGACGGAATTCGGCTATTTTTTCTCGAAAAAGCCAAAGAAACGACTCGACAGTAGTAGTTTGATTTTACTTCTCCTTTGCCTTTTTATAAGAATTCAATTCTTCAGAATTTGCTAAGGCCGACCAACTATTTAAATAGATATTGATAGCAAACATATTCCTACAAAAGTTAACCCATACAGCCTCCTCATAGGTTAAAATGCTTTTGTGAGAGATAGATTTCTTCCCAAGATAAAATTCAATTTATCCTTGAACTTTAATTAAAATTTTTAATCGCTATCAATTTGGAACCCAATATATCAGTAGTTTTATTATGCTATCGAAGTGGCGAAGCGGTTCGTGGTTTCGTAGAACGTGTAAAAGATTCCCTTGAGATGTTTGAAGAAAACTGGGAAATAGTTTTGGTTGGTAATTATTTCCCTAATACGAATGATTCCACGCCTGATGTTGTCCGAGAAATAGCCTCCAATCATCCTCAGATCCAATCGGTTGTTCGAGAAAAAGCGGGAATGATGGGATGGGATATGAGAAGCGGGTTATATGCCGCTAAAGGTAAATATATCGCTGTGATCGACGGAGATGGCCAGATGCCGCTCGAAGATGTTGTACGAGTATATAAAAAAATGATCGAAGGCGGATATGATATGGTTAAAACATATCGGGTAGAACGCGACGATGGGATTTATAGGAAACTTCTTTCTTATTTTTACAATATTATTTTTCGGATTTTATTTCCCAACTCTAATTTGCGCGACGTCAATGCTAAGCCAAAAATTCTTAAACGCGAGTATTTGAATAAAATGGATTTGAAGTCCGATGGCTGGTTTATCGATGCAGAAATTATGATAAGCGCCCTTAGATTGAAAATGAAGATTTTGGAATTACCTACTAACTTCAGTGAAATTTTAACTCGTCCTTCTTTTGTTAAGCCATGGGCGGTTTTTGAGTTTTTGATAAATTTGATTTCGTATAGAGTCCGCGAATCGTTTCGTAATAAAAACGAATCTGATTAGAAAGCATGAAAATTCTTTTAACAGGAGCTTCTGGCACTTTAGGAACTCGATTACTTAAAGCTCTTCAGGCGAGTAATATTGAATTTAGAGCTTTGATTCATAAAACGCCATTAGGAATTGAAGGAGTTGAAACGATTAAAGGCGATTTAAACGATCCTAAGGTTCTTGATATAGCCACTGAAGGAATTGATACCGTTGTCCATTTAGCGGCCGTTACTCATTCCAATTGCGAAAGCGATTATTTAAATATAAACTGGAAAGGTTCTCGTAATCTACATGACGCTTGTGTGCGAAACGGCGTTCAACGTTTTATTTTTATGAGTTCGAGAGCGGCGGGTTCTTTTGGCGGCCCTTATTCAATAAGTAAACAAAAAGCGGAAGAAATGGTTTCGCAGGGGACTATTCCGTGGGTTATTTTGCGCCCTGCCGAAGTATATGGACCGGGGTCTCCCGATGCAATTAACCAACTTATTGGATGGATTAAAAAATTTAAAGTTGTCCCAATTATAGGAGACGGTCAGTACAAGTTATCCCCAGTATTTATTGAAGACGTGATTCCAGCCTTCGTAGAAGTTATTTTGAAGCCGGATATTACTCAAGAAATTTTTACGTTTTGTGGGCCGGAAGAAATTACATTCAAGGGATTAGTTGAACGTTTATCCAAGGTTTTGAAAGTTCGACCGATTAAGTTTTTTATTCCCGCTACTTTGATGAAATTAGCGATAAATTTATTGGTCTTGCTTGGTATTAATCTATTGACCAAAGATCAGGTTTCAAGATTGATGTCTGAAAAAAAAGGCGATAATAAAAATTCACAAAGGTTACTGAATTACAATCCGAGGACGTTGGAAGAAGGGCTCGAAGTTTCAATTGGATAAAAAAAATAAATTTAATAAAACGATTATTAGTCTTTCATGGTTTTTATGTAGTTTCTTCTTTTTTTGTTTAGCGGAAGGTTCTGAAGATTTTGACGCCTTGGTCGAAAAACGCCTTAGTAAAAACGGCACTGTTTTGGATCTAGGAGGATTGAAAATAGGAATTTCTGGAGCCAAAAAGCTTGCGAAAATGGAGATATTGTCGAAAGTCGAGATCTTATTATTACAAGGTAATAAAATTCAATACAAAGGAATGAAGGCTCTAGCGAAGTCTCCTTTTGTGAAGAACATCAGACAACTTGATTTATGGGGCAATTATTTAGGCGATTTAGGACTTAAGGCGTTAATTGACTCCTCAAACTTTGATAATTTGAAAACTTTAAAGCTTTGGAAAAATGAAATTGGCGACGATGGATTAGAGTTAATGATAAATTCCGAAAAGTTCAAAGACTTAAAAACGCTCTTGTTAAATGATAATTTCATTACGGAAAGAGGCGCTGGGTATATTGTTAAGGTGGATTTGTCCAATTTAGAAACATTAGGTCTATTTCGAAATCGAATTGGCGATGAAGGAGCTTTTATACTATCAAACGCAAATAATTTAACTAATTTAAAAACTCTCTATGTTGGGCAAAACTCAATTACTGATAAGGGTTCAATTTCAATGATAGAGTCTTCTCAGTTTCCAAAGTTAGAATTATTAGATCTTTCTTTAAATGGCTTGGGAAAAAATACTGTCAAAGCTGTTTTTAAACGTAACAAAAAGAATCCTATTCAAATTATTTATCGATAGATTTTATTCTAATCGCTGATTCCTTACTTTCCATTCATTTGATTTTTTAGATATAGATTTTAGTAGAGTCGTTAAATTAAAAAACAGGATGTTTTAAGGACAATTGATTATGAAAGCTTTAATTCATTGTTGCGCTGTTATCTTTGGTATTTTGTGTTTGTCTATGATTGTAAACGCAGAAGATTTTCCGCTTGATGAAATGCAAAAAAAGATCAATGAGCATGAAGATTCTGTTTACGATAAGGATAAAGAAATAGAGAAAAGAGAAAAAGAATATCGAGAAACAATGAGAGAATTAAAAAGAAAGGAAGCGCGGCAGTGTTTTGAGTCTAGAAGCGACTATCAAGCCTGTTTAGGGGATCGTGGGGCGGATATACAAAAAGCTCAGTGGGCTGTAGATAGCGCTATAAAAAGTCTTGATTCCGCCGAAGCAAGTTCAGAAGCAGCTAAGGTTGAGTTGGCTGATGTATTGGAGAGATATTTAGACTATAAGGAGAAGTTTTATAGGGAAAATAAGTCAAAAATACTTCAATCAAAATGGAACGAGAAACTAGCTGTTATAACTTTAGAAAGAAAAGAAATTGCCGTTTTTAAGGAAAAATTTAATGTTATTGAACTCAAAAGATGGGTGAGGCAATTAGAAACCGAACTTCAAAAGGCCGAACATAATTTGAACTCAAAAAAAGAAAGGCCTTGCATAGAGTCCCGAAACGATTACCAAGCTTGCATAGCCGATAGGGGCGCTGATATTCAAAGGGCTCAATGGAGAGTTGACGAAGAGCATAAGAAATTGGAAGCAAGAAAGAGAGAATTAGAGTCCGCTGAGGACGAATTTAAGTACTCTAAAACAAGTCTGAAGCTAGAACGAGAACGCGTTAGCGGAAGATATTAAGAAGCCTAAACTGGCTTAAAGCTTATGTGGAATTGTAGTTGTTAAAAAAGCGTCCCCAGCGGGATTCGAACCCGCGTCGCCGGCGTGAAAGGCCGGTGTCCTAGGCCAGGCTAGACGATGGGGACTGGTTTCTTAGAAATGATGAGCCGCGAAGGATTCGAACCTTCGACCCACGCCTTAAAAGGGCGTTGCTCTACCAACTGAGCTAGCGGCCCAAAAAGGTTTTTAAACTATCAGACGGGACATTGTATGTCAATACAATTAATTGGCTTGATTTTATTAAGGCCCATGAATACAATATAATCCCACTTATTCACACTATTTGAGCGTAGGTTTTTGGAAAAATCAGAAAAAATTTGGTTAGATGGAGAATTAGTTCCCTGGAATGAAGCGAATATCCATGTTTTGACTCATACACTTCATTATGGCCTTGGTGTATTTGAAGGAATTCGTTGCTATCAATCTAAATCTAATGGCTCCGCTATTTTCCGATTGCAAGCCCACGTTGATCGTTTGTTTAACTCTGCAAAGGTTTTAGGGCTAGAAATTCCTTTTAAGAATAAAGAGGTCTTTGACGCAATTGTCGAAGTGGTCTCTATTAATAAGCTAGAAGAATGTTATATAAGGCCTCTTGTTTTTTTAGGCAGTAACAAAATGGGCTTAAACCCCGAAGGAGTTGAAGTTAGAACCGCAATTGCCGCATGGCCTTGGGGGGCCTATTTGGGCGATGAAGGATTGAACAATGGAATTCGGGTTCGGATTTCTTCATTTACTCGACATCACGTTAATATTTCGATGACTAAGGCAAAAGCTTGCGGTTACTACATCAATTCAATTTTAGCTAAGGCTGAAGCGGTTCGAGATGGTTACGACGAGGCAATCTTACTTGACCCCTCTGGTTATGTTTCGGAAGGTTCTGGGGAGAATATTTTCGTTTATTCTAAAGGAAAGCTATTTACTCCTCCTCTTTCACGAGGAAATTTAGACGGCATTACCCGCGATACGGTTCTGGATATTTGTGAGGAGTTAAAAATTGACTGTATTGAAAAGGATATGACTCGGGACGATTTATATTTAGCTGAAGAAATTTTCTTAACTGGAACTGCCGCTGAAATTACGCCTGTAAGGGAGGTTGAAAGCAGGGTAATTGGAACTGGAAAAAGGGGTGAAATTACTGAAAAAGTCCAGGCTTCCTTTTTTGATATTGTTCGGGGTAAAAGACCCGAATATAAGAAATGGTTGACGCCTGTTTAAGATTCATAAAAAAATACAAGAAAACTTGCTTTTTTAGATTTCCGATTTTATCAATCATGATCGGCTGAATTTTTAAGACTAATTATTTTTGGGAAAAACTAGATGCCTATTTACGAATACGAATGTCAAAAGTGCGGCTCTGTGTTTGAGATGATGCAATCTATGTCGGCTAAACCTTTGAAAACTCATACTGGATCTGACTGTAAGGGTAAAGTTAAAAGGTTAGTTTCTGCGTCTGGCTTTATTTTAAAGGGCGACGGTTGGTATGCAAACGATTACCCTTCTGAATCTAGGAAAGAAGGTTGGGCGCAAGAGAAAAGGGAATCCGATCCTAATGTTAACGCCAAACATACTTGCGGTTCTGGCTGCAATCATTCCGGAAGCGCTCCGGAGTCGGCGCCTGCAGCGGCAGAATCTAAACCCGAACCTAAACCGGCTTCTAAGCCAAAAGCAAAGAATCCTTATTCTTCTAAGAAGAGATCCAAGGCCTCAAAATCTTAATACAGATTAACCTCTATGAGGGACGAAAATTTATTTGAAAACGTATTTTCGTCTCTTATTGAAGGAGTAGCTGTTGTCTCTGGCGAAATGAAAGTTCTTGCTGGAAACCTTGCCTTCCAAGAATTATTTCGCCAATCCCTGGACGCTTTACAAGAAAAGTCAGTCGACGAGCTTTTCCCATATCATCCTGAGGTCGCCGCCATGGCGCGCGAATCTTTTGATTCGGCGGCCGCATTTCGCGATAAGGAAGCCTCCATTTTCATAAAAGATTCGTTAACTGAAATTCCAGTTTTACTTTCAATATCTCCTTACTTTGCGAACGAAAGCGTTCCTGCGGGCGCATTAATTTTGTGTAAAGACGCTCGTTTTCAAAAAGAAGTGGAAAGCAGCGTTAGACAATCGGATAGTATGTTGAGCTTAAGCGTTTTGGCTTTAGGAATGGCCCATGAAATACGAAATCCTCTTGGAGGAATTCGGGGTTCTGCGCAATTGCTTCGAGATGAATTGTCCGATATAGACCAAAAAGAATATCTAGACGTAGTAGTCAAAGAGGCCGACCGGATTGATCGAATGATTCGAAATATGATGGGATTGGCCAGCGCTCAAAAAATGGATATTCAAAAAGTAAATATTCACATGATATTAGAAGATATAATCACTATTGAAAAAAATTCTTTGGCTCAAAAAAATGGTTTCTTTATTCAAGATTACGATCCTAGTTTACCTTTAATTGACGCTGATGGAGATAAACTAAAACAGGTTTTTTTAAACTTAATTAAAAATGCAATTGACGCTAATCTAGACGGCAAATCAATAACTGTATTAACAAGGATGTACGGAAATTTTACGAGTCGCATGGCTTCTATTAGCGGCTTGAAATCGGGAATTATTGTTGAAATAATCGATAATGGTTCGGGTATTTCTGAAGAAAATCAAAAAAAGATTTTTACTCCTTTTTTTTCTACCAAGAAAAAAGGAGCTGGTTTGGGAATGCCAATTTCGCTAAAAATAATTGAATCGCATAACGGGAAAATGAAAATTATTTCCGATGGTGAATCTGGCACAACAGTTCAAATTATTTTGCCGTACCGCCAAATTGATTGAAGGAAAATTTATGTCTGGTAAGAAAAAAGTTTTAGTTGTTGACGATGAAGAAAATATCCGGTGGATATTTAAAAAAGCCTTAGAGAAGAAGGGATTTGAAGTTCACACGGTTGTTAGCGGCGAAGAAGCTTTGGATAAAATTTCTACAACTGACTATTTGCTAGTGTTTTCGGATATTTTTTTGGGCGGTATGGATGGAATTGTTTTGCTGGAGAAGATCAGCGAGATAAAACCAAAGCAGCGCGTTGTTGTTATGACGGCTCAGGATACGATGAATAACGCCATCGAGGCGATGAGAAAAGGCGCTTTAGATTACATTTCTAAGCCGTTTGATTTTGAAGAAATATATTCTTTGCTTGATAAAGCAGTTCAAAGTCAAACAGCAAAAATGGTTCCTGAAGGGGAGGAAACCTCAGACGAGGCGACTGAAGATGTTATCGTTGGTAAAAGTAGGGAGATGCAAAATATTTTTAAAACGATAGGACGCTCGGCATCGTCTGATTTGGCGGTATTAATTACCGGAGAAAGTGGAACTGGTAAGGAAATGGTTGCCAGAGCGGTTCACAACTACTCAAAACGCGCGGATAAACCTCTTATCTCGATCAACTGCGCGGCAATTTCTCGCGAGTTATTAGAATCTGAATTATTCGGTCATGAGAAAGGAGCTTTTACAGGCGCGACGGAGACTAAGTCTGGAAAGTTTGAACTCGCACAAGGGGGGACGATTTTTCTAGATGAAATCGGGGATATGGAAATTCAATTACAAGCAAAGATCTTAAGAGTTTTACAGAATAGCGAGTTTTATCGTGTAGGCGGTAAATATCCAGTAAAGGTCGACGTTCGCATAGTTGCAGCGACAAACCAAAATCTTGAACAATTAATGGAAAACAATTTGTTTCGAGAAGATTTGTATCATCGGCTAAATGTAATGCATATTCCTTTACCTCCTTTACGTGAAAGGAAGGAAGATATACCAATTTTGGCTCAGAGGTTTTTAAAACAGTTCTCAGCCGATTCTGAGGTTAATAAACCAAAGCTATCGCCTGAAACTTTGAAGATCCTTGAAAATTACGATTGGAGAGGAAATATCAGAGAATTAGAAAATGCCATCAAACGAGGCATAACATTGGCGGCTTATGGCGTAATTTTGCCGGAACATCTTCCAAATCATATTTTAGAGGCTCGTCCACAGAGGGACGATGGAGGTTGGGAGACGAAGTTTGACGATGCGGTAACGGATTTCTTGAAAGAAAATAGTAGCGAAGAAAACTTGCACGAAAAAGCGGTTCGAGTTTTAGAAAAATATTTATTTCAAAAAGTTTTAAAAAAGTTTTCTGGAAAACAAGTCACAGCCGCTCAAATTTTAGGAATTAATAGAAATACGCTAAAAAGAAAATTGGATTCGATGGATATTCGGCCCAAGGGAGACATTAAGACCGACAATAATGAATAAAATTCTTCATTCTTATAAGACGCCTCTTGGACATTCTATACAGATAGAAAAAAAAACCTATGGACCTGCTTCTGGAAAGCCTAAAAACCGTTTGGCTATTATTTCCGGGTTGCATGGAGACGAGCTAGAGGGTATTGCACTGTGCGGGCGTTTGATTTCTTTTTTGTCTAATTTACAGAATGAAAATCCGAAAGCGATTCAAGGACAAATTGAGGTTTACCCCGTAGCAAACCCTCAGTCTCTTGGTTCTGGGCAGCGCTTATGGCCGATGGGAGGTGTGGATATGAATCGGCAGTTTGGAGGGAATGGGAAATCGTTACTTGCAGACGTTTCTAAGCGTATATTCAACGATATTGTGCAAAACTCTGATATCGCTATTGATATCCATGCCGGTAATTTGTTTTTGAAGGAATTGCCGCAAGTAAGAATCATCGAAGGTTACGATAAAAAGCTAATCCCTTTAGCTTCCCAATGTAATGTGGATTTAATTTGGGTTCATCCAATTGCTGATTTTTTTAAGCTTACATTAGGCTTTAATTTAAATAAAGCTAAGGTACGAACAATTGTAATCGAGGCGGGGGTGGGCGCCCGGCTTGATAAGGGGATAGGCGATCAGCTATTTTATGGAATGATACAATTCATGCGTTCAATAGATATTCTAAATTGCGAAAAACCTGTTGTGCAGAGAAAAGAGCCTATTTTAGTAAACCCTGACGAAGTGACTATGGCCGCTTCGAATAACTCTGGCTTTTTTGTTTCAGAAATTAGTCTAGGTGAATGGATTAAAAAAGGCGATTTAATTGGCAAGATTATTAGTCCTAACGATGGGAGCATTTTAGAAGAAATTGTAGCAAACTCAGATGGATTGACGTTCACTCTCCGGGAAGATCCAATGACTTATGAGGGAAGCGTTGTTGCCAGAATCGCATACAAAGAATTAATTCGGTGATAGAAAAAGCGTTAACTATAAAAGGCCCTTGCGGGGAAGCGGGTTCCCTTAAGGTTTCGACTTGGGATGGAGAAGATCGCTTTGATTCTTTATCGATAGTAACTGGTCTACAAGGTAATGGAGTTAACGGCGTTTATATCGCGCTTAAGTTAGCTAGTTTTATTTCCGATGTTGAAGCTGGAAACTCTCAAAGTCATCGTTTGTTGGGAAAAGTTCAAATTATTCCCGTCGTTAATTTTTTAGCGTTTGATGAAGGAAAAAAGAATTGGGCTTTTGACGAATTAGATCTTAATTTTGCGTTTCCGGGAAATTCTAATGGAGAAATTTCTGAAAAAATTTGTCAAGAAATATTGAAGATCACTATGGATGCGACTTATGGCGTTATTTTAGAATCTCCAAGTTCTTGTTATTTAGATTTTCCACATGTGAATATATGGGATTCGGATAGGAAACTAAAAAAGGCGGCAAACAGCTTACAATTAGGAGCTGTTAGGATACGGGATGAGTCTCCTCATCTTCAAACACAACTTGTTCGGTTTTGGATGGATAGGGAAATACAGGCTTTAAGCGTCTCGTGTGGCAAGCTAGATTCTTTAAATATTCCGTTCTGTGATTTAGTCGTCAATGGTTTAATAAATATGATGGTTTACTTGGATATATTGGAATCTTCCAAAACGTCTAAAGAAAAAAAGAAAGTCCCTTTTTTTAACTCAGGAGATCAAGCTACCGTTTTAGCGAATGAATCGGGTTTTTTTGTTCCTGAATCTAAAATTGGAGAATTTGTTGAAGAAAAGCAACTTCTTGGAAAAATTCTAGAAGTCCAAACTGGAAATATGCTAGAAGAGGTATTTGCTCCTAAGTCTGGATTACTGCTTAAAATCCGCGATTATCCCACCGTTTACGAAAGCGAAGTTTTGGCTGAAATTTTAACGCCTAAAAAAGGGTTGAGTTTTTGGCCTTTTTAACTTTGTTGAATTTTTAGATAATTGATTTCAAGTGAATCATTTTTGCTGTTTGTTCTCCTCTTTGGTGATTGTTATTCCATAAAATTTGAAAAGATTTTTTGTTGTCTCGCTTTCAAATCCCAATAGTTTTGCTTGAATAAGATGCGATATGGATTTCTTATGGTTCTCTTTTATAAAATAAACAACCGCTAGATTTGCATGAAAATCGCCATTTTGATTATTAAGCTTAATTGCGGTTAAAAACATCTCCTCAGCTTTATCTAAATTGTTGGTTTTGGTTTCAGCTTGCCCCAAATAATTATAAATTTTGTCGGAAAGTGGATTGACAGATTTAGCCTTTGTTAAATATGTTTTTGCACGATCCCAGTTAGCTTGTTGCACATAAATTTCTCCGATATGGCTTAAGCCGAAAAAGCTTTCAGGGTTTCCTTTCATAGCTTCGAGATAAGACTTGAGGGCGTTGCTACGATTTCCAAGGCCTTGCCAAGAAAGTCCCATTTGAAGATGA
This sequence comes from Nitrospinales bacterium, assembly GCA_038154245.1. GTDB lineage: Bacteria > Nitrospinota > Nitrospinia > Nitrospinales > JAJDAT01 > JAJDAT01. Next base: position 26,092 of record JAYOZP010000004.1, on the reverse strand, counting down.
GGGAGCCAATGGTTTGGATATATTTTGTTAGATTGAAGCCCCAGTTCTAAAGCTGCAGAAAAATCTTGTTTGCCGATAGATCGCCGAGTTTTGGCGATTAATTTATGAAAATCTTTCCGTCGTTTTTGTTCTTCGTTAGGTAGCTTTTCGATTGTTACAAAAAAATAAGAAATTAGTATGATAGAAAAAAAGCCGAATCCTTTAATGAGAACGCGAGTTTGTAAAAATTGCTTTGTCGATTTTTGAAGGATTGTAGATTGAAATGCAATGGCCGATAAAATTAAAAAAATAAGCTGAACGAGAGGGAACCCGATTAGAAATAGAAAATCTTCATAGGACCATGCGATAGGTTTTTGAGACAATAAGACTCTAAAAATATTTGAGGATCTAAGAAAATCAAACGGATCATGTGCGATTATTGTTTTAATTGTTCCTAGAGCGCTTATTGAGTAATACGGATCGTTGTAAACCAAATAAGTTTTGTATTCGATTACTAATATATATTGCCATGTAACACATAAAAGGATTAGACAATACAAAATGTATTTTTTGGGTTTATCCCGTAATGCCCAATTTAAAGCCCCGGCTAAGCCCAGGGCCAGTAAAGGTATTGAGGAAATAAAGTGACGTTCTCCATAGGAATCAGAGTTTTCAGGATAAACCGTTACAATAAAAACCATTGAAGCGAGATAGCCCAATATGCCTAATTTGATGTTTTGAAACTTTCTTTCGGGAAAAAGCCCTATTGTTGCGACTATAAAAATAGGAAATGAGAATATTAATCCCCATTTGGGACTGAAAAAAATATCCAGAAATTTTTTAAATAAGTCGGGAGATAATAAAAAAGATAGTCCTGCGCCAGCCATTTCAAAATGGCGTGTTGGTAAAGGAGTTCCATTTAAGGTTTCCCAAACAAAAAGTTGAGGAGAAAGGACTATAAAAAAGCTTAAAAATACCCAGAGGGAACGATTAATAAAACTTTTAAATTGAACTCGTTTTTCTGCGGTAGAATTATTTTTTAATAATGATAATTGGTCTAGAAAGTAAAGAGCGAAAAAGGAAATATTTATAATTCGGACTATGCAAAAAAAACCTAAAAGCGCGCCCAAAAAAGCGTGGTCAATATAGCTTTTTGATTCTCTTTTTTTAAGCCACGACGATATAAAAACGACGGCCATAAAAAATTCGGCAGTGTGAGCCATCCTTTGGCGAATAAAGGAATAGTAAAGCAGTGGAGACGCTAGCCAAATTGCAATTACCGTTATTAACGCGATATGTTGAGTCGTATATTGTTTAATTAACCTATTTAATTGGAGGAGCCCAATAAATAGATACGTGTGCGACGCAATAGCGGTAGATAGATAATAAGGAGCTGAATAGCCGTCTACAGATACTGGAAAGCCGATGGAATTGAGTGTAGCGGCCAAAAAATGGCCGATTAAGAAAAATGGGAAAAATAAAATTCCTTGGCCAATTTGCCAATTATTAAAAGCGAAACCAGTTGGAGTGATATTGTCAAAATGAGCGTAGCGTTTCTCGTTAAAAAAGTCGATGTCGCCGTCAAAAAATAGGGATCGTAAAAACGCATAGTAACCTGTGTCGTCGCCCTGGTCTATTTGAGTAACGGAATAATAACCCCTATGAATTTCTGGCGGAACCCAGTCGTTGAAAACCCCTAAAGGAGTTAAAATTAAGAAGAACCAGAAAAAAATCGCTGTTAAAATATATCCATCTTTGGATTTTAATTGCATTCTTGGAAATAGATTGTTTGGGGACCGTTAAGAGTTATTTAGCCTTTTAGCGGAAAATATTAGAATTTTTTTGGTATGTAATATTTTTTAAGCGTGAAGAGTAGTTTTTTAGGTTTTTAAGCATTTTAGCTTGCTGTATACCTAATTTGGGTAAGAATTATATTTCAATTAGGGGTATTATCACAGGAATTTTTAGAAAACTCGAAAAACTGCTCAAAAACATATAAAATATAAGAAACTAAATTGAAATTCTGGACATTTTGAGAAATAAATTTTTTCGTAGATTTTATTTAGGATTATTTAAAGATTCAATATTCTAGTAAATCTGAGGGATGACTACTCTATGGATAGTATTGATTATTTCGATAAAAGAAAAGATTCAAAAAAAGAGAATAACGATTTTCTTAAAGATTGGAATTCATTAAAAAAAAATAAAAAATCGTTGGAAAAGAAGATTAAAGAACCAAAGTTAAGTTCTCAAAAAAAAGACGAGAAAAAGAATAACTCGGAGGTCTGATAGTTAAAAATTTTAAAATAATTGCAACGTTATTTTGAATTGTTATTTTAGGTCAGTTTGTGGAATAGTTTTAGTTTCGGATAAAAGCTGATTTTTTCTTATTCATCAAATACAATACTAGGAATTTTTTCCATACAACAAAAGGATTATCCATGAAGTCATATAATTTTTTTAAGATTTTGCGGTTTGTTAGTTTGATCTTTTTTAGCGGTATTATTTTTTTGAGTCCAGCGTTTGCTGGAGATATTTCAAAGATTATTGTAGAGGGAGAAGATGCTTTTGTTCGAAAGGACTTTGCAAAAGCTGAGGAAATATTTGCAAAGGCAGATAGTTTAGACCCAGGTAATTATAGAATCCTAAAACGGCTAGCCGAGTCGAAAGTGGAGCAAGGCAAATATAAGGAAGCGGATCCTATTTTGGACAGGATTTTAGCAATGCCTGTTTCTATGGGAAGAGACGTATTAGTTTTCTTTGATGGGAGCAATAAGGGAAGAAAAGCCGAGTTAGTCGATGAAACGGTGGTTACTCCAGAAGACGGTCAAAACAATATGAGAAATTATGTAGACCTTGACCGCAAAGCCGCAATTCCACACTATCGGTTCTTCTTTAAAGATAATGGGGAAATGCGATTGGTCCCAAAATATAAAGCCAAGGTCAAATATGAAGGCGTTTTAAGTCGCGTTTACTTTATGGTTAAGGAAACAAGCGAAAAAGTAAAAAAGAAAATAATTGACGCTACTCCGGAAATTGGAGACCCCATGGTTACAATCAAAGCAGGTTGTTTCATGATGGGCAGCGAAAAAGGTCATCTTGATGAAAGACCGGTTCATGAAGTGTGCCTTGCCAAGTTTGAGATGGATCAGTATGAAGTTAGTCAAAAGTCCTTCCAGGATGTAATGGGAGATAATCCTTCGCTTAATTTGGGCGCTAATAACCCTGTTGATAGCGTTACCTGGTTCGAAGCTAATCAATACTGTAAAAGGTTAGGAAAAAGATTGCCTTCGGAGGCTGAATGGGAATATGCGGCTCGGGCCGGCACTAATACTGAATATTATTGGGGAGACAAGATTGACGTCCGATATGCTAATTTTTGCGACAAAAACTGTAAATTGAACGATAAAGTCTCTGACTTGGATGATGGATACGCCCATACGGCTCCTATTGGGACATATAAGCCTAATGCGTTTGATTTATATGAAATGGTGGGAAATCTTAGCGAATGGGTTGAAGATTTTATGCAAGAAAACTATTATCAAATTAGCCCGAAGTACAACCCTCAAGGCCCAGAAATGCAAAAAGTTCGAAGGATCTTTAGAGGAGGCGCTTGGAATATGAAACCTGATGAATTGCGGGTTGCTAATAGGAATAGTATTGTTATGAATTACCGTCCTGAAAGCATGGGATTCCGGTGCGTAAAATAATTAGTTAAACAGCCATTTTTTGTCTAGGGGGCGTCACATATTCGAATTATGGGGAATAGCTAAAGTTAGGTATTTCCCTTTTTCTCCAAATATTATGCCTTGTTGAACTAAATCTTGTAGAATTAGTTCCAATGGGTGAGCGCTTTCTAGTTCTTGATTTTTGTTTTGTACAGACTCTCTAATTTGTTCAAGTGATTTAGGGCTCTCATTACAAAAGGAAATAATTAAGGCGGCCGCTCCCTCAAAACGTTTTTTGATAGGTTGATCGGCAGGTCTACCATCGTAAACGTTAACAAAGTTAGGGGATTTTGTGAAAAAGAGGAAAGGCATTTGGTCGGATTCATGACGACTTCTCCAATCCGCTACAACGCCGCGTAACTCTTGAACTAAAGTAGGGTCAATTTTTGCCGGTGTTTCAAACTCAAAGTCGTAGGCGATTTTCATCAAATCTAGTTGGTTTTCATCATATACATAAGTATATGCTTCGCCAGGACCTTTTATTTTAACTCCATATTCTTCCGGCTTGGTAAAGTAAGGGCTAAATCTTTCTAACCAAAGGTCGCCTACTCCAATGGGTGGTTTTAGGTGTGTTAGATGTTTTAAAATATCAATTTGTTTTCGGTAATCGTCGTCTGTTTCTCCCGGAAAACCCGTCAAAATATTCCACTCACAGTCAATTCCATAGTACATAGACCATTTCAAGCATGTAATATTTTGGATTGGTCTGACCCCCTTATCCATTTCTCTCAACTGATTTGGGCTGAAGCTTTCTATTCCTGGTTGAATGACATTTATACCGCCGTGGGCTAGAGTTTTAATTTGTTTTTTAGTTAAGTTACTTTTTACTTCAAGAAAAAATTGGAAGTCGTAATTTTCCTGCGCAAAATTTTCAAAAACTCCATCTATATATTTCATTTCTAAAATATTGTCGACGATGCGAAATCTAAAAGTATCGTGTTTTTGAGAAAGCTCGGCAATTTCTTTGCGAACCTGTTCCGGTGGTTTTGAGCGAAAATCCATAGTAAAAGCGTTGAGGCCGCAAAAAGTACAGTGATGTTTTTCCCCCCACCAACAACCGCGAGCTGTTTCATAGAGAATAATTGGGTTTTCTAGTAGAGGAGAATTAGGATCGATTTGCCTAATTTGATCGTAAAAATCGTCGTAATCAGGTGGGCCATAGTCTGCAAAGTTTTGGAATGTTTCCGAGCAGCGTTCAAAAACAACCGTTCCATCTTTTCTATGAGCTACTCCAGTAGGAGGTTCGCTATTTGTGTCTATAGCCTTCATTAATTTTGGGAGTACCGGTTCGGCTTCCCCTAAAACGGCATAATCAATCCACGGAAAAGCTTCAAAGTATTCCAATCCCATCTCTGATTCAAAGTTAGATCCACCGAATAGAATTTTAATTTCAGGTTTTTTTTCTTTTATAAGTTTAGCCAATGTAAGGCTTGCAATATTTTGATTAAATGTCGAAGAAAAACCAACAACGTCGAAAAGAGTCCAATCTACAGACTCTCGCGCCCAATGGAGAAACTCGGGAACCATTTTCTTTTTGACGTCTAATAGAAACTGGACTGGCCGATTAATTTTTTGAGCGACGTTTTCTAGATGAGTCGAATAGCGATCTGAGTAGTTTTGATTTTTTAAAGAAGAGCCGAAAAGAATTTCTGAAAATAACCATTCCCCAATCAAATGTCTTTCTTCGCAAAGTTGATTATAAATAGGTAGCTCAATCTGATGAGCAAATTGAAGATTAAAGTAAAAACTATGGGCGTCCCACCCATGGGACTTTACAAGAGTGGATAGAGTGCCTAGTTGAATAGATGGGTAAATATGGAACCCAAAAGGCATATTTATTAGAGCAATTTTTGTAGACATGATGGCTTATTGTATCAATTTTATCCGTTTAACCCAATATAGGGTCAGTTTTCCCTAAGTCGGTTTTTAAGGATTTTCCCTGTAGGATTTTTGGGGAGTTCTTCATAAAACTGGACTATATCTGGAGTCATATACGGAGGTAAGGTTTCTTTACAGAAATTTTTTATTGAGCTTTCGGTTAATTCTTCTTTTTCTTTAAGTGCTACACAAGCTTTAATTTGTTCTCCCAGCCGATTATGCGGTATACCTACTGCGGCCGCCTCGGCTATTTGAGGATGTTGAATTAATCGGTTCTCAATTACTAATGGAGAAACATTCTCTCCCGCTCGAATAATTAAATCTTTTTTTCTTCCTGCTGAAATATAAAGCCGGTCTTCTTTATCCAGATGGCCTAAGTCTCCAGTTCGAAACCATCCGTTTTCGTCAAAAGCCGATTTTGTCTCGTCTGGGCGTTTCCAATATGAACCCATAATCGTCGGGCCTTTTACCAAAATTTCTCCAACTTTTTCTTGTGAAACAGACGCCCCATAATCGTCGACGATTTTTAGTTTTACATTAGCTAAGGGTTTGCCTACAGATCCAGGAACGCTTCCTTCAGAAGCGGAATTGACCGAAAGCACAGGGGATGTTTCCGTTAATCCGTATCCCTCTATAACGGTAACCCCTAGGACATCTTCAACACGATGTAGCAAGGTTTCTGGCAAAGAGGCTCCGCCCGATATGCAAAGGCGTAAGTTGGATATGTCGTAATTACCTTTAGCGTATAAATCTATTAAAAATGAATAGATTGTAGGAACCAAAGGTAATATTGTCGCTTGGCATTTTTCTATAAGAGATAGAATTGTTTTAGGCGCAAATTGAGGCAACATAATTAGAGTGGCTCCAACTCGAAATAGGGTGAGAGCCATAATATTGCCAAAAGAGTGAAAAAGGGGTAGAGCGACGATTCCTCTATCGTTGGAAGTTAAATTGAGGCGGTCTAAAAAAGCCCCAGTATTTAGATAAAACTGCTTCTCATTTAAGCAAACCCCTTTAGGGCGATCTGTTGTTCCAGAAGTGTATAAAATCACATCGGGAATTTCATCTGGTCTTTCATGAAATTCGATTGAAGAAGACAATTCTTTACCTGATTTCAGAAAATCTTCAAAAGCAATTGCATTGTCTTTAAGCAACTTATTTTGGGGTGAAGCGTTGGTTAATATTATTTTGTTGAACGAATTAAAAAACGGAGCGGTTTCTTCTTTTATGAATATTGGATTGACCAATAAATTATCTATTCCTGCATCTTTAATAATAAAAGCTATAGTTTCAGCATTTAATAAAGCGTTAAGGGGTATAACAGGCAATCCTTTTCGGAACGCTCCTAGCAAAGCGATCAAATATTCTTTTTGATTTAAGCAAAGAAGCCCAAGTTTACTGTTTTCTGACAGTTTAAGGCCTTCTAAAGCCCGCGAAAAATTATCAATTTGTTCAATTAGCTCTTTATAGGAAATAGATATTTCGCCATCGATAATCGCAGGATGATCTGGGTTTTTATTTGAATGATCTAAAATTAGGTTGTAGAACTCAAGAGCCATAGAATATGTAGTTTAGTTAATTAATTCAAAAATACCCCCGGCTTTTTATTAAGATCATTGGGGGTAGAATAATTAAATATTACTCGTTTTTATTAATATTAATCGAAAATCTTTTTGTAAGATAGGAAATTTAGGAAATAGAAAACAATGGTTTATATAATATTTAGATTTACACTGTATGTGTAATGCACTTTATTGTGTTATAATGCCTGAATATCAAATTGAGTTATGAATTGATACGTCAAATTAGAGCTAAATTCTTGTTCTTGTTTCTGGTTATTATCTGATTTTGGAATTCGTTAACATGCAATCGTTAAGAGATGTCATATGAGCGGTTATGATGACAAAAAAGTATTAGTGGTAGAAAACTCGCGCGTTGTTGCTGGGTTGATTAAGAAAGCGTTAGTTGCCAGCGGAATCAATAGAGAAAATATAACTACAGCAACGGACGGTCATCAAGCTTTATTGATTGCTGAGTTAGTAGATTTTTCGTTAGTGACAACTGCGGTTCATATGAAACTTAAAGATGGAGCGCAGTTATTAGAGTCTTTGAGAAAAAACGCTAAAAAAGAGTCTCTCAAAAAAATGCCGGTGCTTGTTATTTCTTCTGAGACGGACTTAAATTACGCCCAAAAATTTTTAGACTTGGGTATACAAGGTTTTATTAAAAAACCATTTAAGACAGAGGATATACAAAATTCGATAAGGCAAATTTTTGGAGAACCAAGCGATTCTGGTCAATCTGAAACCTCTGCGGATGATGGCGATGGAGCCGCTATAAGTCCAGACTTTATTAAAGCGTTTACCGATAGCGCTCTGGATGCGCTAGGCCAATATATGGTTGTGGCGGATATTGTGGACCCGTTAGAGGAAGAAGTTTGGAAAAGTTATTTTAGTTCTAGCATTACCCTAACTAATGAAGACCATGATATTCGAATTTCTGTTTCCTTATATTTTCCTCAAAAAGTAGCTTGCGATATTTATGCGGGTATTTTTGGAGAGGTAGATATGGAGCAAGTTAATGGAGTCGTACAAGAGTTGGGAAATATAATTGGCGGAATTGTAAAACCGAAAATTACTGGTTTTTCGAGCGAAATATATAAGTTAGTTCATGGCTCAAATGGGGCTATTGATGAAGAAACAGTTATTCATCTTGATCTTGGATTACCTGAAGGAAAAATGGGGGATGAAGAAACAACTATTCCCGATGATTGCTCTAAGCCAAAGTTTATAGTGCCCTTTGAAGTGAATGAAGATTTGATTATTTACATGGTTCAATTAGAAAAAAATTCTGAAGCTTCATAATTTTAAACCTATTTTATTATAGTAATTCTTCCGCTTCTTTAAGTAGCGGAAAACCTTCCTCAAAAATTTTAGGGTCGAAATATAGACCTTCCAATTTGAAATTCTCCAGTTTTACTAAAAATTTGTGAATTGATTCTAATCGTTCGCTAGCTTGAGATATTGCCCAATCCTTTAAATATAGATCGAATTTATCTCTGGGAGTTTCTTGGATATTCCCTTGTGTCGTAGAAAGAAATTCCCCCATTTTTAGAAGTTCGGCAAATTGTTCTTGAGCCTCGGCCATTAGGTCTCCCAACTCTTCCGGTGGAAAACTTTTGTTTGCTTTGTATTCCTCTCTCCGGTCATGAATTGTTTTCATGATTCGTGAAAATTTTGCGCGTAGAAGTCCGACTATTCCAAGTAAAGATTCAATTTTTTCTAAAGGGGTCATAATAAAAATTTCTAATTAGCTTTTTGCATTTTTGTTGGCTTGCGGTTCTACTTTTTCGGCTTTAGCGGTCGTTGCTTTTGGCGCAGAATTGTCTTTCAATTTTTTATCAGTTGGTTTTTCAGGGTCTAAATATGTGGGAGGAAAAAACTCAAGAGTCCCCAAGCTAATAATTCTTGCGGAACGTCTTTCTTTCAAATTAAAATCCGCTAGTTTTTTATCTGCAGCTTCATAATCAAAATACCTGCCTATACGAACCGCGTGCCACAATTGTCTTTTCCTCCCCCATACACTAGCTCTGTATGCAGGATATTCTTTTCTTTTTAGATCGTCTAGGAGTTCGTCTGCAAATTCTTTAAAAAGAAAAGCGTCGACATGTAAGGTATAAGTCAATCTATCGGTAGTTAACTCTTTTGGAAACTTATATTTCAGATCTTTTTTTTGTTTGTCAGACGTCTCCTTTTTTATTTTTTCTTGTGGAACGGAAGAATCTTTTTGTTTCTCGGTTTTTGGTTTCTCTTCTTCTTTTTTACCTAATGGTAGTTTAGCTTTTTCTAGTAATTTAGATGCTTTGCCTTTAGCTTTATCGAGTTCTTTACCATCTTTAGTTACCGCAGCCGTTTTTTCTCCAATAGGGTTTGTGGGTTGCATGGCCCACATTACTCCCACAAAGATTAGGCCAATAATAAAGATGACAATAAGTATTTTAAAAATAGCTTTTAACATTTTGAGCGTTGGGTTTGGTTTTTAATGATAGATCAAAAAATACAGTTATTTTGAGCCGAGTTCTTGAGAACGTTTAGTTGCCGCTTCAACGGCGCCTATCAATGCGTCTCTAATTCCTCCAGCTTCTAATGCATGGATACCATAAATTGTAGTACCGCCAGGAGATGTGACCATATCTTTTAAGTGTCCTGGATGTTTACCGCTTTCTAAAGCAAGCTGTGCCGCTCCCAAAACTGTTTGAAAAGTCAGTTTGTTGGCGACATCTCTGGATAACCCCATCTTTACTCCAGCGTCCGATAAAGCTTCCAGTATAGTAAAAATATACGCTGGACCGCTTCCGCTTAAGCCGGTTACTGCGTCTAATTTATCTTCTTCTACTTCGACAGTTTTACCCACTGCTTCAAAAATTTGATGCACGATGCGTCGATCGCTTTTTTTTACATGATCGGAAAAAGATATTGCCGTCACTCCTTGTAAAACCAAAGCGGGAGTATTTGGCATTGTTCGCGCCACCGCTAATTTCTTTTGTTGTTTCCCAGATAAGTTACCGGTTATTTTAGAGATCGGAACGCCCGCCGCTACAGATATAAATAGTTTTTTTCCTTGAGCTAAGTCGGATGCCTCTTGAAGTACCTCGTCAATGTTTTGAGGTTTGACTGAAATGATTATTACGTCTGAGTTTTTGACCGTTTCTCTATTATTTAAAGTGGTATTCACTTTAAAATCTTTTTTTAAGTTATTTAGTTTTTTAGCGTCGACATCTGAAACAATTATTTCTTTGGGATTTATAACGGAAGCCGAAAGCAGGCCTTTAAGGATAGCTTGAGACATATTACCGCCTCCTAAAAACCCTAATTTAGTATTTTTTAACACGAGCTGATCTCCCAAAATATAAATGAAAACGTTTTTACGAAAGAGTTCCTAATTTGTTCTTTTGCCAAAAATTGCGGTACCAACCCGGACGAAGGTAGCGCCTTCTTCAATTGCTATTTTATAGTCTCCACTCATTCCCATAGAAAGTTCATTGAGTTCGATATTTTCAATATTCGAAATCGCTATTTTATCTCTCAGTTCTCTAAGTTGAGCAAAATATCGCCTTGATTTTTCCGGGTCGGAGTTTAATGGCGGTATGGTCATTAAACCTTGGGTTTTCAGACCGCTTAAGGTTGAAATTCTTTTTAATAATTCTTCTAAATGCGCCGGTTCTACACCTGATTTTGTAGTTTCCGAAGCTATGTTAACTTGTACCAATACTGGAATAACAATATTCCTAGCTTGAGCTCCTTGATGAATAAATTGGCCTAACTCAATGCTGTCCACTGTATGAACGAGATCAAATAAGTCATAAATGTATTTCACTTTATTTTTTTGTAAATGCCCAATTAAATGCCACTGGGCTTGATCTCGTCCTAGAGCTTCTATTTTTCTTTTTGCTTCCTGTATGCGGTTTTCTCCAAAAATTAAACAACCGGCTTTAAGCGCTTCAAGTATATATTTTTCTTCAACAGTTTTGGAAACAGCTATGAGTTTAACAGAACCATAAGGGCGGCCCGATTTTTTTTCAGCCCAAGAAATTTCTTCTCGGACCTGGGCTAAACGTTCAGATATCAACTAGATCTCCAAAAAATCTATAAAGTTTGAATTTTAGACTGTTTGAATGCGACGTATTATTGAATAGTTATTAGTTTTAAAGCAAAAAGAAAGGCTTTTCAACTAACTTGTTGAAAAGCCTTCCCTTAACATAAAGTTAATGACTTGTTTTTGGAGAAAAAGGATTGATTCTTTTGAGGCCTAGTTTTATATAACTTTCATTAAGCGTACTGAAAATCCTGCTCTTCGGAAAAAATACGCGAGACAGTTTTTAATAGTTTTTCTTTTGAAACGGGTTTAACAAGATAATCTTTCACTCCTTTACCAATTAAAGAAACGGCAAGTTCTGTATCTGGATATCCAGTAACTACTAAAATGGGAACTGAGGTCGCATTTTGTCTTAAAAAATCAATTGCTTCCACGCCGTTAATTTTAGGCATCCGAATGTCGCAGATAATAAGGCCTACATTAACTAGGTTACTTCCCTTTTCCATTAGATGAATTGTTCAGATCCATCTTTAGCTTCAATAGTGTCGAACCCCGCTTTTTTCAGGTGAAGCGCTAGGACTTCTCTTACTTCTTCTTCGTCGTCTACAATTAAAATTTTTCCTTGTGCCATAGCTAATCTCCGGTTGAAAAGTTAGCGTTACTTTTTTTGAGCCCTTCAACGGATAAAAATTACTTCTATCTTTCTTTTAAAAAGTGTCTTCCAATTCCTCCTGTTGCGAAAATTGCCTCAAAGCTTATATTTAATATGGAATCTTTTTCAGATTTCGCCAATTTTTTTTGAAAAAATTTAGTTTAAGGCTTTTTTAACGATCATATTATTCGATAACGCTAGTTGAATGTATGTGGAAATGAAGAAGCTTTTAGATTTAGAGTTTGTGAAAACTGGAGAATGCTATGTCTATCCTTGCGGAAAAGCTTTTCTCAAAAGGTTTAAAACGCAAGTTGATTTGGACGACCTTAGGAATTGGGATAATTCCTTTAGTGTTAGCGACTTTTATTTCATACCTTCAGGGGAATAATTCACTTAAAGGGGTTATTGGAACTAGTTTTAAGGCTTTAGCGTATGAGACGTCTACAAAGATTGACCTTCTAATTAAAAAAGAAATAAAAATAAATAAACGATTTTCGGAACATCCCACAATTGGATTGTTTATAAAAGAACACACTAATAGATGGAAAAATCTATCGGAAGAAGAGAGAAAGAATAAGTTTGAATTTAATAAAGCGCTTTGGAAAGAAAAAGGATCAATTTTTGAAGAGCTGACTAATAATCCCTCGGCAAGGCAGTTAGAAAAATTTTATTTACAGGATGAAAGATTTGCTCTTTCGACTCTCGCTATTTTTCTGAAAGATAAAAATGGCGTTTTAGTCGCGGCGCTTAACGGAAACCAATCTTACATTAATCCTCCCAAGAATAACTCGGTCAGTATAAAGTATCCTAATGTTTCAGATATTTACCTTGATCAAATAAGCGGTAAATACGTTTTTCATATTTCAATTCCCGTGAAGGATTTGCAAGAAAACACGATTGGATATTTTCAAAGAGTGTACTCCGCGAAAGATTTTTTCTCTCCATTTCTTGAACCAATCGTATTTGGAGA
>JAYOZP010000004.1:0-13280 GCA_038154245.1 Nitrospinales bacterium | reverse complement strand
GTCATGTAATGCTAGTAAACTCCAATGGGGTTGTTATTGATTGCCCTATTTTGCCAACAGGCTCTCGTCTTCCTGCAGAATTGACTCAAAATGTGACCAGGTCAGATCCAAATTGGGCCATTACTCAAGGAAATGGTCATGGAAGCGAAGAAATGTCAATCATAGGTTATTCGCCTTTATCTACTTTACAGGATGATTATCAAAAATCTTTAATTCCTCCTTGGTTTACTTTTGTTTGGCAATCGTCTGAAGAGTTGTTTGAACCTATGGATAATTTGTTTATTTGGATATGTTCGACAAGTCTATTTTCTGCTTTTTTGATATTAGTTATGGGGTCTGCAGCCGCTGAAAAAATTGTAAAACCCATAAAAGTATTACAAAAAGCCGCGGTTCGAATAGGCAGAGGAGAACGAGTAGACGATATTAAAGTCAGAACAGGGGATGAAATAGAAGTATTGTGCGATGAAATTAATACTATGAATAAGATGCTTCAGAAGTCTTTTTCTGGGTTAGAACGACAAGTAGAGATGAAGGCGCAAGAAGTGATTTATATAAAGGACTATACAGGCAGCATTTTGATGAGCGTTCCGGATATGGTCTTAATAATTGATGAAAACCAAAAAGTAGAGTATGTAAACTCGGCTATTGAAAAGTTTATCCACTTAAAAAAAGAAAGCATTATTGGAAAATCTTTTGATCAGTTAGAAGGCGAGCATCGATCCGTCTGGATAGAATTGCAAAAAGAAATGGAAAGGGTATTCCCAAAATTATCACAAACGGTTGAAGTCGTTGGAGAAGTTGCCGAGGACTACGAACCTCGAGACCCTTTATCTCCATCTTCCAAGAACAAAGGAATGACGTTTCGGCCACATGTTTCTTTTGGAAATAGGATTTTTACTTTTAGATTCTTTAACGTTCGCATTCGTGGAGAAGCAGAAAAGAGAATTGGGTTGCTGATGCGAGAGGTTACGGAAGAAAAAAATTTAATGGATCAACTCATCACGGCGGAAAAACTTTCTGGTTTGGGCACCCTTACAGCAGGAATAGCTCACGAGATGAATAACCCTCTTTATTCAATTATGGGGTTTACCGAAGCGATCAAAGAGGAGTCTGATATCGAAACGATTCACAAGTTTGCGTCTAAGGTTTTAAATAGTTCGAAACATATGGCGTCAATAATTTTGAATTTTTCAGGTTATAGCCGAAATAAAATTGAAGAAAAAGCACGTGAAGTAGACATTAACGAATGTATTGAGGTCGCGGTGGATATTGCGCGTATGGCATCTATGACAGATGGGATCCAATTCCAAAAAAACCTTTCTCCTTTAAAAACAATTAATGCTAAGCCTGAAGAAATACAACAAATCTTTGTCAATATAATTAAAAATTCTGTTCAAGCGATGGAAGGAAAGGGAAACTTGGCGATTTCAACATCGCTGAAAGAAGATAGTGTTGAAGCTATCGTAAAGGATACAGGTCCAGGAATTCCTAAAGAATATTTGGCTAAAATCTTCGATCCATTTTTTACTACTAAACCGCAAGGGGAAGGAACCGGATTAGGGCTAAATATAGTTCACAGAATAATACAAAAATATGAAGGGGCGGTTAGAGTCGAGTCGGCATTAGGAAAAGGGGCGAAGTTTATAATTTCTTTTCCTTTAAGACGAGTTGAAAAAGAAAAACCCTATGAAATTTTGACTTAAAATAATTCTAAAAAGAAGCTCAGGCTTTTAATCTGGTAAACAAAAAAACGGATTATTATTTAATTCTTGGCCTACAGTTGTTGACGGGCCATGCCCTGGAAAAATACCGGTATCTTGTGGAAGAGCAAGCAACTTATTTAAAACAGAATCGTGTAATAAACGGAAGGAATAATTGGCCCTACCCATTGATCCAGCGAAAAGCACGTCTCCGCTAATAACAGTGTTGTTGATTTTATAACAACAACCGCCGGAGGTGTGGCCTGGAGTTTCCATGACCTCGACTTTTAGTTTGCCTAGCTCTATAGTTTCGCCTTGCGATAAAGTTCTTAAATCGTTGCTTCCCGTCGGGGGAGGTTCCGCATGGTCAATAAAGGTTGGGCAGCGATATTCTTCATCTAGCGTCTTAAGGCCGCCTGCGTGGTCGGGATGTGTATGTGTTAGAAAAATTTTTGACGGATGAACTTTCAATTCGTTCGCTTTTTGTATGATTGCCTTTGGGTTTGCTCCAGTATCAAAAATCCCCGTTTCTCCAGTTTGCTTGCAAGTGAGCAAGTAACAGTTGACAGGATAACTCCCCATAAAAACTGTCAATGTTTGCAGTTCGAAGGAAGAGTCTGTTTTGGGTTTTTCAGGTTCCCAAGTTTCATTAGCAATTCGAATTAAACACTCTTCATTCAAGTTTAAGGATTGCGCAAGAACTCGAATGATTTTTTCGTCTGGAATAACCTCGTATTTTTCAATTTTTGATATTTCTTTAAGGGCTATCCCTGTCGCTTGGGCCAAATCATTTTGCGACCATGATTTCCCATCTCGTCCTTTTTGTAAAATATCTCCTAATTCGTCTTCTAAAGCCATTACATGAATCCTTGTGGAAAAATAAATGCATTATAACAATAGAAGACAAAGCGAGGTTGTTAAATTTTCTTTAGAGTTGGAGAGAAAAGTTTTGCCGTCTGTCCTTCGGCAAGCCAATAAACGCCTCCTACAAAGAAAGCTCCTCCAGCAAAATTTCCTAGAGTCACCCAAATTAGATTGTAGAGCGCTTGAGTTAACCCAAAGTCGCTACCTGGCAACAATAAGCCCATACTTAAAAGAGTCATATTAGCTACGCAATGTTCAAAGCCAGAAGCGATAAAGGCAAATAGACACCAGAAGATGAGTATCAATTTAGCGGCGTCGTTTTGAGTTCTTCCAGAAACCCAAACCGCCAAACAAACAAGCCAATTACATAAAATGCCTCGGAGGATAAGTTCATAAAATTCGGGTTTTGTTTTGAGAACTGAAACGTGCAATATCAGCTTAGCGGATGATTCGCCCAAACTTCCAGAATTTACAACCATCCATGCTAGTAAAGCGGAACCGGCTAGATTGCCTAGATAGCATAAGAAAAATAGTTTGAAAATATCGCTCGCTGCAACTCGATTTCTTAAACGAGCTACGGCAAAGACCATATTGTTTCCTGTGAAGAGTTCAGACCCCGCAAAAATCACCAAACTTAAAGCGATACCAAAGCTAGCTCCCATAATTAATTTGAGATAAGCGGTACTGCCTGTTGCGAAGATAGGTCCGCCTATTGAGAATATGAGAATTATTCCAAAGCCAACATAACAACCAGCGAGAGCGGATAACACAAAATAACCCAAGGGCGATTGTTCCATGTAACTTATTTTCTTTTCGCCAACCTTGCATAATTTATCTAGTTCATTCGAAAACATTGCTCGTCTCCATTTATTTATTTGTTTGTTTTTTCTCTATCAAGCAGAGTTTGAAAGAGCGATTGGTTCGGCCGATTTTTGAGAAAGAGCTTGGTGAGACGAGGTTTTTGGCCGTGATTTTTTAACAGGATGCATTTTGTGCCGAGTATGATAAGGAATAATTCCTTCTAAAAGTTGCGGAAGATCATCGCATGGAACGTTTTCTAAAATTTTTATAGCTTTTTTGGGATGAGGACCAGCGCGACCGCCAACAAAAATATCCACAGCATCCACAATTTTTCCTTCGACCTTAGCCCTTTTCCCTAGAAATCCTATATCGGCAACTAAATGATTGCCGCAGGCCGCAGGGCATCCAGACCAATGCATCGAAAGGGGGTTTGGGCTTTTTAATCGTTTTTCTAATTTTTTGGCTAAGTCTAAAGCTCGAGATTTAGTTTCAATTGTCGCTAACGAACAGTAATCAGACCCAACGCAACTAACCAAGTTTCGGACGACATTAGAAGGCGCGTAAAGTAGTTCCTTTAAAATAGGTTCTTCTAGAAACTCGCCCAAATGTTTATCTGGCACGTTTGGAACAATCAGCGCTTGTGAAGCGGAAAATCGAATTTCCCCAGTGCCGTAGCGTTCAGACAATTCGGTGATTTTGGTCAATTGTTCTGCCTTGATTCTCCCAACAATGGCTTTTAATCCAACCGCATTGGTGAATAACTGTTTTTGACGGTAAATACCGATATGATCTTTATGGCCATTGTTTCGAGCGTCAATACCAGCGTGTCTCAAAGTGCGTCCTAATCTTTTTATCAAAACCTCTCGAAACCGCAGAGAACCCCATTCGTCTATTAAGAATCCCAATCGATTTTGGGTTCTGGTTTCGCGATTACCTTGATCTCTATATATAAGAATAATTTCTGCGCAAATATCGACGACTTCATGAGGTTCTAGAAAAATATCTAAGGGCGTTGCGATACGATAGCCGCCAGAGCCTAATTTACCGCCTACTGATACGTTAAAGCCTGGAATTTGTTTTCCGGGTTCTTCTAAAAAAGCTGGCGTTAAGGCTATATCTTGAGTTTCGGTGTGAACGCAATTATCAGGGCAACCGGTAATGGCAACGTTAATCTTGCGCGGAAGATTTGTGAACTCAGGATTATTTAAAAAACGATCCGTTAATCCTTTTGCAAGTGGAATAGTATCGGCTGTTTCCTTAGGGTTTAAGCCTGAAAGAGGACAACCGATAACATTTCGAATATTGTCCATTCCTGTTTGTATAGATGTGAGACCGGCATTTTCCATTATGTTGAACACTTCTGGAATAGATTCAATTTTTAAATGACGAATTTGGACTTGTTGTCTGGTTGTAATATCGATCACGCCATTGCCAAATCGATTGGATATATCGCTCAACGCTTTTGCTTGATAGGAAAAAGCAACGCCGTTAGGGATGCGGACCCGCATCATAAAATATCCAGGAGTAGGCTTCCTTAAAAATAAACCAAGCCACTTTAGTCGGTGGATATCTTCTTCGCTAATCGATTCCCACCCTTCTTTGGCGAAACGTTCGATGTCGCGTTTAATTTCCAAACCGTCTTTTTTCGATTTAAGCTCCTCGATTTTATTCATGACTGAATCCTTAAAAAATGGATGTTGATGAAGTGACTCTGATTCGCAATAGTTCAAGAACGGCGCCGATTTTAAAAAACTGTGAAAAACTGCTTAATTAAAGGGCGAAAACTAGAGCGAGAAAAAAGGCGAGAAATAATTATGTGGATGTTTTGCATTTTTATTAAGCGCCAACGCTTAATTTCTATGCAGAAATACTTTTGATTTTTGAAGAAAGCTCTATTTTAAGAGACTTTTTTGAAACTTTAAAGATTTACATTGAAACCCGAAATGTAAAATTAATATGAGAGAATCGATATTTAACAATTAATGATTTATAATAGGGGTAAATCTTGTCGATTGATTTTTACCGTTTTTTAAGATTAACTTGTGTTGGCTTTCTAGGAGATTAGTTGGTCGAAGCGTTTTAACTTTATTAATTAAAATAATGTTAGACTTGTTTCGATTAACATCTATATTTTTTTTTGGATTTCCGAATATATTTTGTGTATTTCAGTAAAGCCATTTCGCTTTTTATGAATTCTTCTGTTTAATGGAATTTTTAGAATTTTATGAGATGAATTTAACAAAATGAACACTATTGATTTTGACGCTCTTTTTCCCGAAAAAGCAAAAATTCTCATGGTTGACGATACGCCAGCTAATTTGGATATCTTGAGAGAGACCTTAGGGCCGGAGGGGTATAATATTTACGCAGCTCCTAGAGGAGATATTGCTGTAAGAATAGCCGAGCAAGCCATACCGGATTTAATTTTGTTAGACGTTATGATGCCAGGGATGGATGGTTATGAAACCTGCGCTAAGTTGAAAGAATCCGATGTGACGGAAGATATTCCGGTGATTTTTATATCGGCTAAAAGCGATGCGCATGATGTTGTAAAAGGATTTGAAGCCGGCGGAGTTGATTACATTTTTAAACCTTTCAAGCAAGCGGAAGTGGTTGCGAGGGTAAAAACTCATATCAGATTACGGCAAGCAATTATAAAATTGGCTGCTATGGCGAATAACGACCCATTAACAGGGTTGCACAATCGAAGATATTTGTTCGATCAATTAGAAAAAGAGATAGCTCGGTCGCAAAGGAATGATAGTCCTTTCGCTGTTGTTATGGCTGATATTGATTTTTTTAAAAAAGTGAACGACAACTATGGTCACGATTTCGGAGATTTGGTTTTAGTAGAGTTTTCACAATTGATAATAGAAGAAAAAAGGCTGCAAGATATAGCTACTCGATGGGGCGGGGAAGAGTTTTTGTTAGTTTTGCCCGATACGGAATTGGATGGAGCCTCTCGATTTGCTGAAAAAATTAGGAGTAAGTTGGAAGAAAGAGTTTTTGAGAGAGAAGGCGAAAACGTTAAAGTGACTGCAAGTTTCGGAGTAGCTCTTTTTGAAAAGGAAGGTAATTTCGAACAAACCGTTCGCGAAGCGGATCAAAATCTTTATAAAGCTAAAGAGTCCGGAAGAAATCAAGTTCAACCTTTAATTTAATAGAGCGTGGGTTTTAATTAAAAAAACAAATTAAATAAATCGAATACTTGGCGCCCAAAAATGGAATTTTGGAATAGCTTTACATTATTTTTATCCGATAAAACTTTAGTGGTACCGGTTGGCCAAGTTATTTTGTTTGTTTTTTTAGTCTCCCAATGTTTTTTCTTTGGTAGACATAAATTAGGCTTGCTGATTTCTTATGCGTTTGTTTTTCATTGGGGTTTTGTTTTTAATCGTGAGTATTTTATTACTATCTTAGGAGAAACTTCGATTGGTTTTTTTCTATATGTTCTCGGCGGAGTAACCGCTTCTATATTAGTTTTGATTGGTTTTTTTAAAGAGAGCTAAACTTTTTTCAATATTGCTTTTCCAATCCCTCCAGGTTCCATTTCAACTTTCCAATATTGAGAATCCCTCATCCATAAGCGCCTCGGTTAAGCTAGCTGGTAGTGTGGAGAACGTTTCCATTTATTCACCACAAGTATCCATATTAAGATTGCTTCTATGAATGCAGGAATAATAGAGGGGGCGCTTTGTACCTCGTCTATAATTGGATAAAACAATGGTGTTAATTGATCAAGATCAAGAGAAAACATCAAGAGCGGAAGCAATATGTAAAGAATAATTAGATAAAGAAGAGCAACGGAAGAGGTGCGCTGAGGTTTCGCGGAAAATTTAAAATATAAGATTATGGCAAAGTCGCGCATGGCAAAACATAAAACGGCTCCTATATCTCCTACAAAATCTAACGCATTTTCCAATTTTTCAAAGTCGGTTCCATAGACGGCTAAAAGTCCTATTCCTAACATCCAAAACACAAGCGTTGAAATCATCCACCTTGGTATTTCCATTGCCGCTTTTTTTCTTTCTCCCCGTTTTATCAAGCTATATTAAAGGCGGATAGCGAAACTGTCTGCTTTTTTTCAAAAAATTGTTAGATAAGTTAATGCAATAATTGATACAAAACTAAAAAACCAACGAACAAAAATAGGACCTTTTTCTCCAATAATTTTTATCTTGGAAACAAACTCAAAACCCGTTATATAAAC
Source organism: Nitrospinales bacterium (assembly GCA_038154245.1). GTDB lineage: Bacteria > Nitrospinota > Nitrospinia > Nitrospinales > JAJDAT01 > JAJDAT01. The sequence goes on along the minus strand of JAYOZP010000004.1, from coordinate 5,705 downwards.
GATAATGAAGGCAAGAAAACTCACCCAAACAATTGGATGATTTTGCATTTGAAATTCTCTGCGCATTTGAGAATTAAGACCAACCGGACTCCAAATCAGAAAAACATATAAGCTAAATAACCAAAAATAAAAATCGGCGAAGGAAATCCCATGCCAATTAATTATTGTGTCTGGTTTCATTTTTTGAAAACTAATAGCAACCCCGAAGCCTCCTATCATTGCGCCAATAATATTTGCGCAGAAGGCCCGGTGCCCCAAGAAAGATCTTTCTTCGGTTCCTCCCATCCCAATCATAAGTCCTAAAACCTGGCAAGCTAGGCCAAGTCCTATTAAATACATAGCGCCAGGAATTAGACCTTGGCTAATCAAAGCCGATGGTTGCGGTCCCTTAATTTGAACGCCTGCAATGAAAAATGCGATTAAGCAAAAAATTCCTGTATACCAGGTAACAATGGAACTTCCTAGTAGTTTTTCCCAAACCATCGACCAAGGATTGGCGGGGGTGAGTCTTTGCGACGTCCATGTCCTTTCTTGAATTTCGGAAACCATACTGTCTGCAGTGCGGTTGGTTCCCCAAATACAAGTTATTGTCATGAATATCCAAATGGACCAATTTTTCTGCTTCAGTGGAAAATATTACTCCTATTTAGCTAGCGAACGCGGGCTGCGGTCTGTGCGACGTTTTCAATTTGATTTGAGGGGATTTATTGAGACATTGCCATGTAAGTTAGGCATTGATTAACAGTTAACTCGTCATATAATCCAAAAAAGTCGGGGAGATAACCAAGCATTTTGTGGCAACGACGAGGTTCTTCGAATACCGAAACGCCGTCTATATGAATTTCCCCGGAGACCGGCAGAGCAATAGCGGCTAGGCAACTCATTAAAGTTGTTTTCCCGGCTCCATTAGGGCCGACCAAAGCCGTGATGGTTTTTGGCTCGATGGAAAACGATACGTCTTGTAGGGCAATTTTGCCAGGGTATTCAAAGTGTAAGTCTGAGACTTCAATGATTGGCATCTGATTTACTTTTTTAATTGAAGATAAGGTCGAAGGTTTATTATACGTCCAATAGTTTTAATTTGAAGCAACATCAGAGGGGTGGCGGTCTTTTTTCATCTTCTTAAAAGGGTTTTGAATGATTGGAGAATAAGGCCGTTTTGACGATTGTTTCCACCAACGTCCCGTTTGGCTTTTTCCCTCCCAATTTGTAAAATTATAATCGTAACTTACCGCGCGAAGATAAAGTGGTGGAGAGTTTGGAAATGGATTGTTTTTTAGTAATTTTAAAACGTCTTCGGAGCCGGTAAATATTTTTCCAATAAAACTTATAAACCATGGATTTCCGTTAAAATTTCCTAATGCCGCAAACCACATTTGCCAATCTAATCTTGGTTGATGGGGCGCTACATAAAGAGGAGGACGATCCAATTCTCCAGCCTTCCATTTAAACTTATATTCAGACCAGTTTTTTAAATCATTACTTCCTTCTAGAACGATTTCAGGTCGAGTTTTTGTCATAACTGCAAATAATCCATAACGATTGTTTAAATGAAAAGGTTGCAGGTTTTTTATAACGCTTGTTAACGGATGTGGTAATTCGAACTTGAATACTAGACCATAGATATTTATGAAGTTTAACGTTAATAGAACAAAACCTATTATGTTTAAAAGTATGTGTTTTGTCGCAGACATAGAACAGCAGAAGGGCTGGCGAAGATGAACTTTGAAAAACAAAAAGATTCTTTTAATAAAAACGTCGTCCAGTAGAAGGATGGCCAAGACTACGGTTAAAATGTTGAAAAAACCATAATTCCCCGATAGAGCAATGAGGCCTTGAGTTGAAATCATTAGAAAAAAATAACCAATGCGCCACTTCCTTTTGGCGAAAATGAAGAAGGGGCAAATTAATTGAGATACAAGAATGAATGCTGTTGAAATTTCATGGAAACCGTGAGGCAGTTGATGGAAAAACCATCCTCCGAAAGTTGGAATGGGTTGTGTTTCATAGTGATAACTGAGAGCCGATAAATTCCTCCAACTAGGGTCGCCGCTAGCTAGCTTAACCACTCCAGACGAGAATTCTAGTTTGAAAGCTAAAATCCTAAAAAGCCAAACGATAAAGGTTGAAGGAGCTTCATCCGTTTTTTTTTGTAAGGTCCATGGGCACAGAAATATTGAAAGAAAACCTATTTCTAAAAGTAACGTGTCCCATTGATACCAAAGAAACTCCTGTCCAACTGAAGCAAGCGAGAGATAAAAGAACCAACAAGCGCTGGTTATTAGAATGTGGAATTTCCCCGCTAGTATTAATAACCCCAGTAATGCTCCCGCTCCGCAAACCATTTGGAGAAACAAGTTTTCAGACTTAAACCAAAAAATTGTGGGGATGGCGGTATATTTGTCGGCTTTAAATTGATGTTCTGCCCAACCTAAAAACTCTTTAGCGGGTAAAATGCCTTGATCGCCTATAAGTCCGGTAATTTGAAAACCGAGCGATGCAAACGCAAGGAAATAAACTAACCCCAATCCTCTAAGGAAAAAATTTCGAGTGAGCGTTAAATCGGGAGAGTTGTAATTTAGGTTAAAAAAAAACTAGAAAGTCTGGAAAGAGTTTGGCGATTACGGGCAATTATTTGATAGCCAAGTTCGGCGATGAAAGCAAATCCAGGGATGCGCATATAAAGCTTAAGAAGCCATCTGCGTTTAGGATTGTAAGCTAAAGTTTTAAAAACAGCTTCAGCCCCTGTATAAATTTGCTGATCTGACTCTATTAATTGAACCGAGTTTTGAAACTGAGAGGTAGAGATTTTGGGGTAATTATGAGCGACTTCCTGGTAGGGAGCATAGTCAATAGAATCGCCGGTAATTTTTTGCCACCGATTTATCCAGGTACGGCAAAAGCCGCAATCGCCATCATAAATTAGAAGAGGCTTTTTATTCAAAGCTTATTATGGAGAATAAAGTTGTAGATTTGGCTAAGAATTCTTTGGGGTATTTTATTAACGATGCCAGATTTTCGAAAAATAACTCCAGCTTTTGTGTAAAATACATTTGAAGAAGAGCTTAGCGATACTTTTGTTAATAATCATTTTACAAAACTTTTAATTAGAATGATATGGCCGAGAAGAAAGAAGAAATAAAATTTGAAAAAGCGATGAAACGGTTAGAATCTATTGTCGATGAATTAGAGAAAGGCGAGATGGATATAGATAAATCCTTGGAAGCTTTTGAAGAAGGAATCAAAATGTCTCGGCTTTGCTCTAAAAAGTTGAATGAAGCCGAACGTAAAATAGAGCAGCTAACTAAAAACGAAAAAGGCGAATTGATTACCGATTTATTCCCAACTGAGGATGACGATGGCAAAGAAGATTAGTCGGTTACGTCTTGATCGTTTGTTAGTAAAAAAAAACTGATCTCCACTGGAGAAAAGGCCCGCAGTTTGATTTTGGCGGGCAAAGTTAAGGTCGAAGGGGAAGTTGTCTGTAAAGCCGGTAAAATGGTTTTGGAAGATAGCTTTATAGATATCCATGAACCGGACCATCCATTCGTTAGCCGGGGAGGCCTTAAATTAGAGCAAGCCCTTAAACTTTTCGAAATTCCTGTCGCTGGAAAAACAGCTATCGATATTGGCGCCTCCACGGGTGGTTTTACCGATTGCTTACTCCAATATGGCGCTTCTAAAGTTATTTCCGTCGATGTCGGCTATGGTCAATTTGACTGGAAGCTAAGAACCGATTCAAGAGTTCGATTATTAGAAAGACAAAACATACGTTATTTAAATGCGGATGATTTGGGTGAATTGGTTGATTTGGCTGTGTTAGACGTTTCTTTTATTTCTCTTAAGCTTGTTTTGCCTCCTACCTTTCAATTCTTAAAGTCAAAGGGAGAGATTATTGCTCTTGTTAAACCACAGTTCGAAGTAGGCAAAAGCGAAGTGGAGAAAAAGGGAATTGTTAAGTCTCCCGATAAACATTTAAAAGTCTTACTTAGCTTGAAAGAATTCGTTAGTCAATTAGGTTGGCGTTTTCTTAATCTTATCCCTTCGCCAATAACTGGACAAAAAGGCAACGTCGAGTTTCTGATTCATTTAGGAAAAGAAAATCCAAAAAAAATATGGGATGAAGAAGCGATTCACGATATTGTTGATGGTTAACTTGGTAAAATTAAAATGAACCTGGTTCCCCGTACTCTGTTCAGATTTTTTCTCTCCTACCATCGACTGATATTTTATTTCTTATAGTCAAGATTCTGCGGTTAGTTATAAGAGCAGGAATCAAGTCGGTCCTTTAGTTTGTAACTTATTGTAATAAGGATTGGTATTTACAAGTTTTTAGAGGGCTAAATTATATAAATGTTATGGGAGCTAAATGTTTTGACTATTTTATTATAAGGTTTTATCCATTGATATTCTTGAGGAGATTATGGATTAATAAGCTTAGCTTTTGATTTTACTCTAAAAAGCCTTTCGCAGTGTGAGGAATGTTAAGAGTGAATTTAAAATCATTCATGATTGGGAGTTATTGGCTTCCTTTTTACTTTTTAAATGATGGCAAAAGATGAGCTCCTTTTAGAATATGCCTAATATAAAAATTTTAATCGCAGACGCTAATGCGATTGTACGACAGGGGTTAAAAAATTTAATCACGCGAGATTCGAAAATTGTAGTTGCCGGGGAAGCTAAAAACTCAAATGAAGTCTTGGAAAAGCTAAAATTATTAGATATTGATGTTATTTTGATGGATATAGGAATTCAAGCCAAAAATAGCCTGGAAACTTTAATTCATTTAAAAAAAATAAATCCTGATTTACACGTTATTATTTTAAGTGTATATGCAGAAGACCATTATGGCTTAAAGTTAATTGAATCTGGGGCTTCAAGTTACCTTTCTAAGACATGCCCTCCCAATCAATTATTGGATGCTATTAATAAAGTGGCCAAAGGTGAAAAATACATAACCCCATATTTAAGAAAATTATTGGCAAAAAAATTCGATAATGAAATAAATAAGGGTCATGACTAGAACAGAGGTTTGATTTTAGTAATTTTCAACAGGGTTTTATATAGATCCTGATGTCGTAAATTAAATCTAAACTCACATTCTTTAAGATGCAAATAGAAAGTCGATTTATTCATTCCGCGAAACCTGGCCAAGCGAGTTTTGGAAAATCCCCAAAACCCTTCGATCCCATTAACGTGAGTGTGTCCCTTGGCGAATTCATCTTTTCCATAGTCAACGCGAAGATGTTTTCCATATCCGACATCGACAAGTCCATTGTAGCCACGCCATCCGTCGGAGTAGATGACGCTTTCCATGGAGACACGGCCCCGGATAATGGCTTGCAGCGTGGTTTTGGAGCAGTCAGGAACAATTTCAGTGTAGACGTCGCCATGGCGTTTAAGAATGCCAAAGACGATGGTTTTGCTCGAAGCGCCTCGCCCTCTTTTTCCTTTAATTCGTCGGGCGCCAAAAAAACTTTCATCGACTTCGATTTCTCCAGAAAAAGGCGATTGGGTTTCACAAAACTCTGCGATGCGTTCTCGAATCGCTCGTAGATAACGGTTAACAGAATTACGATTCAGACTAATGAGTTGAGTGATCTGAGAGGCATCCAAATCAACGACAAAATAGCAGATTAATTGTCGAAATTTAGCCTCTGATATTTTTGAACGTTTTGCATAGCGGTTTTTCACTGTCATGACTG